>CANRJB010000001.1 GCA_947630845.1 uncultured Clostridia bacterium
CACTTTTTTTGAAGTGCCCTGTGGACTCGTGGTGCTGCCCTTTGTGAGACAGCTTTATTATTATAGCATACTCCTTGAGGATTGTCAAGAGGGTTTCCCGATATTTTTCCATTTTTGTGTAATATTACGTATAAACATCATTAAATTTTTGTTTTTTTATTCATCATTACTTAATTTTTAAGAATTCATCTTATTTTTATCAAAAAGCACTTGACATAATGCTTTTATCGTGTTAAAATAGTGATAATGGAATGACTTTTTTGTGAATTGTAAAAGTATAGTTTTGTTTTAAGGGTGTGATAACATGGAACCCCAAAAAAGTTCAGGACTCGCAGTGGCATCTATGATTCTTGGCATCATCGGCTTTGTGCTTGGATGTTGCGTTTTTGTTTCCATTCCCTGTGCCGTACTCGGACTGATTCTTGGAATCGGGGCAATGATCAGCATTGCAAATGGCACGGGCAGTGGAAAAGGTATGGCTGTTTCCGGGATCATCATGAGTTTGCTTACTTTGGTTTTTGTCGTGCTGACAATTGTTGCACCTGCGTTGTTCCCTGCATTTATTACTGACTGGGAAGACTACCTTGAAGTCTGCTATACTCTGCCTACATATTTATAATGATATGTCTGGGTTGTTCAAATGGTAAGTATAACAAATTGTTATTCTTATAAAATTTTAAGAAAGTGAGTGATTTCTCATGGAAGAAAAGAAGCCTGCCGGTCTGGCGATTGCGTCAATGGTGCTGGGAATCGTTTCGTTTGCATTAGGGGGATGCCTTACACTGTTTACTGGTGGTATCCTTGGATTCGTTTTCATAGTACTCTCTATTGTCGGAATTATTCTTGGCGCTGTTGCACTTAAAAAAGTCAAAGATGGTGTTGGCGGCGGTAAAGGCATGGCAATTGCTGGTATCATCCTGAATGTTCTCTCTTTGATTCCTTCAATTCTTGTTATTGTCCTCGGAGGTGCAATTCTGGGTGCTGGAATAGCAGATGGAATAGCAGAAGGATTTGGGGATTACTCTGCCGTTGTAACCACACTGCCGACATTCTTTATCAAGTAATGTCACGAACACGCAAAATTTCAGTATTTCTCAGCATTTTGATACCGCTCCTTTTAGGGGCGGTAATGCTATTTAAGCCACACATTCACCGGATGGTGGATAGCAGTTTCTATCCCGAATGTTCATTTCATGCGATTACCGGCTACCTCTGTCCAGGCTGTGGAAATACTCGTGCTGTGCTGTCACTGCTTGACGGAAATATCATCCAATCACTTCGCTACAATCCGGTCATCTGCATCCTGACGGGCATACTGCTTGCACTGTATGCAGAACTGGTGTGCTGCGCTTTCGGAAAAAAGGTGTATATACTCCCACGCAGTAATCTTTTCCTTTTCGTCACGCTCGGACTTGTACTTACCTATTATGTGGCACGTAACTTTTTCCCGTGGATGACAGATAGCTTTTATTGACGCTATCCCTGCTGCGGCTGTCAATCTATCGATCTTGTCATAAAAAAGTCCTTGACTATGCATCAAGGACTTTTTCTCTTATTCTGCATCCGGCAGCATCAGCTTGACCATGACTGCCTTCTGTGCGTGCAGACGGTTCTCTGCTTCATCAAAAATCTCTGCCGCATGTGCCTCAAAGACCTTCGAGGTGATCTCCTCCTCACGATGTGCCGGCAGGCAGTGCATCACCATCGCATCTGCATGGGCTGCCGCCATGATATCATCATTGATCTGGTAGCCTTGAAATGCCTTTTTCCGCTTCTCGATCTCTGCCTCCATGCCCATGGACGACCATACATCTGTCAGCAGCACATCTGCGTTGGCTGCGGCTTCAAGCGGAGAATTGGTGATGGAGAAACAGTCATACCCACTTGCAAAATCCATCACTTCCTTGTCCGGACGATAATCATCAGGACATGCCACCGACACCTCCATGCCGACCTTCAGACCACCGACGATCAGCGAGTTTGCCATATTGTTCCCATCGCCGATATAACACATCTTCAACCCGTCAAATGTATCCTTGTACTCCCGGATGGTCAGCAGGTCTGCAAGCACCTGACAGGGATGACAGAAGTCCGTCAGTCCGTTGATAACCGGAATGCTGCCGTATTCCGCCAGATCCTCCACTTCCTTCTGCGCAAAGGTACGGATCATGATGCAGTCAAGATACCGGGACAGCACCCTTGCTGTATCCTGTACCGGCTCTCCCCTGCCGATCTGAAGATCATTCGCCGACAAAAACAGCGGATAGCCGCCAAGCTGATACATGCCCGTCTCAAATGACACACGGGTACGTGTGGATGCCTTCTGGAAAATCATTCCCAGTGTCTTGCCTTGCAGCATCGGATGCGGAATGCCATGCCTTGTCTGATATTTCAGCTTATCTGCAAGATTCAGAATATCAACAATTTCCTGCTTGCTCAGGTCAAGCATTTTCAATAAGTGTTTCATAACAGTTTCCTCCTTATTTGTTTGAACCGTTAAAGCATTTGTCAACTATCACCACAAACAACGGAATGATGTCGTCAAAGTACTTATTATCCACTATCAGCGAATATCTGGGGTCACCATTCGTCAAAGCCTCTGTTGTCAGTCCGCCGATCTCAACACCATCTTTCCGCAGTTTCATATTATTGTGCATTTTTCCTTTCAGCTCATATACCGTCCCGTCCCCCTCAAATCTGACACAGGGGTCAACATACATGGACGTACACTGTGCTGTCATATAGAGCGAATCATTAAACACGATCTGAAATGCCGGATTTCTGCCCGATTCCGTCCGGATGAGCGTATACAGCGCATAACCGCTTGCATCATGCAGTGTTGTGATCGGATTGCCGACGAGCTTCCGTTTTTTTGTTACGGAGTAAATATTCCTGCCCTTGGGATCAGTGACTGCATACTTTCCGGAACCTTTGAGAGTAATGATCAGTTCCATACTTCATCCCTCCAGAACACTGCACAGGATATCTGCACCGGCTTTCAGTTCTTCATCAGAGATAACGAGAGGCGGCAGCAGTCTTACTCTGTTTTTTGCCGTCAATACGATCAGCCCACGTTCCTGACATGCCTGCCGTACTTCGGCAGCTTTTTTGGTTTTCAGGGCAATGCCGATCATCAGCCCCATTCCGGAAACTGCCTGCACTTCGTCTGACACTTGCAGCCGTTTACGCAGATAATCGCCCTTCTCCCTAACGGATGTCAGCAGCTCCGGTGTCATCATCTCCAGTACCTTCACTGCCCCGGCACAGACCACCGGATTGCCGCCGAACGTGGATCCATGTGTCCCTGCGTTCAGTACCTCTGCACATTTCTCATTCGCAAGACATGCCCCTATGGGCAGTCCGCCGCCCAGACCCTTGGCAAGCGTGGTCACATCCGCCCGGATGCCAAATTGCTCTCCGGCAAGGAATGTTCCCGTCCTGCCAACGCCTGTCTGCACCTCGTCAGCGATCAGCAACAGGTCGTTTTCATCACAAACTTTGCGTATCTCCTCCACATAGGCTTTGTCCAGTGCCATGACACCGCCCTCGCCCTGCACATATTCTATCATGAAAGCGCATACAGTATCATCTATCTTGGCATGGAGATCGGCAATGTCATTTGCCTTCGCATACCGGAATCCCTCCACGAACGGAAAGAAGTAGTTATGAAACACCTCCTGCCCCGTTGCCGACAGTGTGGCAAGCGTTCTGCCGTGGAAGGAATTGACAAGTGTGATGATGGTATGCCTTCCTTTTCCGTATTTGTCATAGCTATACTTCCGGGCAAGCTTGATGGCACACTCATTTGCTTCTGCACCGCTGTTGCCGAAAAATACCTTGCTGTAACCAGTCATGGCAGCAAGCTTTTCTGCAAGCTCTGCCTGCGGCTTGTGATAGTACAGATTAGAAGTGTGCTGCACCTTCCGTACCTGCTCACAGACTGCGTCTTCCCATATCGCATTGCTGCACCCAAGGGAATTTGTCCCGATGCCGCTGCCAAAATCAATATAGCTCTTTCCGTCTTCGTCAACATAGGATGCACCGCTGCCGTGATCAATGACGACAGTACTGCGCCCATAGGTCGGCATAATATATGCATTTGTCTGTTCAATCGTGTTCATGCTGCATCCTGCTCCTTACTCAATGATATTGCACCCATAATACCCCATATGCCAATATCGTACCAATGCCGACAGTCATCAGCATCCCTCTACGCCATCTGCCGCTGCCGCAGATACAGAATACATCCGGCTGCTGTGTATCGTAGCGGATCTTTACCCTGTCACCCGTCCGGTATCCATACTGCCACTCCGGTACATAATGCCGGCTGACTGCCGTGATTTCCCCTTTGTCTGTTGTATATCTGACCACGGGTGCAAAAGCCTGTGCTTCACCCCGGTGCTGATAGACAGGCTGTGTCCTGCATCCCACAACAATGCCCCATGTGTCGCACGGATGCGCCACTCTGTTCCGTCTGCCCGGCACAAATGCTGCTATGATGCAGAGCAGACCGATCAGCACAGGCAGCAGCCGCAACAAAATAATCATCGGAACTGTGTGCCAAGTCCCTCATTGGACAGCATTTCAATGAGGATGGAATGCGGCACTCTGCCGTCAATGATCGCAGTTTTCTTGACACCTCGTCTGACCGCCTCCACACAGCAGTCGATCTTCGGGATCATGCCGCCGCTGATGATGCCCCTGCGCTTCATGAACGGCACTTCACTGACATTCACGGTAGAGATCAATGTGGACGGATCGTCCTTATCCCGGAGCAGACCGGCAATGTCCGTCATGAGAATGAGATTCTCCGCTTTCAGTTCAGCAGCGATCCGTGCGGCTGCCGTATCGGCGTTAATGTTGTACGCCTGCCCCTTTTCATCACTTGCAACGGTCGCAATGACTGGGATCACGCCGTTATTGAGGGCATCGGAGATCGGCTCGGCATTGACCTTGGTAATACACCCCACATAGCCCAGATCTTCATCATTCGGACCATAGGCACGTTCTGCAAGCAGCATCTTTTCATCCATGCCGCAAAGCCCGATCGCCTTACCATTGTACTGCCCGAGAAGCATTACAAGTTCCTTGTTGACCTTTCCGGCAAGCACCATCTTCACCACATCAATCGTCGCTTCATCTGTATAGCGCAGTCCACCGATAAATTTGCTTTCGATCCCCAGTCGGCGGAGCATGTCATTGATCTCCGGACCGCCGCCATGCACAAGAACCACTTTGACCCCTACAAGTGCCAGCAGCACGATATCACTCATGACTGCCTGTTTCAATTCATTATTGGTCATCGCATTGCCGCCATACTTGATGACGACAATTTTATTGTTATATTTCTGGATGTAGGGAAGGGCGTCATTTAGCACCCTTGCCCGGACATCGTTCGGAATATTCTGCATTTCTCCACTTCCTAACTTCTGTAATCCCCGTTGATGCGTACGTAGTCATAGGTCAGGTCGCAGCCCCAGACAATCGCAGAGCCTTCGCCCATGCCGATGGAGATATCAACCAGTATTTCTTCCTCACCAAGAATTTCCTTTGCCTTCTCCTCAGAGAAGTCCACACCTGCGCCATTCCTGCACACCTCAATTTCACCCTTCGACGAACGCAGGTAGACCTGCACGGCATGAATGTCAAAATCAGCCGGTGCATAACCAATGGCACAGAGGATCCTTCCCCAGTTGGCATCTTCTCCGAACATCGCCGCCTTGAACAGGCTTGAAGTAATGACGGATTTTGCCACGATCTCCGCTGTCCGGTCATCCTGTGCGCCGTGGCAGAAGCATTCAATGAGCTTTGTTGCCCCTTCGCCGTCCCTTGCCATCATCCGGGCAAGATTCATGAGTACCACATAGAGAGCATCCTTAAACATCTCATAATCGGCATTTTCGTGTGTGATCTCCGTATTTCCTGCCATGCCATTCGCCATCACGCACACCATATCATTGGTAGACGTATCCCCATCCACACTGACCCGATTCAGCGTCAATGCCACAACCTCACGCAGTGCCTCCTGCATCAGTCCGGCATCAATGGCACAGTCGGTCGTCAGGAACGTCAATGTTGTCGCCATATTCGGATGTATCATACCGCTGCCTTTGAGCATACCGCCCAGCGTGCAGACTTTGCCGCTGATGTTGAATGTAACAGCAACTTCTTTCGGTTGGATATCGGTCGTCATGATGGCATGGACAGCTTCCGTGTTGCCGTCCGCACGCAAACCTTTCACCAGTGCCGGGATCCCTGCTGCGATCGGTTCAATGGGCAGCACCTGTCCGATCACACCCGTCGATGCAACAATAATGTCCTCCGGCTTCAGCTTCAGGGCTTCTGCCGCAAGTCTGCACATTGCCTTTGCCTTTTCAACACCGTCGGCATTACAGGTGTTGGCATTGACCGAATTGACAATGACCGCCTGTGCAGAACCATCCCTGATATGCTCACGGGTAACGGTGATCGGCGCACCCTGCACCTTGTTTGTGGTGTACATAGCTGCCGCTGCACAAGGTTTCTCGGAATAAATAACAGCAAGGTCATTCTTCTGTTTGCCTTCAGGCGGAAGATTTGCCTGTGTGGTGGTTTCATCTGTCAGTGCTTTATGCACCAGTCCGCAGTGGATACCGTTTGCCAGAAAGCCCTTCGCAGCACACACGCCGCCTTCTACAAAATCAAATCCCTCAAATTTCTTTTTTTCCAAGCTATCGCCCCCTACAGAAGTCCTGTTGTTTCCTCGATGCCCATCATGATGTTCAGGCACTGCACTGCCGCACCGGATGCACCCTTGCCGAGATTGTCCAGACGTGCGCAGAGCAGCATCTGTTCATCGTTACCGAATGTAAAAATTTCAAGTTTGTTCTGTCCGCTCAGCGTATTTGAGGCAAGGAAAAATCCTTTCTGCTCCTCCGGCGGCATCAGCGGATTCACTGTCACCAGTTTCGCTCCTTCATAATGCGCCTGCAAAGTCTCATTGACCTGCCGGAGGGTAATGCGCCTGTCAAGCATCCTTGTCTGCACCGGTACGGAAACGACCATGCCGCTGTAATAATCGCAGACTATCGGGTTAAACATCGGCGGATAGGTCAGTCCGGAAAACAACTGCATTTCAGGCAGATGCTTGTGCTGCTGCGACAATGCATACTGACGGGGGCTGCTGTATTCCTCCGGCTTGTCATTGCCCTCATAGACAGCGATCGCATTCTTGCCTGCACCGCTGTAGCCGGATGTCGCATAGGCAAACACCGGAAAATCCGCCGGCAGCAGCGCATGTTTCACCATCGGATAAAGGAGGGAAAGAAAGCCGCTTGCATAACATCCCGGTACTGCCACCCTTGACGAAGATGCGATCTTTTGCCGGAATTCTTCCGAAAGCTCCGGAAACCCATATGCCCATGCCGGATCCGTCCTGTGGGCAGTAGAAGCATCAATAAGTTTCGTCTCCTCATCGGCAAGGGTCACAGCCTCTCTTGCTGCATCGTCCGGCAGACAGAGAAAGGTCACATCCGACTCCGCCATCATTTCCGCACGTCTGACAGGATCATGTCTGTCCTCATCCGCAATTTTCAGCAAAGTAACATCCGTCCGTTGTTCCAGACGGTCAATGATTTTCAGTCCGGTCGTTCCTGCCTGACCGTCCACATATACCTTCATATTGTCCTCCCGTTACTTTTTTTCTTCATCCTCGTCCTCATCCGGTGCATGGGGACATTTCCACACGCTGTAGGTACAGCATGCCACCAGACAGAAGATCGCCCATACCAACGATACCCAGTAATTGTTGATAAAGATGGCGATCAGCACTTCTCCGATAAACCAGATCAGCACTGATAACGCTGTCAACGCAAGAATGAACAGAAATGCTCGTTTTTTCATACCTGTTCCGTCCATTCCCACCAGTTGATCTGTTCCAGTTCATAGCGCAGACCCTCAAGCTGTTCTGCAACTGCCTGCGGAGAAGGTCCTCCGAATGAGGAACGCTCTTTCAGACAATGCTCCAGACTGATGGCTTCGTACACATCCTCATTAAAGAGATCAGACATTTTCCGGTATTCTGCAATCGGCAGCGTTTCAAGCGTCAGTCCCTCCCGGATACACTGCGCTACAAGCGTACCGGTGATCTTGTAGGCATCCCGGAACGGCATACCATTTTTCACCAGATAATCTGCACAGTCGGTTGCATTGATGAAACCGCCTGCGGCAGCTTTCCGCATGTTGTCCTTCAGCACACGCATGGTTTTCAGCATGGGAATAAAGGTCTTTACGCAGAGTTTCACATTGTCAATGGCATCAAAAATCGCTTCCTTATCCTCCTGCATATCCTTGTTATAGGCAAGCGGCAAGCCTTTGAGCATGGAGAGCAGCGTCATGAGATCGCCGTTCACCCTGCCTGTCTTGCCCCGGATAAGCTCAGTCACATCGGGGTTTTTCTTTTGCGGCATGATGGACGAACCCGTTGCAAAGGCATCATCCAGCTCCACAAACTTGAATTCCCACGAACACCAGAGGATGATTTCCTCCGAAAAACGGCTCAGATGCGTCATGATCAGCGACAACGCACAGCATAGCTCCACACAGAAATCTCTGTCCGACACTCCATCCAGACTGTTGTCCGTCGGTCGGTCAAATTCAAGCAGCCTTGCCGTCTGCCAGCGGTCGATGGGGTAGGTCGTTCCGGCAAGCGCACCGCATCCGAGGGGCGACTCATTCATCCGCTCCTTCACATCATGCAGCCGCAGCAAATCACGTCGGAGCATCTGTGCATAGGCAAGCAGATGATGTGCAAAGGTCACAGGCTGTGCCCTTTGCAGATGCGTGTAGCCGGGCATGACAGTCTCCGTATGCTGCTCTGCCATATCGCAGAGCGTGCCTGTCAGCTCATGCACAAGCTTTGCGATCTCATCGATCTCATCCCGCAGATACAGCCGGATGTCCAGTGCAACCTGATCGTTCCGGGAGCGGGCAGTATGCAGACGTTTTCCGGTATCCCCAAGACGTTTTGTCAGCTCTGCCTCAACGAACATATGAATGTCCTCCGCATTCGGGTCAAATTCCAGTACACCGCTCTCAATATCTGCCAGTATCCCCTGTAAGCCTTTTACAATTGCTTCGCTCTCACTTTTTGCAATGATGCCGCAGTCACCGAGCATAGTTGCATGGGCAATGCTGCCCCGGATATCCTGTGCATACATTCTTGCATCAAATGCAATGGATGAATTGAATGCATTGACGGTCGCATCGACCTCTTTTGAAAATCTTCCTGCCCATAGTGCCATAGCGTTTCCTCCGGTTTTGTAAATGACAGCGCCGGAAACCTGTACACAGGCTTCCGGGCTTCTGTTTAATTATTGTGCAGTTCCTTGTATGCGGAAAGCAGATCACGCACCGGAATACCGTCGATCGTGGCATTGCCCCAGATGCATTTGTTGAACTGTGTGCCCGAAAAGCCGATGCTTTCAAACACAGAATCTGCCATGCTCAGATGCTCCAGCTTTGCACCGCTCATATCAAGATGCTTTACCTCTGCACCTGTCAGGTTGGCATTGGCAAAAGCTGCCCCATGCATATCCAATGACTGAAAGGATGTCCCACGCATCGCCATATTCCGGAATTGTGCATTCTCCATGCTGCTTTCCTCAATACGCATCTCATCGAGTGTGGAATTTGTCACCGCTGCACAGAAAAGATTGCTGCCGCTGAATACGGCACACTCCATATCCACGTCCTCCAACACGGCTCTTTTTAGATTTTCGCCGTTCAGCACCTTCTCATCTGCCATGACTCAGTCCTTCTTTTCAGCACGCTGCTGGTCAAGCTTTGCCTTTACCTTGATCGGCAGACCGAACAGATTGATAAAGCCTGCACTGTCCTTCTGGTCATAGACCTCATCCGCATCGAAGGTAGCGACCTGCTCATCATAGAGCGTGTAGGGAGATGTCACGCCGGCGTTGATGATGTTACCCTTGTAGAGCTTCAGGCGCACATCACCCGTCACAGTTTTCTGTGTCTCTGTCACAAAGGCAGACATTGCTTCACGCAGAGGAGTAAACCACTGACCATTGTATACGATGTCAGCAAACTTGATGCCGAGATACTGCTTGACTCTTGCAGTTTCCTTGTCAATAGTGATCGTTTCCAGCACTTCGTGAGCATGGTACAGAATCGCACCGCCGGGAGTCTCATACACACCTCTGGACTTCATGCCGACCAGACGATTCTCCACGAGGTCAGCCAGACCGATGCCGTTCTCACCGCCGAGCTTGTTCAGCGTCTTAACGATACCTGTACCATTCATCTCTACACCGTCAATGGCAGTAGGGACACCCTTCTCGAAATGAATGGTCACATAAGTAGGCTTGTCCGGCGCATCAATGGGGGAAACGCCCATTTCAAGGAAACCGGGTTTCTCATACTGCGGCTCATTAGCCGGATCTTCAAGGTCAAGCCCTTCATGAGACAGATGCCAGAGATTCTTGTCCTTGGAATAATTAGTCTCACGGTTGATCTTCAGCGGAATATTGTGTGCTTCTGCATAGTCGATCTCCTGATCACGGGATTTCATATCCCAGATACGCCACGGAGCAATGATCTCCATGTCCGGTGCAAATGCCTTGATGGCAAGCTCAAAGCGCACCTGATCGTTGCCCTTGCCGGTACAGCCGTGACAGATGGCATCTGCACCCTCCTTCAGGGCGATCTCTGCAATTCTCTTGGCGATGATCGGACGTGCAAAGGACGTTCCGAGCATATATCTGTTCTCATAGATCGCACCAGCCTGCACGGTCGGGAACACATAGTCCGTGATAAACTCCTCTGTCAGGTCTTCAATGTAGAGCTTGGACGCACCCGTTTTGAGAGCCTTCTCCTCCAGACCATCAAGCTCTGTGCCCTGCCCCACGTCTCCGGAAACAGCAATGACCTCACAGTTATTGTAGTTCTCCTTCAGCCACGGAATGATAATAGAAGTATCCAGACCGCCGGAATATGCCAGTACTACCTTTTTGATTTCTTTTGCCATGATAAACTCCTCCTGAACCTGCCGGCTGCATCAACATACCAGCACATAATAAACATTATTATTATACACCATCCATCTATGCTTGTCAAGCATTTTGTATAAATATACAAATAAATTTTACATTTTTATGTCTTTCATGCATTTATTCATGCATATTATGAATATGCAGTATTGTCAATCTCTTTTCTGACCCTGTCAGGTCTTCCGGACATGCTTTGATAAAAAATAACAATATTTCTTATCCAGTGCATCTCTGATGCAATTGCAGGGTGGTTTTTTTCTGTTTCCTTTTTCAACAGCAGTGCAAAATCACCAAATGTATATAATTTGGTAATCTATGCTAAATTATAGTACAATTTTAAGCAGGAAAGTTGTCAGATAATTGACTTTCAACATCCCCATTCTTGACTTTCAACAGCTTTTCCCCTATTCTTTCAACAGAAAATCCATGCCATGCTTCGACACGATTCTCCATTATTTCCCATATTTCGCTATTGATTTCTTTAGAAAAATGTGTTACTATAGTATTCGTAGAGCAAAGGAGGAGAGATCATGACCACCAAAAAGAAGATTTTAATTGGTGACGATACTGTGGATTATGGAATCACAACCGCAAGTACCCTGCGCAACTATGATCTGTATGCAATCACACGCCGAAAGGATGGCAACGTTCTGCTGAACACCATACTGGAAGAAAAACCGGATGTTGTTGTGATCGATAGTGTCATGCCCCACATGGATGCCATTGAGCTGATCAAACGCACCAAAGCGGAAGCATCAGAATTTCCTGCATTCATCGTAACGTCCGGCTATGACAATCCCTTCGTGGAAAGGCAGATCATGGAGCTTGGCGCAAAATATTTCATGCTCAAACCATTTGAAATATCTGTGCTTGCGGAACGCATCCTGTCACTGACATCCCAGAACAGCGGCATTCATCAGTCAGGTCAGGATCTGGAAGTTGTGGTGACAGAAGTCATCCATCAGCTCGGCGTACCTGCCCATATCAAGGGCTACCACTATCTGCGTTCCGCTATTCTGTCGTCCATCGAGAACCCGGAGCTGCTCGAAAGTGTGACAAAGCTCCTGTATCCCACTGTAGCGCAGAAATTCAGCACCACTTCCTCCCGTGTGGAGAGAGCCATCCGCCATGCCATCGAGATCGCATGGGACAGAGGGGATCTGGATGTGCTGAATGCTTTCTTCGGCTACACCGTCAACACCTGCAAGGGAAAACCCACCAATTCAGAATTTATCGCCCTTGTGACGGACAAGCTGCGTCTTCAGCAGAAATCCGGAGGTGAACTGGCGATCCGATAAGAAAACAAACATAAAAGCAAGAGCGGAGTTGTCTGCTCTTGCTTTTCTTCCTCATGAATGCTCCGCAAGGTAGATACTCACCCTGCTCTGCATATTGTCCGCCGCCTGCTGTGCCGTCTGATCCCCGGCAAAGAACATCTGCGCCTCCTCGCTCACAATGTTGGAGATCGTATAGTTATAATAGTCACTCTTTGTCGTGGCATCAATGACAGACAGGAAGGTATCCATCTCTGTCTGCGTGATCGTGCCGTCAGATTCCTGTATCGCTGTGTCGATCTGCTTTTGCAGGGAACTGCGGCGGACAGGCAGATACATGACAGAGCTGTCCTGCATCTCCTCGGAGAGCAGATACTTAAAGAATTCCCATATTTCTGCCTTATGTGCCGACTGGCTGTACATCGCCATCTCGCCGGTGCAGGCAAATTGTGCGCCGTTTCCGATGCCGTCTGCGGTGGGATAACCGATGAACGAGACATCCGCATCCCCGAAATCATTCGCAATGCGTTCGTGAAAATCACCCGGCGAATAAAAATATTCTGCTTTCAGACAGATATCTCCCTCCTCTGCACTGTACATGCTCAGATCATCCGGAAAGGTATTGCAAAATTCCAGAAACCCGATCATCTCCGGAGAATCAAGGTGACATTCTGCGGTTTTTGTATCAATGTAGGTGTTCATAATGCCTGTGCAGAAGCTGTCAAGTACATACGATTTGGTTGGTCTTTCTGTGAACAGCATCCCCTCTGGTACACTTTGTGCAATACGATTGTAATCGGCAAGTGTCAGTCCCTGTGCATCGCCGGTCATATCCGTGCGCCCTACGACAGTGGAAAGAGAAAAACTGTTCCCGAAACGGTACAATTTCCCTTCATATGCCATAGCATCAAAGAAATTCATCACATAATCATCCTTGTGGAAATCCTCGTCTGCCTCCATCCATGCATACAGATCCTCGAACAGACCCTTGTCCACGTAATTCTCCCATGGCAGAGAGTCGGTGCAGATGATGTCCGGCACATTTCCCGACAGCAAGTCCTTCTCAAACATCTCAATGCACTTATCCCGATAATGCCCCGGTGCTGCATCATTATCAAAGTAGTCCTCATAATCCTGCATCACAATGCGAATCGTCTTGCTCTGTCGGTTGAAACTGTTGACGGCAGCAGAAATGGCAGTGCTGTCCATCACACTTGCAAGCGTGATCAGCTCCATATTCTGCATCTCCTCTTCCGTTCTTCGTGTGAGCAGATAAATTCCGCCATCATCGCCGTAGGTACTCACACAAAGCCGTCCATCTGCGGTCATTATGACATTTATAAGATACTCTCCCATGATGTCAGATGCTGCCCAATCCGCAAGCACCTCCGCCGTCATATCGGCATGTACCGCATAAAATGCCTCACTGTCATACACCCCAAACAGCACATCCCCATACCCACTGCATACGCCTTTCCATTGCTCCGGCAATCCCTCAATTTTCAGGCTCTCCTTGACACCGCTGACCTGATCGACTCTGCTGATGCGATTGTCCGTTGCAAGATAGACGCTGCCATCCGCACCAGTGAACAGTTCTCCTCCATTTGTCCCATGCAGTTGGTTGTCGATCCTGTTCCAGTCCTTGTCCACAAGATAATAATCCCCGTTCGACCATGCGCTTTCAAGTACACAGTAACCGCTCTCTGTCGGGACAACACTGCTGATGACCTTATCATCGGCTGTGATGGTGAGTTCCGTTTCAGAGAGGTAGTTCCAGTCTGCATCATAATATTCCACAAACTGCTGACTCTGTGACATATCCTCTGAGATCGGGGTGTAGCTGTAGACAAGTGCATACCCTTCCCCCGACGGCACAACAGCGTTCACACTCAACGAGTAATCCGTTTCATCGGCATACTTCTCCGTGAAATGAAACGGCTCGGTCAGCGCATCACTTTTCATGTCATACAGATAGTAGTCACCGTTTCCGGCATCCGACGTTTTGATACCGTTCAACAGCAGCTTGTCTCCTGCCAGCAGGATGCTCCCGAATTCCGCATTCGCCACCAGTTTCCCTGCCCATGAATGGCTGTATGCAATTTCCATCTGCGCACCCCTGACATTCTCTGTGGAACCAAGAGAATCCAGAGACGGCTTTTCCTCTGCTGTCTGTGTTCCGGAACATGCCGTACAAAGCAGCAGCACGGCGGTCAGTATGGTCAATCTCCTTTTCATGATGATACCTCCTGTTACTTATCCTGAGAGTCTGTTTCGCCCCTCTGTATACTAATACACATCAGGATGCCGATTTCTGACATCTTTTGATAAGATTCGGTATTTTGTACAATTATGATACTTATAATTCATATATAATAAACATATCTGCCGCACCATGGTACGGCAGATATGTTTATCTAAGGAGGTTTGATACTCTTGTTATTGAATGATACTGATTTTCTGCACCGCAGATAATTCCATTATCCTATCAGGACAGGATGATGGGAAATTTGTATTAAATCTGCGGAATGGCAGAACGGTAGCGGTTCTTGTGCGCCTTCCGCTTGTCGCTGATAAAACGGTTCAGCCATTTGTATCCCTTCCACAGAAGATGCAATGCACACAGTACCGGATAGATCATGAAAAAAATCTGAGCTCCCAACAGCACCGCTGAATCATAATCCATGATCCTTGCAGCATTCTCCCAATAAGGATATGCCGTACTGTCCACTGATATGACCATATCATGGATATGACACAGATTTTTCCATCGTCTGGACAGCGAATTTCTGTCCGTATTTCTGATGATGTGCATGCAGTCCCGTGTTCCGAAAGCATCCGTCACCGTATTGAGCGCAAAATTCCGCACAGGATCGGGCAGCACTGCCTCATAGCATCCCACATAGCTGCCTTGCGTCATACCCATCATGTCTGACGTCATTTCTGCTGACATCGCATCCCCTGTCATCCCACCGGACTGCATCTGCGCATAGAAATCATAGGAAATGTAGATCCTTGCTGTCTCGCCATATGCTGCATCTGTCGCATAGTCCGACTCCTGCCGGATGACGCCTGCCACGATACAGCGTTGGTCATTCAGTATAAATTCTCTGCCGCTGACCTTTGACGAGCCGAAGAGCTGCCATGCCGCAAGCTCATCCAGAACTGCCCTGTCCTTCATAAGGTCGTTCGGAGAGATGTAGCTGCCGTCAAGCAGTGTCATGGGATGCATGGTGAAGAAATCACCGCCCACAGCCGTCGCCAGCACATTGCCGCTGTTGTTCTTGTTGCCGCTGACCGGCAGCGTACCGATCGGCGTGCTGCACGCATAATACCAGAGCCGTGCATCCTCAGAAGGGGCTTCAAGTGAGGCAGTCACCATCGCTGCATCGATCGTCTCTGCAATGCCATCGGCAAGGGTCGTGTCAAACCCTGCCTCCTTCCCCATGAACACACTCACCTGCGCATAGTTCATCGTCCCGTCGCCTTCCCAGCGTTCTGCTGCCATCTGACTTTCCAGACACAGCGAGCTGTTCACGGCTGTCAGGACACCAACACAGATCAGAGACAAAAGCGCACATCCATACCCGATGATACCTTTTTTGGTTATTCTCATGTTCCCTCCTCCTGCCGGACCTGCATTCCGGGAGTCAGAGGTTTTTCGGATGCTGTGATGACAAAGTCAGAATAGCTCACATCCCCCTGTACTGCACTGCTCATCTCATCCGATGCCAGCACGGTGACATTTGCACGGGAGCAGTAGTAGCGGTTGCCAAGAGGCGTACTCTTGGAACGCATCACAAGTACAAATTTCCCGTCATTGTCCTCCATGATCGCACTTGATGGTACAACGCAGTCATAGCTCTGACTGGAGCAGGAGATGGAAAGTCCGAGCATCTGACCAACTGTAATGTCACTTCCGGTGATGTCGAAGGTCAGGATGCGGTCGGTGCTGTTCGGCTGTTCAATATTGGCTTTGGAGCTGACAAGAGTCGCCTTGGTATCGCTGTTGTAGTAGCCGTTTGTGATGTCTGCGACTGTACCGACACTGACCTTTCTTGCCTGCTCGGCAGATACGGAAAACTCTACTGTATAGCCTGCATCCGTCAGTGTGATACCGGCAAGCACAGCACCATCCATCACCGGATCACCAGCCGAAAAATTCACACTGCTCACAATCCCCTTGTTCTCGCACTTGATTGTCATGGTACCGGAATTCTTCTTCATTTCTTCCAGTTCCTTCTTTTTGTTTTCAATGGTCTGCTGCTGACTTTTCAGGTCGATGGCATTCTGCTGCTCGGTCAATTCATCATTCCTCTTGGTATCAGCCAGCGTGATGATCAACCCCTGAAGGGTCTGCTCCTGCAAAGTCACATCGGCTTGCAGAGCGTCGAGATCGGTCGCTGCCCCCTCTGCATCATAGGAATTGAGGATCTCCTGTGCCTTGTCTGCTGCACTCTGGGCACTGTCGATCTCCTTCTGGATGGCAGCAGCAGCAGCTTCAGCAGCAGCATCGAGTTTTTTTCGGGCATCATTCAAGGTGCTCTGCGCACTGGATACGGTATCCTCTGCGGCGGCGATCTCTGCTTCCTTCGCCTGTATTTCCGTCAGGACTGCTTTCGCATTGTCCACATCCTCCTGTGCATACTTTGCTGCCTGCTGTGCATCCTCCATAATGCGCTGCAATTCCGTTGTGCCGCCTGCATCATAGTCCTCTTTCGCACGCACATAGGCAGTCTGTGCCTCCTCTGCGGTACGCTCAAGGGCAAGGATCGCTGTCTTTTGTGTAGCGGAATCCACTGTCAATGCCGCTTTCTTTGTCTCCAGATCGGCAGATGCCTGCGCCAAATCAGCATCCGCAGCATCATAGGCAGATTTTGCTTCCGACATCCCGGAGAGGTATTTTGAAGGAACGCCGGTCGTCTCACCCGTACTGATCGCTGCAAGGTAGCCGGAAAGCGTTGTGACCTCCTGTGTATACTTCTGGGCATCGGAGGTTGCCTTCCTGTAATCGGCTTCGGAGACATTGTTGCCTGCATTCCGCTTGGCTTCATTGAGCCGGTTCACGGCATCCTGCAATGCTTTTCTGGCATTGGCAATGTCCTGATTTTCCTTTTCATACGACGGTGCAATGGTCAGCAGTGCCTTCTGGTAGGTCAGCTCAAGTGTCTCCAGCTCCTGTTCTGCTGCCTCTACACTCTCGTCTCCTTCGACTGCATCAAGTACAAACAGTGTGTCGCCCTTTTTCACATGATCGCCCTGCTTGACATTGACGCTTGTGACGGTACGGTTGCCCACGGCAACAACATCGTAATTCTTGTTTGCCTTTACAATGCCTGAACCACGCACCTTCTCGCTGATCGTCCCGTAACCGGCATACTGCGCTGTCACGGTCGGCAGACTGTAATTCAGGATGGTATTCGAGAAAAACGTCAGTACCAGCATCAGTGCCAGAAAGATGATGAGGATCGTTTTGATGCGCTCACGGCGCTTGACATTCCTGTTTTGTTCTTCCATTATAGTATCCCCTTTCAGAAATAATACCAATTCCAACCGGATGATAAGAAATATGTATCAGAAAGCAGTCTGATCTTAACCCTTGACTCCACCGGAATAGGTGATGCCCTCTACCAGATATTCCTCCCCGTAGAGGAACAGCAGCAGTGCCGGTATCATGTAGACCACTGCCACGGCAAAGGCAAGTCCTACATCGCCTGTGTTGATCTGGGAAAGAAAAACGGACAATGGATATTGCGTTTCATCGTCAAGCAGGATCAACGGCTGCTCGACCATGTTCCAGTAGTCGATGAATACCAGCAGTCCGACCGACAGCATAGAGCTGCGGCACAGCGGCATGCAGATCTGAAAAAAGATCTGTACCTCTCCTGCACCGTCCAGTCTTGCCGCCTCATAGTATGCCTTCGGGATGCGCCGCATGACCTTCGTCAGCAGATACACCGAGAACGGCGAAAAGATGCCCGGCAGTATGATCGCCCACCTCGTTCCCAGTATCCCAAGCCATTTTGAAACCATGTAATTCGGTACGAGCGTGACCTGATAGGGCATAAGCATCAGGATGATGTACGCAAAAAAGATGATCTCCCGGACTTTACCACGATAGCGTGAAAATCCATATGCCGTCACTGCCGCAAGCAGCAACTGGAATACAGTGATCGGTACGACCAGAATCACAGAATTCCAGAATTTCAGCAGATAGTCCGGGCTTTTGAACAGTACTGTACTGAACTGCTCAAAGCTGACCTTGTCCGGAATGAATTTCAGATTCAGATCCTCGGAAATATAATTCTTCTTGTCAGCCGATGCGCTCTCGATCATGGCACCGTAGTTGGCATTGATCTCCGTCTCTGTCATGAAGGAGTTGCTGATGGTGAGTACTGTCGGCATGATGAATAGCAAAGCGGCAATGAATGCGAATACAAACAGCACCGCAGTATGGATATTGCGCCTTGTACGACGTCCCAGATGCAGTTTCATTCCTCCACATCCTTCCCGTATTTGCGCTCTGCCAGAAACAGGATACCGATGATAATGATCATGATAACCGCCAGCAATATCGCTGCACTGGACAGCTTCTGATAATCTGTTGATTCAAACGTATTGTTCATGAAGTGCTGCAATAAGTACATAGTCTCATACGGATAGTTCCCCGATAGCAGATAGACCTCACGGAACATCTTGAACGAGCTGATGATCGACAGGATCGTGACAAACAGGATGGTCGGCGACAGATAGCGCAGCTTGATGTGCAGGAATGTGTAAAAGCTGTTCGCCCCCTCAAGTTCTGCCACCTCGATGATGTCCTGTGGGATGCCTGCAATGGCGGACATAAACAGGATCATGTTGTAACCAAGCGTTTTCCAGAGAAACATCACGGTCAGCACCATATATGACCATGAAGATTTCAGCCAGTCCACAGGTGCGAACCCGAACAGTGCCGTCACCTGATTGAGTGTGCCATGGTAGTGGAAAATGACCTGCCACACCAGCACGACCGATGCGATCGGCACCATCAGCGGACAGAGGAAACATGACCGCAGCCAGCTCTTCCCGGGTATCCGGGAATTGAGTGCGAATGCCATCCAGAGTGAGATCACCACTGACAGCGGAACGGAAATTCCTGAAAAGATGGCGGTATTCCGTAAAGATCGCAGAAATGACGTGTTCTGGAGCAGACTAATGTAATTCTTCAGTCCGACAAAATTCGCAAAGTATACGTTGTCCAGAACAGAATAATATATGATTACACAGAACGGTATGATAAAAAAGATCGCCACACCGATCAGACTGGGTGTCAGCCATCCCCAGCTGATGATGCTCTCTTTCAGTTTCCGTTTCCGTCTTGCATCCATTGTTTGCAAGTTTCATCACTCCCCATTATTTTTTTCATCATATTCTCCTATGTCATCATACCATACTTCCGTTTATGATACAAGAGGAAAATGCATTCTTTAATCAAACCTTAAGAACCTGTTTTACCCGTCCTGTATACTTAGACACATCAGGAGGGCAAAACTTGACACTTTTTTGAAATTTTCTGAAAAAATCAGCAGATTGTACAATTTGTTTCCATGCTTTTTGAACATCATGCATAAAGGCAAGAGACATACGCCTCCTGCCTTTTCTCATTTCTGCCGTTTTTTTCTCTGCTTTTCAGTGTACATCATCTCATCCGCACCCTCAAGCAGACCTTCAAACTGCAACTCATCTGTCAGCACCTGTGTCTGTGTGCCGATGCTGACGGAAACCGAAAATGCAAGTCCGGAACTGCTGTTGAATTCCGCAAGATTCTTCCGGAGCGCTGCCGTGATCTTTTCCGGCATACACTTCCCCGGAATTACCGCAAGCATCTCATCGCCGCCATACCGCACACAGAAGGCATCTGTCGGACATGCCTTCCGCAATGCCTCCGCTGCCGCTGCAATGGCAAGATCCCCTGCGGAATGTCCGTAGTTATCATTGATCCCCTTCAATCCGTCAAGGTCGGAAAGAATGATCGTCAACGGCAGATTCTCCTCTGCATGGATTTTCTGGTAATTTGAAAAATCATTGATGAAGCTCAGCCGTGTATAAAGACCTGTCAGGGAGTCAAACTTGTACATGTTTTCGATCTGGCTGCGCAGATATTTCTGGTGCTGCCAGTTGATAAAACCGCCAAGCCCGATACTCAGTGATGTCAGCACCTGTGGGATACCGACATAATCCGTCAGATCACAGTCCTTGAAATGGAAGCAGACCAATCCGAGCGGAATACCCAGAAAGTCGATCTCGTTGAAAATGAGCGGATAGCCATGTTCCATAGTCTCTTCCAGATGCGGAATGATCTCACTCCGATGTATGGTACGCTGCCGGAACTCCGGATCATCTGTATCAAAAAACACAAGTCCGATGTCACTCGGCGTGTATTCGATATCAAGCATGTTGACGACCTGATTGGTGCAGCGTTTGTCAATGATGACACAGAGGTCATGAATGCATGGACTGACCAGACACTGCCCGGCGATCTCCACAGAATCTGCTGTCTGGATACGCTCGCAGATCTCCGCAAGCACCCGATTATCATCCTGAAACCGGTAGAAACGGTCATTGAAGTCACGCAGATACCCCGGATTATCCTCCGCACAGCCGCAGCCGCACGATTTGTTCAGGAGCAGCACCGGGTCTGCCGTATAGACCTTGTCCGTACTGCCTGTCTCCATCACATCCATGACCGCATTGAACACATCATTCGTCAGACCGGATGTGCCGCACCGTGCAGAGGTGAGCGTCGGTCTGACAAAGTAGATCTCGTCCACACCGTCCAATCCTGTCACAATCACATCACCCGGTACAGCATACCCATGCTCCGTCAGGACATTGCAGACATTGAATGCCATAATATCATTGGCACAGACGATGGCATCCGGCATGTCGCCCCTCTCGATCAGTTTCTCCGTCACAGCAATTGCAGGCTTTGCCCAGAAATCCCCGTAGCTGACCATGCTCTCCTCATCAAACGGAATGCCATTCTCCCCGATGACCTTCCGGAATACCTCAAGCCGCTCGTCGGAAAAACGGTTGCCCGGACTGCCGCCGATAAAGTGCGGTTTTCTGGCATGGTGGAATTCTATGGCATGACGGACAACCTTTTCAAAACCTCTCGCATAGTCATACTCCACACTCACACATCCCTCATAGCTGCCGTCCACTACAACTACAGGTACAGAATGTGCTTTTGCATTCTCTATGACTTTTTCTGCGATTTGTCTGCTTTTGATTTTTTCATCCATGTATATGACGGCATCTGCCCGTGTATAATCGATCAGGTCAAATACACCCGTCTCTGCACTCTGTTCTCTTGCCTCCCAATAAAGATCAGCGGTCATATTATAGATCCAAAGGCTACACCCGGATCGGAACAGCTTCTTGTTGAGTGCATCCACAAACCGCCAGTTTTCCATATCATGAAGCCTTGCGATACACAGTATAACGATCCTTCTCCCATTTATCATACACACCCCTCCTTGACCCTATCACACTGTTTCCTGTAGCCGAAATATACAGGAAATCATCTTCATCCACCCCCGGAATACCGGAAACAGCAGACGATACCAGACGCATGCAGTCAGACATCGCTCCCTGCTGCTGATCTGTGCTTTTTTCTATTATAACACATTCGCTGCAAAATTGCAACAGGAAAATGCTTATTTTCTGTTTCGATTGACATTTCTTCCGGGATATGGTATACTAAAAACATCATTGCACGCAGGAGGTGCATCTCTATGAGAAAACTGGCAGGCATTCTGCTGACAGCCTGTCTGCTCCCGCTCCATGCAGGAGCAGAGGAAAATGTGATCTATCCACCGTATCAGGGTGATTATTTTTATGAATGCGGCATGGCGGTCATTCATTTTGACCAACAGTTCACAGGCTGCACGATCAACCTCATCCGTTCACAGGAGGAAGGAACTTTCCTCCACTATACTTATGAGCCATCGTTGTTTGAAGAAGGCGAGCTTCATTGTCCGCTGATGGCAGGAGATTATCTGCTTGAGCTGATCATGCCGTCGGATACGGGGACGGGGATCGTGAGCTATCAGCTCCCCTTTGTCATTTATGACCCGGAGGATGATGCATCGCAGTCCTTTACCTACATGCAGGCAGATATCACCCTTTCCCATGACCCGAAGGCTGAAAAAGATACTTTGCATTCGGAAGAGCCAGTCCTGACTGACAGCACTGTGTATGCATCCCATTCCCTGACGGTGGCAAGACGGGATTTCATGGTCGGAGATATGCAGTCTGACGGCATGATCGACACCTCCGATGCCTCTGAAATACTGATTGCGATCGCCGAGATGGGTGCTGGAACTGATTCTCGCCTGACTGCCATGCAGTTAAAGGAGGCAGATGTAAACGGGGACGGAATCCTGTCCACTTCAGATGCATCGCTCATTCTGGTCTACATTGCAGAAGCCGGAGTTGACCCAACGGTAGGAACGCTGACCGATTATCTCATAACATTATCTGAATAAGGAGGAGCATATGTATCCATTTGAAGACCCATCCCTTACAGTAGATGAGCGTGTCCATGATCTGCTCTCACGGCTGACCACAGAGGAAAAGATCGGCTTTCTGACAACACATAATTCCCCGGTAGAACGACTTGGCATCGGGGAGTGGTTCTTTGGGACAGAGTGTGCGAGGGGGCTTGTGAACCGTGAACCAGATCACCCGTCTACCGTGTTTCCACAGCCGATAGGATTGGCTGCGACCTTTGACCGGAAACTGCTGCACGAGATCGGCAGAACAGCAGCAAGAGAGGCAAGGGCATACTACAATCAGACAAAGAATGCCGGACTGATGCTATGGGGTCCGACCGTTGACCTCTGTCACGACCCGAGATGGGGCAGAACGGAAGAATGCTATGGTGAAGAACCGTTTCTGACCGGAAAGCTTGCCGGAGCCTACACCATGGGATTGCGTGGAGAGGAAAATGTCTGGGCAACCATCCCGACGCTAAAGCACTTCTGTGCCAACAGCCATGAGCAGGACAGAGATCGTGACAATGCCAACCTGAACCCACGGCTGAAACATGAGTACTACTATGCTGCATTCAAAGCTCCCATCATCAGGGGCGGCGCACACAGCGTGATGTCAGCCTACAACAGCATCTGCCATGCGCCGGCAGTCATGAACCATGATCTGAACGATTTGCTGAAAGCGGAGTGGGGGCTTGGATTTGTGGTGACGGATGCCATTGATTTTGTGCAGAATGTAACATCACATCATGCGTTCACATCCCATGCACAGGCACTGCAAGGCTGTCTGCGTGCAGGGGCAGACATCATGACCGACAACGATGATGTTGTCCATGCTGCTGCTAAAAAAGCTCTTGCGGAGGGACTTGTCACCGAAGATGACATTGACCGGGCGATCGGACATCTGCTCGAAAGTCGGATGCTTCTCGGACATTTCGACAGAGAGACACCTTATGACGGGCTGACACTTGCTGATGTCAACACGGATGCGGACAAAGCCCTCAACCGCCGTGCCGCACAGGAACAGATGATTCTGCTCAAAAATAACGGCTCGCTCCCCCTTACCCCCGGAAAGCACAAGATCATCGCCCTTATCGGTGCAAACGCTGACTGCAATCTCATGGACTGGTATACGGGGTACTCGTCCTATCAGGTGTCCATCCGGAAGGGACTTGCAGAAGCAGGCTGCGAAGTGCGGTATGAGATTGGCTGGGACATAGTGATGCTGCAAGCTCCCAATGGAAAGTATATCCGTATCATCGATGACTGTTTGTATGCGGATACGGATAAGGAACATGCGGACAGATTCTATCTTTGTGTCCATGATGACAAGTACCATTGGGTAAATCTCCGGCATGTTGAGACAGGACGTTTTGTCAGGATGGCAGACGGAGCGGCAAAGCTCGGCGGAACGGCTGTCTATGGCTGGCTCACGCCGGAAACACTGCACTTAGAAGAATATCGGAATGGCACGGTTATTTCCGGACTGGAGGAAAACGAGCAGCTCTGTCTGGACGGGCAGGATCGTATCACATACCGAAAAAAACAAAGACCGGATGATTCTGTGCTATTCCGCATTGAGGAGTACAGTCAAAGCACTGAACGGATCGCTGCCCTTGTCAGCGGTGCGGATGCAGTTATTTTCTGCGGCGGTAATGACCCCATGCAGGTCGCAAGAGAATGCTATGACCGGGAAAGCATCGCCCTGCCGCAGCACCAGAAACGACTCTGCGGAACGCTGTCACTTCTGACGAAAAAGGAGCATATCCCATTCATACTGACATTGGTGTCGGGATATCCGTATGCATTGGATACGAACACACAGGCATTGCCGGATGCCATTTTGCACACGACCCATGCCGGTCCCGAACTCGGTCATGCCGTTACTGACACGCTGTTCGGAGACAACAATCCTGCCGGTCGGTGTCCGCTGACGTGGTATGCCTGCGACGGTGACCTGCCGGACAAGAAGAATTATGATGTGACAGAAACCAGATCAACTGTACGCTGGTTTGACGGCGAACCGCTCTATCCGTTCGGGCATGGGCTGAGTTACAGCAGTTTTACCTATGCCGGCATGCAGACATCGGTCATGGAGGACGGCATACGCATCACAGCGGATATCACCAACACATCTGAACGGGACGGTGATGAAGTTGTACAGGTTTATGCCCATGCACTGTCCGGACGCATCTGCCGACCGCTCCGGCAGCTCTGCGCCTTTGCAAGGCTGCACATCAAGGCAGGAGAAGCGGTGCAGTTTGAGGAGATCATCCCTTTCCGGGAGCTTGAAATATACGATGTCTCAAGAGAACGCTTCTGTCTCGAAGATGGCGATTATGCATTTATGCTCGGCGCATCAAGCAGAGACATCCGGTGCAGGGAAACGGTGCATGTGCCCGGTGAAACTGTGCCGCCAAGAAACCTGACAAAAAAAATCCGGGCGGAGCTATGGGACTCGCAGACCGGAACGGAGATCTTCACTGATCCCCTCACTGGTGTGACACATGTCAGGGGCTTGGCGCAGTGGAATGCTGTCACCTACCAGAATTGTTCATTTGACGGCGTGAATGCTTTGCACATCTGGGCATCCTCACCAATGGAAAAGACAGTTATTACCGTAATGGCAGATCACAAGCCCATCGGAACGATTTCTGTGCCGGCTTGTGATGGTTACACTGATTTCAGGGAGCTGGTTCTCCCCCTTGTGCTGCAAGGCTGCCATGATCTGACGATCGTCATTCCGACAGAAGTCAGCTTGCTTGCCTTGGAAGGTTAAACCGGATACACTGCCGTCACACAATTTCTCCTATGGCATACTATGTACTATGGAACGGCGAAAGAAAGCCCTTCCAAATACAATATCCGAAGGAGAATGCGTTATGAATGGTTGTTTTGATGGTGGCTGCTGCTGGATCATTATCCTGATCGTCATCCTTTTCTGCTGCTGCGGATGCGGCAACAATGGCTGTGGCTGCAACAACAACGGCTGCAACAATAACGGCTGTGGCTGCGGCTGCTAAGACTTGTTGACCGGAAACACGGGGCGGTTATGCTCCGTGTTTTCTTTTTTTTCATGGAACACTTTACATCCGGGAAAAAATGTGGTATAATAGTGGTATCTGAACAAAAACGGAGGAATGTTTTTTTGGACAACATCAGGAATTTCTGTATCATCGCCCATATCGACCACGGAAAATCCACCCTTGCTGACCGTATCCTCGAAAAGACAAAAACGGTCGCACAGCGTGATATGGAGCAGCAGATCTTGGATAATATGGAACTCGAACGGGAACGGGGCATCACCATCAAGGCAAGAGCTGTCCGTCTGAATTATCAGGCAAATGACGGCAAGACCTATATCTTCAACCTCATCGACACACCCGGACATGTGGACTTCAATTATGAGGTGTCCCGTTCGCTTGCGGCATGTGAGGGAGCGATCCTGATCGTGGATGCATCGCAGGGAATTGAAGCACAGACCCTTGCCAATACTTACCTTGCCATTGAGCATGATCTTGAAGTCGTACCGGTCGTGAATAAGATCGACCTGCCCTCTGCACAGCCGGAGCGTGTATGTCAGGAGGTGGAGGACATTATCGGCATTCCGGCTATGGATGCGCCCCGTATCTCCGCCAAACTCGGCACAAATGTGGAACAGGTGCTTGAATGCATCGTGACTGACATCCCTGCTCCGTCCGGCGACCCGGATGCGCCGCTGAAAGCACTGATTTTTGACAGCTATTATGATTCCTATAAGGGGGTTATCATCTATGTGCGTGTCAAGGACGGTACCGTAAAGGTCGGCGACACCATCCGGCTGATGGCGACCGGTGCAGAATTTACTGTGACGGAAACCGGCTACATGACAACTGATCAGCTTGTCAATACCGGTATGCTGTCTGCCGGAGAAGTCGGCTACATCGCTGCCTCCATCAAGAGTATCGGTGATACACAGGTCGGCGATACCGTCACTCTTGCGGACAATCCCTGTACCGAAGCCCTGCCCGGTTACCGGAAAGTCAATCCGATGGTGTTCTCCGGTATTTATCCGGCTGATGGTGCAAAATACGGTGATCTGCGGGATGCACTCGAAAAGCTCCGGCTCAATGATGCCGCACTCTCTTTTGAACCGGAAACATCCGTTGCGCTGGGGTTCGGATTCCGGTGCGGTTTTCTTGGGCTTCTGCACATGGAGATCATTCAGGAACGCCTTGAACGGGAGTATGATCTTGACCTCATCACGACAGCACCTTCCGTTATCTATAAAGTCACACTCACGGACGGCACGATCCAGTATATTGACAACCCCACCAATTTCCCCGATCCCTCTGTGCTTGCTGAAGCAGAAGAACCGATGGTAAAAGCTGACATCCTTGTGCCGTCGGAATATGTGGGGAATGTCATGGAGCTTTGTCAGGACAGGCGTGGGACATTCAAGGATATGCAGTACCTTGACGATACAAGGGTTACACTGAAATATGATCTGCCGCTGAACGAGATCGTGTATGACTTCTTTGATGCCCTGAAATCCCGGACAAAGGGATATGCATCGTTCGACTATGAGCTTATGGGCTATGCGCCGTCAAAACTGGTCAAACTCGATATTCTGCTCAACGGTGAGATCGTGGATGCACTGAGCTTTATCGTCCATGCCGATAAGGCATATGCACGGGCAAGACGCATCGCTGAAAAACTGAAAGAGAACATTCCACGGCAGCTATTTGAAGTCCCCATTCAGGCTGCTATCGGCGGCAAGATCATTGCCCGTGAGACTGTCAAGGCAATGCGGAAGGATGTACTCGCCAAGTGCTACGGCGGCGATATCACCCGTAAGAAAAAGCTGCTCGAAAAACAAAAGGAAGGAAAGAAGCGAATGCGTCAGCTCGGTACGGTAGAAGTGCCGCAGGAAGCCTTTATGAGCGTCCTCAAGCTTGATGAATGAAAGGAGATCGGTTATGAAATACGCATGCCCTCACTGCGGTGAAAAAGTGTTCACACCTTTACAGAAAGCCCTCTGCGGCTCTCTGCGTTCAAGAGGAAAACCCTGTCCCCATTGCGGTAAACGCTGCTGCAACGGAATGGGTTCGATCTATTTTTCTGCCGCAGTATCAGGAATTGCATTTGCAGCGGTGATCGCAGTCTATCTGTTTGCAACGGAAAAACTCTATTCCAGTCTCATCATCGTAGGTATCATTGTATTGAGTCTGGTGCTGATGTTCGTGTATGATATGTTTTTCGGCAAGCTGGTCGAACCTATCCGGACGAGATGACCGGGATCTATTTTCACATTCCGTTCTGTGCCAGAAAATGCCCCTACTGTGACTTCTACTCCCTTCCCTACCAAAGAGAGACAGCAGAAGCCTATGTGGGGGCAATTCTGCGGAATATCGCCGCTTATGAGATCACAGATGATGTGGACAGCATCTACTTCGGAGGCGGTACGCCGTCATTGCTGACAATAAGGCAAATTGAGGACATCCTTAATGCCTGCCAAAAGCACATGCATCTCCACAAGCCGGAAATTACCCTCGAATATAATCCTACAGGACAACGTGATACTTATCTCCGTCAACTGCGTGCGATAGGGGTAAACCGTCTGTCTGTCGGGACACAGAGTTTTTCGGATGATGTCCTGCATCTGCTCGGAAGGACACACTCGGCAGAACAGGGAAAACATGCTGTCCTTGCGGCATATGCGGCAGGGTTTGCAAACATTTCCTGTGACCTTATGCTTGCCTGTCCGGGGCAAACCCCTGAACGTCTTTCTCATACCCTCACCGAATTGATGCAGCTCCCCATCACCCATGTTTCCGCTTATCTGCTGCAAATTGAGGACGGCACGCCGCTGTCCCGGGATGCACATCTGCTGTCCCTCTGTCCGGATGAGGATGGTGCGGCTGACTGCTATCTGCAAACCGTCCGGGCATTACAGAAAGCCGGACTGGAACAGTATGAGGTGTCCAGCTTTGCACGGGAGGGCTTTGAAAGCCGGCATAATCTGAAATACTGGACATGTGAACCCTATCTCGGTATCGGGGCTGGGGCACATTCCTGTTTCGGGGGAAAGCGGTTTTCTGTGCCGAAGGATGCGAAAGCATTCCTCATGGCGCAGCGACAGCCTGTGGAGATTCTCTCCGACCACCCGTGCGATACGGAAGAACGGCTGATGCTGTCTCTCCGGCTGCGCAGGGGGGTGGATGTGCAAGCTCTCTCCCCTGCTGCAAAAAAGAAACTGCCTTGTCTTATACAGGCAGGATATCTTGAACAAAACGGCAAACGCATTGCATTGACGGCAGAAGGATTCTTATTGTCCAATGCGATCATTGCGGAATTGATGATGTAATACTGATTCCCTGTCATTCTATCGGTGCAGAATGACAGGGAATCAGTAACATTTTTATGATTTATTTTTTCTTCTCACATCCGCAAGCGGTGAGTGATCCATTGCCTCCTGCATGGAGCTGTCGGAGAGATGGGTGTAGATCTCCGTTGTGGAGATGCTCTCGTGTCCGAGGATGGATTTCAGGGTCAGGACATCCACATGTCCGTGTTGGTACATCAGCGTTGCAGCCGTGTGGCGGAGCTTATGGGTGGACAGTCCTCTGCCGTCCAGTCCTGCGGCTTTGAGGGCATTCTCCACGACTTGCTGCACACGTCGGCGGCTGATGCGCTTGTTCCGGCTTGACAGAAAGAATGCCGGGTCGTCTGTCTCTGCCTGTGTCCGTTCAAACAGGTACTCCCGGATCGCCGACATACACGCAGGATTAAGGTAAACAATACGTTCCTTTGCACCTTTGCCGAGGACACGCATCCGTTTTTCCTCCATGTCAACAGATGACAGATTCAGTCCCACAAGCTCCCCCAACCGGATACCGCAGTTGAGAAACAACGTCAGGATGCAGTAATCCCGGAGCTGCGTTTTTCCATTCTGTTCGGTGAGAGTCCTGAGCAAAGCAAGACTTTCGTTCAGGTTCAGATATTTCGGGAGCGCATGCTTCGGACGGGACAGCTCAAGATTGGTGGTCGGGTCATACTCAAGAAGCATTGCCTGCTTGGTCAGATAGCGAAAAAAACTGCGCAGACTGGTTGCCTTCCGGCAGCGTATCTTGTCATGATTGCCGCATTCACTGGCAATGAAGCTGTAGAACTGGTGGATGTCACGGAGCGTGACCGTCCGGATGTCCTCGATGGTAATGTCCCGGATACCGACCTCCGGAAGCATATCGGGAGTGATGTCCGGCACATCCGAACGGCTGAGTTTCAGAAACCGCAGAAACTGCCGCACATCCTGATAGTAGACATTCACTGTACTCTTTGCCAGTCCCTTGACGACAGAGATGTGGGTAATGTAATCATTCAGAAAATCCGGATTTTCAGAGCGTAAGATCGCCATGATATCACCTTCCTGTTTCAGGCTTGAATAGAATTATTGTTACGGGGACCTATCCATAGCTAACAAGATCGCCGAAATAAAATGTTATGTTTCCGACAGACAGAACCGAACACCTGTGTCAGTCGCTCCGGTACGAGGTGCGGAACAGAACATACTCGTCTGTCTCCTGCTCTACATGGTATCCGCTGTCAGTCACAAAGTCCTCCTGTTTGCAGAGAACGAGGACATTTTCCGGGATGTCCTCCCCCTCCTCCACCGTCACACACCGTCTGTCCTGTAGGATGAGCTGTGCAAAATACGGCAGATAGCCGTCATCTCCTGCAATATAGAGTACCTCATCTGACATACTGCGCTTCAGTATCCGGAGCTGCTGCGCCCTCATATCCTGAATGGTGTTCTGATGCTGTATTGTCTCCATGCCGCCTGCTGCATACAGCATACTAAGCCCGGTACATGCCGCCGTGACAAAAATGCAGACTGTCTTTCTCCTGTTTCGCAGCAGCATCCGTATCCCCATGAACAACAGCATAGGTGTACCCATCAGGAAAATATAGGCAAAATAAACAGTATGGAATCTGTCATAATACCAGTCAAAATACGGCGCACAGAGCTTGTTGAACAGCTCTGTCCCAAGATGTGCTGTCAGCACCTCCGCACGGTTTGCCCACAGACACAGCAGCACCGGCAGCAGGAGCAGAAGTACAGGCATCAGCCTGTGCTGTTTTTTTTCACACAGTACACAGATTCCCATTGCCATGAGCAGCCCCGTCAGACAGTCCACATATCGTGTATAGATGATCTGGTCAATGCGGTCATAGGTCATCATGAAAACACTGCTGATCATCAGCATGAACAGAAATGATGTCACCAGAAAAAGAGAAAAAAACGTCTCCGGACGAAATTCTCTTTTCACGCCATGCCTGATGATCCTGCTGCAAAGATATATGATCGCAGCCAACGGAAGACATGCTCCCGAACCGATACATGCCATTCCCTGCGACAGAAACAGCGATGCCCAGAGTGGAGCCCCATCGGATGTAAAGACATTTTTCAGTTTTCCGAGAACATTGCCTGCATCGTTAGCGGCAGGGGGGGATGTGACCCAGAGGGTATCTGTCAGCCATGCCTTGATGGCAAAATGAATCCCGAATCCCACCACAAGCACTGCTGCCGCACACAACAGATACCGCAGCGGCAGCTTTTTCAGCAGCACTGTCAGCACCAGTGTCAGACATACCGCTCCAACCACACCAATACAACGGTTGTGTACCATGAAACTGTAACTGCTGATGCAGCCGAGCAGGATTGCCTTGGAAAATGTCGGTTTTTGCAGCAAAGACAGCAACAGATCTCCTGTCAGCGTCACACTCAACAGAACGGCAGTTTCTGCCCATGTTGTGTGACTGTAGACCTGATATGGTGCATACAGGACACCAGCCATTGCCGGCAGCCATAACAGCAATGTATTCTGTGAGGGAAAGAGTTTCCGCAGTATCCGCCGGAACAGCAACAATAGTACTCCGAGCATCACAGCATTGAGTACAACAGCTGCCTGATATTGCAGCTCCGGTGTCGGAAATATCAGCAGGATCGGCGCAAGCAGCAGACTGTAGCCGTAGGAATACCATACCAGTCCATCACTGACACCGCTCCAGTCCTTTCCGGCAAAGACAGCAGCATTTGTCCAGTAGCCCACCTCGTCCTGATAGACGATCGGATGCCGGCAGATGCCAATATCCCGACAGCCCCAGAGTATCACCAGTACACACAGCACTCCTCCCACAAGCAGTTCCTTTTTCCCGACACCCTGTGGCTTCATGACAGTTCCTCTCCTGCCGCATAGGCGATCGTACCGGCAATGCCGCAGATATCGCTGTGCAGCATGTCCTTGTTCTGCCGAAGCGTGCGCAGCATGTCCTCTGTCACAACGGACTTGCGTACCGGTCTGGTGAGCAGACGGAAATACTGCTCCGCAATCAGACGCAGGTCAAGATGACTCTCCGCATATGCCCTTGCTGCCTGACCAATGGCATTGCATCTGTCAGCGTCCTCTATGACCGGGCGCAGTGCCTGTATGAGCTGTTCCGGCTCGTTTGCCTCTCCCATGTCAGCAACAGAGGGCAGGCGGATGCAGATATCCTCCGGCAGCTCCGAAAAACTCCCGATGTCATTAACGACCACGCACTTTCCCCTTGCAAGGATGCGCATCAGTGAACCGCTCGTCTCCCCGTTGGATGGGTAACGCAGATTCAGGCAGATGTCGGTCATGTCGATCATCTCCTTGAATTGTGCAATGGAAACATGCCCCGTGACAGTCACGCAGTCCTGTAAGCCCTGCTCCTTCACATAGTTTCGGAACGTCTCTGCTGTCTCCTCCGACAGCTTTCCCACAAAGAACAGACGCATTGTCGGGAGATCACGGTGCAGCACTGCAAATGCCTTCAGAATCGGCAGGGGACGTTTGGTACTGTGGATGCCGCCGAATGCCGCAAGCACGACAGCATCCGGAGAAACGCCGTATTTTTCCTTGATGGGATGGCTGTCACTCAGGGGGGTAATGACAGCATAAGATGGGATAACTGTCACATTTCTTGCCACATCATTCCGCAGGAGTTTGCGCTTCGCCTCGTGACTGTGGACAATGATACGATCGGCAGCATTGGTCAGATAGCTGTTCAGTTCCAAGCCGTAGATATCAGGCGCAGCGGCATCTGCCTGTCTGTGGGGAGCATCGGCGGAGACATAGGTCTGATAAAGTGCCGTATCCTTTTTCACAGCAATGGCATGATGATAGAATGCACCGTGCAGATTGTAGTCATGCAGCACCATCGTACCATGAAACTGCCGCAGATATGGGTACATATAAAAATGAAAATCCGAATTGCCCATCTGGTAAACAGTGTCACAGTAGCTCTCACGCCTTGCCGGATAGTCTGTGTGCGGAAAGATCTGCACATTGTCCGGAAACGTACTTGACGGGGTATATCCCTTGTCTGTGAACACATCAATATCACAGTACCTGCTCAATGCCGTGATGATGTCCTCGCTGTAGTCCGAAATACCTGATTCCATCGGCGGAAGGGGTGTGAAAAAGGCAATGCGGATATGCTCCGGTGCAGACGCTGCTTTCTCACAGGGAACGATTTTGTTGAGCAGAGCAATGATATCTGCATTGATCTGATTCCAGCGGAAACGCTCCACACGCTCTGTGCCCCTTCGGGCATAATCCTCACGAAGGGCTGCATCGGTCAGCAGTTTTGCCATACCATCGGCAATGCTTCGGTCGCTGTCCGCATTGACCAGCATCGCTGCATCACCTGCAATTTCTTTCAGGCTGGAATTATTCGCCGTCAGCACTGCCGTTCCACAGCCCCATGCCTCTACGATCGGCAGCCCGAAGCCCTCATATTTAGAGGGAAATGCCATCAGCTCCGCAAGCTGATAGCACATCCTCAATTCCTCATCCGTCACGAAATTCGTGAAAATGACATCTTGTCCGACATGATGCTCCTCTGCAATTGTCCGCAGACGCTGCAATGCCGGCTCCGACAGCTTACAAACGACAACAAGCTGATATGCCGCCCGTATCGTTCCGGGCAGCAAACTGAACGCACGTATCAGTCCGTCTATATTCTTCCGTCCGTCCTCACCGCCGGTACACATCACAAAAGGCTTGGTGATGCCAAATTTCCGGAACAGTGCCTGTTTGTCCGTCTCACTGATATCCGTGATGTGATACTTTTCATCCACTGCCCCCCAGATGACACTGATCTGTTCTGCCGGGAAATGCAGATGGCGGATGAGATCCGTTTTTACGCTCTCCGAAATCACGTACAGCGCATCTGCCCACCGCAGATTCTCCACACACTGCATGTACCAGTTCCGGGTGTTCTCATCCCGGAGATACTGATGCTTCATGACATAAGGGATGATGTCGTACACCGTCATCACCACACGTACGCCCTTGAACCACTCCTTCCGGTAAGGGGTAAAGCAGGATTCAAAGGGAGACGTGATATAAAAAATGTCGATCTTGTTCTCGTCTAAAAAGCGCCGCACGGCTGCCCCGATCACCTCTGCACACGCCGGCTCACGCAGCAGCACCTGATGCTTTCCCGTGTCAAGCACGACCTCCGTCAGATGCTCCGGATGCGTGAGATGATCGGACAGACGAAAATCCTTGTCAAGCATATTCAGGAAAAAATAATGATTCTCGGTATCCAGATCGACCATGCCCGTGAATTGACTGAATGCATAGTTGCCGATTCCCCTGTTTCTGCTCATGGGACCAAGAGTGGCGACCGCATCAAAAGCAATGTTCACGCTGTCTCCCCCTTTCTGTCCACGAAGATGGAATTGATGCCCGTGAAAGCAAATTCCTCATAGCCCACAGAACGCATAAACTCCAATATCTCCTGATTCTTTTCTCCCACAGTCAGTGTGCTTCTGTACTCGATCATTTCACAGATGATGATGTGTGGACGGTATCTTGCAAAATCCATCATCCTCAGTACCGTCAGTTCCATTCCCTCTATATCAATATTCAGAATGTCCGGTGCTTTATCCCTGAAATACGTGTCCATCAGTTCCCCGATGGTGATGGTATCGACCATGACCGTCCGTTCAATGGACAGTGCCGGATTCTCACGGATGAAGCCCTGCGCTGCATCACGATCCATCGTGGACAGCCCGTCACCGCTCATGATATAAAAGGGCAGCATTCCCTCCGGCTTGTCCGAAATGCAGCGGTTCAGGACAATATCTCCCGGACGTTCCTCAGCAAGCTCCTTTGTCAGCACCGGATTCGCATCCACCAGTACACCCCTTGCCCCCTCCCGGTAAAAGCTGTAGGTATTGCTCAGGTATACTGCATGGTTTGCCCCTAAGTCCAGATACCGGCAGTCTTTCGGAGCAATGCCGTACACACTGAACAGATAGCGGATGATTGCATCCTCTCCTGTCTGTGAAAAGGAACGGCATCCCTGTGTATCGGCATCCATACGCTGCTGCATGGCATCCACCCTTGTGCGGAGTGCTGCATTTTCCTGACGCAGTTCCTCGCATTGCAGCACTGTTTTCTCCTGCTGCTGCACCAAGGCACTGTACTGCTGCTGCATTGTCTGTATCGCAGCTGTGTGGGCATTGATCTGGCTGTTGGCTTCGGCGGCAAAGCGGTCGTTTGCCGCATTGTATTCCGACTGCTGCATCATGCATGGCTCAACATACCAGAATGTCATCCGCCGCACCAGACGCTTGCAAAGCCGCACTACCCTGCCCCGGAACGATGATGCCGGGATCGCACGGTAGGAGCGGTTGACGGTGGTCTTGTTCATCTGGTCAAGGGCATCAAGCATGGGGACATTGACAATCGCATCGTCCGTCACTGCGGCATTGTCTGTCAGCTTTTCAATGATGATCTCCTGCAACTCGTTCATTCCTGCACCTTCCACGTATGGAGTACCTGTATACAGCCCGTACTCCTGTCATCTGATACGACTTCAAACTCACAGTAATTCCGGTAAAAATCCATCGGTGTTCCATCCTTATCCACCACTGCCACATTCAGATGATAGATTCCGGCAAGCAGCGGCAGTCTCTCTATCTCCACAGCGATCGTTCCGGTATCCTTGCCGGATGTGATGCGCAGGCGGTCAAGCTGTGTGTTGTTGCCGTACAGGCACTCCCCCTCCACAGTGTAAAACCCAAACCCGAACACATATTCATCAAGCGGCTTATGAATCAGGTAGTCCATCTCGATGCGCATTGCCTCCCCTGTCCGGAACATCCGAGTCAGCTTTCCGCTGCTGCTGCGCATCCTTGCCTGTGTGATCTCGATATCACGCATTCCGAACCGATCAGGCAGCTTCTCCGGCTGCGCATCCGTCTCCTCCTGAGGCGGCATAGAAGGGGCAGACTGTTCAGGCAATGCAGGCTGCATCTCCTCAGTTTCTTCTTCCTCAAGACGTTTCCGGTTCATAAAATCAAAGTAGGCATCCACCACTCCGGCAGACTGCCCCTCCTTTACGATCATGCCGTCATTCAGCCAGAGCGCACGGTCACAGAATTTTTCGACCGTGGACAGATCATGTGTAACGATGATGATGGTCATACCCCTTGCTTTCAGCTCACGCAGACGATTGAAACACTTTGACTGGAAATTGGTATCTCCGACTGCCAGTATCTCATCGATCAGCAGGATGTCCGCATCCACGTTGATCGCTACTGAAAATGCAAGCCGCATATACATACCGGAAGAATATGTCCGGACGGGGTCATCCATATAGTCCTCTAACTCCGAAAAGGCAATGATATCATGCAGACGGGCATCGATCTCCTTCTTAGTTAGTCCGAAGATGGAGGCATTTGTATAGATGTTCTCCCGTCCGGTCATATCCGGGTGAAAGCCTGCTCCCAGCTCGATCAGGCTTGACACTCTGCCTCGCATAATGATTTCGCCGCTGTCGGGATACATGATCTTCGTCAGAAGTTTGAGGGTGGTACTCTTGCCGCATCCGTTGTGACCGATCAGTCCGACGGCTTCGCCCCTGCGCACGGAAAAACTGATGCCCTTCAGCACCTGCCGCACCTCATAGCGGCTGCGTTTCCGGAACATGAGCATTTCCTTCAGTTCCGTACCTCTGTCATAGTAACGTCTGAACTGCTTGGTAATGTTCCTGACCTCGATCAGGTATTCATTGTCTTGCATTCCACATACTCCCACATCCCTGAGTTTTTGTTATTAGTATGCCCGCTGTCTGTCCGGTCTAATCAGCTCACCAGACTCTGTAGCTCTCATCCACAGCATACAGCAGCGATAGCATTTGCAGATCTTCAAGCTTTGCACCGTTCTGCATTGCCTTGGAGAAGGCATTCACCCGACTGCTCGGCGCAATGATACTGCGCAGCTCTGCTTCTGTGGGATTCTGCTTACGCAGATACTGCATCACGGCATCCTCGATATAACCATAGCTGCGCACCTGTGACCGTTTCAGCTCTGCTGCCGGCTTGTTGTTAATGGTCGGTACCAGACCTTCGGTATCCGGGAGCTGCAATACGATCTGTGCTGTGATTTCCGGCAGAAACGCTGTCAGCTCCACGCCGAGGTCAGCACTGGGTGCAAGGGCACGGATGGCATTCCTGATCTTACCGGCTGACTCCGGGTCAGTGATCCCCTTCATCAGTTCAAGCGCACGAAAAGTCAGCTCTCCGACCTGCTGTTTGGTGAAGGGACATGGGGCATAGGTGGAATCCTCCTGTATGAGCAGGACAAATTCCTTGTCGGAAACATAGCTTCCCGTTTGTCCACGCCGGATGATTTCCTCCGTCAGCACCATGGTGAGTTCGACACTGACATTGCCATTGATGCGTACCTCACAAATCGGCTCCTTCTCCACCATAGAGGAAAATAGTTTGACCCAATAACAATGCTTGGTTCCGAGATACTGCGGCAGTCTGTCACGAATCAGTGCGAACAGCTCTGTCGGCGGCGTTTTGCCAATATCACCATGCAGTGCCGGAATACGGCAGGGTACACGAAAACGGTGTTTTTCTCCCATCACATCCGCTTCTATGAATTCCTTTCCTTCACAGTCAAAGGCTGCCAACAGTGACGGCATGACACTGAAACAGAAATTGGCTGTCCCCATGCGCATAGCATCGTCCGGTGTTTTTCCCATGCCGGCAACAGACTCGACCATATCTTCATCAAAAAAAGGATGCTGTGCAATGAACAGAAGCTGCACATTATAGATGTTATGGATACAGCTCATCTCCCCGAATTCTATTGTCAGACGGAGCGAATGCGCATGCCATACAAGCCACTCCTCCTGCTCACCTTCTGTCACGGCATCAGGGAAGGACTCTCTGACAAGCGCAAGCAGCTCCTTACGGTCAAGTTTCGGTTCGATGACCATGTGATCCTCGTTGATATGCTGTGATTTCCGGGCAGGGGCAGCTTTGACTTTCTTTTTTCGTTTGAACAGTCCCATGATATTACCTCCGTTCATGCTTTTCTACAGTATACCACAAAATCAGGTACTCTGTCAAGCAGCAGACTCTCTGCTGATCTGTGTAATGTTACCATTTTGATGCTTGACATCCTGTCTAAAACATGGTATGCTGTTGATAGAGGGGGGAGTGCAATGGCATCCAAAACCAAAACTGCAAAGTCTGAAAAAAAATATCCCCAACAAGACAATGACCGATACTATACCGAGGAAGAAGAAAAAGCTCTTGAACAGGAAAGCCGCAGGAAAATGTCCCGGCTCGCAAGGGGATGCCTTGAAATGGCGGTGCTGATGTTGGTGCTGTCCGGCGTGGTCTATCTGCTTGAACAGAAGGCGCACCTGAGTGTGCTGTATGTTCTGCCGCCATATACATTGATCCTGTGCTGCATCACAGCGAGTTTTTTTCTGATGATGGCTGCGCTGTTCTCTGTCAGGAGAGTGGCATTTGCAATGTTTGTGATGCTGCTTGGCGGATGGGCAGGGCTTGCGGTACTGGCAATGACCTATCTGCAAAAGCCGGAATCCGTTACCCTGACAATTCCTGATACGGAACAGTCCGTACAGTTCACCCTCATCACAACTCCTATTTCCACATCTCTGTATATTGAAGAACCCATCAAAGAGAATGTGCTGGCACATCGCTGGAAACTCCCGATCCACGGAAAAAACCTGCCTCTGGAAGAGCTGATCAGGCTGGACACACGAAAGGATGGTACGATCGGGATGATCTATGACGGTCAGCTATGGGCAGTCTATGACCCGGTTATGGACAGCTGGGCAGATATCCTGACACATCAGGAAATGAATGAATCGCTTGCTCCGACAACACCGTCCGGCTGATGTTCATAAAAAGTTTACAATCATATCCGCAATTTTTCCTTGGTACTCCGTCATAGAGGACAGAAAGTAATACAGCAACTCATGCACGGAAATGCGTCTGCCCGTTGGGTGGGCGCATTTCTGTCGCCTTGACAAAACATAGGAAAATGTGGTATGATATAGGTGAACAAAACGGAAGGGAGCTTTGATAATGAATAAAAGAATGCTGCTCTGCGCTGTGCTGTGTGTACTGCTCACAGGCTGCAATGTCCCACAGGCTGACCCGGAGCATGAGAGCCTTGACATGCTGCCGTCTGCCGCAGAAACATCTGCCGATACCACTGCCGGAACATCTGCGGAAACCCAACCCCGAACAGACAAAATCATAACAAACAGCACGAAACCATCTGCTGAGACGCTGCCGACTGAGACAGATGCTGCTGACAATACGGAAACAACAGAAACACAGACCCGTATCCTGCCATGGCAGACTGCCTATCAGACCGTACTACAGCGTGTCTGCCGCAAATCAGAACATGAGGCATCCTATTTTGCTCTCATACAACTCAACAGCGATACCATTCCGGAACTGGTCATTCTTGACGGCATAGAAATGTCGCTTTACTGCTGCCGTGAAAAGAAAGCCGTCCTGCTGCTTGAGGATGCCTATAAGGACAATGCCGTGGACGGACAGAATGTGTGCTATCAGCCGAAAACAGGGATGTTCTCAACTGCCTTCTCCACGATGGGAGCAGGGAGCGGCTTTACGATCTTTATTTATGACACCCTCGAACCGGAGGGAGCAGAACGTCTGTATTTTGACAATATGGAGGATGAAGGCGGCGATCTGCCCTATAACGATATCTGGGACAAGGCTGATGAATTTGAGATCACCAACAACGGTTATCATGATGTCACCCTCGGAGAAAGCTGGGTACACATCGGTACAGACTTCGGTCAGATATGGGAGCTGACAGAGGAAAATATCGAAACCATCGGTGCCGACTGGGATCCCATCCATCAGACCACGGAGGAAACAGACAGTGAGTAACGAAGCCATACAGCCCGTGCAGGAGGACAGCATCCCTGCGATCGGGTTTATCCGCAAGCTGGTCGGTGCAGCAGAATTCAAGGAGCTTGCTGAGGAGTGCATGAAGGTAGCACCCTATCTGCAACATGAGGAAATGAAAGAGGTCTTTACCAATCGCTGTTACCTGATATCGATCAATGACGGTCACGGACTGTCCACCTGTCTGGGTCTGTTCGCTTATCTGACGGAAGAGCTGAAGCTGTTCCAGTACAAACTCGAACCGAAGGCTGTGGAGGTGCAGATACCTCCCGACGGTCTGGATGCGGCAATGGTGGTCTTTCATGAGCTTGCAGAAGAAGGACTGCTGGTCTGCTTTGATATCTCCGAATGGATGACCCGTGTCAGAGAAAGGGAATTCCGTGACTTTCTGCGGAATTTACAGGAATATGTGGGAAAGAATATCGTATTCTTCCGTGTGCCGTTTGTAGAGAAAAATGTACTGTCTGACCTGTGGGAAAGTCTGAATGATGTGCTGAGCATCCGGACATGCTCCATTCCGCCGTTCAGTATGCCGGAGCTGGATGCCATTGCCAGTGAAATGCTGACGGAAAAGGGCTTTACGGCTGCACCCGACCTCTGGGAGCTGTTCCATGCAAGGGTGGCAGAGGAGAAAAAGGACGGCAGATTTTACGGCATCAGCACGGTCCGGAAAATTGTCCTCGAAACACTGTACCTCAAGCAGCTCCATACCGCTGAATCAGGCGGAAACGACCGACATATCCGGAAGGAGGAGATCCTCTCCCTTGTGCCGCATCACAGTGATGTTGGCGGCACGGCTATGGAACAGCTTGATGCCCTTGTGGGGATGGAGAGCATCCGCAGTCAGATCGAAGAAATCCTTGTACAGATCAGAACCGCCATGCAAAACCAGACACTGGATGCTCCCTGCATCCACATGCGTTTTGTCGGAAATCCGGGAACGGGCAAGACAACAGTCGCACGTATCCTCGGAAAGCTCCTGAAAGAACAGGGCTTATTGCAGAACGGTCAGCTCTTTGAGCATTACGCAAGAGATCTCTGCGGTAAATTCATTGGCGAGACTGCTCCCAAAACTGCTGCGATCTGCCGGGATGCATATGGAGGCATACTGTTCATTGATGAGGCGTATGCGCTTTTCCGGGGCGATGACGGCAGCGGACGGGACTTCGGGCGTGAAGCGATCGACACTCTCGTCACAGAGATGGAAAACCATCGCTCCGACCTCATGGTCATCATGGCAGGCTATCCCGATGAAATGGAACAGTTGCTGGAGAGCAATAAGGGACTGAAAAGCCGGATGCCCTACCGGGTCGAGTTTCCCAACTATACAGGCGCACAGCTTGCAGAAATCTTCCTGCGGCTTGCGGAAAGGAGCTTTATTTATGACGACAGGCTGAAACAGGAGGTAACTGACTATTTCGGTTCTCTGGCACAAAAGACTCTGACTGCCAAGACCTTCAGCAACGGACGGTTTGTACGTAATGTCTTTGAGCGGACATGGGCAAAGGCTGCACTGCGCTGTCAGCTTGGCGGAGATATTTGCAGGGAGCTGACGGCAGAAGATTTTCTGGCGGCAGTAAAGAATTTTCAGGACGTGGACACAAGCATGCACAATCCCATCGGATTCAGTATGATGTGAGGTGTACTCTATGACAAAAGAGGAGATCATTGCTTATGCTGCCAATACTTACCAGAGCAAGCCGGAGTATCTCTGGGAACGTGACCCACAGAGTGCTGTGCTGCGGCATACGGACAACGGCAAATGGTATGCCGCACTGCTGCATGTTTCCGGAAAAAAATTGGGGCTGCCCACAGATGCACAGGTGGATATCCTGAATGTCAAATGTGATCCGGACACCATTGCCCTCATGACAGCTGAGCCGGGATTTTCCATGGCGTGGCACATGAACAAAAAACACTGGATCACCATTTTGCTCAACGGCATGGCAGATGACACGGTAACACTGCGCATGCTGGACAGGAGTTACGAGATCACGAAAAAAAGATAGACGGTTTCATCTGAACCTATGCCTGCCGTCCTTGACAGCAGGCATTCCGGAACAGATGAAACCGTTTTTTATCATGTGTGGCAGATGCTGTTAATGCTTATCATACCGTGATATTTTTCAGCCACCGGAATTTTATGTAATGCCTGTAGACGGCAGGAAGCTTGACAAATTCATCCAGTGTCAGGATGAAGGCAACCGCAAGCACCGGCAGATGCAGCACAAATGCCCCTAACATCCCCAACGGCACGACCACGCCCCAGAGCGTGATGATATCGCAGACCATCCCGAACCGGGTGTCGCCGCCGGCAGCAAAAATCCCACAGATCACAGTGGAGTTCAGAGAGTTGCCGATGACATAGTATGCCGCCATGCAAAGCATCCAGACAAGATATCCTTTCGCCTGTTCGCTCAGGTCAATGATATGCACCACAAGCGGTATGAGGGCAAGCAGCACCAGTCCCGACCCTGCGCCGATGGCAATGGAAAAGCGCACAAAACTGCCGCCTGCCTTTCTTGCCTCTGAAAGCTCATTCCTGCCGAGCATGCCGCCGATGATGATGCCGACTCCGGCAGCAATTCCCCAACAGAGACTTGCGATCATGCTGCGGACAATGCCGGCAATGGAGTTAGCCGCTGTGGCATCTGTACCAAGATGTCCCATGATGACGGAATACATCGTTACGCCGCCGCCCCAGCCAAGCTGATTGAACAGCATCGGTGCGGTGTAGTGCCAGTATTCATGATGCAGCTCCCTGTTATCAGAACGGAACAGCAGAGGGATGCGCAGCGGAATGCATTTTCCTTTTATCATTACAAATGCCACGCACAACACTTCAAAAAACCTTGCAATGACTGTCGCCAACGCTGCCCCTGCAATGCCCATTTCCGGAAATATCCACAGTCCGAAAATCAGGCAGGCATTCAGGATGATGTTCAGCACGACCGATGTCGAACCAATTACAGAGCTGAGCCCTGCCCTGTCGCAGACCTTCATAATGCCGAAGTAGGTCTGTGAGAATCCTGTCAGCACGTAGGAGAGGGCTGCTGCACGCAGATAGACTGCACCCATTTCAATGAGGGTAGGATCATTGGTAAAGAGGTGCATGATCTGCGACGGTATCAGAAATGCTGCCAGTGTGAACAACAGTCCCACAAGCAATGCATAGCGCATGGTGACTGCAAGCACCTGTTCTACGGTCTTGCCATCTTTTTTGCCCCAGTACTGCGCTCCCATGACATTGCATCCGCCGATGAAGGCATTCGTAAACAGGCTGTACACAAAAGCAACCTGTCCGGCAAGCGACGATGCTGACAATGCATCCTGCTCCAGAAAACCAAGCATGAACGCATCCGAGGCGGATACGAGTGAGGACATCAGATACTGGAAAGCAATGGGAGTCACGATGGTAAATAATCTTTTATATAATTCTTTGTTCATGTTTATCCCTCCTCATAATTCTTCGCCTATTATAGCATAACCATATAGCGTTGTCAATATCAATTTTACACAAAAAAACACTTGACAAGCGGCGGAAAATATGCTATTATGTATTTATACACGCTGACGAGAACGCTGTTAGGAACCGTGCAATGCACACCGTATTCCAGAGAGTTGCTGCCATAGGCTGAGAGCAGCAGCAAACGGGTCGTCTTGACAGATACCATCTCTGAGTCTGCCCAATCCGCAGCGGTTTGCCCCGTTACCGGCAACAATGAGGTGCAGCTTGCTGCATGAATTCGGGTGGAATCACGGTCATACGTCCCGGAGCTTTGGGTAATACCATGCTCCGGGATTTTTTTATGGGAGGTGAGAGGATATGTTACACCAGAAAATTGAACTGCATTCGGAACTGCCGCCGGATGAAGCGGCAGAGGTATTCCGTAACACCCTGAAAAAAACTGCATCCGGCTTTCATGGTAAGGAAGAGGAGGAGGAATTTATCTTTGACTACAAGGGCAAGGAACTGAATGCCTTCCGTCCGGAGATCCGTATGAAGCTGCTGCCGGATGCGGACGGTACACTGTTCTGGGCGGACATGAAACTACCGAAGCTCATGCTCTGGTTCATGGTATTCTGGACAGTGCTGCCGGTGATAATCGCCTTGTGGGGGAAGAACTGGCTGGTATTGCTGATGATCCCGGTGTTCTGGATCATTGCAGTGATCAACTTCCGGATCGGCGTCAAGAGGGCAAAGACTGCGCTCATGGCTGAGACAGAAGCGGTTGAAATTGTTGGATAACATCAGGTAAAGGAGAATGTGATATGTTAAAATTAACACTGAAAGATGGAAGCATCCGTGAGGCAGAGGAGAATCTCTCTGCCGCAGAAATTGTAAAGGGCATCGGCATGGGGCTGTACAAAGCTGCATGCTGTGTCAAAATCGACGGGACTGTCTGCGACCTGCGGACGGTGCTGACGAAGGACTGCACCTTTGAAGTGCTGACATTTGACGATGAGGAAGGAAAAAAGACCTTCTGGCATACGGCATCACATGTACTCGCACAGGCAGTGAAGCGGCTGTATCCGGAGACAAAGCTTGCCATCGGACCGGCAATTGACGGCGGCTTTTACTATGATTTTGATACGGAGCATCCGTTTACGCCGGAAGAACTGACGAAGATCGAAGCCGAGATGAAGAAAATCGTCAAGGAGAAACTCCCGATAGAGCAGTACTGCCTCAGCCCGGAGGATGCCTTGCAGACACTCCGGGATATGGATGAGCCGTACAAGGTCGAATTGTGTGAGGAGCATGCAGGAAAGGGAGAACCGATCTCTTTCTACAGGCAGGGTGACTTCACTGACCTCTGCGCAGGACCTCACCTCATGACGACCGAACCTGTCAAGGCATTCAAACTGCTGTCCTGCACAGGCGCATACTGGAGGGGAAGCGAAAAGAATAAGTCTCTGTCCCGTATCTACGGTACGGCATTCCCGAAGGCAGCACAGCTTGATGAGGAGCTGAAACGCCGTGAAGAGGCAAAGCTGCGTGATCACAACAAGATAGGACGGGAGCTGGAATATTTCACAACGGTAGATTATGTCGGGCAGGGCTTGCCGATCCTGTTGCCAAAGGGTGCAAGAGTGATCCAGCTATTGCAGAGATGGGTAGAGGACTATGAGCAGGCACATGGCTGTCTGCTGACCAAGACCCCGCTCATGGCAAAGCGTGACCTGTACCAGATCTCCGGACACTGGGATCATTATCTGGACGGCATGTTCATTCTGGGCGATCCCTATGACATGGAAAAGGAATGCTTTGCCCTGCGTCCAATGACATGCCCATTCCAGTATCAGGTCTATCTCAACCGGCAGCGTTCTTATAAAGAGCTGCCCATGCGTCTGACGGAAACTTCCACGCTGTTCCGGAATGAGGATTCCGGTGAAATGCATGGACTCATCCGTGTGCGGCAGTTTACGATCTCCGAAGGACATTTTATCCTGCGCCCCGACCAGTTGGAGGAAGAATTCAAATTCTGTCTGGAAATGGCAAAGTATATGCTCGACACTGTGGGACTGCTGGAGGACTGCACGTTCCGTTTCTCGCAGTGGGATCCGGCAAACCCGAAGAACAAGTATGAGGGCACAAAGGAGCAGTGGGACGAGGCACAGCGTGTCATGGGCAATATCCTTGACAAACTCGGACTGGAGTATACGGTCGGCATTGATGAAGCCGCTTTCTACGGTCCAAAACTCGACATTCAGTATAAGAATGTATTCGGCAAGGAAGATACTCTCGTCACCATCCAGATCGACATGCTCCTTGCAGAGAAATTCGGGATGTACTACATTGATTCTGACGGACAGAAGAAACTGCCCTACATCATCCACAGGACTTCACTTGGCTGCTTTGAAAGAACGCTTGCCTATATGTTGGAACATTTTGCAGGGGCATTGCCGTTGTGGCTTGCACCGGAACAGGTGAAGATCATCCCGATCGCAGACAGACATCTAAACTTTGCCGCAGAGGTACAGCAGGCACTTGCCAATGCTGGTATCCGCTGCGCCATTGACGACCGTGCAGAGAAAATCGGCAAGAAAATCCGTGAAGCGACACTTGACAAGATCCCCTACATGCTCACCATCGGTGACAACGAGGTCGAGGCAAAGAATGTATCCGTCCGCACCAGAAAGGGCGACAACCTCGGCAATATGACCATGGACGAACTGCTCGCCAAACTGACATCGGAAATTGCTGCGAAGGCAAAATAATGTGGTATTTCATCACATCTCTGCTGTGGATGCTGCTTGTCCCACTTCTGCCCCTGCTGCTGTTTGCCATGCTGGGAATCACATGGAATACAGAAGGGATACTCGTTGCGGTGATTATCGGAAGTTACCTTGCAGCAGCCTACAGCTATGCACGCATCTTCCTTTCGCAAAATAAACTGAAAAAACCGAAGTCACTATCCGGCTTTTATGCACCGCTGCTGATCTGCTTCTGCTGTGGGCTGATCTTGTTGTTTCTCAGCGTTGACAAAACGTTTTTTGATGATACCTATGCTGATCTAAATCCTGCCGGAGAGCTATTTCGTTATGTGAATTTGTGGCAGACACTGCTGCTCCTGTATGCAGAAGATACGGGACAGAACATCTGGCATTATCTGCTGCCCGTCATCCACATCGCCGGAATGGCTGCGGCAGGAGCAGGCTATTATGTCACATGCCGGAAGAGGAAGGAAACATTTCCATTCTCTGTAAAGAAGCTCTCTGCCGCATGCTGTATCTGCATTCTGATCAGCAGCACAGGGGAACTGCTCTATTGGTATCACGACATGGCTACGCCGCAGATGACAGCAGAAAACCAGAGGACGTATATTGACAGACAACTTTACAGGTTTCCATATGAGAACGGCTATTCGAGCGTTGACCTGTATCCTTATCACATTGATAACCCTGACAACCGGCTTGCGGTAACAGATGCGCCGTCCACGCTGACGATCACTCATGATATGCCTGTACTGGACGGTGCAGAGGCAGCCTATCCGGTCTATGCGGCATTTGCGAATGCATGCTATGCGGATATTGCCGACATACAGGACGATAACTCCGCCGAAAAGCCGGTGGTATTCTCCAACACCATCGAAGCCTATCGCTCGCTGCTTGCCGGAGATGCAGACATTTTCTTCGGGGCAGAACTATCGGATGCACAGCTGCAAATGGCAGAGGATGCCGGAAAAGAACTTGTTATGACACCCATTGCAAGAGAAGCGTTCGTCTTTTTCGTGAGTGAGGATAACCCGGTTGAGGGACTGACTTCGGAGCAGATACGGAATATCTATTCCGGCAAGACCAAAAACTGGCTGACACTGGGAGGCGGATTTATGCCGATCCTTGCTTACCAGCGTCCGGAAAATTCCGGCTCGCAGACAAGGATGCAGCATTTCATGGGCGATGTGCCGCTGAAAGAACCGCTTGAAGTGGAATTTGAAATCAGTATGGTCGGTCTGATACAGGATATCGCAGAATATGAGAACCGCCCGAATGCCATCGGGTATTCTTTCCGTTACTATGCTACACAGATGACCAGAATCGATGGCATCAAGCTCTTGGCACTTGATGGCATTGCACCGACAGCAGAGAACATACGCAGTGATACCTACCCCATGTGCGGCACGCTGATGGCGATTGCTGTCAAGGATAACCCGAACCCCCATGTTTCCGATTTTATGGAGTGGATGACGGGTGAACAGGGGCAGGAAATTGTGGAAAAGACAGGCTATATTGCGATAAAATGACAAAGGAGTCTTTATGAATCATACAAAATGCATCTCTTTGACAATGGTGTGCGCACTGCTCACACTTCTGATGGGGGTGATCTTGCAGCCCCTGATGGCACATGCCGATGCGGCAGCCGAAATGAACACCCTCATCAAGAATTATGGCAGAACCTGTGCCGTGCAGGTCTACAGCATGGATGACCGCACCACACTCTATGCCTACCAGAAAGACAAGCTCATTACCGGTGCAAGCACCATCAAACTCCCCTACTGTGTTTATGTGTGTACACAGCTTGAAAAGGGTGTGCGGTCGCTCGATGAGACGATCAAGTATACGTCCTCATGGTATCACGGAGGTTCGGGCATTATCCGGAAAAATGGCTACGGCAAGACCTATACCATCCGGCAGCTCATTGACTATGCCATGCGGTATTCAGACAATGTGGCATATGATATGCTCGTGTACTTGTTCGGGGTCGGGGGATTCAATTCAATGGTGGACGAATGGGGATATTCCATCCATATCGGTGAGAGCAGTCCACGTTTTCCGAGTGTAACGGCAGACTTTATGCGCACGGCAATGGAACGTATGGCAGACCGTCGGAATGACGGAGAAGCATGGCAGACCGCATGGACAGCACTCTGCGAATCCACAAACACCTATGTCCGTGGTGCAGTCGGAAGCGATACCGTGCCGGTCGCTGTAAAGTACGGCAATGTCTCGTCGGTATGGCATGAGGTATGCTATGTGGGAAGCGAAACACCATATGTAGTCGTTATCCTGAGCAGTGCGACCAACATGAGCCCGAATACTACCTTTCTGAAAAATGTCGCAAAGTGTGCAGACAGGATCGTGCAGGAGTATGAAGCACAAAAACCGGACGAACCGGAAACCACAGAACCGACCGACTCCGTCACGGATCCGCCAAAACCTGATCCCATTGACCCCGATCAGTTTCTGCCGGTCGATGCGGACAAGATCAGTACAGGTGATCTGAATGGAGACAGTCTCTATACTACGGACGATGCTGCATGGATACTCCAAGCCATTGCCATGCTCGGCGTACAGCAGGAAGTCCCCATGACAGAGACACAGCTTACGGCTGCAGATGTAAATGGCAATGCTTTCATAGATACAGCAGATGCCGCCGTGCTGCTGAGCTACATCGCATACATGGGCGCAGGCGGTGAAGAGGAACTGACAGCGTATCTCCGGACAGAGACGGATGCAGCACAGCCGGAAACTATGGAGACATTGCCCACAGAATCTCCCACAGACCCAACAGAAAATCAGTCTGCATCAGAATAAATTCGTCAAAGTGACTGAATGTCAGTCACGACTTTGTACAAAATCTCCAAAATATTTGGAAGGGCTTGCAGTTTTTCTGTATTTGTGTTATAATAAAGTATCTAAATTTCCGGATGCAGGGATTTACCTGTACCGTTGTAAAGGAGTTAATGAAGATGGCAGCAAAGGTTTGTTATAACTGCGGCAAGAAATTACATGGCAACAGCGTAAGCTGCACCAATTGCGGCGCACATCAGTGGCGTGAAGGCACTGAGCGAATGACGATCGAACAGCTCAAGGATTATGCAGACGAAGAATTTCGTCAGGCAAAAATGGGCAACAGCGAAGTCCATACCCAGCACATGGAAAAGGCAATGTTCCTGTATTCCCTCATTGCCGGCAGAATTGCAGACATGACCCCCCGGCTGGAGGATATCGAACCAATGGAGCGCTGCATCCATATGCTCGATTACATTCTGTTGCAGGAGAGAAGAGCTGAATTTGTCGGTGATGAAAGACGGCAGAACCGCTATCGTGACCAGCTCGAAAAACTCAACAATATGAAGGACAACTATCTCTATGACCTCATCGAAAAAAAGCGTAAGGAAGAGGCAGATAAGGCAGAGCCGTCTGCTGCTCCTGCCGCATCCTCTGCACAGGCAAAGCCTACGGCAGACAAGCTCGATGAGTTGGTGGATTATGCACTGTTCACCGTTTCCGAGATGGACGAAATGGGTAACTGGACATTCCTCGGCAAACCCAGAAGCAAGAACTATATGACCAGTATGTTCAGTTTCCTGCGTGAGATCAAAGATCAGATGCCGACCCTCGAACAGAAGGAGCGTGAGGTGCTGCTGCATGTCATGTTTCAGGTTGCTGACAGCTATGAAAAGGGTACGTATCCCTTCCCACAAGACCCGACCCGTGCCATTGACTGGCATATGGAGGCATCCAATCGTGGTCTGGTACTGAGTCAGCTTGCCATCGGTGATATCTATCTGAAGGGCAGCGGCGGTCTGCGTCCGCAGCTTGACAAGGCACTTGAATGGTACCAGAAAGCACTCGATGCTAACAGCTCTCCCAAAATCAACGAATACGCAGAAGCTGCTATCGAACACATCAAGTATACCATGCGTACAGGTGGCTAATACCGATTCGTTATTATCCTGTTTCTACAGAACGATGAGAAATCAGTTTGCTGTATCATGACAATGCGATCCCCCATGCCGGAGCATGGGGGATCGGTTTATTTTTTGAAGGGATTGTTCTTGTCATCCTCCCACCAGTGGTCATAGGTTTTACCGGGAGAATTGTACTTTGCGGTCTTGTGGGAGATTCGCCGGATCCACATCCGGATGCCGTTCCATAAATCCACTCCGAAATACAGCAGGAAGTTGGCAAATGCCACCAAGATGATCAGTTTCGTAAACACGCCACCGAAAACAAAGCTGACCATCAGCAGGATCGCATCCAGAATTGCGATATACTTGACTTTGATCGGAATGAAGAAGAAAAGCAGCAGCTCCATGTTCGGGTACAGCATGGCAAATGCAAGAAAAAGAGACATGTTCAGATATGAGCTTGTTGCATAACCCGTGAGCAACCCGACGATGATCGTTGTGAGTACACCGGTGAAATAGTACACGTTGAACCGGAATGTTCCCCAGTTATTTTCCAATGAGCTGCCAACGAACCAGTCAAAGTAAAACGCAAATACAGCAAAAAATACATTTGTCATATCCGTACCGACATCGGGCATAAAGATGAAGGTAAGCAGTCTCCAGACCTGTCCGTGGAAGATGGCATCCCGATCAAACATGATCAATGAGGAGAGGTTGAAATCATACTCCGGATTGATGAACAGATCAACCGCATAGACGATCACCATACCGAACACGATCAGCGTCATGAGATTCGGGATGGCGATGTTCCCGAATTTGCGTTCCATTTTATTTAGTATTTTCCATCTCTGCATAACCATTCTCCTTATCATTTCTATCTATCATCCTATCGTGGCAGGATGATAAGGGATCAGTATAACTCCTGTACCGGGAAACGCCATCAGGTAAGCTGCTTTTCCATATAGATACAGGTGAATGTGTCGCCCCGGATCACACGCTGTGTATCGGCAACATAACCGAGTTTCTGGTAAAAGCCGACCTTGTTGTCACGGCTTTCAAGTACAGCCTTCCGGTATCCAAGCTCTGCTGCCCATGCTTCGGCTGAGGTGACGGCGAGTCTGCCCAGTCCCCGGCGGCGGTACTCCGGCAACACCACAACCCTGCCAAGCATGATCGCCTCTGCATCGACCGGATACAAACGACAGGTCGCAACCGGCAGAACATCATCCAGAATGACGATGTATTTCGTATCTGGTGTATCATACACATCAAATTCCTGTGCAAGGGTAATGTGGTGCTTGCGTGCCATTGCCTGAATGCGCACATAGTATGCCCCGGCACGCTCTGCAAGTGTTTGTGTTCTGATGATCTGCATGCTATATCTCCTCACCTGCTGCGGATACCTGATACAAATTTTCCTTTCTCCTACCCCGATAGGATAAAACGGCAATTGACGCAGCCAATTGTAACCTGCACAGCAGGCATTTCCTGACGATCTGATGCCTGTCAGATGTCAGAGATCTGTATCAGTACGAAACTTTCATACCCGGTGAAAATGTACTGTTCTTATTATACCACAACATGCTGTAAATTGCAAGCCCTTCCATGCTGACAAGATATATTTTGATACAGCTATTGCAAAAAAAAGGAGGATATGGTATAATAGAAAAAAAGAGGAAAGGAATCACGATTATGAATCATACCATCACGACCCGGTTTGCACCTTCGCCGACCGGTTATATGCACATCGGCAATCTGCGGACAGCACTGTATGCCTATCTGCTCGCTAAATCACAGGGAGGAAAATTCATTCTTCGCATTGAAGATACCGATCAGGAACGCCTCGTGGAGGGGGCACAGGAGGTCATCCTGAAAACTCTCGAGATGACTGGCATGGACTATGATGAAGGTCCCGGTGTCGGCGGTGAACATGGTCCCTATATCCAGAGCCAGAGACTGCCCATCTATCGGGAATATGCCGAAAAACTCATACAGGGGGGACATGCCTATTACTGTTTCTGCACGCCGGAACGTCTGGAATCTCTCAAAGATGAAAAGGGGATCGGCGGCTATGACGGACACTGCCGTGATCTGCCGGAGGAGGAAGTACGGGAAAAGCTTGCGTCCGGCATCCCCTATGTCATCCGGCAGAAGATGCCGCAGGAGGGCACAACTTCCTATGTGGACGAGGTCTACGGAGAGGTCACGATGGATAATACTGAACTGCGTGACCAGATCCTCATCAAGGCAGACGGTTTCCCGACATATAATTTCTGCCATGTAGTGGATGATCATCTGATGGGCGTGACGCATGTCGTCCGTGGGAATGAGTACCTGACATCAACACCGAAATACTGTCTGCTGTATGATGCATTCGGGTGGGAGCGTCCGCATTATGTCCATCTGCCGTTGCTTATGGGCAAGGATGCCGATGGTAATGTCACAAAGCTCTCCAAACGGCATGGAGCGGTCAGCTTTCAGGATCTGGTGAATGACGGCTATCTCCCGGAAGCCATCGTCAATTACATCGCCCTGCTCGGTTGGAGTCCTAAAGAGACTACAGAGGAGTTTTTCTCACTCGATGCGTTGAAAGCAGCCTTCTCTATGGACGGGCTGAGTAAGTCGCCGGCAGTCTTTGACTATGAGAAGCTTAAATGGTTCAATTCCGAATACATCAAGCGTATGCCGGAAGAAGAATACCTTGTCAAGGCACTGCCCATCCTGAAATCCGTTTGTCCGGAGAATGTGGATACAGAGAAGCTTGCCCAGCTGCTGCATACCCGGATCGCAGCATTCGGGGAAATTCCGGAACGTGCGGCATTTGTCGCACATCGCCTGCCCATGGACTGTGATCTCTACACCAACAAGAAAAACAAGACCACACCTGAACTCTGCAAGACCATCCTCGAAGAATGCCTTCCCCTTCTGGAATGCATTGACAACTGGGACAATGACACGCTCTTTGCTGTCCTGAAACAATATGCTGCCGATTCCGGCAGGAAAGCCGGGGCAGTGATGTGGGCTGTGCGCATTGCAGTCGCAAGGCTTGGCATCACACCGGGCGGCGCAACAGAACTGATGGAGGTGTTCGGCAAGGAAGAATCCCTGTCACGAATCCGACAGGCATTACAGGAACTGGCATGAGATCGAAGGACAGCATGACACTCCATGTAGTATCAATGCGTTTCATCAGATCGGTAGGATATTATAAACCCCCGTATCTTGAAAAATACGGGGGGTCTTCTTATTCTTCCGCTGCTGCAAACTGGCTTTCGTGACGGGCGAAAAAGTCCGTTCTCGGAGGCAGGAATTTCAGCTTGTGACTGCTTTCCGTGAAATATGTGAGCGGTTCAAGGATCGTGTCCCATGACCAGATGCGCTCGTCCACTTGCAAATATTCCCGGATCATCTCCGTTCCGAACGGTGCCATCGGGTGCAGCAGTACGGCTGCGATCCGGATGAGATAGAATAAATTTGCCAATACCTGCGGCAGACTCTCCGGCTCATCCTCATGCAGATTCTTTGCAACATACTTACTGCCGCTGCGGATGTAACTGTCAAGCACATAGGTACACTGGTGGAACGCAAACTTTGCCATATGCCGCTCATATTCCAGCACTGCCTTATTGGCTTCCTCCATAAACTGCATCTCTGGTTTCAGCTCTGGCAGGATACCGTCAAAATACTTCTGGGTGGTATAGAAAGCTGTCCGTATCATACGGTTGAACACGTTGGTCAGAAGGAATCCGCCGTCCTTGACAACCGGATCCGCCTCGTTGGGGTTGGCATCGGGGTTATAGGGCTTGGGCATGAAGCTCACAGACCGCTGTCCCAGTCCCAGTCCCAGCCAATGCATCCGGAGCTGCTCGGGAGTATAGTGTTGCAGCAGCTCATCCGCCATCGGCGGCTTGATCGCACCAGAGCTGGATGCCTTCTTGTCAAGAAACAGGATGTGATGATTGGCAACGATGGTCGGCATCTGGAGTTCTCCTGCGGCAGGGTCAGCCGTCTTTTCCTCCGCTGTCTGCTGTGCCATCCACATCGCCGGCTCTGCCACACCGTAGAAGTAGATGTTATCCTGTCCGATAAACTGGTACACCCCTGCCTCCTTGCTGCACCAGTAGTCCTTCCATTCCTCACGGCTTCTGCCGATGGATTCGAGGTATGCCTGCGTGAAGGAGATCGGTGCCCAGAGGGATTCAGGCCATACCCATACGGTCAGCCCCTCAACGCCATCCATTGCAGGCGCAGGAACACCCCACTCAATATTACCCGTCAGACGGAACGGCACAAGCGTCTTGCCTGTCCGGTAACGGATGCCATGCTCTGTCAGGATGCGGCATGCCTCGTCACAGTCGGTCAGATTTTGAAATTCAATGGTAAAGGATGGCTTTTTCTTTTCCTCCAGATAGGTATGCGCCGGCATGGTATCCTTCAGGGCAAGATAAGTTTCCTCAAATTCACGCTTGATATAGATGACCGGAGGCTTCAGAAATTCGGAGATGGTTTTCCAGACCACCGGACGCACATCCTTGCGTTTCTGCAAGGTCGCTGCCCAGTTCCGCAACAGTTCCTCATAGTCACGGAGCTTGAAATACCAGTTCGTAACGGGCTTCATGATGGGCTTTTCCCCCGTCAGGGTGCTGACTGGGTCAATGAGGTTTTCCGGCATATACTGATGTCCGAGATCACATTCATCCGCATAGCCCTTCTCCGATGTGCAGCCTTCCACCGGACATTTTCCGATGACCTGTCTGCCGTTCAGGAACACGCCTGCTTTCTCATCAAAAAACTGCATTGTGGAGATCTGCTGAAGCTGCCCCTTTTCGTAGAGGGAACGGATGAACCAGTCTGACACTTCCGCATGGATCTCCTTTGTTCTGCCAAGACCCGATGCCCCAAAGAGATTCAGAGAGATGCCGTAGTCATGCAGCGTCTCCTCCTGCTTTGCATGATTCCTTGCGACAAATTCCTCCAATGAACCGTCAAACTCACCCTTCTGCACTTTCTGCCGCCAGCCCTCTGCAATAGGCGAACCATAGCAGTCCGTGCCGCAGACAAAGATCACATTTTCCTTACCGATCCTGTCACGCAGAAACCGGGCATAGGTGTCCGCAAACACAAACATACCGCCTACATGTCCGAAGTGCAGTTCCTTATTTCCGTAAGGCATGCCGCCTGTAATGACAGCACGCTTCGGAAATACCGGGCGTGGGATGACAAATGCCTTTCCCTTCTCTGTTTTATCACTCATGGAAATCATTCCTTTCCGGATTTTTCTTATGCTTCCTCTTTCTCCGTTTTTCCTTCTCTCTTTCCTTCTTCATCTGCACTGCAACCAGTATCACGATCAGAACGATGACAAAAGCACCCACTCCGAGTACGATATAGATCCAAAGATTCCCGGACTTCATGCTGCGCTGCAATACAAGATTGCCGTCCTTTTCAGTCACGGTATATGCAAAGGAATCGGCTGAAAAGACATTCTCTCCTGACCATGAGGGGATCATCACCATTTCCTTCTCTGTGCCGCCCGTAAAGCAGCACCCGATGCGTGCGGCGGATGACAGCCCAGCATCCTCAACACGGGAAGTATAGACCCTGCCTTCATCCAGCCAGAACATGAGATTGCTCTGCGTGCCGTCTGCATTGGTATTCATCGTGATCTGTGGTGTACCGCTCATACGGATGGGTCTTGCCGACATGGCAAGGATACCGCCGCCGGACTGTACATTCTCCTGAGAAACAGCATGGTTTCTCTGGATGTTGACATTGCCCTTGAAGGTAAGTGCCGCTTCCGTGGCAGTACAGATGCCGCCGCCTGATCCTGCAATATTGGCATTGATATCACAATCCTGAAGTGTGGCAGTGCCGCCCTGCAAATAGAGTCCGCCGCCGCTGCCGTCTGCGGTATTTCCTGTGACTTCGCCCTTGACGATTTCCACTGTCCCCTCTACAGAGGCAACACCGCCGCCGCTGCCGTTAGATTTGTTCTCTTTGATCGTACCGCCTGCCACATACAACTTGCTCCCTGCACCGGCAAGTACAACACCGCCGCCGCTGCCACCGCAGGAATTGCCTGTGATACTGCCGCCCCAGAGATTCAGTGAGCCGCCGTCCTCGATCATGATACCGCCGGCATCGCCGGTGTTGCTGCCACCCGTGACACTGCCGGATTTACCGGAAGTGTCAGTCAGATTGAGTACACCGCCATCCTGAATACAGATGACCTCTCCGTTCTCGATCGGCACTTCCAGCGCACGGTCAATGTTCCAGCCATTAAGGTCAATGGTGATCTCACATCCTGTCGGGACATAGATCACTCCCTCATAGACTGCACCCGTTCCTTCTCCCACGAGCTGTGTGCCGGACGAGGACGTCCAGTCTGCCATCAGCGTGATCGTCGCATTCTTGGCAACGACCGCCGCATTCCACATTGCCGTTGCACCGCCGGAAGTCGGCGAATCATAGTAAAAGGAAGTCCCTGTGTCGGATTTGACCGAACCGATCGCATCGGGCATCACCTCATTTGCTGCACTTCCGTCTGCCGGCATCAGCAGTAATGTGCAACCGGCTGCAAGGAGCATCCCCAGTCTTTTCATTCTGTTCAAGCACACTCTCTCCTTTTCTTCAAAATGTTCTTATTTCTATTATACAAGATATCACGCAAAATTACAAGGAAGGATCAGCCGATTATTTCGTACATTTTCTTTCCTGTTTTTGTGAAAAATGACGAGAAAAGGGGGCAGATGATCTGCCCCACGATGTTCTGCTCTTTTTCTTACCGGCAGACTTCATAACCCTTGTCGGTCACAGCCTGCTCCATTTCAGACAGGTGCGTCAGCTCCCCGTTCAGGTGCAGCTCCGCAGTCCCTTTCTCATGGCTGACAACGGCTTCCTTGACCTCCGGAAAGCCCTCAAGACAGCTTTTGACGGTTGCTTCACAGTGTGGGCACATCATCCCTTTGATGTGCATGGTGTAAGTGGTTTCCATTGTGTGTTCCTCCTTGTGCAAATCAGATTTTTGTTTTCTATCATGCTTTGTGCTGTAGACATCTGTCAGGTTGAGCCGCAGTGCGTTCGTCACAACACAAAAGCTTGAAAGCCCCATTGCCGCTGCCCCGAACATCGGGTTCAGCTCCCATCCGAAAATCGGGATCCAGATACCGGCTGCCAGCGGAATCCCGATGACATTGTAGAAAAATGCCCAGAACAAGTTCTGCCGGATGTTCCGCAGTGCTGCCCTGCTCAGACGGACGGCAGCGGCAGCATCCGTCAGGCTGCTCCGCATCAGCACCACATCTGCCGCATCGATCGCCACATCCGTCCCTGCGCCGATGGCAATACCCACATCTGCCCGTGTCAGGGCAGGTGCATCATTGATGCCGTCGCCGATCATAGCAGTCATTCCAGTTCGCTGCAAGCTGCGGATGACGGATTCCTTCCCATCGGGCAGTACACCGGCAATGACTTCATCCACCCCTGCCTGCCTGCCGATGGCGTTTGCCGTGTGCTCATTGTCTCCGGTCAGCATCACGACACGGATTCCCATATTCCGAAGCTGACGGACTGCCTCCGGCGAATCATCCTTCATGACATCTGCTACAGCAATGATACCAAGCAGCTTGTTGTCTGCCGCAAAACACAGCGGTGTTTTGCCCTCTTCTGCAAGGCGTGCAGCGGTTTGTTCCGCCTCTGACGGAATCGCTGCCTTTGTCCGGATAAATGCCATGCTTCCCCCCCAGAGCGTCGTGCCGTCAAGCATTGCCGTCAGCCCATTGCCCGGCAGTGCTGAAAATGCTGTGACCTCCCGGACTGTATGCCCCTCGCCGTACTGCATGACTGCCTTTGCGAGGGGATGCTCACTTTTCTGCTCCAACGCAAGTGCCATATCAAGCAGCTCCGTATCCGTGACCACATAGGGGATCACATCTGTCACTTTAGGTTCGCCCTTTGTGATCGTTCCGGTCTTGTCAAGGGCAGCGATCTGTATTTTTCCGGTCTGTTCCAGAGAGACTGCCGTCTTAAAGAGAATGCCGTTCTTTGCGCCCACACCGCTCCCGACCATGATGGCGACCGGCGTTGCAAGTCCGAGTGCGCACGGACAGCTGATGACCAGCACAGAGATCGCCCTTGCCAGTGCATAGCTGATCTCCTGCCCCACCAACAGCCATATGATCAATGTCACAACAGCAATCGCTATGACGGTCGGCACAAATACGCCCGATACCCTGTCCGCAAGCTTTGCGATCGGTGCTTTCGTTGCTGCTGCATCACTCACCATGCGGATAATCTGCGACAATGCCGTATCCTCTCCCACTCTTTGCGCTTCACAGCGCAGGAATCCGGACTGGTTGACAGTAGCTGCCGAAACAATGCTGCCCACCGTCTTGTCTACAGGGATGCTCTCGCCTGTCAGGGCTGATTCATTGACCGCACTCTGCCCCTCCAGCACTACGCCATCTACCGGAATACTCTCCCCGGGTCGCACCACGAACACATCGCCCGGTCTGACTTCCTCCACCGGAACGCTCACTTCACTGCCATCCCGTTCAAGTACTGCGGTCTTGGGGGAGAGCTGCATCAGCCCTTTGAGGGCATCCGTGGTTCTGCCTTTGGAACGGGCTTCAAGAGTCTTACCAAGGGTGATGAGCGTCAAGATCGTACCGGCGGACTCGAACCAGAGGTTCATCATGTCATCCATAGCACGCTCGCTGTCGCCCCTGACAACAGCATCCGTCATATCAAAGAGTACCCACACACTCCACAGAAATGAGATGCCTGCTCCCATCGAAACGAGTGTGTCCATATTGGGTGAACGATGCAGCAAGCCCTGTGTGCCGCTCACGAAAAATTTCTGATTGACGACCATGATCGCCCCTGCAAGCATCATCTGCACAAGCCCCATTGCAACATGGTTTCCGTCAAACCAGTGCGGCAGCGGAAAGCCCCACATCATATGCCCCATAGACACATACATCAGCGGCAGCAGCAGACACACAGAAATGATCAGCCGCTTCCGCAGCTTCGGTGTTTCCGTATCTGCAAGAGCATCCGCATTCTGTGCAGCCGTTTTCTCCGCACCCTTCAACGATGCGCCATAGCCTGCTTCTTTCACAGCTTGGATAACGGCAGAGGGCGAAGCCGTCCCTTCCACGATCATCGAATTGGTCAGCAGATTCACGGCACAGGAAGTGATGCCCGGCACAGCAGAGACTGCCTTCTCCACCCTTGCACTGCATGCGGCGCAGCTCATGCCTGACACGGAATACTGTTCCATCCGACATCCCCCTTTCTTATTTCATCAGCTTCTGCATCGTTGCAACAAGCTCGTCGATCACTTCATCTTTCCCCTCCCGGAGATCACGTACCACGCAGCTCCGGATATGGCTTGCAATGAGATCTTTATTGAAGGCATTGACAGCAGCATTGACGGCAGCCGACTGGATGAGGATATCGTTGCAATATGCATTCTGCTCCACCATTTTCCGGATACCACGAATCTGTCCTTCGATGCGGTTGAGGCGGTGGATGAGCTTGGTTCTCTCCTCCTCCGTGCGCATTGTGTGTTTCTCACAGCAGGCGCAATGCTGTTTTTTCTCCATAGTCTCTCTCCTCATATACCCCTTGGGGGTATATATCCATCGTAGCACATCCGGCAGCACTTGTCAAGAGGAAACTTGTATTTTTGTCACCCTGTACAATATTCTGTACAGTTTTTCTACGAATATAACAAATATCTGCCCTCCGAAGCAGAATGTATCCTCTTTCCACCACTTTCAGAGCAATAGCAAAGCCCCCTATACACATTGTGCATAGGAGGCTTCCACACCGCTGTTATTTCATGCGCCGGTTGCACATATTTTTGCCGCAGTTCTTGTCAAAGGACGGATTGCAGGCATAGAAATTCCTCGCATCAAGGGAATCCTGCACCATGCGCAGTGCTTCACCGAACCTCTGGAAGTGTACTACTTCACGCTGCCGCAGATAACGGATGGGATCGATAATGTCAGGATCGTCTGTCAGACGCAGAATGTTGTCATAGGTAGCCCTTGCCTTCTGCTCGGCAGCCATGTCCTCTGTGAGGTCCGCAATGGCATCGCCTTTCACCTGAAAATATGCTGCCGTAAACGGCACACCTGCTGCTGATGCCGGATAAATTCCAGTCGCATGGTCAACAAAATACTTGTCAAATCCATTCTTCTTCAGGTCAGCTTCGGACAGATTCCTTGTCAGTTGGTATACGATCGCCGATACCATCTCCAAATGTGCCAGCTCCTCTGTACCGATGTCTGTCAGTAAGCCCTTTGTCTTGTCGCTCGGCATGGAGTATCTCTGATTCAGGTAACGCAGCGATGCGGTCAGCTCACCATCAGGTCCGCCGATCTGACTGCAAATCACCTGTGCCATTCTGGGGTCGGGATTTTTGATCCTGACCGGATACTGCAAGCGTTTCTCATACGTCCACATATTCAGTTCGCCTCCTTTTCCCACGGATAGGGTCCCTGACCCCAGTTCCACTTTTTCGTCGTATCACTCTGGAGTGCCATCAGAGGTCCGTAATGTTCCACATAGTCCTTGACTGCTTCCTCACGCTGCTTGCGGTACTTTGCATAAAGCTGCATCGCATGGCGGCACTTCGGGTGGGTGTCGAGGTACAGCATCAGGTCGTAGAGCGCAAAATCATACCTCTGGATGGTATGCAGCAGTTCATCACGATTTTTCATTTTTCACAGTCACCTCCGTTGGGCATAAAGGGATAATTCAGCACGGGGAACATCGTTCCGGCTTTGAACCCCTTTTCTGAGCTGTATACATCCCCCCACTGCTGATACGGCACATATGCCATACCGGGCGGCGTGACCGGAGGGAATACCGACGTCGGCTTGCAGTCCAGAATGTCATCTTCCTGAAGGGCGTGATCCATGGACTGTGCCATTTCTTCAAAAGCATGAAGTTCCATCTATTCACCTCATCTGTCTTACGGCAGATGCTCCTTTCTGAGATTCGCATGTTTCCATGCGTACTACAATATATGCCGTCTGCACAGAAAGGGTGTCTTGACATCCGACACCCTGCGTGCTATAATGTTAAAAAGAGGTGAGAATATGCAAAAATCTGCACTCTGTAAACAATGGCTGACACATTACTGGCTGTTATGGCTGCCGCCGCTTCTCCTCATACTTGTCATTATTTTTTATCAGCCGTTCTTATGGATAGAACGGTTTGTGGCAGACTACATCCTGTTCTGCCCCCTCTATGAGCTGACAGGAATCTACTGTCTCGGCTGCGGCGGTACAAGAAGTCTGACAGCACTGCTGCATGGTGACTTCCTGCTCTCAATCCATGAGAACCCTACCACGCCTGCGCTGCTGCTGATCTTCATTCTGTTCTACATTGAGCGTGTGGCAGCATTGTTCGGCAAGAAGCTGAAACTCTTCCCAAGAAATATGGTATTCTGGGGTATCTGTTTTGTATTGCTTGTCGTCTGGGACATTCTGCGGAATTTTATCCCGGAGCTTATGCCGGGTTAAACCTGTTCTCTGACATTCCATTGAGACAGAATGGCAGCCCCTGTTTCTCTTCCCTACGATCGTCATCTCATACAATTCACTCCGCCTGATGCAACAACATCGCATCGGGCGGAGTGTTCATTTTCAGTATAAAACGTCTGATCAGCGGCGTTCCCACTGCTCATCGACCGGCATCTCTCCCGGTATAAAATCACTCGGCATTTCCGGACGTTCTCCGTCATCCGGTCTTTGACCACCGTGCATTTGTCCGTCGGGTTTTCCGCCACCGGGCAATTGTCCATCTGGCTTTCCTCCGCCGTGCATTTGTCCATCAGGCATCTGTCTGCCAAATCCATTTGCTTCGCCTAAGAATGTGACTGCATCGTTGAGGGTAACACTGCCCTCTTCTGTACCGTCGAGCAGAATGCTGTAAGTCTCACCATCTTGCAATACATCACTGCTCACGACCAGAGAATTCCACTGCTTTGCAGGGGAATGGCTCAGTACCTCGTTGCCATCGCTGTCTAAAATGCTGACGACTGTACCGCTTTTCTGTGAGTCGGTAGTCAGGACAATGGTATTCTGTCCATCCTCCGGATACTCTGCCATGCCTGAGCTGCCTGCCGCAATCAGCTCACCGCCTGTGCAGTGAATGCCGCCGTTACTGTCGAGTGCGCCGTTTCCACCATTAACTGAACCGTCTACCAGAACCGTGCCGCCGCTGATCGTCAGCTCGCCGTTGGAATCCAGTCCATCTCCCTCAGCATTCACATAGACATGACCGCCCGAAATCTCCAGCATACAGTCTACAGCCCCTCCGGCTGCACCCTGCATTGTGCCGTCGCTTGCATTAAAACCGTCATCCGATGAATTGATGCTGACGTTTCCGCCGGAAATCTGAATTGCGGCTGCCTCCACACCCTCATAGGATTCTGTGATCTGAACATCCCCTTCAGAGATGCCTACCGCTCCGTCTGCATGGATACCCTTGCTCCCGGCACGGACAGTCACGCTTCCGCCCGTCATCAGAAAATCACCGTTGGTGTGCAGTGTATCATCTGCCGATTCCACATCGAGAACACCGCCGCCAATGTACAACAGGCTGCCTGCCTTGATGCCCTTGACGCTGATTGCAGTCTCATCAGCAGCATCTGTGGTATCCTCGGCATTATCATTCCACCAATTGTTCCTGCCAAAGCCGCCGAAGCTGTCTGTATGCGGTTCAGCATTGACAGTACCTCCTCCGGCAATGACCGTCAGCGTTGCTCCCTCAATTGCAAGCTCGCTTTCTGCCTGTATGCCGTCGCCTTCTGCTTCAATAGCACAGCTCCCGTCTGAAAAATAAATATAACCCGTGCCGGGGGCAGTATTGCTTGCCTTGATGCCATCGCCGCCGGCATCAATGGTCAGGTCTGCATCGGTCACGGCAACATAATCCTTTCCCTTCAACCCGTTGCCGACTGCATGCACTGTGACATCTGCCGAACAGATCACAAGATCGTCCTTTGAGGTGATCCCCTCATTGTAATTGCCGTTGACGGTCAGATGTCCTGTCCCGTTGATGGTCAGGCTGTCCTTGCTGAAAATGGCAGCATCTGGTTCATTATTGGTATCGGTATTCGCAGGATAGACGCTGCCGTCAGAAATGGTATTCTCTGTGCCTTCTGCGAGGGTAAGAAAGGTCTTTTTTGCATTTTCCACATAAATTGCCGATGAATCTGAACAGGAGATGCTTGCGTTGTCCAGTACAAGCTGCACCTTATCCCCGGAATTAACGATAATCTGTCCATCAAGCAGCGTACCGGTGATGCGGTAGACACCTTCATCTTTGATCGTAATGACCGAACCCTCCGTCTCTGCACCCTCTCCGGAAATTTCCGCAGAATCACCATTCAGCGTGATCGTCGCAGTTTCTTCATAAGAATTGCTCAGGTCACGGTCGGAGAACAGTGCTGATGCATCAAAGCTGTACGGCGCATCCATCTGCGAAAGCTCCGCAGCAGGCAGTTCCTCCACAGATAAGGTGCTGTTCTCCGTTTCCTCGTCTGTGGACTGTGTATCCGGTTGTCCGGAGGAATTGTTCTGGTCGGAAGTATCAGCACATCCTGTTGTAAGCAGCGAAAAAGCCATAGCTGCAAGAATCAAACCATTTTTGTTTTTCATAATCACACCACTTTCCTGTAAAAGCGATTCCCTGTTGTGTTTCTCTCTACTTTTATCTTACAGATCCAATATGAAAAGCTTGTGAAAGTCCGCTAAAATCCATGTCACAGCAACTGGAAAACTGATAGAAACGCCCTGTACAGGATCACAAATATCCCATATACAAATTCCCATCCTATGAAAATTATCATAGGATGGGAACAAATCATACTGATTCTCTGCGCCGCAGCCAACTATAACCTGCAAGCAGATAGTTTCTGATCACGCTATCGGGGTAGGATGATCGGAAACCGGATTAGTGTTCGATGGGTGTCTCGTTATCGGAGGGATGGAAAGCGGATGGATGCAGAATATCATCCCAGTCCGGCTTTCTTCCTGCACCTTCAGCAGCAATATAGGTAAGAATACAGCTTGCATCCGCTGTGTCCAGCTTATGCTCCTCTGTACCTTCCTCGGCATTGACATCCGCAAGAAAGACAGCAAATGCCTCCTCTGTCTCTGTACCATCTGTCAGGGATGCATTTTGTCCTGCACCTTCTTGGGCGATGTATTGAAGAATCGCTGCCGCATCCCCCGTTTCGATCATGCCGTTCCCGTTCACATCCCCACGCTTGCCGATCTCATATACAAGCTCTGCCTGCTCGCCGGATGCGTTCATGACCTGCTCATCCTGACAGGAAAGCGGTATCCTGATCTGCTGAAGCTCTGTGATGTTGACCGAAGCAGGGCTTTCATACGTCGTTGTCATGGACAACTGGTCAGCCGAAACAGTCTCCTGTGTGCCGTCTGCTGTATAATGCAGGACTTCCGTCGACAGGTCATCTGTCGAAAAAGGCGTTGTGTCCTCTGCAAAACGGAATACCGGCATCGCTGTCTCTGCCGTCTCATAACTCCCGACAATGATATCAGAACCGATCAACTCCGGTATAACGTGATAATACTTTCCTGTTCCGTCAAGATAGTCATAGCTTGAAATATGGGTCGGGCTCTGACTGATCTCCACTGTATCATCCTTCACAAAATAAATCGGATACTCGCCCGGTTCTGTTCCGGGGGCAATGCTGACATCAAACTCAGCATAACTGTAGGCATCGGATCTTCCCCCAAGAAAGGAAGTAGCATTCTCCGTTCCATGCATCCATGTAGAGTAGAGGGCATTTTCAGACTTGCTGAAGTTGAAATTTGCGGACATCGCATCTGGGCTGTAGACATTCATGCTGTTGATCTTGCCGAGACAATACGGCACATATTTGCTTTGGAACTCCGTTCCGTCCGGAAGGGTATAGGTCTGTGCCTCACTGAAAACAGCGGCTTTCGGTTCAACAAAGGTGTCCTCCAGAAAAGTGACCTGCTCCTTTGCCGATTCAAGCTTAATCGACATCACAATAAGCTCTGCCTTATCGCTCTCAATGAAGATACCGAAATGTACAGTTGTTCCCTCTGCTGCTGCGGAAGGGCTGACATAGATGGTGTTTACATCATCTGCCGTCATGTAGACACCGTTTCCCCCGGACATCCCCCGGAGATCCAGTGCGATCTCATCGGAGCTGCCATAATAAGCTCCGGCAGACATTCCTGACAGCAGCAATGCACTGCTGAGCGTGATTGCTGTGATTGTTCCAATTTTTTTCATTTTTGTTCCTCCTGTAACTCTTTTTCTACTGTCCTCCGTTCTGAATATCAATCCATAGTGAAATGCATAAGTTGATGCAGCTGTGTGCATCAAAGTGCATTTTCCATTTATTAGCAATAGAGGGGGACATATCTCTCTGTTTCTCTTTCATCCTGTCGGGCAGAATAACAAGAAAATAGCATCAGTATTATTATACCATCCTTTTCTGAGATTGTCAATGGTAAAACACGGAAAGTACAAAAAGCCCCCTGTTTCCACAGGGGACTTCTTCATCAATACGCAATCACACTCAACAGCACACCAGCCGCTACCGCAGAACCGATTACTCCGGCAACATTCGGACCCATAGCATGCATGAGCAGGAAGTTGGTCGGGTCGGTTTGTGCGCCGACTTTCTGGGAAATACGTGCAGCCATCGGTACAGCAGATACTCCTGCCGAACCGATCAGCGGATTGAGCTTGCCGCCGCTGAGCCAGTTCATGATCTTTGCAAGCACCAGTCCACAGCAAGTACCCAGCGAAAATGCAATGACACCAAGCAGCATAACTTTCAGGAATTCCCATTGTATCACATTATCTGCTGTTGTGGTCGCACCCACGGAAATACCAAGAAAGATGGTGACAATGTTCATCAGTGCATTCTGTGCTGTATCAACAAGACGATCGCAGACACCGCTCTCCTTCAGCAGATTACCGAACATCAGCATTCCCACAAGAGAAGCAGCTGACGGTACAAGCAAAGCCACGATCAGTGTGACAATGACCGGAAAGATGATTTTCTCCGTCTTGGAAGGTGTCCGGAGCTGCGGCATCTTGATGGCACGCTCCTTTTTGGTCGTGAGCAGCTTCATCAACGGCGGCTGAATGACCGGAACAAGTGCCATGTATGTATATGCCGCCAAAGCAATCGTACCGGTGTTCAGCGACGAATTTGCCCCGTCAAGCAGTTTGGACGAAACATAGATCGAGGTAGGACCGTCCGCACCTCCGATGATGGCGATAGAACCGCACTCTGCCGCTGTCATACCCATCAGCGCAGCCGCAAGGAAAGTAAAGAAGATACCACCCTGTGCAGCCGCACCAAGCAGAAAGCTCTTCGGATTGGCGATCAGGGGACCAAAGTCCGTCATCGTACCAATGCCTAAGAAAATCAGGCAGGGATAAATTTGCAGCTTGACACCCAAGTACAATTTATCTAATAGTCCACCGTCATGCAGCACTGACCAGAACCAGTCAACGGTCTGTTCCTGATTCCAGAACTCCGCATGAAAGATCATATCCTCCGGGTTGACTGCCGGCAGGTTGGAGAGAAACATGCCAAACGAGATCGGCAGCAGCAGCAGCGGCTCAAATTCCAGCACAATGGCGAAAAACATAAATAGGAATGCAACCAGCATCATGATCAGAGAGCCGGGATGCTCTGCCAACGCATACAGTCCACTGGTTTCCCAAAGCCCTGCTAATATATCCTGTAAGATTTGCAGCATAATTTACAACTCCTTCCCTGTCAGAACGGGGCAACGTTCTGCCGTCTGCCGTCCATAGCCCATGCCGTTCTTCCGGCATATCCATTCCCGACAGGCTTGACAGACCTCACCTTGTAGACCGTTCCGTCCGCTTCGCTCATCATTGCCACCACAGCTGAGATGACGGCGATCACTTCGTCCTCATCCTCTGCCGGAACAGCAACAGCCGGTGCAGCAGATTTCGGAGCAGGGGGAGCCGGTTTCGGCGGTGCAGATTTGGGGGCTTTGGCAGCCGCAGCAGCAGACTGTACCTTCTTTTTGTCGGAATGGATGAAATCAAACAGCTTTCCGAACAGGAAGATCACAATGACCAGCAATGCCAGCGCCGCAATGACGATTCCCAATCCCGCAAGAGTGACGCCCCAGTACTGAGAACCATCCATATGGGCATCGCCATCGATCGAACCTCCGGCAAGCATGAGCAGATTATTTACCATGAGTAAATTCATGATAGTTCACACTCCCATCATAAAATTTCAGCATACATTTCTATTATACAATACTTCCGGATTTTTTGCAAGGGTTTTTTGCAATTTTTTTCACAGATTTGCAGAAAAAAAGAAAACAGCCCGATATTGATGCCAATCTCCTACCATCCTGCCCCGATAAGATGATAGGAGATTGCCTGCGCCGATTGCCGTTTCATACAATTTCTGTGATGTCTATCGTTCTGTTGGCTTTGTCATAATTTCGATAGAGGATAGGTATCCGGACTGTTATGTCTCAATCCTGAATGCCATTCTGTGATTTGGCTGCTGTGAGTGTGTTGCGCATGAGCATGGCAATGGTCATGGGACCTACACCGCCCGGAACAGGCGTGATCCACGATGCCTTCGGCTCGACCTCCGCAAAATTCACATCGCCGCAGAGTTTGCCGTTCTCAAGGCGGTTCATGCCCACATCAATGACGACAGCCCCTTCCTTCACCATGTCACCGGTGACAAAATTTGCCTTTCCGACAGCGGCAACGAGAATGTCTGCCTCTTTGGTAACGGACGGCAGATCTACCGTTCTGCTGTGACAGATCGTCACCGTTCCGCTCCTGTGCAGCAAAAGCATCGCCATCGGCTTACCGACGATATTGCTTCTGCCAATGACAACACACTTCTTACCGCTCACCTCAATACCTGTAGAATCGATCAGCTCCATCACACCGGCAGGAGTGCATGGCAGGAATTTGTAGTCCCCGATCATGATCTGTCCTACATTCTCCGGATGAAAGGCATCCACATCTTTTGCCGGGGAGATGGCATTGATGATCGCCTTGTCATCGATCTGTGCCGGGACGGGGAGCTGTACGAGAATGCCGTTGACGTTTTTCTCGGCATTCAGCGTCTCCACCAGTTCAAGCAGCTCTGCCTGCGTGGTATCTTCCGGCAATGCATACTCCCACGACCGGAATCCGACTGCTTCACATGCCTTCTTCTTGTTGTTGACATACACCCTCGATGCCGGGTCATTCCCGACGATCACCACTGCAAGCCCCGGCTGAATGCCATGTTTTTCCACAAGGGATGCCGTTTCAAGCCGGACTTTCTCCTTGACCTCAGCTGATATCTTCTTGCCGTCTATGAGATTAGCCATCGTTTTCCTCCTCTGCCGGATTGTCCTCCGGCTTGTCTGTTTCTGTTCCGGATGGTGTGTCTGCGGTCTGTGCAGCTGATGCAGATTTTGCCTGTTTTTTAGCAGCCTTCTGTGCAGCATACTCCTCCGCATGCTTATCCGCTTCGGCAAGAAGTGCCTTGGATTCCTTCGTATCTACATAAAGCACATAGTCCCTGCCCATCCGTCTGACTTTCAACAAAAAGACGATCAGCAGCACCACAGATACTGCACAGATAACAGCTGCCAGTGCCTGCGATACACGCAGCTTTCCGATCATCAGACTGTCTGTCCGGATGCCTTCGATAAAGAACCGCCCCAGTCCGTACCATGCCATATACATCAGAATGATCTGTCCGTCAAATTTCCGCCATTTTTTCAGCGTTATTGCCAACAGCAGTGCCCCGGTCAGACACCATGCCGACTCGTACAGAAAGCACGGATGCACTGCGACCATCGGATCAATGGTGCTGCCATTGTCAAGCATGCCGTCCGGGTAGGTGGCTGCGATCCAGTGCTGCACCTTGCCGCCGGACATGGCAAACAGACTGTTGGTATTGATGCCGAACGCCTCCTGATTCATGAAATTGCCCCATCTGCCGATGCCCTGTCCGATCAGAAATCCCACTCCGCACAGATCCATCATCGGCAGAAACTTTACTTTCCGGATACGGCAGATTATACCGCCGACAATGACGGCACCGATCAGTCCGCCAAAAACTGCCAGACCTCCCTCACGGGTGTTGAACACTTCGATGGGGTTATCCTTGTACATCTCCCAGTTGAAGATCACGTAGTATGCCCTTGCACCCACCAATGCGCCCAGAATGCCGCCGATAATGGCATCTGTTGCCCTGTCTGCATCAATGCCGACACGGCGCATGTTCTTGTAAGCGTACAGCATCGCCAGCAGCAATCCGCAGACAATGATGATGGCATACCACTGTATCTTCATGCCAAACAGTGTGAATGCCGTCGGATCGACATGGATGTCGATTCCCAGATTCGGAAAGACAATTTCATCCTGATCAAGACTGGCATATCCCATCTCTGCTACCGTCTGCATGACGTTGCCTCCTGATTCCGGACGACAGAGAGTACATTCATTTCCGTGTTGATCTCCTCACGCAGAAATTGCAGCGCATCCTCATAGGTGATATCAGCAAGCACTTCAATGCTGTCAAATGGCTGAAGTCCATTCATAAAGGCATTGAGCATCATGCTTGCATTGGCTTCCACATTGCCGCAGGAACGGATCATGTCACCGTAATGCACACGCTTGGTGCGTTCAAAATCCTCCGCACTGAATCCCTCTTTCTTGGCACGCTCGATCTCCGCAATGATGCGGTCACGAACTGTCTCCGGCTGCCGGGATTCCCCTCCGCAGCTCAGACAGAAGAATCCGCTTCCTGTAAACGGCGTATCCACGTCAAATTCAGAGTTGATCAGCCCCTCCTGCAACAGCTCATTATAGAGTCCTGAGCTTGGTCCGAGCAGCACATCCAGCAAAGAAATTGCCGTCAGCTCCGCACGCAGCAGCTCCTTGCCGCTCTTGGGTTTCAGCTTGAAGCCCACATTGAAGATCGGTGCGCCCACCGGCAGGCATACCTCCGTGTAATGCTCTGCGACTGTATCCGGCTCATCCGGAAACACCTCTTCAAGTCCCTGATCTTCACATTTCCGCAACAGTTTGTCACAGATTGCCAGTACTTCATCTGCCTTCACATTTCCTGCAACCGACAGCACCATGTTGTGCAGATTGTAGAACGTATTGTAGCAGCGATACAATAGATCCGCATCGATCTTCCGGATGCTCTCCTCTGTACCGCCGATGTCAATGCGCACCGGATGATTATGATACATGGCTCTGAGCATGTTGAAAAATACCCGCCAGCCCGGCTCATCGTTATTCATGCGAATCTCCTGTGCAATGATGCCCTGCTCCTTGTCCACGCTTTCCTGCGTGAAATAGGGAGCTTGTACAAAGGAAAGCAGGATCTCCAGTGATTCGTTAAAATTCTCCGAGCAGGCAAACAGATAGGCTGTCCGGTCAAACGAGGTGTAGGCATTGGCATTGGCACCGGTCTTTGCATACTGTGCAAATGCATCGCAGTCCTCATTCTCAAAGAGCTTGTGCTCTAAAAAATGTGCGATTCCCTCTGGCACTTCTGCATAGTCAGCCTCCCCTTTCAGACGGAAACGGGTATTGATCGAACCGTACTTCGTCCCGAACAGCGCAAAGGAGGAATGGTAACCTTCCATCTCCATGATATAGATCTCCAGTCCGCTCTCATGACGGACATGAATGCATTCGTCCCCTGTCAGGCGGCTGACGATCGTTTCTCTATTCATACTGCGCATCTCCTTCCTGCTGCATCAGATAGACAGTATCAAGACGGACTGCCCTTGCCGCAGCCGACACATCTTCCTTTGTAATGGCAAGATAACGCTGTATCCTTGTCTCCACGTCAGCATCATCCTGCCTATAGAAACGTTCATACATATCTGAAATGCAGGAATTGGGGGTGTCTCCGATGCTCCGCAGGGCATTTACCATACTCTGCTTGATGTTTTCCAGTAAAGCATCGTCAAAATCACCCTGCCGGAGTATGGCAAGCTGCTCAAGAATGGCTTCCTTTGCACGCTCCGCATTGGCAAGCTCTACGCCGCTATTCACCACCATAGCATCTTTTCCGGTCATCAGCCAACTTGAACAGTAGTAACAAAGGCTCAGTCTTTCCCGTACATTCATGAACAGCAGGGAAAAAGGCGTGCCTCCGAATACAGCACTCATCATCCGGAATGCTTCTGTCGGCAGACCACTTCCCTTGAATACCATGACAAGCTTGGACTGGGTGACATCCATCGGTTCTCTGACAGTGACAGGTTCCGGCTTACAGGGGCTCGGTGCATAATACACCAACGGCTCAGGGCTTCGCTCCCTTCCGGCAAATGCGGCAGAAAAAGTTTCTGCCAACTGCGGTTCAGGTTCGGGTCCCACATAGTAGATGCGGATGGCAGCCCTGCGCAAGATCTCCTCATAGGCAGCATAGACCTCCTCCGAAGTCAGCCGCAGGGCATCCTCTCTCGTCCCATAGACCGGATAGGCATCCGGTTCACCGGCAAATGCCGTTTTCTTAGCACGGAGAAAGGCATAATTGCGCTTGTTGTTGATTTCTGCATCAATGGTATCGAGCAGCTCCTGTTTCTGTATCTTAAATTCCGACTCCTTGAATGCGCCGTTCTCTGCATTCGGATCAAGGATACAGTCACAGATCAGCTCCGACATCTCCCGTGCCAGATTCTCCCCATGCAGGGCATAGCGATTGGCAATCGTGCTGCCGCTGATCATAAGCTGCATAACATTCCCGTTGACACTCACGGAGCTGTTGAGGGATGCACCGTACATGTTATCAAGTCTGACAGTCATAGCAGCCGTGTCGGGATACTTCCGGCAGGATTGTGTCAGCAGAGACAGTGCCAGTGCATAAGCTGCATTTTTTTCCGGAATAATGGGCAGCAGCAGCATAACCGTCAGTGTCCCGGTCTTGAATTTCGGTTCTGTCACAGTGAACAAGCCGAACTGTTCACCAAGATCTTGTCTGATTTCCTCCAAATCGTTCACTCCTTCCATCAAAGCAAAATAACGAGAAACAAGAAGCAAGCGCAGCCTGATGCTGCATCCGTCCCCTTCGATGGCATCCCCTGCCGCTGCACCTGCCTGAATCAGGATACCGTGCAATGGACAGGATACTCCGGGACTCCTTTCTTGCTTCTTGCCTCTGAATCTCTTGCCAGCGTTCCCGAGGTGATTCGAACACCCGACCTACCGCTTAGGAGGCGGTCGCTCTATCCAGCTGAGCTACGGAAACACAACATCTATATTATACCACATGACGCAAAAAAATGCAATACTTTTTTTCAATTTTTTTCTGCTGTCCTGCGCAGCAGCAGAAATGACATCATCATCAGCATCATCCCCGGTACAACACTTTCCTCACAGGCAGCCTGTACATTATCCTGATATGCGATGGATGCCGGAAGCACCTCCGGGAACAGCAGCATCAGCCCTGCACGGCAGATGCCATAACTCAGCACAGCGCATAGTCCTCTGATGCACCAGAACGGTATCCATGAGAGTGTGCCCTCTGTAATGGCTGCTGCTTGTAGATGGACGCATAGTCCCCCGAAGGAAAGCAATGCCGCTGCCATCGGGAGACTGCCGCCCTGCTGCATGAACTCCGTGATACAGCTTACTTCTGCGACGGTGCGGAGTGCAGCCGCTGTACGTTCAGGAGATAAAGGTGTGAGCAGTCCTGCGATGTGAAACACACCCGCCTCTTCTGCGATACCGAGCAGTGCTGCCATACCCAATACCATGCCGCAGATTTTCAGCATGGCGGATGCCGCACTTTCCACTGCCTCCGTCAGAGCGGATGCTCCGTGACTTGTTTGCTGTTCCCCATCCGACAGCGTAACATGCCATGCCAGAAAGATCCCGATGAGAAGATTCGGCAGCATAACTGACAACATCATCCATGCCCCGATGCCGGGAGACAGCCTTCCGCATACTGTCCCCAACAAAAAGCCCGGTCCGCATCCCATACAGACACAGATCATCCGGCTCTCCTGCTCTGCTGTCATGATACCAGCTTGACGCATTCCATGCAGGAGCTGTGCGCCGACCGGATAACCGCCGATCTGCGAAAACAACAGCACTCCCAACAGATAGCCGTTCAGATGTCGGCTGTGCCAGAGTGAGGTCATCTGGCGGAAAAGCCCCGACCGGATGCACCATGATGCTAAAATTGAGAAAAAATATAACGACGGTATCAGCACTTTTACACAGCGTTCTCCTGCCGCAAGCACTGCCGTCTGCACCTGTGTATGACAGATCACTGCGCCTGAGAGCAGCAGTAAAAACAGACCGACTCTTTTCATCTTCATCACCATCACAGCCTATGCCGTATTCCGTCACATTATGCGCATATCTGCCGTCCTGCACTCATACAATGCAATGGGGTGAGCAGCATGCGTAAAGGTTTCAAGCGGACGGTAATGAGTTGGATGTACTTAGACACCTATCTGCATCTGCACGGCAATGAGGAGCTGCGGCTCGAAAACTGCCGGCGTATCTTAGAATACAACGATGTCTGTGTCCGGCTGCAAACGAGAGATATGTCGGTCGAGATCTGGGGTACGAATCTGAGGGTCTTTGATTATAACGACAGCAGCGTACTGGTGACCGGTAAGCTGACAAGCATCCGGCTCGATGAGAGGAGAGAACGATGGAAATCCGGGAATACTCCGATGTAACGGCAAAAGGGCGTAATCTCTATGCATTTATCAATGCCGTCCGGCAAAGTGACATCCGCTGCGGTGAGCAGCACTGTAAGGGCGGCACATTCCGATGCCGCATTCTTCGTGCGGACGAAAGGGCACTGCAAACACTTGCCGACAGCCAGAACATCACGCTGCGCTTCAACAGAAGACGCTCCCTGCTTGGAATCTTCCAGCGTTACCGGCTGCGGTTCGGCATCCTTATCGGCGTGATACTCGGCGGATGTATTATTTTTTATCAGTCAAATGTGGTGCAGAGCATCGAGATCACTGGCAATCAAAAGGTCTATGAAAGTGTCATCCGTTCCGTTCTGGAGCAGGAAGGCATCCGGCAGGGTGTCTGGATTCCGGATATCGACATGACGCACTGTGAACGGGCAGTGCGTGCGGTCATTCCGGACATTGCATGGTGCGGTATCCGGCATACCGGCAATCACATCTTTGTGCAGGTCACGGAGATAACCCCAAACACACCTATGCGCAACGAACGCACCCCCTGCAATATCGTTGCTGCGGTGGATGCGAAAATCACAGATGTCCGTGTCTACAGCGGACACTTGCAGCGGCTCATCGGCGATGGTGTCGCAAAGGGGGATATGATCGTCAGCGGTGTATTTCAGGATCAGTACGGCATAACGACCTTTCACCACGCCATTGCTTCTGTCACAGGCATCTACACTAAGGAAACGGAACTGACAGAGCGTTTCCGTCTCTCCGAAACCGTCCCCACCGGAAAAAGCTTCCGGCAGCGATGGCTGAAAGTATTCGGCATACGCATTCCATTGACGATAGGCTCTCCGGATTATGATGACTACAAGGAGACAGAACGGGAAACATCCTTTTTTATTTTCTCCAGAGAGCTTCCCTGCGGTATTGTTCAGAGGATAACGGAGGAGCAGAAGACAGTCGACAAGGTTCGTTCTGAAGAAGAAACGGAGCTTGCTTTGCATGCAGACATTGTCCGGTATGAAAAGAATATCCTCAACGATGTGACCATACTCGACAGGCAGATTGAATACATCAGAACAGAAGAAGGCATCACCTGCCGCATACGCTATCAGGTCGAAGGGGAGATCGGCTTGGAATCTGATATCTACATAAAATAAAACAGAGCCGCACAAAACGGCTCTGTTTTTAGATTTTTACTTCACAGGAAGTGTAATCAGATCAATGCAAGCTCTCAGAATGTTCAGACCGTCATCCTGCTCAACTTCACCATTGATGTTGACATCGGCATTGATAAGACCCTGAGGAGTTACTTCTTCACCGATCATCAGGTACTTGTTCAGCAGAATCATGTCGACCATCTGTACCTCACCGTTGCAGTCGGTATCGCCATAAACGACATCACCTGTGCTGCCGGAAGGTGTAGTTGCTTCGGTATTTTCGGTATTGTCATCTGTTGTCGGTTCAGTAGGAGGAGTGATCTCTCCGTCAGCCGATGCAGCTTCATCCTGCATGAAGGATGCGATCCAAGCAAGAGGTGCATTCCAGTTGATGGTTACCTCGTTGGTAGACCATGCTTCGATGGAGTCTACATAGCATCTCTGAGACGGGTTGCCTTCCTTGCCCGGAACATAGCCCAGAGCACGTACATACGGGTCTTGCAGACCTGCGTTAGGACCACCGGACAGAACGCCGTCAGGTGCAAGCGGCAGAGTCTTGTCAAGCTCATAAGACCAGTATCTGTGGTGCGGGTTCGTCAGCTTGTAAGAACCATAACCGGATACGAAGGAGAAGGACAGCGGGTTGCGGCCGAGCAGATAGTCCAGAGCGGAAGCAACGCCGTTCATGTACTTGATGTCATCAGTCAGGTCATAAGCGTAAGCCATGACGATCGTGTTGTTGATAACCATCGAGTTAGAACCCCACTCATAACCCTGAATGTAGAGGTCTTCCGGCAGGTTGTTCGGGTCATTGTAAGGATCGCCGTCATACTTGTAAGGGATACCATAACCCTGTACATTCTCTTCATCCACATAAGCCTGTGCAGCTTCTACGATGGAATCTTCAACTGTCTTCTGCTGATCAGCGGAAAGCAGATCTTCATGCAAAGCCAGTGTCAGAGAACCAGCGGATGCTGTGTTGCCCCAGTTGAAGGAGGTGAAGGAACCCTTGTTCTCACCACCGGTACATCTTGTTGTTACCTTGAACGCATCCTTGTAATCAGAAAGCTTGCCCAAGTAGGTATCAGCTTCGGAATCGCCCATTTCCTTAGCGGAAACGAAGATCTCACAAGCTGCCCAGTAAGCGTCGTCAAGTACCTCGGTATCACCGTAAGGACCACCGCCCTTTGCCTGATACATCGGTGCATAGAGAGAAGTCTCATTCTCTTCTTCTACAGTGTAGTGAGAACCCTTTGTCAGGACAGCCGGATAATAGTTCTTCTCATAAGCTGCATATGCCTTCTTAGCTTCATCAAGATAGAATGCAGCCTTGTCAGCATCATACGGCTCCCACAGTCTTGCTGCCTGTGCTGCGCAAGCTGCGTAGTTCAGGGTAGCTGCGAATGTCGGAGGCTTCACAATACGAGTTGTGTGCCATTCTTGTTCGTAATCATACGGTCTTGTTGCCAGACCAGTCCACTTGTGGTCATGCAGCTTGTGGTAAACCATGCCTGCATACTTGCCCCATGTCGGCTCATCAGGCTGTACAACCATTTTGGTCATCCAGTCAAGTTCGTAAGCACACTCATTCAGGATATCCGGAACACCGTCACCTGCTTCCGGAATGACAACTGTGCCAGAACCATCCTTAAACTTAGCATTACCAGCATCCGGATCAACAGTGATAGCTCTCTCATACATATTCTGGAGTGTCCATACAGAGATACCGCCGTTTACAACATACTTACCGTGGTCGCCGGCATCATACCAACCGCCGGATGCAGTGATCTTAGAAGACCCATACGTACCAGTAGCTTCCTCAATGCTTGCATACTCATTCTTCCAGACCTTCTGAACAGTAGCTGTATCTTCCTTATGACCGCCCTCATGTGCCAGAGTCGTTTTGTCACCGGAGGTGATGTACTTCTCCTCAATATCGATACCGGAACGGTTCTGATAGAAGTAGTTGATCGCATTGGTCAGCATATCGTGCGTATCGTCGGAATAGATGTTGTCGCCGATATTAAACTCAAAAGATCTCCAGTCCTCACCTTTAATTCGCAGATAGTATCTGCCGGGAGTGGTGTAGTCAGAGAAGTCCAGTTTGCATACAGAGTCTGCCGAGTCAGCATCCTTCATCTTCTTGCCGGATGTGCCGGTATAGACTACCTTGTCGGAAGAAGCATCTACCAGTTCAAATTCATAAGTATCCTTGTCGAGTGTGATCTTGGTAGCGTTGGGCAGAATATCGCCTTGGTTGTCGCCCAAAGTAGCGACCTTTGCAAGATTCGTGTAGTAACCGATCTGGTTGACAGAGATAAAGTTGACAGACTTGCCGCCCTTCATCAACTGATCAGGATTCTTGGCAGCAGCAAAATCACGGTTTGTAGCACCGTAGGAGTTAGACGGGTCAGAATCGCAGTCATCGCATGTCAGGCACTCAATGTGCATATTGTCGAACCACAGCTCATCGCCTTCCTGTGCATTACCGCCATAACCGTTGCTGTCCTTTGCATAGTGGAAGCACCACTCTGCGCTTTCCAGATCCTGTGTAGGCTTGAATGTACCGGAGAATGTCTGATAGCTTGTTGACAGAGTAACAGCACTGCCCCATTGACCGCCCATGCTAATGCCCATGCCCATGGTACCGTCGCTGAACAAGGAGAAATACTCCTCATCGCCCTTAACGTTACCGATCTTGGAGCAAAGTTCCATGCCATTTCTGCTTGCCTTGACATCAAAGCTTACCTTGTACTCATGATTTGCCTTGAAGTTCAGGTTTCTGTGACGGAATTGAAGATCCCACTTGGACTTCTCGCCGCCTTCCGGAACGAGAACTGTCAGGTGAACCTCACCGTCTTTGATCTCAAGCTCCTGTTTTGCCGGACTTGTCTCGCAGGTGTGCCACGGAATTGCCTTGTTATCAAACGTACACTCGCCCAACACTTCACCTGCTGCTGCGGTCATCGGTACAACAGCGGCAAAAGTTGTCGAAAGCATTGAAACAGACATAATGCCGGCAACAATTGTTCTTGTGATGTTTTTACGCATCTTCAAAATACCCTCCCTTAAAAATATGTTTTCAGATATAACACCGTGCCAGTGCAAAACACGCTATTTATCTGCCTTCATGACGAGCATGAATATGTGAACCCGCACTGCTTCAACTCATCACTTTCATTATATACTATTTGCACAAAAAAGTAAAGTACTTTTTAAAATTTTGGAATTACTCCCAATAATCGTGCAGTAATTTTATTCATTTTTCACAAAAAGCCGCCTGCACCTGATGCAGACGGCTTTTGCTCTGTGAAAATTATGTTTAGTTTGTGATAATCGGCAGATCAATCAGACCAATTACATAGCGCAGTATGTTCAGTCCATCGTCCGGTTCAAGTGAACCGTCCATATTGACATCGCCGTTGATGCGTCCCTGCTCCGGGATATTCTCGCCAATCATCAGATACTTGTTCAGTGCGATCATATCGACCATCTGCACCTCACCGCTGCAATCCACATCGCCATACAGCACATCGCCTGACGGAGAGGTGTTCTCCTGTGTTTCAGGCTCTGTCGCAACGGGTTCGGATGTGCCGGGTTCAGTCGGTGTCGGTTCGGATGCGTCCGGATCAAAGGGCTGCGGCTCTGTGCCGTCCGGTTCGATGCCCCATACAAGCTTGTCATCTACATACATGGTGATATGCTTGTTGAGTGCCGCAGAAGATTTGATGTTGTCGCAGTCCTCAACTCCCTCATATGACCAGTCGTTGGAGGAATCCCATGCACCTGTGGTTGGCTTGCCGTCGATCGCATCGGGGATGGATACCCGGAACTGCACCTCGTCACGATGCTCACTCTGTCCGGTCGGCATGATCGCTCTGCCATCCTCAAAGACGATCTCTGCATAATAGATATTGCCTGTGGGGTCGCCTTCATACTGATGGATGCCGCCGGCTGTGGCATAGCCTGCTTCACCCTCCGAATACTGCTGTGACTTCACCTCAAGTGACACATCATCAATCGTCAGCCCTGCTGCCAGAATCTCCGATGCATCAAAGAAGTAACGGTACTTGACATTTTCTGCGACCCGTGTCGGCCATGCAGTATGGTTCATTGCCCATGCCTTGATCTCGGTGTAGCTGTCGCCCTTGCCGTTGAGGACGGATGCCATTTCCCATTCATCCCACTTCGGTGTCTCTGCCTGTGGGAAATCGGCAAGCGGCTCTCCGCCGTAATCAGCGATCATCGCACAGAGTGCAGCGGTATATCCGGCATTGTAGTCGATAGCGACCTCTGTGTTCTCGTAAGCGGCATTCTCATCCTTGAAGCTGCCGTCCTGTGAAGGACCGCCGATCAGCGCACCATAGAGCGTGTGGGCATATTCTGTCTGCCACTCCTCAGCACCAGCCTCTGTTGACGGCTCAAGACCAAGGTCATTCCAGTGGTCGTCATGAATGCCGGATGACGTTCTGTGGTGGACGTTTACAGGATTCTTTTCACCCATACCAAGGACATAGCAAAGTCCCAGATCATTGTTGCCGAAATAGTAGCTGAACTGCTCCTTTGACCATGTATCATACTTTTCAACTGCCGCAGCATCGTCTTTCAGCACAGTATCACAGGCAAGCTTGGCAAGAAATACCGTGTTGGCATTGTGACGGAGCGAACCCCAGTTGAACAGCCATGCAAGCCCATCAGGTGTGTAAGCTACCTGCTTTCCGTTATAGCCTGTCGTCCAGTATTCAAGATGATGGCGGACATGCTCGATCCACTCCTCCTTGCCGGTGTTCTGCGCATAGAGCAGTGCAGCAGCCTGAGAGACATCGTCCCAGCAAAGCCCCCATGTGAATTTGCGGTCTGTGGACTGGTTCTCAAGCGGGAAAAGCGGGATATATTCCTTCTCGCATTTTTCAAGATAGGATTCCTCTCCGGTCGCCATATAGAGGAAATTTGCCGCAACCATGAGTTCATCCACGTAGTCGTCATCCGTTCCTGACTGCGACGCATTGTAATAGGTTTTCTGGATACCCTGATTCTCGTTGCTCCTTGTCGCATCAGCACGCTCGAAAAGGTCTTTTGCCTGCGTAAGATATTTTTCTGCGGTCGTGGGGTCATCATCTTTCAGAATAAGATACCCGACAGCCAGCGCAGATGCCATATCCGCAACAGTCGTCGTACAGTCGATCACGTCATACGGGCGAGGGTCTTCTCCGCCCTTGAGGGCATACTTTCTCATGTACACCTCAGCACTGCCCCACCATACATGGTCGAACGCATCGTCGCCGATCGTGCCGACGACCTCATCACCAAGATCACAGGCGGAAACATAGTCAAGTCCCCATTTGAGGTTATTCAGGTACAGGTCATACAAACCAGCCTCCTTGACAGCATCGCCGTATTCATAGAGTCCCCATCCGAGGATCATGGCTGTGTAGGCATTGGTGAGGGTGAATTTCAGGTGATCTCCGGCATCGAACCATCCGCCCGGCACGACATCGGTCGTCACGCTGTCAGCTCTCCATGAAACCTCGTTCCAGTCCGGCAGCACGCCTGCCTGCTGCACTTCATAGAAAAACATGGATTTCTGGAGTGCTTCGGCATAATTGACATCCTCCGCACCTGCAGTGATCGGCTTTGTGACCGCCTGCTGTGCCGGTACTGTCAGTGCCGCAGCACACATAGCAAGACTGGCAGCAAATGCCACTACTTTTTTCATAACACTTCCCCTTTCTGAAAGCAATGATTCCGTTCCTCATTTCCGGGTATCCCGGATACTTCTATTCCTATTGTACTACAAAACCTTACATTTGTCAAGCAGATATATAAAATTTGATGGAATCCCGTTTTCATCAGCATGCTCCCTGAGGAGAGACAGTGCAAAGGCAATGCAGAGATAAAATAATAAAAACTATTGACTTTTTATGAAAAACATGGTATGATGAAAAGGAAATTTCAACTGAAGGGAGCTTTTTTCATGAAGTATGCTAAACTCAGCGGGCTGCTCACCGCAGCAGCAATGGTCATACAGATACTGATGAGCATGCCGGCTGCGGCAGTACCGGAACAGCCGGATGCAATGCGTGATATCACCACAATGGAGCTTGTCCGGGATATGGGCATCGGCATCAATCTTGGCAACACCATGGAAAGCGCAGGAGACTGGATCGCACAGTACAGCGACGGTTCCGTGCAGGCATATGAAACGGCTTGGGGGAGTCCTGTCGTGACAAAGGACATGATACAGGGCATGGCAGATGAAGGGTTCGGCGTTGTCCGTATCCCCGTGGCATGGTCAAACCGTATGTCTACAGACGGTACTTACACCATTGACAGCGAATACATGGAACGGGTGCAGCAGCTTGTGGACTGGGCACTTGAAGCAGATATGTATGCCATCATCAACATTCACTGGGACAATGGCTGGGTGAATACTTTCCCGGACAACAAGGATGAAAACATGAAACGGTTCACCACAATGTGGGAACAGATCTGCGACGGCTTTGAGAACTATGGCGACCATCTGATGTTTGAGGCACAGAATGAGGAGCTTGGCTGGGAATCGCTCTGGAATCAGTGGGATCAGAGTACCTATGGCGGTAAGCAGACCTCGTATGACCTCGTGAATGAGATCAACCAGAAGTTTGTGGACACAGTCCGCAGCTCCGAAGGCAATAACCCGGAACGGCATCTGCTGATCTCCGGCTACAATACCAGCATTGACCTGACCTGCGACCCGATGTTCAGAATGCCGGACGATCCGATGGATCGCTGTGCAGTATCGGTGCATTACTATACTCCGGCAGGCTTTGCCATCCTGACTGAGGATGCTTCATGGGCGCAGAACCGCACAACATGGGGGACAAATGAGGATTTTGCTGAACTGGATCAGCAGATGGATATGATGAAAACCAATTTTATAGATAAGGGGATCCCGGTCATTATCGGTGAGTACGGTTGCCCGACCTCAGCAGAGAACAAAGACCCTGCTTCGGTACGTCTGTTTTTAAGCTCCGTGTGCAGGGCTGCGTATGAACGGCAGATGTGCCCTGTGCTGTGGTCAACACCGGGCGGACATTACAACCGTGATACCTGCAAGCTTGACGACGGGGAACTTGCGGCACAGCTGCGTGAGATCGTCGGTGACAATGTACCGCAGCAGCCCGCAGAGACTGAACCGACCACAGAGCCGGTCACTGAGACAATGCCGACTGCACCTGTCACAGAACCTTCCGAAACGATCCGTCCCGATTTTCCTGCCGGTGATATTGATCACAACGGCACTTGTGAGCTGACGGATGTTGTGATCTTACAGAAATTCCTGCTCGGCACAGGGATACTTCCGGAAGGCTGCGGTGCGACTGCGGATCTGTATCAGGACGGGTGCATCAATGTACTCGACCTTGCGCTGCTGAAAAAATTGGTATTTTCAAAATAACCATGCTGACACAGTCCGGCAGATGTCGGGCTGTGTTTTTTGCACAGATACGGAAATCCGTATAAGAAAACCATATCATCCATTTTTGAAAAAGGAGTGAGACTATGCTTCTGACCATTACCTATGAGGGAGAAAATACGCAGGATATCGGCTACCTGCTGCATAAAAATCCCTATCGTGCGCAGAAATTCACACTGAGTTCCGGCGATGCCTATGTGTTCTACCCGGAAGTGACCGACACACGCACCACTGCTGCCCTGCTTCTTGACATCAACCCCATTGACCTTGCAAGGGGCAAGCTCGGAAGTGCAGAGGGAGGATTGTTTGACTATGTCAATGACCGCCCCTATGTGGCGTCGTCCTTCCTCAGCACAGCAATCGCCCGTATCTACGGCACCGCCATGACCGGACGCTGTGACAAGCGGCAGGCATTGGCAGACAGTCCCCTGCACCTGACAGCGTGTATCCACATGCTGCCCTGCAAAAATGATGCCCTTGCAGAGGAACTGTTCGCACCGCTCGGCTATACGGTAAAAATGGAACGCACTGTCCTCAGTGAACGCTTTCCATGGGGAGACAGCCCCTATGTTGACCTGACTGTCAGCGGCACGGTGAAATTATCGGAGCTGCTGAATCACCTGTATGTACTTATTCCCGTGTTTGACAGGCAGAAACACTATTTCATCAGCGAGGCAGAAATCGACAAGCTGCTGTCACACGGTGAAGGATGGCTTGCCGGACATCCGGCAAAGAATAAGATCGCCTATCGCTATTTTCTCTTCAAGAAAAGCTATGCCCGGAAAGTCATTGACCGCCTGATGGAGGACGATGCTGCTGAAGAGGTGACTGAAACAGAACAGACAGAACCGTCTGAACACCATACTCCGCTCAACACACAGCGTCTGGAAGCTGTGAAAGATGCGGTACTGGCAAGCGGTGCGACATCGGTCATCGACATGGGATGCGGGGAATGCAAGCTGACCAGAATGCTGCTCACTGAACAGCAGATCCGCAAAATCACAGCTTGCGATGTCTCTGTCCATGAGCTTGAAAAGGCAAAATCACGGCTTCATTATGACACCATGCAGCCCACACTCAGAAACAAGCTCACCCTCATGCAGGCATCACTCACATACCGGGACAAACGGTTTGAGGGGTATGACTGTGCATGTATTGTGGAGGTCATTGAGCATATCGAACCAATGCGGCTGCATGCCTTTGCGCAGATCGTGTTCGGGTGTGCTGCTCCGCACACAGTTATTCTGACGACTCCGAATGCAGAATATAATGTTCATTATGAATTTCTGCCGGAAGGAAAGCTGCGGCACAGCGACCACCGGTTTGAATGGAGCAGAGCGCAATTTCATGCATGGGCAAAAACGATCTGTGACACCTACGGCTACTCCGTCGTACACAGCGAGATCGGTGACACAGATACAGAACACGGCGCACCGACGCAGATGGGAGTGTTTACAAAATGCGGATAGAGATCCCGGAGCTGGCTCTGGTCGCCATGATCGGCGCAAGCTCAAGCGGCAAAACGACCTTTGCCAACACAAAATTCATACCCACGGAAGTGCTGTCCTCTGACTTCTTCCGTGCTATGCTGAGCGACGATGAAAATGATCAGCATGTTTCCAAAGAGGCATTTTCACTGCTGTACATGACAGCGGAAAAGCGTCTGCAACTCGGTCGCATGACCGTCATTGATGCTACCAATCTGCAAAAAAGCGCAAGACAACAGGTCATCGATCTCGCCAAGTCGCAGAATGTACATGCAGCTGCCATTGTACTTGATCTGCCGGAAGAAGTGATGCAGGAGCGCAACCGGAACCGGGAAAACCGACACATTCCGGAACGTGTCATCCGGAATCACTGCAATGATGTGCATCGCTGCATCAGACATCTGAAACGGGAGGGATTCCGGTTTGTCTATGTGCTGCATTCGCAGGAGGAAATGGACGAAGCCGTGATCGTCCGGACAAAGCTCTGGAATGACAAAAAAGAGGAACATGGTCCATTTGACATCATCGGTGATGTACATGGCTGCTGTACGGAGCTGGAAACACTGCTCGGTAAGCTCGGCTATGTACGGGATGCAGCCGGTGTCTATGCACATCCGGATGGCAGAAAGGCTGCATTTCTCGGCGATCTCTGCGACAGAGGTCCACGGAATGCAGATGTGCTGCGGCTCGTGATGAATATGGTACGGTCGGGGAATGCCCTTGCTGTGCCGGGAAACCATGACGTCAAGCTCCTGAAATACCTGAAAGGAACAAAGGTGCAGCTTACGCACGGACTGGAAAACACTGCTGCTGAACTTGATGCACAGCCGGAGACATTCCGGCAGGAGGTGCTGACATTCTTAGACAAGCTCATCAGCCATTATGTGCTTGATGACGGCAAGCTTGTGATCGCCCATGCCGGGCTGAAAGAGGAGTATATCGGACGAGGGTCGGCAAGGGTGCGTGAATTTTGCCTTTATGGAGAGACTACTGGTGAAACGGATTCCTTCGGGCTTCCCGTCCGGCTCAACTGGGCGGCAGATTACCGGGGGAAAGCAGCCATCGTCTACGGACATACACCGTCCAATGAAGTACAGGTTCTCAACAATACCTACTGCATCGACACGGGCTGTGTGTTCGGCGGCAAGCTGACGGCAATGCGCTATCCGGAGCGTGAGGTCATCAGTGTTGATGCGGAAAAAATGTACTATGAACCGGCAAAGCCCCTCGTACCTGCGGCGGAGGATATGGGTGATCTGCTCATGGCTGGTGATTACCAAGGGGACAGGCACATTCATACCGCACTCATCCCGACGGTCATCATCCGTGAAAACAACGCTGCTGCGGCATTGGAGATCATGTCAAGGTATGCAGCAGACCCCCATTGGCTCATCTATCTGCCGCCGACGATGTCCCCTTGTGAAACGAGTACACAGGAGGGCTACCTTGAATATCCGGAAGATGCATTTGCTTACTACCGGAAGTGCGGTATCCGGAATGTGATCTGTGAAAAGAAACACATGGGCTCACGGGCGGTCATTGTGCTGTGCAAGTCGGCAGAAACGGCACAGCGGCGATTTGGTGTGCATGACGGCAGCAGGGGCATCATCTACACGAGAACAGGACGGCATTTCTTTGACAAGCCCGAAATTGAACAGTCGCTCCTTGACAGACTGGACGGTGTGCTGACGGCAAACGGATTCTGGGAACAATTCGGGACAGACTGGGTGTGTCTTGACACGGAACTGCTGCCGTGGTCGGAAAAAGCACAGGGGTTGCTCCGGGAACAGTATGCCCCCGTAGGAAATGCCGGACAGCAGGCATTAGGGGCAGCGGTGTCGCTCCTTACACAAGCCTGCGAACGGCAGACAACACTGGCTGAGGGAGATGTTGACCTGCATGCACTGCTTGCAAGGTATGAAACAAAAAAAGATGCCATCGACCGTTATATTGCTGCCTATGAGGAGTACTGCTGGACGGTAGAGAGTGTTGATGATCTCCGCATTGCGCCGTTCCATCTGCTTGCGGCAGAGGGGAAGGTGTTCGATGATAAGGCACATCTGTGGCATATGGAAATACTGAAACAGTACACTGCCGGGGATGAACTGTTCCTTGCGACACCATATCTCTGTGTGGACACGGAACATCCGGACAGCATTGCAAAAGGTATACAGTGGTGGAGCGAACTGACGGGAAGCGGCGGCGAAGGCATGGTCGTCAAGCCCGAAACCTACATCGCACGCTCTGAGACAAGGCTCTTTCAGCCGGCAGTCAAATGCCGGGGACGGGAGTATCTGCGCATCATCTACGGCCCGGAATACCTGATGGAGAACAATCTGCTGCGGCTGAAAAAACGCTCCCTTTCCAGAAAGCGTTCACTTGCGCTGCGTGAGTTTTCGCTTGGTCTGGAAGCATTGCACCGGTTCACAGCACAAGAACCGCTGCACAGGGTACACGAATGTGTATTCGGGGTACTGGCGTTTGAGAGCGAACCGGTCGACCCAAGACTATGATACTGATACGAATCCCTGACGATCTGACAGACATCTGACCGTCAGGGAATATCTGTTGTGCAGGTACGTCACAAAAATGAAAATTCGGAAAAAGTTTCGTACAATGTCTTGCAATCAATGGGCAATATGTGTTATAATAAATTTCAGAATGTATGCCTATGGAGGTGCGTGACTTGGATCAGAAACAACTGGTGAAACTTTTGGTCTTCAATGTTCTCTTTGCAGCCGCAGAGATCATTCTCTATTCAAAAGGAATTGTAAATCTCGGTGCAAAACTGCTGCCGGCAGTTATTGTGGGGGTCGTCAGCATTGCGTTATTTCTGGGGATCAATTTCCTGATCCTGAACAGTACGGGAAAGAAAAAACATGTCCGGCTCGATAAAGTGAAAACGGTACAGGACTACAGGGATGCTCTGACTGCATGGCAGGGGAAAAGCAATCCCTTTAATCCGGAATTGCGTGAGGCAGTCCATCAGCTTGATCTCTTTACCCAGAAGGAAACCGCCCTGAAGGCTTTGCTCGGCGATCAGGCAAAAGAACCGACCAACCCTTTCATGATCGTCAGCAATGATGTGCGTGACTGCCTGCTGTCCAATATGCGCAAGCTTCTGAACCGCATGACCATCCTTGATCCCAATGATCAGAACCTGTATCCCACCCATAATGGCTTTATCCATCATGTGCTTGGGCAGAACAAGCAGCTTCTGTCACAATATGACAATCTCATCATCGAGATCTCCCAGATCGGTGACACAAGCAATGCAGATGACCTGCATCTCGAAAATATCACAGCGGCACTCCGTGAGATGCGTGACGACCACGCCACCACCGGAGAATATAGTGCTGCCATCGCAGAGCAGCAGTTCGGGGACGAGTAAGTCCGGAAAGGAAAACGACTATGGCAAACAATACGAAGACAACCGTCGCACTGGTCAGCATTTCCGCAGCCGTTCTGGCAATCATCATCGGCGGCGTTATGGTGACCAACAACATCGGGAAGCCCAGCTATGAGATCTCTGAAGAGGAGGCACTCAAGGATCTGGACAAAAAGCTGAAAAATGTGGATGTGACCGAAGTCCAGCCCAGAAAAGCGACTGTCGATTTCACCAATACCTCCCTCGCTGCAAGTCTGCCGGATATCGAACAGTATCCGCTGAGTGTGACAGGTGAGGGACAGATCAATATTGAGATCTTTGCTTCTCCCGAAAAAGCCGGCACCGGAACGGACGGATGGATCATCAATGCTGCCAATGAATTCAATCATCAGAACAACCGTACCTCCGGCGGCAAGACTATGTCTGTCTCCATCCGGAACATCACCTCCGGTACGGGTTCGGACTACATCGTCTCCGGCAAGTACCTGCCTGATGCCTACACGCCATCCAATACAATGTGGGGCACTATGGCTGTTTCCAACGGCGCAGACCTGACACTTGTGGAGGAACGCATGGTGGGAAATGTTGCCGGCATCCTGCTTGCAGACGATATGGTCAAGACCCTGACTGCCGATTACAAGGATATCACCATCTCCACCATCACACAGGCAGCAAGGGACGGCAAAGTCTCCATGGGTTATACCTACCCCTACACCAGTTCCACAGGTTTGAATTTCCTTGTGTCCTCTCTCTACAGCTTTGACAACAGCGACCCACTGAGCAGCAAGGCAGTAAGCGATTTCCAGAGTTTTCAGGCAACAGTGCCGTTTGTCTGCTATACCACACAGCAGATGCGTTCTGCTATGAGCAGCGGTTCTCTGAACGCCTGCATCATGGAGTACCAGACCTATGCCAATGATTCCACGCTCCAGAGAGAGTATGAGTTCTATCCTTTCGGGGTACGCCATGATAATCCGATGTATGAGGTCGGCAATATCGGCAGCGAGAAAGAGGAAGTACTCGATGCCTTCACGGAATTCTGTCTGAGCAGTGAACAGCAGAAGGAAGCTTCGGAATGCGGCTTCAACAATCTGAATGACTATGTGAGCAAAGAGCCGGAGTTTGATGCTGCTACACTCCTGAATGCACAGCAGCTCTGGAAACGTGAGAAGGACTCCGGCAAGCCGGTAGTTGCGGTATTTGTGGCAGATGTATCGGGCAGTATGAGCGGCGATCCGCTGAACCGGCTGAAAACTTCGCTTGTCAGTGCATCGCAGTACATCAACAGCGATAACTATATCGGACTTGTCTCCTACAGCAGCGATGTACAGATCAATCTGCCGATCGCAAAATTCGACCTCGACCAGCGTTCCTATTTTACGGGAGCAGTAGAAGATCTGTCAGCATCGGGTTCGACCTGTACTTATGATGCTGTATTACAAGGGGTACGGATGCTCCGTGATTCCAAGGAAATTGTCCCGGATGCGAAACTGATGCTCTTTGTCCTGAGTGACGGTGAGACAAATGTCGGCAACTCGTTCAGCGACATTGAAGGGATCGTCGGTGCGCTGGATATTCCGGTCTACACCATTGGCTACAATGCGGATCTTGCAGAGCTTGGGGAGCTTAGTGCCATCAATGAGGCTGCGACCATAGATGCAGATTCTGAGGATGTTGTCTATAAGCTGAGTGCCCTGTTTAATGCACAGATGTAAGATGGCTATCATTCAAGCGGCAGATCTGTTTCTGCCGCTTTTGTGTATTTTTTCGGGAAAGCACTTGTATTTTTCATCGGAATATGGTATGATAAAGAAAGCGAATAAAACAGGGGGAAAGATTATGGCAGAACCATTTGTGTTCAAAGTGAATCTTGGTGGTATGATCGACATTCTTGCCAACCATTTATACAGCAGTCCGGAGGTCTTTGTCCGGGAATTATTGCAGAACGGCACGGATGCCATCAGCGGCAGGAAGCTTGCTGACCCCTCCTATGGGGAAGGGCAGATCGACATCCGGGTAGAGCCGGAAAAAGGACTTGTTTTTACTGACAATGGCACGGGGCTGACTGAGGAGGAGATCCACCAGTTCCTTGCTGTCATCGGACAGTCCTCGAAACGTGACTTGCAGACAGGACGTATTCTGGATGACTATATCGGACGCTTCGGCATCGGGATGCTGTCGTGCTTTATGGTGACGGACGAGATCATGCTCCGCACCCGTTCGGTGAAGGATGCAACCCATGCCTACGAATTTCACGGCAAACCGGACGGGACATACACCATCCTCGAAATTCCGGCGGAGGAGATCCCCATCGGCACACAGGTACATATCCTCGCCAAAAAAGGAACGGAGTCATACTTTACGGAGGAACGCATCAGCGAGTTGGTGCGTTACTATGGGCTGCCTCTGCCGTTTCCAGTGATGATGCACGGCGCAGAGGAGACATTCCGCATCAACGAAATGCCGCAGACCGCTTCCGCATCCGCAAGGGAAAGCATTCTGTCATTGGGAAAGCAGATCTTCGGGACAGAATTTATGGACTATATTCCACTTGAATCCAAAAGCGGACTGTTCAGTGGTGTGGCATTCATTTTACCCTATGCAGTATCGCTCCATGCCAAAAACAAGCATCGTATCTACCTGAAGAATATGCTTCTGACAGAGGACGGCGACACCATTCTGCCAAAATGGTCGGGATTTCTGCTCTGTTTTCTGAATACCACAGGGCTGCGCCCGACGGCATCACGGGAGAATTTCTATGAGGATGACATGCTTGAACAGGCAAGAGAGGAGCTGAGCATCTGCATTTCGGACTACCTCATCAACCTGTCCCACACCGATCCGGAGCTGCTTGAGGACATGATACGCATCCACTTCCACGCCATCAAATCTATGGCATGCGAAGATCAGACTTTTTTCCGGACATTTATCCCTTTCCTGAAATTTGAGACTAACTTCGGCGAAATGACGGGAAAAGACCTGCTCACACGCCGTGACCCCATCAGCTTTACCAACGATATCAACCAGTTCCACCGCACTGCCCCCATCCTGTTGGCACAGAACCAATTGCTGCTGAATGCGTGTTATGTCTATGACACGGCACTGCTGCGGATGTTGCAGGAGTATGAGGAGGAGCTGATCATCTATCCGCTGGAGCTGGTGACATTTGAGGAGTTTCTGGAAGAACCGCCTGCACAGGCACAGAAGGATGCCGCTGCCCTTATCCGTACAGCAAAGCAGTGCTTTGCTGAGTTTGACTGCGATGCCCAGCTCAAACGTTTCTCTCCGGCACAGCTCCCGGTGTTCTTTATGCTCGATGATAATGCGGAAACTTTGCGTGAGATACAGCATTCCCGTGAAAATTCAAGTGAGCTGTTTGCCGGGATGCTCGATTCCTTTGCAGAGGAGATACAGGAACACAGAGCAACGCTCTATCTTAACTGGAGCAATCCCCTCATCCGCCGGTTGATAAAACTGAACAGACCGGACAAAGTGAAAGTATGTCTGGAAATCTTATATGTGCAGTCACTGCTGACCGGACGTTTTCCGATGCGTGGCGGTGAGATGGCATTGCTTAACGACAATCTCATTCAATTGATCGAATGGGGCACAAGTGAGGTGAAGAACGATGGCGACATTTGAACAGATGCAAGAGAGTTTTGAACAGCTCGAACGTGGCACACCCCGTCTCAATGCCATGCGTGATGCCATCCATGAGGCAGACCGGGCACAGAACCTGATCTGGCAGTTCTGGTTTCGGTATGACTATCTGAGGGAATCCATTTTCTGCGGTGACAGATACTATGCGATGATCATCTTCCCGGAGCTGCTGTCTCTCTATGAAAACACGCAAATGCTCCGTGAAAGCAAAAATTTCAGTCATTACATGCTGATCGCCTTTCGCTGGATCGTGGAAGCAGCACCGGAATTTCCACAAATCAGCCGCAAAGAGATCGACAGCTACTTCCGGAAATTCAAACGGATGCTGCTTGAACAGGGCTACAGCCTGAGCATTTATGACAGCAAGCGAAGTCTGTTCTATCTGGATGTGGATTTTTCGATAGCAGCCGTGAGCTTTTACCGGTTTTTAGAGGAGGAGCTTGATTCGGTATCGGATGGCAAGGGACTGTGGTACAACCATCAGGTGCAGTTCTATCTGACGACAGGCGATCTGGAAAGGGCTGAAAAGGCAGCAGAGCCTATCTTTTCCGGAAAGGTGAAGGCAAATGATATCCCCTATACCACGTATCACAAATTCTGCTCCTATTATGTATACCACGGGAATTATGCAAAGGCATTGACCTATGCGCCGCATTTTGAAAACTATGCAGACGGCAATCCATACTATATGGACTACATCGGCACACTGATGTCGCTGTATGCAAGGCTTGACTTGGCAAAGGGCATCAAGGCATTCAACCGCAATTATCCGCTGTACATGGCTTCCAAAAACCCGTGGCTGCGGTCACATTTCCTGTTCGGGACACTGCATCTCTTTGAACGTCTTGCAGCGGACGGCACTGTGCCGGAATGCATCGTTGTTCCGAAGGAAAGTCCTCTCTATACTATGGTGCAGGAGGAAAATGTCAAAGCCCTTGCAGAGCATATCTATGCCGAGGCAAAAGACTATGCGATGAAATTCGATGCCCGGAACGGGACGGATCACTATACATTAAGACTGGAAATTCCCAGAGACAAGGAGGAAAAACATGTTTGAACGCATAAAGGAGATCAACGAGCTGCCACATGGCGAGCTGCGTCTCAATGCCCTGAGCAATGCCATTGCTGATGCCGATGCTGCCGGGGAGAATGAATGGCGTTTTTACTTCCGCAACGAGTACATCAAGGAATCCATCTTCCACGGCGACAGCTACAAAGCAATTATCTGTTTCCCGGAATTGCTGCAAATCTTTGATGAGGATGAGAATGTAAAGGACGAATACAGCGATGAGCTGATGTGGACGTTCAAGAATGTGTTGGAAAATACCTTTGATTTTTACCAGATCTCAAGAGAACAGATCGAGACATACTTTGAGGAGTTCAGACGCTACAGCCGGAAGAACGGACTGACTGACCGCATGTATCACATGAAGAAGTGCAAATTCTATCTCCATGCTGCACCGGAGCGTGTGAAGGAAAGCTATGATGCCTTCCACCGGGAAAAAAGGGATCTCAACAGCGACTGTGAAGCATGTGAGATGAATTTTGATATGAAGGTGGCACTGTTCCTCGGAGATGAGGAAAATGCACTGCGGATCGCTGCGCCGCTTCTGGAAGGAAAGAAAAGCTGCGCCGAAGTCCCACAGGCGACCTACGGCGAACTGACAAAATACTACCTCTACAAGAACGATCTGGACGAGGCACTTTATTATGGCATCCGCTGTGAACGGATGATCGGGAATGAACCGCAATTTCTGGAGGAAATGGGGACTCTGCTTGAACTGTACAGCGCAGTTGATCCGGAACACGGCTGGAAATTGCTGAAAGCAAGTCTGCCCGGCTTTATTGCCTGCCATAATCCGCAGATGCGCATGGATTATGCAAGAGGTGCCTATCGTCTCCTTCATACGATGTCTGCTGTACTGGCAGAGCTGCCAGAGGAGCATAGGTATACCAAGAATGTGCTGCTGATGCCGCTCCCCTTGCAGCACACGGAAAAAGGCATATCCATTGAAGCCATCCGGGATTATTTCTATGAAATTGCAAGGGAGCAGTCTGAGCGTCTTGATGCCCGGAATGGGAACAGCAGTTTTATGGACATTCTGCGCAAACAACTGCATGTGGCAGAACCAACCGGTGAAACAGCACAGAATCGTCCGAAGGTGCTGCACGGACTTGTGGCAAAGCAGCCATCAGTGCTGGCTGTCTCGTTGCCGCAGGGAACGGAAGTTTCGATGGAAACACTGGAAGAACGCATCAGATCCGCTGTAGCGGAAGGGGATGAACTGATCGATACAGCAGCCGATGAAGAAAACGAGCTTTACATTTCACTAAAACATGATGGGAAACTGTTTGAATGGTTTCTCATCAGGACAGAGGAGCCGGAGATCTTCGCAAGACCGGTTGCCGGACTGGATAACGAAACATTCAGCCAGATCATGGAAAATCCGCAGCGATATATTATGAAAACATCTCTGGGAACCAATCCGATGGAGGACTATGCATTTGCGATGCGGATACTCTCTGCACTGTTTCCGGAAATGCTCGGCATGGTCGATCTTTCCACCCAGCACGCCTATCCGGCAAGTTGGGTACATTATGTGGCAGTCTATCCACAGGCAGTGGAAACACATGATATGTTTGGTATCTACATCACGGGTTCACAGGAACTGAATGAGGTCTGGATGCAGACACTTGGCATGAATGTGCTGGGAATGCGTGATCTGGAAATAATCGGGGCAACAACGGAAAATTTCCATGTTTTTGCAGACATGCTCGATGAGATCGCAGCACAGATCGTGAACAACAATATGCTCCCCGATGCCGGAAAACTGGCAGCAGTGTGCTATCTGGACGGAAATTCATATACGCTGACATGGGGACTTTCCGAGGACTATGCGGAGGAAGGAAGCATTGCAGCACAGATCAATCATGAAAATTCGTCTGCGATGCTGCTTGTCATGAAAGACGAGGAAATGGTACTGCCGACAGCATTCTTTGACATGGAGCAGGAGCTGGAATATCCGAACAGCAACAGAGATTTCCACCGCCGCCTCCAACTGGCAAAGGCAACATTCGGCATCTTCCGGGATGCGGCTGCAAAGCCGTCTGAGATGGCAGCGGCACGGATGGAATTTTTGCTGGATGACGATGCGGCAGAGAAATATGGCTATGGCATTGAGCTGCTTTGGGGAGATGTGAGCCGTGTTGAGGATGGCAGGGTATATATCAGGATCGCAGAATGCTCCGATGCTGTTCCGCAGATCAAAGAAGGCGATGAGTACGAAGTGACCGCAGAGACGATTGCCGGATGGATTTTCGTGCCGCAGGGCAGCGAAGAACGATATACTCCGGAGAATGGGTATCTTCTGGGAGGTGAAGATGTATGAAACGTATCGTGTGGGTCGGAGTCACGATTCTGATCATGATCTGCATCATGGGATTCGGACTGCATACACTGAACCATATTGATGATGTGAATCAGGCACGGCGTGAAAAAGAAAGAGGCGAAGACATAGCGTATCAGATCGTCATGACGACAGCGACAACAAGCATCTGGGAAAGACTGCGTGCAACGACGGAGATGCCGCAAAATGAGCTTCCACAGGCGAATGCTTCTGCGGAAGGCAGTTTGCCGGAGGGGGCACAGGAGGTCGGCGATATGCCTTCTACCATGCCTGTGCAGGAGGAGGAACAGCCTGTCGTTCCCGATGTGGACACAGCACCTGCGCCCCAGACGAATACGGTCACAAATCATTTTGTGATCAATGGAAACTGATCCTGAATCCGGATCGGAAGATGCAGTATGATGCAAATTTCCCATCATCCGATGAAACCGGATGATGGGAAACGTCCGCTGTGGAAGAACGTATGCGCAGAAAGAGGTGAATGATTTGAAACCAAAAAAGAGTATGGCAATGCGCATCATTGTTCTGGTGATCGCCATTGCAATGATGGCAGGCTTCTTCATGCTGCCGCTGTTACAGAATCAGTAACGTGCCGTTTTGCGGTGTTTGTGGGAATACGAATCCCTGACGATCTGATAGAAACCGGATCGTCAGGGATCGTCTGTTGCGCAGAAAACGGTATGATGTACTATATCTTGCGCCTGACCCATTTCCGGAAACGTGCCGGCTGCGGCAGAAGATACTCGATCAAGGCGCAGTATTTGTCTACGAAGGTGATGACATAAGTCTCCGCATACTTGGGGCGGGCAGAGGTAACAGGCCACATGTGATTCTCGATCATGTCCTGCTCACGCTCATTAAGCTCCAACAGTTGTGATGCGCTCTCCAATGCTACCATAGGATGGTAGCTGCTGTGGCAGATGGAATGGGCTGTGCTGACATAATGTGCGGTATCGTAATGGTAGAGGTCATGTAACAGACCTGCTCTTGCTGCCGATGTGGCATCAAGCCGGAACAGCCGGCAGACCCTGTAATTATAATACGAAACATTCAGGCTATGCTGAAAGCGTGTGGTCATCTTATGGTGGGTAAAATTCTTCAGTGCCTGAACCTCGTCTGTTTGCAGCAGCTCTTTCACAAGTGGGTAAAATTCCTGCATCATGAGATTCTTCCGGCATCCGTCAACGTGCAGCCATGCACCGATACTGGTCAGATAGGCGATCATTGCCTTTCTCCGTTTACTCATCCAATCCCCCCTTATTCTTATTATATCCTCTGCGTGAAAGGATGTCAAGCGTTTTTTACATCCTTTTCTGTAAAAAAATGGAAATTGAAAAAAGTGAAAAAAACACTTGACAAAAACGGAAATTTATAGTATAATGGTAATATGGAAATGCGATGATGGGAAACAAGACGCAGACCCCTGATTCCAGAGAGCTGCCGGATGGTGCGAGACAGCGTCAGGACTGTGGGATAACTCCTCCCTGAGCAGATGCGCTGAAACATATGGATTAGGCGTATCCGGTTTCTCCCGTTACAGAGAGATGTATTCCGGAAACGGGATGCAGCAGAGTGGGCGTGTTTACGTCAAGAAGAGTGGTACCACGGAGTATATGCAGCTTCGTCTCTTTTATGCTGTAGGGCATAAAAGAGCTTTTTTATGCCATGCAGACAGTTTTTACAGAAAGGCGGAATCAATATGAAAAATTATCAGAAGTACACAAGACAGTATTTCGATGTGGAAAATCCCCCCATGCGCTGGGCAAAGAGATCCTACATCGACAAAGCTCCCCAGTGGTGCAGCGTTGACCTGCGGGACGGCAATCAAGCACTCATCATTCCTATGAGCTTAGAGGAAAAGCTGGATTTTTTCAAGCTGCTCGTCAAGATCGGTTTCAAGGAGATCGAAGTCGGCTTTCCGGCAGCATCGGAAACGGAATATGAATTCTGCCGTGCGCTGATTGAACAAGACCTGATCCCGGATGATGTCACCATTCAGGTGCTTACACAGTCCAGAGAACATATCATCGCCAAGACCTATGAGGCTCTGAAAGGCTGCAAGCATGCCATCGTTCATCTGTACAACTCCACCTCCCTTGCACAGCGTGAGCAAGTATTCCGTAAAAGCAAGGAGGAAATCATTGATATTGCCGTGTTCGGCGCAAGGCTCTGCAAGGAATATCGGGAAAAGACCCCCGGCAATTTCCGGTTTGAATACTCTCCGGAGAGCTTCACCGGAACAGAGCCGGAATTTGCAGCCGAGATCTGCAATGCCGTTCTGGATATCTGGCAGCCGACTCCTGAAGATAAGGTCATTATCAATCTGCCTGTCACTGTGGAGCATTCCATGCCGCATGTCTATGCCAACCAGATCGAGTACATGTGTGACCACCTGAACAACCGGGAAAATGTCATTATCTCCCTCCATCCGCACAATGACAGAGGATGTGCCGTTGCAGACAGCGAAATGGGACTGCTTGCAGGTGCTGACCGCATTGAGGGCACGCTCTTTGGTAACGGCGAACGTACCGGCAACGTGGACATCGTGACGCTGGGAATGAATATGTTCTCACAGGGAATTGACCCGGAGCTGGACTTTTCCAATCTGCCGGAGCTGACCGATCTGTATGAGCGTGTCACCCGGATGCAGATCAATGACCGCCAGCCGTACAGCGGTAAGCTCGTCTTTGCTGCATTCAGCGGCTCGCATCAGGATGCTATCGCCAAAGGAATGAAATACCGTGAGGAGAAAAAGACTGACCTCTGGACGGTTCCCTATCTGCCCATCGACCCGACCGATGTCGGCAGGGTGTATGAAGCAGATGTGATACGCATCAACAGCCAGTCCGGTAAGGGCGGCATCGGCTATCTGCTCGAAACACAGTTCGGTCTTGATCTGCCGAAGACGATGCGAGAGGAATTTGGTTATCTCGTGAAGGGCATCTCCGACCATGCACACAAGGAGCTTCTGCCGGAAGAAGTACACGAGATCTTCCAGACGACCTATGTCAACATCCGGACACCTCTTGCCTATCAGGAAATTCATTATGTCCAGAAAAATGGTATCCAGACTTCTGTTACGCTCACTAAGAACGGCGACCCCTTCACCATCAAGGCGGACGGGACTGGCAGACTGGATGCAGTGTGCAATGCATTAAGGGCTTTCTTAGGGAAGAAATTCACCATCAAGTCCTACACCGAACATGCTCTGACCATCACTTCGCAGTCCGATGCCGTCTCCTATGTGGCGATCGAAGCAGAGGGCAAGACCTACTGGGGCGTTGGCATCAAGCGTGACATCACGGATTCGTCCGTTGCGGCACTGTTCAGTGCGCTCAACCGGTATTTACAGAAATAACACAAAACCCCGACCGGATAACGGTCGGGGTCTTGCGTCTTGGATTCTTTTTTGCAAAATCATCCTTCAAGAATTTTCTTCTTCAAGAAAGAAAGGTCGTAAATATTCACCCTGCCATCCTGATTGATGTCGGCGGCAGAATAGCCTTCAAGGGGAGTTGTGCTGTATCCGAGAATGTATCTTTGCAATTCCACTGCATCAATCACATCAAAGCGGTCGTTGCCATTGAGGTCGCCTATGAGGACAGGCTCTGTGGAGAGGAGGTTCGGGCATTCGTTAAATTCCACTTTCAGATTTTCTGAATATTGATCGACCGCCACTTGTTTCAGGTTCGGACATCCAGAAATACGGATGGTTCTTTCATTAAATAAGCTTTTTGGTAAGGACAATGTAATGTATTCCATATTATCGCAACCATAAACAACCACTGTATAAGCGTCCGACCGCTGCAAATCTAAATCAAGTGTTCTGAGTGCATCACAGTTTTTGACAAATACTCTGCTTACCATATTGCCATTTACAAAATTGAGTTCTTCCAAAGAATCCATATCAAACAGGTATAAACCTGCCTTAGATAAAACATTATTTGGTACATCTGGTACATCAGCATCAATTGTAAGACTTTTCAGCTTCGGACAATTCTCAAATGTACCATTACTATATATGCAGACAACGCCATTGATCTCCTCAAGAGCATCGCAGCCGCTGAACACTTTGTCTATCACTATGCCCACACTTTCGGGGAGCGTAACACTTGTCAGTTTTTTTGCATTGGCAAATGCCATTCTTTCAATTGTTTCTGTCCCATCAGGAATGGTATAGGCTCCTTCACGCCCCTCCGGATATCTCAACAGTACTCCGAGATCTTTTGAAAATAACACACCATCGATATCCGCAAAGTAACGATTTTCCGGATCGACCTTAATTTCCTGCAGATCCTTTAAATCATCAAAAGGATAGTAACACCCCTGCTCATCTTGATCTATATCAACATCATATCCGTCAAGTTTTGCCGGAATTGTGATTGAAGTTGCAGACTTATCAATTACCTCAGTAATATCCGCTTCATACTGTATCTCGCCCTTACTCTCAAGCCAATGTACTGTATAAACAAATCCGTCAGCTATGTTTCCATCGCTGACGATTCCTTTATTCCATTCATATGAACCTTCTTCATATTCCTGTGCAGACACTGAAAAGGGAAGAGAAGAAACGACAAGCATAGATACAGAAAGGATAGAAGCAATCAGTTTTTTCATAATATCAGCCCTTTCATAAAAATATACATCAGCTTACAAATTTCCTTCACATCATTTTTTTAGGGCATCATCCCTTTCTATAAAAATGTACGTCGGTTTACGGACTTCCTTTCTCATCATTTTTGTTAGGGCATCATTCCTTTCTATAAAAATGCACGTCGGTTTACGGACTTCTTTCTCACCATTTTTTTCATCCCTTACCTTGATTATACAATCTGTATCTGGAATTGTCAAGTACATTTTTCGCTAAAATTTTAAGAAAAATTTTGTGCAAAATGCCACTTTTGCAACCCGGATGCAGGACAACTGCCCGATGGTATCTATCTGATATCTGTATTCTTGACCGTTACCGGAAGAATCTTGTCAAATACCGCATAAAACTTGACCGGAATGTATTTGTTCAGATGGCATTTCCCAAAGAACCACTTCCGGTAGGTACATGCCTGTATCATGTCATCAAAAAATGCATGTACCTCCAGCCGTTCCCGTGTGTCGATGCCAAGACAATCTTTGAGGGATGCAGGCGGTTCGTGCGTGATGACATAGTCAATGTCGTTGCCCTGCAGCGAGAGCCGGTGGATGGCTGCGGCGATCTCCTGCTGTGTGGGACGTTCCTGACGCCACCAATGCTCCGTGTCGGCACGGTAGTCATAATCCTGACTGTGTCCGCCGCCGAAGGTGAAGTAGGTGTGTTCCTCGATCGTGAAGATCTGCCCCCGGCACAAGTGAATGATGTTGCCGGCGATCTTATGCACAGAGCCGCCCTTCCACTTCATTTTAGGGTACTGTTCCAACAGCTCAAAATTCTCGTGACACCCGTCCACAAAGGCGACTGTATACGGCAGCGCTGCCATTTTCCGCAGCACAGAGCGTTCCCGTCTGCTGCCGTCCCAGATGAAACCAAAATCCCCGCACACGATGAGCGTATCCGCTGCCCCGAAATTGCGCAGCTCCTTTGCCTTAAAACGCCCCCATTCTCCGTGCATGTCGCCGGTGACATAGACCATTGGCTTTCCTCCTACCTTTTTATACCGATTCTTCTGTCCACCTGTCAGAGCGACAGGAAATCAGTATGTCTACTTTCATTATACCACGCATCCGCACAAGCTGTCAAGGGGAATTTTTCTTCCTTCCGGACAGCGCATGCCGCAATGACGGATGTGCCGGGCTGTAGAAATTCGGGGAGAGAATCTGTATATTTTATAGAAATTTATAATTTTTTCAAAAAACTATTTGCATTTGTCCATTTTTTTGGTATAATAGAAGTGTATCAACACTGAAATGGAGGACGACATCATGAAACGAATACTTTCACTATGCCTGTCTTTGCTGCTGATGTGCAGTCTGTGCATTGGTCTGCCGGGCAAGGCGGTTTTGTTCACACCGGACTTTGACATTAACAGTCCTGCGGCACTGCTGATCGATCTGGACTCGGACGAGGTCATCTATGAAAAAAATGCGGATACTCAGTATATGCCCGGTTCGCTTGTGCAGATCATGGAAGCAATCGTAGTACTGGAAAACTGTCAGAATCTCAATATGCGCATCACGGCAAATGCATCCCTCTATGCATCGCTTTCGGAGATCGCAGACCCGGATGATGTGCGGTATGCCAATATCCTCAACGGCGATGTGCTGACGGTTGAGGAGCTGCTGTATGCCATGATGCTGACATCCTCCTGTGAAGCGGCGACCATACTTGCCAACCAGTTCGGTAACGGCAGCATCCAGAGCTTTGTGGACATGATGAACGAAAAAGCCACCGAGCTTGGCTGCACCCAGACAACATTTACCAATGTTACCGGTATCTATGATGTCGGTCAGAAAACCACTGCCAATGACCTTGCTGTGATCACAAAATATGCGCTCTCCTCTGTCGATAATTTCAAAAAGATCGCATCTGCCGCATATTTTGCACCCAATAGCCCCAACCCTGCCAACCATGCGGATGATAACTGGATATGGACACATTCCAATCTTATGACACAGGAGTCCAGCTCCTATTATATGGAGAATGTGAAAGGCATCAAAACTGCTAACCTCACGCAGCAGGGACGTAATATCATCACCATGGCGATGCTCAATGATACCAATTTTCTTGTCATTCTCATGGCAGCTCCCTTTAATGACAATGAGGGCAATTTACAGTACTATCATATGGACGATGCAAGGGCATTGTTTGAATGGGTAGCCGGTCACTTTGAACAGCGCACCATCCTCAACGACAACACAGAGCTGGGGCAGGTAACAGTCCTGAACGGTGACGGAATTGATTATGTACTGGTGCGTCCGGCAAAAGCGTACTATACACTGTGGTATGACATGGCGGATTCCTCGTCCGTGGTACAGGATATTGACCTTCCGGAAAGTGTCTCAGCCCCTGTCAAGGCAGGAGACAAGATCGGGACAGTGACACTAAAATTCTCCGGCGAGGACATTGCAGCAGTTGACCTGATCGCCACATCGGATGTCGAGCTGTCGAGCATGAAATATTATGCAGCACTCGTGAAATACTTCCCAAAGACTCCGTGGATGAAATATGCCATCATTGCAAGTGTGCTGCTTTGTGCGATCTATATTGCACTCTGTGTTTACTCTCACATCATGTATCTCCAACGCCGCAAGCAGGCACAGCCGGTACATCTCCGACCCAACTCCTCCGCTGCCAAACGGGAAGCCCGTCAGGCTGCCAGTGTGCCCAAGAAAAAACGTCCCCAAAAATAAGCATACCCTATCGGAAAGATAGGGGCGTATGCTGTAGATGTTTTATCATTTGAAAGGAAAGCTGCGTGATCTGAACGGTCACGCAGCTTGATTTGTTTTCCGCAGCATAAATTCACTCATTCTGCCCATGCTGTCAATGAGGTGATTTACATGAGAAAATTAGAGATCGCAGTAGTGCTTGGCATCATCATGACGATCGCATGGGCGAATTTTGCACAGTTCAGAACGACCCTGTCCAACCTGAAGAATGGCGTCCTGCGTCTGCACATCCTTGCAGATTCGGACTCACAGGAAGATCAGGATCTGAAGCTGCTCGTCAGGGACACACTGCTCAGTCATTCCGAGGAGCTGTTTGCCGGGTGTGATACGCTTGAGGAAATGAAACAGCGTGCCATTGAGGAAAAAGAAACCATCCGTCTGCTTGCACAGGATGTGTTGGAGAAGCATGGCTGTTATGACAAAGTCACAGTCCAGCTTGTACAGATGGAATTTGATGAGCGGCAGTATGAGGAGATCACCATGCCGGCAGGGGCATATGATGCCCTGCGCATCCTCATCGGCGAAGGCAAGGGGAAAAACTGGTGGTGTGTGATGTATCCGCCGCTCTGCCTGCCAGCAGCATCGGATGAGGGGTGGTTTGATGCGGAGACGACTGACATTCTCACAGAGCCGGAACAGTATGAGGTCAAATTCAAATGCGTGGAGCTGTGGGACAAATTGATGGAAAAAATCGATCAATAGCAGTTATCTGCCTTTCAGGATGATAACAGGGATCGGCGGACAGTTCTCCCGGTTGACAAACGGCATGGTGATGACGGTGTACCGGCTGCTGTCAATTGTCGGCAGATACGCAAGCAGCGCATCCCGTTCCGCAAAGCCTGTCTCCCTGCCGTAGTAGAGAATAAGCGTCATGATGCCGTCATCCCGCAAAAGACGCAGTCCGGCTTCAATTGCCTGTATGCTGGTGTCGGGCATGGTGAAGATATGGTGATCACCACCCGGCAGCCAGCCGAAATTAAAAGTGATGCAGGAAATGCTGTTTTCCTGCGCATATTGTTCCATATTGCTGTGACTTTCGTGTATCACATCCACACGCTCCGCCATACCATGCGCCTGTAAGAGAGCAAGCGTGCTGTCCACGGCTTCCTGTTGGATATCGAATGCCGTTACATGCCCGTCCTCACCAACAAGCTCCGCAAGAAAGAGCGTATCCTTCCCCCGTCCTGCCGTGGCATCTATGCAGAGATCACCCGGTCGGATATGCTCACGCAGCACCCTGTGGATGATCTGCAATGCTGAAAAGTGCTTCCGGTTGTCCATCTCAGTACTTCCGGATGATGACACCGTCATTCTTCCAGATGCTGTTCTCCGGAACGACACCACGCACGCAGCTTGTGGGGTAGACATTGGAATGCGGTCCGATGACTGTGCCGGGATTAAGGACACTGTTGCAGCCGATCTCAACATGATCACCGAGCATGGCACCGATTTTCTTCATGCCAGTCTCAATGCGTTCACCATTGTTTTTGATAACGATGAGCGTTTTGTCGGATTTGACATTGGATGTGATAGAGCCTGCACCCATGTGTGACATATAGCCAAGAATGCTGTCGCCTACATAGTTATAATGCGGTGTCTGAACATTGTCAAACAGGATGACATTCTTCAGCTCCACAGAATTGCCCACGACACAGTGTTCCCCGACCAATGCGCTCCCACGGATAAAGGCACAGTGCCGCACTTCTGTTTCAGCCCCGATGATGCAGGGCGCACCAAGATAGGCAGAGGGAAATACTTTGGCTGTCTTATGCACCCAGACATGCTCTGCCGGGCTATCATATTCTTCCGGGTCGAGTGTCTGTCCGAGTGCAATTATCATTTCACGTAATCCGGACAACGCCTCCCACGGGTAGGTAAATTTCTCCAGATAGTCTGCCGCCATTGTGTGAGACAGATCGTATAGTTCACGAATTGTGATCATAGCCATTACAAGCCCTCCGATAAAAGATATTTTCTTTATTGTACCCCATTCCGGCAGATTTGTCAAGTATTTGCCGGAGAACAAAACAGGCGATCTCCAGTCGCCCTGTCGCAGCAGGATGACAGGAAAGCAACATCCTATGTTCATTGTGAGAAAGTACAAATTATTTACAGAAATTTTGTGCAATATTTTCCATACATTTCCTGTTTCTCATACGTATTGTTTGACAGAGACGGCAAAACATGGTATAATAACCGTAGCCGAATATGAGGAGGAATTGTGATGAAACTGAAATCTATGACATTCGTACTGACAGCATTCCTGCTGTCAGCAGCCTGCACAGGATGCGGTGCAACAAAAATGGAAAACAACACCGACATGGCAGCAGAGGAGGCAGGAAAATCAAAGACTTTTTCCGCTTTGCAGGTTGCGCCTGAGAAAGGTGCGCCTGCAGAAGATGCAGCTGTGGAAGGTGCGCCTGCGGAGGTTGAAGAAGCCTATGATGCCGCACTTGATGATGAGTTTGTTGCGGTAAACGGGGAAATACTGGCTGATGCGCCTGATGCGGCTGATGCACCTGCGGCAGAAGCACCGGCGGGCGAAGTCGGCGTGCTGACTGCCGGAGAGTGGAATGACCATGAAAACTGGGGATTCTTTACCAATCTGGTCAATTCGGGAACGATCTCTTTCCCAAGTTTTGGCATCGACCCGACAAGCCGCATCGCTGTCAATGTCAAAAATCAGGACGGTACGACACTGCCCAATGTCAAGGTACAGCTCCTGTCCGACGGCGGAGATGTCCTCTGGAATGCTGTCTCAGATAAGAATGGTACTGCCTATCTTTTTGAAATGAACGGTCATTCCGGCGTATCCGTCAGTGCCGCTGCCCCCGATGGTACGCAGGGCAATGCAGAGATAGCAGCCGTCACAGAGGATGAGCAGGGCAATGCAGGTGCTGCTGACAGGACGGTGGACATTGTGCTTGAAAGCGAACCGGTGCTGTACCAGAACACACAAGTCATGTTCATCGTGGATACGACCGGATCAATGGGAGACGAAATGTCCTATCTCCAGATGGATTTCAGTGCCATTGCAGAAGAAACCGGTGATGAGAACACCAGCTATGCCGTCAATTTCTACCGTGACGAAGGCGATTTATATGTGACAAAGAGCTCAGGCATGTTTACATCTGATGTCAAGGAGATCACCACAGCACTCAACGATGAATTTGCCGACGGCGGCGGCGACGAACCGGAAGCTGTTGCGGAAGCACTCTCCGAAGCCTTCTCCCTTGATGGCTGGGCAGACGATGCAGTCAAGATCGCTTTCCTCATCTATGATGCTCCCCCTCATACGGGCAAGGAGGACATGCTCCGTGATGCTGTTCAGTCGGCATCGGAACAGGGTATCCACATTGTTCCGGTGGTTTCCTCAAACGGTTCAAGAGAAACCGAGCTGTTCGGACGTGCAGCAGCCATTTGCACGAACGGAAGGTATGTATTCCTGACGGATGATTCCGGTGTAGGCGAATCCCATCTTGAACCGATCATCGGCGATTATGAGGTAGAGTCGCTGCATGATATTATCGTGCGTATCATCAACGACTACAAACAGTAAGGAGTATAACATGAGATCTCTTGCGATCCTGCCGCTATTCTTCATACTGCTGACAGGTTGCAGTCTCCAGATGCCAAAGTCTTATGGTTATCCCGATCAGCTGATACGAACCAAGGAAAAGAATGCCGTGCTTCCGGTCATATGCTGTGCAGACGGCTATTATGGCGGCGAAACATGGAGAAAATTTGACTTTGCTCCTGAATATGATATGGCAGACGGAGAGCTTGCCATTGTCAGAGCAGATGTGACCTATCTGGATGGCGGAATTGCTGGCTGTATGCATCTTCCGCAAATCGACAGATTGATCGATATGAAGCGGACAGACATAGAAACCGTGGTGGAAATGTATCACATTCCTGATGTTGCCGACACGGAGCATTTCTTCAGTGGGCTGTATGCCTGTGATGCTTTTGACTGCTATATGATACTTACTCCATCCGACACGGGTTATGTCTATAATGCTGATGGGCTTGTGGGAACGATAGAAGCGGTTCAGGATGCAGATAACGTATCGGAATCCATTGGTTTGTTATTTGCGGAAAGTGATACCACATCTGAATCCCATCATCCGATCGCTGCTGAGACGAATCCCTGACGATCTGACAGCAGGGAACGCCTGCGGCGGTATCAGCATGGCTGCCTATAATGCAAAATGCTGTCTTTCTTCTGGAAAGACAGCATTTTTATCATGCTTGGATGACCTTTACCGGACAAGCTGCAGCGCATGTTCCGCATCCGGTACATTTGCTGTAGTCGATGACAGCATGGAAATTCTGGACAGTGATCGCACCCTCCGGACATTTCTTTTCGCACATCTTACAGCCGATACAGCCCTTGTCGCAGGCAAGCTTTGTTGCTTTGCCGTTGTCGCTGGAAGAACAGCCCACAGCGACGGAATTGGATTTCGGACGCAGGGACAGCAGCCCGTTCGGACAGACTGCCGCACATTTCCCACATGCCACACAGCGTTCCGGAATGACCCTTGCCAGTCCATCCTGAATGCAGATGGCGTTCTCATCGCAAACCTTTGCGCAGTCACCCAGCCCCAGACAGCCGAAACTGCACTGTCCATTACCGCCGTAGAATGCCTTTGCTGCCGCACAGGTCTGCACGCCTTTGTAATCAAAGAGTGCCTTAGCTGCCTTGCAGTCGCCGCTGCAATGCACGACCATGACCTCCGGTTCAGCCGCATTGACTGTGATGCCGAGTACCTCGCCGATTTTCATGGCAGCTTCTGCACCGCCCGGACGGCAGAGATTCGGCTCTGCCTTGCCCTTGACGACTGCTTCTGCATAGTCCGCACACCCGGCAAAGCCACAGCCGCCGCAGTTGGCACCGGGCAGAATTTCCGTGATCTGCTCCTGTCGTGGGTCGGTCTTGACTGCAAAGAACGTAGATGCCGCCGTCAGCAGAATGCCTGCCGCAAGCCCCATTACCGCAAACAGAATAATTGGTATGATGATCTGCATGGCGACCTCCTTAAATCATGCCCGAAAAGGCGGAAAAACTCATGGATACGATAGCCGCTGCCACCAGTGTCACCGGAATGCCCTTGAAAGTCTCCGGTACATCCGCAGTTTCGATCCTGCTGCGCACACCCGAAAAAATCACCAGTGCCACCGTAAAACCGATGCCCACACAGACAGCATTCCACACCGAAGTGCCATAACTGTAGCCATCATCAATGTTGTTGATGGTCACTCCAAGTACAGCGCAGTTTGTTGTGATCAACGGCAGATACACGCCCAGTGCCCTGTAGAGCGGCGGCAGTATCTTCTTCATTGCGATCTCCACCAACTGCACAAACAGCGCAATGATGAGGATAAATGCCACTGTTTTCAGGTATTCCAGCTTCAGCTTTAACAAAAGCTGATAGATCGGATAAGTTACCGCAGCCGCACATCCCATGACAAAGATGACCGCTGCACCCATGCCAAGACTGGAGGAAAGCTTTTTGGAAACGCCCAGAAACGGACAGATACCAATGGAACGTGACAGCACATAGTTATCTGTTAAGATCGCTGCCAGCAGGATCGTCAGAAAGGACGGCATCACGCATCAGCCTCCTCTCCGCTTGTACAGCCCGTACAGCTTCCTGCCATCGGGCAATTGCCGCAGCCGACCTCTGCCGGAGGTTTCTTCTTTGTCAGCAGTCCGACCAGTGCCACCAGCAATCCCAGTGTCATGAAACCGCCTGCGGTCGAGGTAAAGATGCTTAACGTCGGAAAGGATTCCGGTAAGGTCAGTTCGATGATGCCCGAACCTGCCATCCATGTTCCGGCACCGAAAATTTCACGTATCGTTCCGATCGCAAGCAGGGCACAGGTAAAGCCTAACCCCATCCCCAGACCATCAAGAATCGACGGCAGCACCTTGTTCTTGGACGCAAACATTTCTGCACGTCCGAGGATGATGCAGTTGACCGTGATGAGGGACAGGAATGTGCCTAAATTCTCATGCAGTGCCGGTACAAAACCATGCAGCAGAAAGTCCACAATGGTCACAAATCCTGCGATAATGACGATATAACACGGCAGCTTGACTGTGGATGGGATCACCTTCCGCAGAAGCGAAATGACAAGGTTAGATCCGACCAGTACAAATGTTGTTGCAAGTCCCATGCCAAGCGCATTGAATGCCTGCGACGTGACCGCAAGCGTCGGACACATACCAAGCAGTCCGACCAGAGTCGGGTTTTCCTTGATGAAGCCCTTTGTAAATTCATACAGATAGCCCTTCTGTGCCATCACTGCACCTCCCCTTTGAAGCATTGCTGTGCAAGCAGCACGGCGTTATGAAGTCCTCTGGAAGAAAATGTCGCACCGGAAATTGCCTCCGGATAATTTTCCTCTCCCACTGCACCGGTGAATCCGGCAAGGTAAGCATCTTCCGTTACCTTCGTGCCGACACCTGCCGTCTCTCCGCAGGAAACAATGCCCACGCCGGCAATGCTCCCGTCCTCCGCAACACCTACCAAAGCCCGGATGCCGCCTTTGGAATAGCCATCAGCGGTAATGTCATAGATGGTCACGCCCGAGGTGTTGGTATAGACCGCCGTCACGCCTTCGTAGGTGTCTGCGGTCTGGGTGTAGGTGTCCTCCCCGAACACAGCCGCAAGACTTTTCTGCACCTTATCAGCCTCTGCCTGCACAATACGTTCTGCCGTCAGGTCATTCACGACCGCAAGCAATCCGCACACTATAGCACAGACCAGTGTCACAACCACAGAGGGCATCACTTTTTCCTTCATGCTGCATCCTCCTTTTGTGGCTTGACTGCGCCGAGTGGTTTTGTTGTTGTAAATTTATCAATGTAGGGGGTGAGGATGTTCATGAGCAGAATGGAAAAGCTCACGCCCTCCGGATAGCTGCCGAACGTCCGGATGAGGAAAGTCAGCACGCCGCATCCGATCCCGAAAATAACACGTCCCTTGTTGGTGACAGGTGTTGTCACATAGTCTGTTGCCATAAAGAATGCACCGAGCAGCAGACCACCTGCCAAGAGCTGATAGAGCATTTCATATACACTGCCGCCCGAATAAAGCAGGGAGCAGACAGCGACCGTACCGATAAAACTCAGCGGTGCAGCCGGCGAGATGATGCCCATGCACATCAGGAACACGCCCCCGAACAGCAGTGCTGCCGCACAAGTCTCCCCCAGACAGCCACCTGTGCTGCCCCAGAACAGATCCATCAGCGGTGCATCACCGGAGACAAGAGGTGTGGCACTGGAGACGGCATCATATGCTTCGCCGGGCTGGATCCAGTTGGTCATGTCGGAAGTAAGCGACATCATCAGGAAAATTCTTGCTGTGATGGCAGGATTGGCAAAATTCTGCCCAAGACCGCCAAACATCTGCTTGACGACAACAATGGCAAAGAAACACCCCACAGCCGCCTCCCAGAGCGGCAGTGTCACGGGCAGATTCATTGCCAACAGCAGCCCCGTCAGCGCAGCACTGCCGTCCCCGATGGTCTGTTCCCGTTTCATCACAAGCCTGCACAATCCCTCACACGCCATGGAAACACCCACGCAGAACACCATCAGCAGCAATGCCCTCCAGCCGAAATGATAGACCGATGCCACCGCTGCCGGCAGCAATGCCGCAATGACCCAGAGCATGATCTTCCGGGTCGTCATGCCCTCACGGATATGTGGAGAGGGAGCAATCGTCAGTAACTTCATTTCTTTCCGCCTCCTCTCACAAATGCCTTTGCCAGTGAATTACTCTCCGCAAGCGGACGGTTTGCCGGACAGACATAGGAACAGCATCCGCATAGCATACAAAGCTGTAGCTTATAGGCATCAAGTGCCGCTGCATCCCTGCGCTGATATGCCTTTTCCAGTTCTGTCGGCATGAGTTTCATGGGACATGCACCTATACATCTGCCGCAGCGGATGCATGCTGTTGTCCTGCGGGGCTTAGCCTCCGGCAGTGCAAGGATGGCATTCATGGTCTTTGTGACCGGATAGTCCGGAGACGGCAGACACATGCCCATCATCGGACCACCGCTGATAAGCCGTCCGAGATGCTCGAAATCACATTCCGCATATTCGAGAATGTTCCGGATAGGCGTACCGACCGGTGCGACCACACTGCATGGTTTTTTCACAAGTCCTCCATCCACCGTGATACCACGATTGACAAAGGGCATCCCCGTGGTAAAATATTCCTCTAAAAAGGCAATGCTTGACACATTCATAACGATCACACCCACATCGGCAGGCAGCTTTCCCTCCGGAACGACTTTCCCTGTGATGTGATAGATAAGTACCTTTTCCGCACCCTGCGGATAGACCGGTGCAAGGGGGACAAGGGTGATATGGGGATCCTTGTCGGCAGCATCCCGAAGTATCTTCATAGCATCAGGTTTATTTTTCTCTACGCCGATGGCACATTCCGGAATGTCGAGTATTGCCATGATGCGCCGGATACCAGCAAGGATGGTGAGTGGTTTTTCCTTCATGGTGCGGTCGTCGGCAGTGATGTATGGCTCACATTCGGCAGCATTGATGAGCAGGTAGTCAATTTTGCCCTTGGGAGCAAGTTTGATATGTGTCGGCAGACCTGCACCGCCCATGCCGACTGCACCGGAAACACGCAGTGCTGCAAGAAAGCTCTCACGGTCGCTGTACTCAGGGACTTTCAGATCGGGGAAGGGCGTCTGTTTGCCGTCGGATGTGATCTCCACTGCCTTGCAGGGCTTACCGCCGGCTGGGCGGTAGTCTGTGATGGCAGTCACCACACCGGACACACTTGCATGGATATCGGCAGAAAAGGGTGCATCGCATGTTCCGATGCGTTCGCCGACAGTCACTTCCTGTTTCAGCTTGACAGTCGGGGTACAGGGTACGCCCATATGCAGTGACATGGGGAGCAGTACCTTTTCCGGGACAGCAAGCGGAACAAACGCAGAACCGGCTGTCTGCTTTGCGTGAGGGAGACTCACGCCGTGCAATCTGCGCATAAAATACCTCCTGATAAAAAATTTAAGAAACCCCTTTTATTTTTCCTTGAAATGTGGTACAATAAAAGGGATGCTACGCATTTCGCTTTTTGTGGATACTTTCCTCGCTGATTTTAATAAGATTCAGCAGGGAGGACGAATATTCCGGGTAAGTCTGGGACAAAATGGCAGTAGTGAGGTAAAGCACCTCTGCATCCTTGACGCAGTCATTTTCACCGATGGGGACACCGCTCGAGGCAGCCTTGATGTTTGCCTCATTCATGCTGACGATGGCACTGGCATCATCATTGGCAACGACTTTGGGGACGGAGAACAGTTTCTGATCGTTGTGGGGGTTTGCATTGTAGACGATACGGAAGAGCTTGTAGACATTGAGCATGAGATAAGATGAAATTTCCTTGATAAGGGTGATACTGCCTGCTTTCTGGGCAAGGGAGAACAGCAGACTGATGGAGTTGTTGATGATCTTGCGGTTGAAGGCGACGACCTCTGGACTGGGCATACTGTTGTTGCCGTCGTCATCGGGAATATCGGAAGCAGAGAGGGTGCGTCCCTCTGGCTCTGGCGTCCTGCCAAGCAGGTAGTCGCAGGATACGTTGTAATAATCAGCGATCTTCACAAGAAAATCCAGACCGCATTCCCGGATCCCCTTTTCATAATGGGAGAGCAGTGCCTGCGATATGCCTAAATCATTGGCAGCCTGTTTCTGGCTGATCTGGCGTTCCTTGCGCTGCAAGGCAATGATTCTTGGAAAATCCGAATTCATACAACATTCCCCTTTCGTATGACAAATTTCGCAGTCCTGTTTCTTATTATAATACAAATTATACTATTTGTAAAGAGGGCGTTTTGTGGAAATCCGGAATGTTTTTTTATTCACGCTTGTGCATATTCACAACGCTCACAAAATCTGAAATGTGATTTTATGCAACTTGTACTATTCTATAGGAGGAATCACCATGAGAGGATATCATCTGAGTCTGTACCGGCATGGTCTTACCAAAGCCAACGAGGAAGGCATCTACATCGGCAGCACCGACTACTCCCTGACGGACAGGGGATGTGCGGAGCTTGCCGGAAAACTTGACCGTTATGAATACCCCAGAGTACAAAGGGTATACAGCAGTCCTCTGTGCCGCTGTACGGAGACGGCTGAAATTCTGTTCCCGGAGCATGAGGTCTATGTAGTGGAAGAACTGCGTGAACTGAACTTCGGCATATTTGAAGGCAAGACGGCTGTAGAGCTGGTCGGACGGGAGGACTACCGGGCATGGATGAAGGGCGGTTCTCCGGAAGTCCGTCCGCCGGAGGGAGAGAGTGCGGAGGAACTGTGCATCCGTTCCTACAGGGTGCTGACACGCATCCTCATGGACATGATGGAAAACGACTTCACCCACTGTGCTGCCATCACCCATGCAGGTGTCATCAGCAATATGCTGGCGTGCTTTGGCTTGCCGAAAATTCCGGCAAAAGATCTGCGCTGCGAGCCGGGGGAAGGGTTTGAGCTGCTCTTTACAGCACAGATGTGGCAGCAGTCGCAGGCTTTTGAGATCTTAGGCATGACACCATATTCCAAAGCATGAGCATCCGCTGTGCAGTCCCTTCTACATAGTATCGGAAGGAGCAATGTTTATGCACTATATTCACCAGCTGCACCACTTTGCCGGAAAATCGCTCAGGGGGCACTACGCTGCCGCATGGGGAGCTTCCATGCTCTGTCTGGGGATCCGGCTCATCATCCGGCTTATCCCGATGCTGTTCGCCGGCATCCTCATCCTGAATGACTCAGTCACACCGGGAGGACTGTTCGGAAACGGGCTGTGGCTGCTATTCATGCTGCTTTGGGAGAGTGTGGGGTTCTGCATCCTGCTGCCTGTAAAGTGCGGCACAAGGAGCTGGTTCACCCACCTGACGGAATTGGAGCAGCCCGGTCAGGAGCGCACCTTCTTCCGCAATACAAGGAGCTTTGGCAGAGGGATCTGTTTTTTTGGCACTGTGGGTCTGATGCGTTGGATCGCAGCACTGCCGTTTGCAGCAGGATGCATGGTTGCGGTGTACAGCCTGCGCCAGAGCATCATTGCAGATGACGGGGGGCTGTGGCTGTTTGCAGCGGTACAGGGGCTTGCAGGGGCATTCTGGGGGCTGTGGGGATATCTGCGGTTCGGCATCCGGACGATGGCAGTGCCGTATCTGTTTCTGAACGACCCATCCCGTTCGGCATGGAGTGCCGTGCAGATATCCGGACATATCCTGACCGGACGTTACAGACAGCTTGCGCTGCTGCTGCTCCCTTATTGCATGGCATCCCTGCCTGTTGTCACCATTCCCTTCCTGCTTCCGAGACTGATGACGGAGCTGACGATGTTCTTTCAACTGTGCATCAGGGAAACTGCTGAACAAAAATAAGCAGGAGACAGGGAGAACCCATTCTCTCTGTCTCTTGCTTTTCAACAATAATTTATGTTTTCTGACAGGGCAGGGTGAATGGGAGGTGCAGGCTCCCATCGCCTCTTTCTCATGGATTCTGATACCCTGCCCACGGAGATGTCTGCCATATATATAGTAGCACTTTTTCATTGATTTGTCAAGTGTAATTTTTTATTTAATACAATATTTTATTTGCTATTTATATATCAGTTGACTATTTGTAACATAATAGATAGAATAATAATAGTAAATTATGTTGCAAAGGGTGAATGTTTTGGAAAAATCAGTGATCACGATCAAGGAATACGGCAAGATCAATCTGCACCTGAAAGATATTCTTGACAGCAGAAATATCACAAGAAATCGCCTTGCAGAGTTGGTGGATACCCGTTTTTCCGTCATTGACAAGTGGTATAAGAACAATGTGGAACGTCTCGATCTCGATGTTCTGGCAAGGGTCTGCTACGTTCTCGACTGCGATCCGTCAGATCTCATCAGCTATGACACAAAGTCACACCAATCCCTTTCATTACGATAGCCAAAGTCTACCGGAATGAAACTGCTGAAAGCATCGTTACGGTTGGTATGATGCGGCAATTACCCCGGACATCGCATGCTCTCTCCTCATTTTTTCTGATATATTCCGTTTTTCTTGACATTTGCATAAAAATGTAGTATAATAGGGAAAGGTCGGAATAACTGACCGAAAAATGAAAAGGAGAGAATGCGTATGACATTTGAAGCACTTCTGACGAAGGTCAGAGATCTGGCGAAGGGCTACGACCCATCCGGCATAGGATTTCTTGCGGTGCAGATCAATATCACCGGCAAGAACGAGGGTGTGTTCTATGTAGAGATCAAGGACGGCAGAGTCAATATCGAGCCGTATGAGTATATTGACAGAAACTGCGCCATCACCGTTTCCATGACCAATTTCAACAAGCTGCTTGACGGCAAACTTGATGCCGTTGCCGCCTATACCACAGGCAAGCTCAAAGTGGACGGCGACCTCGGCAAAGCACTCGAATTTGCCAACCTCATCAAAAAGTGATTCCGATCCCCTGTCCTGTGACAGGGGATTCCTTTTGTCTGCAAAGAGTTGGTTAAAAAATTCCCATCTTCCGATTTTGATCGGAGGATGGGAATTTGGTGTTAATGATTCAGAATTTTCTTTACCGTCGCTGCAATATTGTCCGCCGTCAGTCCAAATTCTTTCAATAGCTCGACCGCAGATCCGGAGTGACCATATTCATCGTTGATACCGATTTTCACAACCGGAACAGGGCAGCACTCCGTCACGCAGTCAGCAACCGCACTTCCCAGTCCACCGATGATGCTGTGTTCTTCGACCGTCACGATGCATCCCGTTTCCTTTGCTGCCATGCAGATCATGTCCCTGTCAAGCGGCTTGATGGTGTGGATATTGATGACCCTTGCGGAGATACCCTCTCTGGCAAGCATCTCTGCCGCCTGTACAGCCTCAGCAACCATCAGACCTGTTGCCACGATGGTAATATCCTTGCCATCACGAAGCTGCACACCCTTGCCCCACTCAAACCGATAGGTCTTCGGGTCATTGAGGATGGGGGCAGCAAGCCGTCCGAACCGCATATAAACTGGTCCCTGATGCTGAATTGCTGCTTCCACCGCAGACTTTGCTTCGGTATCGTCGCAGGGCACTATGACCGTCATGCCGGGGATCGTCCGCATGAGGGCAATGTCCTCGTTGCACTGATGCGTTGCGCCGTCCTCACCGACGGAAATACCTGCATGGGTCGCACCGATCTTTACATTCAGTCCCGGATATCCAATGGAATTGCGCACGATCTCATACGCTCTGCCTGCCGCAAACATCGCAAATGTAGACGCAAACGGAATTTTCCCTGCTGCCGCAAGCCCTGCTGCTACGCCCATCATATTCTCCTCCGCAATGCCGCAGTCAAAGAATCTGTCCGGATACGCTTTCTTGAAAATACCTGTCTTGGTCGCAGCCGCAAGATCGGCATCAAGCACCACAAGCTGCGGATAGCGTTCTGCCAGAGCCGTCAGTGCTTCGCCGTAGCTTTCTCTGGTCGCTTTCTTTTTTACCTCTGCCATACTCACGCCTCCCATTCTGCCAAAGCGGCACGCAGTTCCTGCATACCCTGTTCATACTGCTCTGCATTCGGTGCCTTGCCATGCCAGTCCACCTGATTTTCCATAAAGGACACACCCTTACCCTTGATGCTTTTCTGGATGATGGCAACCGGCTTGCCGCTGATGCTTTCAGCTTCACGGAATGCCTCCTCAAGCTTATCAAAATCATGTGCATCGTCCACCACGATCACATGCCAGCCGAAGGCACGGAATTTCTCGTCAATGGGTTCGGGGGAGCAGACATCAGTGATCTTGCCGTCGATCTGCAAGCCGTTATTGTCCACAATGGCTGTCAGATTGTCAAGCCCATAATGCGCTGCAAACATGGCTGCTTCCCAGACCTGACCTTCCTCAAGCTCACCATCGCCAAGAATGGCATAAACATGATATGCTGCCGAATCGAGCTTGCCTGCCAGTGCCATGCCGCATGCTGCCGAAATGCCCTGCCCCAGTGAGCCGGAGGACATATCCACACCCGGCGTATGGATGCAGGGATGCCCTTGCAGCATTGCACCGATGTGCCGCAGATGTTCCAGCTCTTCCTTCGGGAAAAATCCCCTCTCCGCAAGCACTGCATAGAGTGCCGGTGCCGTATGCCCCTTGGAGAGAACCAGTCTGTCCCGGTCGGGCATATCCGGATGCTTCGGATCAACATGCATTTTTACAAAGTACAGGTATGTCACCAGCTCTGCAATCGAGAGCGAACCGCCCGGATGACCGGATTTTGCATGAAATATCCCCGTCAGAATGCCCATGCGCACACGGCATGCAGTTGCCTGAAGCTGCTTTCTGATTGTTTCGTCCATGTGATTACCTCCATCAATGAAAAAATTTCTCGCCAAATTCCGTAAACAGCGTTTCCAAAGGCAGCGTTACACCGCTATGCTTTCCGTCCGGCACTCTCAGGCAGCGCTCCTCACCAAAAAAGCTGCGTGTAAACGGATGATACTCAATGACTTCATCCATCTCACCCAGAATCACATACAACCGTTCCGGGTCGGCTGCCCGTAACGTCTGCGTCAGGTCAAAGTACAGCATGATCCACTCCGGACGGATATTCCCATACTTCGGCAGCGTAACAAAGGGCAGCATACAGGGATTGATCAGCACCGCACGGCACTGTGTCATCGCACAGAGCTGCGCCGCAAAATAGCCGCCCATGCTTGAACCGACCACAGCGTCGCATTGCTCGTTCTGAAAGAGCAGAAGCAGCTCATGCCGCAGCAGATCCGGCGGACTCTTATCGTAGTCAAGCTGTGGGGAAACGACCTCATAGCCGCATTTTTTGAGTGCCAGAAAAGCAGCATTCTCCGCACTTGCCTGATAGCCATGCAGATTCAGCAGCTTCATTGTGCCTGCTCCCTTCGGTGCAGAATAGCATCGATCAGCTCCTCCATTGCCCCTTCTTCACAGGTACGGGAAAGGATAAAATCGGCATGCTCCTTGACAGAATTGGCAGCATTCTGCGGACACACTGCATAATCTGCTGCATCGAGCATAGCAATATCATTGTCAAAATCCCCGACTGCCACAAATGTGAAATTCTCCATTCCCGGAAGTTTCCGGTAGGCTTGCAGGGCACTGCCCTTGGACACGCCGGGCGGCAGCATTTCATAGAATTTATTTTCTGAACGGATAAAGCTCACATCCCTGAACTGCCGTCCCTCAATATAGCGGATAAATGCCGGAATGTCATCCGGACACATCGCAAACAGCACCTTGAGCCATGTCCCCTCAATGTCATCGACTGTGCCGTAACGAGGGGTCACGCCGCAGATGCGGATATGTTCCTGTTCATACTCTGTATTATTGACGACCCATGTCTCATCCGTGCAGAGTACCTCCACACCGGCATGGGGATTGTCAGCTAAGATGGATGCTGTCATTTCCCTCGCTGTCTCCGGCAGCGGCTGAGTGAACAGCAGCCTGTCCACAGCTGCATCCCAAATGGCGCAGCCGTTAAAGACGATAATGGGACTTTTCAGCCCAAGCTCCTCCGGATAACGCCGTGCTGCCTGCACGGTGCGTCCCGTGGCAATTGTAAACAGCCCACCTGCCGCCTCAAACCGCCGCACAGCAGCCAGATCCTGCGGCAGCGGTATCTTGCTTTTCGGCAGAAATGTGCCGTCCAGATCGGTGATGATGCAGACCCTGTCGGGATGTTCAAACATACTCTCTCTCCATTTTTTCCAAAAGCTTCTGAAAATAAGGCGGCGGCGGTGCGGAAAATTCGAGATATTCCCCCGTTGCCGGATGGAGAAAACCGATTTTCCGGGCATGCAGGCATTGTCCCTGTGTCCCTTTAGCGGCTTTTCCATACACATCGTCGCCATAGATCGGATGCCCGATGTAGGCAAGATGCACCCGTATCTGATGGGTGCGTCCGGTTTCGAGCCGCAGCAGCAGATGTGCCGTTTCCCGGAACTGCCGCAGCACGGTATAATGGGTCACGGCTTCACGGGCATTCTTGTCAGTCACACACATTTTCTTCCGGTCAGTCGGATGCCGTCCGATGGGTGCATTGATCGTGCCGGTTTCATCCCTGAATCTCCCGACAGCGATCGCCTCATATTCCCGTGTAAAGGAATGTTCCTTGATCTGCGCTGCAAGATGCTGGTGGGAGATATCGTTCTTTGCCACGATAAGCAGTCCGGAAGTATTCTTATCAATACGGTGAACAATGCCGGGACGAATCTCACCGTTGATGCCGGAAAGCGAGTCCTTGCAGTGAAAAAGGAGCGCATTGACAAGAGTCTCATCATAATTCCCGGCAGCCGGATGTACGACCATCCCTTTGGGCTTGTTGACAACAAGCAGATCATCGTCCTCATACAGAATGTCAAGCGGAATGTCCTGCGGCACAACGTTGATTTCCTCCGGCGGCGGTACGTTGATCACGACCGCTGCACCTGCCTTTGGACGGCAGTTTTTCGGAACAGTCCTTCCGTCCACAAGCACATTGCCGCCTGCGATCAATCCCTGCACAGCACACCTTGTCAGCCCGATGTCAAGAGATGCTGCCCATTTGTCAAGCCGGATGCCCTCTGCCTCTTCCGGAAACATCAGTTCATGCGTTGTCATTGGCAGTCTCCTTCGGCTTTTTGTCCATAAAAAAGAGGATATAAACAAACAGCAGTGCCGTCCCCACCGTCACAAAACAGTCCGCAAAATTAAAAATCGCAAAGTCAAATAACTGCACATCTAAATAGTCCACCACTCTGCCGTCCCGGAAAATGCGGTCGATCATATTCCCGATACCGCCGCCAATGATCATGGTCAGACTCCAGAACAGCAGTGGTCTTTTCTGCGCATAGCGAATCAGGAGATAGATGCACACCACCATGCTGATGCCTGTCACCACAAGCAGCAGCACCCTCTGTCCGGAAAAACTGCTGAATGCCGAGCCATCATTTTCAATATAGCGCAGATGCAGAATGTCCAGACTGCCGATGTGCAAAAAAGGCTTTTCCTCGCCGAGCGCAAAATGCTGCACGATGTACAGCTTGATGATCTGGTCAATGCCTGCAATCAGCACGATGCAGACAGCTGCAATGATGAGCAAGCTGCGCCCTCCTTTCAAGGGAAACAGCCTGCCGTCCATCCGGACGGCAAGCCGCATTGATCATTCGTTACCAAGCACCGCAGCACAGCGTCTGCAAAGTGTCGGATGCAGCGAGATCTTACCAACTTCATCGGAATAGCTCCAGCAGCGTTCACACTTCTGTCCGGGGGCTTTTTCGATGGTAAATGTCATCTCATCCTCACCCGTATCGCCGACTGTGATCTCCACCGCCGACACAATGAGAACATCCTTCAGTTCTTTCCAACCGGAAAGCTTCGCAGCCGTCTCCTCATCCTTTACTGTGATGATGACCTTCGCTTCAAGAGACTTGCCGATGAGCTTTTCGTTGCGTTTCTCTTCGAGTTTCTTGTTGGCATTCTCACGGATGCCGTAGATAGCATCCCACTTGCTCCGGAAGGCATCATCTGCCATGACTCCGGTCTTTGGGAGAAATACATTCAGGAAAACGCTCCGTGCATCATCCGCAGCCCTGTGCGGAAGATTCTGCCAGATCTCCTCTGCGGTAAAGCTGAGGATGGGCGCAGCCATACGTGTCAGTGCATCGAGAATGCGGTACATTGCCGTCTGTGCGGCACGTCTTGTCGGTGCATCAAATTTCTCACAATACAGTCTGTCCTTGATGATGTCAAGGTAGAAACTCGACAGATCTACCACGCAGAAATTGTGGATCGCATGGAACACAATATGGAAATCATACTTTTCATACCCGGCATTCACCTGATCGGTCAGTGCATCGAGCCGCATAAGCACCCATCTGTCCAGTTCTTCCAGCATCTCATCCGGCACACAGTCCGTATCGGGATCAAATCTTGTCTCTCCGTCGCTGAGATTGCCAAGGATATAGCGTGCAGTGTTTCTGATCTTGCGGTAAGCATCACTGAGCTGACTGAGGATGTCCTTAGAAATGCGGATATCGCTGTGATAATCTGATGATGCCACCCAGAGCCGCAGGATATCTGCTCCATACTGCTCAATGATCTCCTCTGGTGCAATGCCGTTGCCAAGAGATTTGTGCATTGCCCTGCCTTCACCATCCACGACCCATCCATGCGTGCAGACGGATTTATAGGGCGCTCTGCCCTTGTAGACAACAGAGGTCAGCAGGGAACTCTGAAACCAGCCACGATACTGGTCAGCACCTTCGAGGTACAAGTCCCATGTGTCCTGATAGTCTGAGATCGCCGTATGTGATACGCCCGAATCGAACCAGACATCCATGATGTCATATTCTTTGGTAAATTCCGTACATCCGCATTCGCACTTTGTATCTGCCGGAATGAGGTCTTTGGTGTCCTTCGTCCACCATGCATCGGAACCCTCCTGCCGGAACACATCTGCAATGGAGCGGATGGTCGCATCCGTGATGATGGGCTTCTTACAGTCCTTACAGTACACGACCGGAATCGGCACGCCCCACGTTCTCTGACGGGAGATGCACCAGTCACTTCTGTCACGCACCATGCCCTTGATCCTGTCCTCGCCCCATTCCGGGATCCACTGTACATCTTCGATCGCCTTGACAGCATCCTCACGGAACCCGTTGACCGAGCAGAACCACTGTTCTGTCGCACGGTAGATGATCGGCGAATGACAACGCCAGCAATGCGGATACTGATGGACGATCTTCTGCATCGCAAGCATCGCACCTTCTTCCACAAGGCGTTCTGCAATGCGCTTGTTTGCCTCATCGGTGTCCAGTCCCTCAAACTCGCCTGCTTCTGCGGTCTGCTTACCTTTGGCATCCACACAGACAATAATTCCGATGTCATCGTAATTCTTGCAGACCTCATAGTCCTCTACACCATAGCCCGGCGCAGTATGCACACAGCCCGTGCCGCTTTCAAGCGTAACATGGTCGCCGATGATGACGGGGGATGGTCTGTCATAAAGCGGATGTCTGGTTTTCATTCCTTCGAGATCTCTGCCGGTGAAGATATGATCTGTGGTATAGTCTGTGATGCCGGCAGTCTCCATGACGGACTTCACCAGTTCATCTGCCATGACATAATATTCATCCCCGACCTGCACAAGGGTATAATTGTACTCCGGTCCTAAACAGATCGCAAGGTTGCCCGGGATCGTCCATGTTGTCGTTGTCCAGATGACAAAGTATACTTTTTGCAGATCCAGTCCCAGAGCCGTAAACATCCCCTTATCATCCGTCACCCGGAATTTGACAAAGATAGAATTGCAAGGGTCGTTCTCATATTCAATTTCTGCTTCGGCAAGTGCCGTGTTGCAGTCCGGACACCAGTACACAGGTTTCAGCCCCTTGTACATATAGCCGTCTCTTGCCATCTTGCCGAACACTTCGACCTGCCGTGCCTCATATGCCGGACGCAAAGTCAGGTAGGGATTGTCATAGTCTGCGATCGTCCCGAGACGTTTGAATTGTTTCTTCTGGTTCTCCACATGCGTCAGCGCAAAATCCTTACATGCCTTACGCAGCGCAAGCGGTGGGATCGTGCCATTCTCCACGCCGATCTCCTTGAGTGCCTTCAGCTCGATGGGAAGTCCGTGTGTATCCCAGCCGGGGGTATAGGGCGTGCAGAATCCGGTCATATTCCGGTACTTGACAATGAAATCCTTCAATGTTTTGTTGAGTGCCGTGCCAATGTGGATCGTTCCGTTTGCATAGGGAGGACCGTCATGGAACATAAAATGCGGCTTGTCAGCATTTTTTTCCATGATGAGTTCATAGAGGCGCATGGCATCCCACTTTTCAAGCAATGCCGGCTCACGCTTCGGCAGATTTCCTCGCATGGGAAAATCCGTCTTCGGCATATTCATGGTATTCTTAAAATCCTGAGCCATTGGTCTGTACCTCCTTCGGGATCACTGTAAATCAGCATCTCCGTTCTGAGCATCACTGTAACGTGCTTCGTAAGTGCTGTCAGTATCAGAATAGGTATCCGATTCCGAAGCATCGTCCGCATCTGCGAATTCATCCTCATCGCCTTCCGGCATTGCAGAGATCATTTCCAGATGCCCTTTATACATATCGAACAGACTGCGCTTGAAGTCTGCAACCATTTTCCTTGCATCCGCAAGAGACTGTTTTGCCTCTGCGATCTCCGCACGGTTCTTCTCCATGAGCAGTTCATGCTGACGGGTCGCTTCATCGAGCAGAACAGCTGCTTCTTCCTTCGCCTTGTTGACGATCTGGTCAGCCTTTTCATTTGCCTCTGCAAGCACACGTCTGCCTTCCTTCTGGGCATTGAGGAGCGCATCCTTGATGGCTTCCTCATCCTTCATGTACTCACGTACCTTTTCCGCAAGAAGGGTGATCTTGTGGTTATTGTCCTCACGCTCGTTCTCGTTCTCCTGAAGCGTAGCTTCGATCTGCCCGAGATACTCGTCGATATCCTCCGGACGATAGCCCCATGATGCTTTCTCAAACCTTTTCTCTCTGATATCTTTTGCAGTCAACATATTCTTCACCTCATATAGATTATAGGAATTGTTCTATCCTGATATGCAGCCGATCTCTACGGGTCGGACCGCTGATTTCCGCAATGCGGAATTTGCCGTATCCCCTGATCGAGAAAATATCTCCCGATGCAAGGAGTCTGTCGGGCTTGGTGCATTCTTCATGGTTCACCATGACCATGCGCCCGGTGATAAGCTTCTGACAGGCATCTCTTCCAAGCCGCAATGCCGTTCTGAGGATGGCATCGAGCCGTGGGGATGACACTGTACCGTCTATCAGAGCAGTTGCCTGCACATAACTGCCGTCATAGGGGAGCGTATCCGTCACCTTCACACCGACCCGTCCGATTTTCGTCATACCGATTCCCAATGCTGCCGCAGCACCCGTGACAAAGCACTGTATCTTTCCCGGTGACACAAGAATATCCCCGACCGTATCTCTCTGCACCTGCTGTGCCATGAGACTGCCGAGTACATCTCTGTGAGACAGGGGAAACTGCTCCGGAAAGGTAATGGTCAGGCAGGTGACGGGAAATTCCTCGTTCTCCGGTGGACAGCCCTCCGGATGGATGCAGAGAATACCACGCTCTGCCTCCGGATACCCCCCGAAGAAACGGTAAGTCCCATCTGTCAGGTGCGCCTTTACCATCGTATACTGCCGCATGTCCAGAAATGCCGTAAAGCTCCGGTAGGCATTTCGCCGCACCATATCCTGCACATGCGCCAGCAGAAGCTTGTCCTGCTGCTCCTGATCCATGCCTCAGATAATAACGCCGTTATTCTCCAGCTCTGCTGCAAGGTCATCGCCGATGAAACCGACATTGTACGGCGTGATGATGTAAGTCAGGTTTGCGACCGGCTTCAGGCTGCCGCTGATGGCATAGGATACACCCACCAGAAAATCAATGATCCTTCTGCGGTTTTCCGGAGATGCTGTCTCCAGATTCAGTACGACGGTCTTGCGGCTGATCAGATGATCAGCGATCGCCTTGGCATCCGTAAAGACCTCAGGCTTGACCAGTACGACCTGTAACTGTGCAGTTGCCTGAATATTGACAATATTCGACCCCGGCTCTCTCGGGGGCTGCATCTCCTCAGTTCCGGTATGCGGCGGCTCGGGTGTCGGAGCGGAAGAACCGCCCTCCGGGATATCAGAAGGGAAAAAGAATTCCTTCATATTCTTGAAAATTTCCATGACATTCTCCTTTTCTCCGTATGGTTGGTTTCTTTATCCGGTGCATACGGTCGCCGGTGTATATCAGTGATAGTTCCTTGCGCCGAAAAGCGCAGAACCTACTCTAACCAGATCAGAGCCGAACCGGATGGCATCGGCATAGTCATCGGACATTCCCATCGAAAGGATACGCATATCCGTTCCCGGGATCTCCTTGGTTTTCAGAAACAGTTCCTGCATCGCTTCAAGATAACGTGTATCGCTGCATGGCGGCGGTATCGTCATCAGACCGCAGACATGAACGGATGACAGCGGTGCAATTTCCTTCAGCAGACCCGGCAGCGCATCGGGAGCAATACCGCTCTTGGAGTCCTCGCCGCCGATGTTGACCTCAAGCAGGATGTCCTGCACAATACCATGTTTCTGTGCCTGCCGGTCGATCTCCTGTGCAAGCGACAGCCTGTCTACCGAATGGATGAGCCGTATTTCTCCGATGAGATATTTCACCTTGTTGGACTGGAGCGTCCCGATGAAATCAACCGGTACGCCGGAACGATAGGCATCTTTTTTTGACTGCCACTCCTGCACCCGGTTCTCTCCGAGCAAGGTGATGCCGCAGTCAATGGCTTCATTGACCAGTTCCGGTGCGACAGTTTTTGTCACTGCCATAAAGGCAATGTCCTCCGGCTTTCTGCCGTTCCTGACAGCAGCTTCTGCAATGGTGTCCCGGATACGCAGATAATTGTCCCGTACCTGCTGCTTACTGTCCATCCGCATCGATCCCCTTCCTGATAATAGAATCATACAACATTAAGTAACCGCTCTCTGTTGTCTGGGCAGAGATGACATAATCTGTTCCTTCATAAATGACTTTCAGCTTGCGAAATTCGGGTTGTTCGCCGTTGAGGACATAGACACCACGGATCTTTTCCGTATTGCCGTTCTCATCGGTCGTTTCCTGAAAGTGCAGTGCGCTTCTCGGCACCATGATGCCCTTGCGTTCTTCTCCTCTGACGATCTCCACAGTTTCGGTACGATGCTGCACAAGATCATAGGTCATGGACTCACAGGTGATGCCGATGATGGTATTCTCCGCACCATTTGCGCTGTTGAGCATCGTAACCTCACCCTTGACAGTCTCGGAGGTCGAAGAAAATTTCAGTGTTACAATATCGCCCTTATTATAGACCTTTTCGCTGTTATCCACAATTGCTGCAAGCACCCATTGATAGCTGTCGATCAGCTTGCCGATCACACCATCTGCATTGCCCGGATGATCTTTCACAGCATTGAGATCATCAATGGTCAGGTCTTCGATACGGTCGAGTGTGAGCATATCCTCATAGCCGTCGGCATAGCTGACGAAGTAGGCAGCCTCATCCGCCTTGATGGTACGCAGCGGTGCTTCCTGTGCCTGCTGAAGTGCAGTGATCTCCGCCTGAATGCGTTCGATTTTAGGCTCATAGCTGGCATCTTTTCCGGTGACGAGCTGATAGGTAGAGAGAAGCACGACCATTTCGGTGCGTTCTGTTTCCAGTTCATCAAGGTGATCCTGCTCCCGGTCGAAGAGGTACTCCTTATAATTCTGGGTAAACAGCTCGGAAATATTGGACGGCTGGGCAGTCTGGGTCGTACCGGGATTGGAGATGCGTTCAAGCGTTCCGAGTTCCTTGTTCAGGTTAGCGATACGCTGTTTGATCTCGATTTGGTTTTCAGAGGAATAGACATTGGCGATCACGCTGCCGACGCCGAGTTTTCCGCCGTCAGAGACTTCATAGCTGATGACTCCGTTTCCCTCATAGGTGATCACCTTTTCATTCCGGATAAAGACACCCTGCACCCGTTCGGAATCACTGCCCACGGAGAGCAGTGCCGTTTCGGTGACATAATCCTGATTGACTTGCCGGAACATCATATTCACAACAGTCAGTATGACGAACACGGCAACGATGAGCAGAGCGATCCTGAGTGTTCCCTGATTCACCCGCAGCTCACCGTCCTTTACTCTGTCGTCTCGCTATCGAGAATGGACACAGGACGTGACGGTGCAATAGTAGAAATGGCATGCTTGTACACAAGCTGCTGCTGTCCCTGACTGTCAAAGATCACTACATAATTGTCAAATCCTTTGACGATACCCTTGGTCTGGAAACCATTCACAAGATAGATCGTGACAGGGATATGTTCCTTACGTGCCTGATTCAGGAACGCATCCTGTAGATTCATAATTTTTGTCATTCCTTTCTCCTTTCCGCCGATGGCTTTACGAAGTCCGGTTTATCGAGAACATCCGTTCACACCGGATCCGTGCGTTCCGACAAAAACGCTTATAATCCATTATATCACAAAAAATCCATTTTGGCTATGATTTTTTCGGCTTTTTCCAAAATTTTTCGCACTTCGTCACTTTCGTATAACTTCAACCAAGAAATTTGAGCATTTCGACGAAACCAAGTGAGCTGCCGCTTGGCATATCTCCGAGTCTCCCTCTGAATGTCAGCGATGCAGTCCTCCAGAGATGCCTCCTGTCGGAAGTAGGGCAGCAGTTCCTTGTACCCGATGGCAGCTCCTGCCGTCAGCAGTCCGCCGCTCTCATAAACTGATCTTGCTTCCTCCACAAGACCGTTCTCCACCATCTGCACGACACGCCGGTCAATGCGTCTGTACAGCACATCCCTGTCCCAGTCCAGTCCTAAGATGCATGACTGGTAGGGTGACGGGTGGGCAGCGTTCTCTCTTTTATATTGTGTAAAAGTCTTTCCTGATGTCATGCAGACTTCCAGTGCCCGGATAACACGGACAGCATTGTTCGGATGGATGGCAGCAGCCGCTTCTGGGTCAAGGGCAGCAAGCTCGGCATGGAGCTTTTCCTTGCCCTCCCTTTCCAACCGGAGCGACAGTGCCGTTCTGACAGCATTGTTCTTCTCCTCCGCCGCAAGCTGCATCCCACTTAATACCGTATCTATGTACAGTCCCGTCCCTCCGACCAGAATGGGAAGCTTTCCCCGTCCGGCAACCTCCCGGATCGTCTCATGACACAGTTTTGCATACTCTGCAACGGAAAATGGCTGTGTCCGTGGGATGATGCCAATGAGGTGATGCGGGATGCCCTGCATCTCCTCCGGCGTAGGCTTGGCAGTGGCAATGTCCATGCCTTCGTAGACCTGCATGGAATCGGCAGAAATGACTTCCCCGTCATACCGTACTGCAAGTGCCGCACCGAGCGCTGTCTTGCCGGATGCTGTCGGTCCTGCGACCACAAGCACCTTGATCTTCTCCATCAGACACGCCTCCGGAATTGCTTTTCCAACTCATATTTTGACAATGTGAACATGACCGGTCTGCCGTGCGGACAGTGCCGGATGTTCTCGTCATGACAGACACATTCCGCAAGTGTCTGCAATTCGGGGAGAGCGTTCTTGTCGTTAGCCCGGATGGCAGACTTACACGCCATTTCGTGGAACATGTCATCGAGCATATGCGCCTGCGGATTGACCTTTCCCAGATACAGATTATGGGCGACCTCCTGCACGATCTCATCTATATCCAGCTCTGCAAAGAACACCGGCGCAGCCAGTGCCTTCACATATGGACGGTTCTCAAAATCAAAGATAAATCCCAATCGTTCGAGCAGTGCCGTATTCTCCTCCATCGCCCCGATCTCCTCCATCGTCAGCATGACCTGACAGGGGGTGAGGAGCATCTGCCGGTACTGCTGACAGTTCTCCTTGCGCAGCCGTTCAAAGATCACCCGTTCATGCGCTGCATGTTTGTCAATGATGATGAATGTCTCCCCCGACTGCGCCAGTATGTAATTAGCAAACAGCTCTCCGATCACCTTTACATCCGGGAAGGGCAGGGGCTGTTTTTCCTCCTGCACCGCCGGAGGAGGTAGTTCCTGCCGAGGTATTTCAGGAACGCTTGTTTCAGGCATCGGCGGCAGTCCGGTAACTTCCGGCATCGGATGCTGCCACTGCACTTCTTCTTCCTGCGGCACATTCGGGCATTTCGGCACTCCGAATGCCATCTCCGGCAATGGCTCACGCACCGGCGGTCTGACCGGAATGGGCGGCGGTTCGGGCAACAATGGCTGCTGTACCGGTTCCGGCTCTGCCGCTCCGGCATGCCAGTCCTTCTGCGGCAGTCTGATCTCATAGATCAGACCCTCTGCCACCATTGCATTTTTCAATGCAAAGAATACCGCATCAATGACACGCTTTTCATCTGAAAAGCGCACCTCTGCCTTTGCCGGATGGATGTTTACATCGAGCGCATCCGGCTGCATGTCAATGAACAGCACACATGCCGGAAATTTTCCGACCATATGCAGATTTTCATAGGCACTCTCCAACGCCGTCGTCAACGCACGGGAACGCACGCTCCGGGTGTTGACATAGAAATTCTGCAAGCTCCGGTTCGGACGGCAATACAGCGGCTTGACTGCATACCCCCACACCCGGATGTCATCCGTCTCCGTGTCCACACGCATCAGCCGTCCGGCAAATTCCCGTCCGTAGACCGTGTGGATCACTGACAGCAGCTCTCCTGAACCGTCGCTATGAAAGCACACCTTGTTGTCCCGGAGAAACCGGAAGGCAATTTCCGGATGGGAAATAGCGATTTTCTGCACGATCTGGGAAATGGCATTTCCTTCAGAAGTCACGCTCTTCATGAATTTCCGCCGTGCCGGGACATTGAAAAAAAGGTCTTTCACCACAATGGTCGTCCCGTCCGGACAGCCGCATTCTTCGGGGGGAGAGAATTCCGTTCCGGCGATCTCATAACTCGTACCAAGTGCATCCTGCGGACGTTTGGTGAGGAGCGTAACCCTTGCGACCGCTGCCACCGAGGCAAGTGCCTCTCCACGGAACCCAAAAGTCAGAATGCTGTCGAGGTCAGCCTTTTCCTGTATCTTACTCGTGGCATGGCGCAGGAATGCCGTGGGCACATCCTCCGCAGCCATGCCGCAGCCATCGTCTACGATGCGCATGAAACTCGTACCGCCATCCTTGATCTCGACGGTTATGTGCTTCGCACCGGCATCAATGGCATTCTCCAACAGCTCCTTGATGACGGAGGCAGGACGTTCTATGACCTCTCCGGCAGCGATCAGCTCGGAAACAGCCTTGTCCAGTACCGATATGACAGCCATCTGTGCCCTCCCTTCATCTGCTCAGCAAACTGTATAATTCCTCTAAAAACTCCCGACATTCCTTGTCGTTCAGCTCGTCAATATTCATCCGCCGCATCCGTTCAGGTATCTCCGACTCCTGCATCGCAGCAAGGCTGATCTGTGTCTCCTCCTGCGGAATGTCTTTTGTCTGTTTCGCCTGTGCTTCCAGCCCGGCAAGGATGTCATGTGCCCGGTTCAGCACAGATCTGGGCAGTCCGGCAAGCTTTGCCACGTCGATGCCGTAGCTGTCGTCCGTGCCGCCCGGCACGATCTTCCGCAAAAACCGGATGCCTTCCTTTCCCTTGCGTACCGCAATGCTCAGGTTCTTCACGCCCGGCAGCTCATCTTCCAAAGCGATCAGCTCATGGTAATGGGTGGCAAACATCGTCTTGCATCCCAGCCCCCTTGCCGTGCAGACATGTTCTGCGACCGCTCTTGCAATGCTGATGCCGTCAAAGGTAGATGTCCCCCGTCCGACCTCATCAAGGATGACAAGGCTCTCCTTCGTGGCAAAGCGCAGGATCTCTGCAACTTCCTTCATCTCCACCATGAAGGTACTCTCCCCTGCGGCAAGATCATCAGATGCGCCGATACGGGTAAAAATTCTGTCCACAACGGATATACGTGCGGATCTTGCCGGCACAAAGCATCCCATCTGTGCCATCAGCACAATGAGTGCCGTCTGCCGCATATAGGTGGATTTACCGGACATATTGGGTCCTGTGATGACCGCAAGGCGTGTGTCGCTCGTATTCAGCGTGACATCGTTCGGCACAAATACTTCTTCTTCGAGCATCTGTTCCACGACCGGATGCCGTCCGTCACTGATATACAAGCTGCCGTCTGCAACGATATCAGGCTTGCAGTAGTTGTTTCTTGCGGCAATTTCTGCAAAGCACAGCAGCACATCCACCTCTGCGACCGCTGCTGCTGTCTCCTGCACGCTGACAAGAGTCCCAGCAAGATATTCACGCACCTGCGTGAACAGATCCTGCTCCATCTGCAATGCTTTGTCCTTTGCACTCAGGACAGTATGTTCTGCTGTTTTCAGCTCCTCTGTGATGTAACGCTCCGCATTGGCAAGGGTCTGCTTGCGGATATAGTCTTCCGGCACTTTGTCCAGATAGGAACGTGTGACCTCCAGATAGTAGCCAAACACCCGGTTGAATCCGACTTTCAGGTTTTTGATGCCGGTACGCTCCCGTTCCCTTGTGCAGATCTCATCAATGAGATCACCGCCGCCGTTCATAATATTGCGCAGCTCATCCAGATCTGGATCAAACCCTGTCCGGATGACACCGCCGTCCTTCACCCCGACAGGCGGTTCCGGCACAATTGCACGGTCGATCAGATCCGCAGCCTGCTGCAAGTCGGAGATCTGACGGTTCAGATGTGACAGCAAAGAGCTGTTCAGTTGTGCGAGGGCATCCTTCAATGCCGGCAGCTCCTTTGCCGTATCGCAGATCGCACGCAGATCACGGGGGGTTGCCTTCTTATAAATAATACGTGTCATCAGCCGTTCAAGGTCAAACACCCTGTCAAGGCAGTCAGCAATATTGAGGGCAGTTATGGTGTTCTGCATCAGTGTCTCAACGGCATTGAGTCTTGCGATGATTTTTGCCGGAGAGCGCAGCGGACGTTCGATCCATGCTTTGAGCATCCGCTTGCCCATAGAGGTACGGGTGGAATCCAGAACAGAGAGCAGCGTCCCTTTCTTGTCACCCGTGCGCATGGTGCGTGTCAGTTCAAGGTTTCGCAGGGCATTGTGGTCGAGCGTCATATAGGCAGAGGCATCACTCAGTTCCAGTGAGGTAAACCGCCCGACAGGCAGCTTCTGTGTCGTTTCGATGTAATTGAACATGGCACATACCGCTGCCGTCCCGGAGCTTTCCGGTTTCAGTCCGAGTGTCTCCAGACGATCCACTGAAAAATGCCGGCACACACACGCTTCCTGCTGCGCCGGGTCAAAGCATCCTGTATCCCGAAGCGCACAGGCGCACCGCAGCCGGATACGGATGAAATTCCCCACGTCCTTCAGGTCTAAAAACTTTTCATTGAAAAGCATCTCCACCGGTCTGTACCGGGAAAGGAGGTTGATCATCTCATCCTGTGTATTCTTCGCAGGGATGGGGTAAACTGCTGCCTCTCCTGTGGAGAGGTCGGCAAAGCACATCGCTGCGTCATTTTCTCCGGCATAGACACTGCACAGATAGTTGTTGGAGGCATCATCGAGCATGTTGTTTTCAATGAGTGTGCCCGGTGTCACGATGCGGATGACATCACGTTCCACCAATCCCTTTGCAAGTGCCGGGTCTTCCATCTGTTCGCAGATCGCCACCCGGTAACCGAGGTCTATGAGACGTTTGATATACAACTCCGCACTGTGATACGGGACACCGCACATCGGTGCCCTTTCCTCCAGTCCGCAGTCACGCCCTGTCAGTGTCAGCTCCAGATCCCTTGACACCCGAATAGCATCATCAAAGAACATCTCATAAAAATCCCCCAGCCGATAAAACAACACACAGTTCGGGTACTGCATTTTCGTGTCATAATACTGCTGCATCATGGGGGAGAGCTGTTCCCGGCTGATCTCGTTGAGTGTCATCAGCCGCAACCTCCACAGGAGCTGCAATCACCGCCGCAGGATGCAGTCGTCACGTCGATCTCATCGGGATCCATACCGTTAGCAGACATGGAGATGATGAGATTGATCTGGCTCATCAGCTCATCAAAGCCCTGCTTGGTCGCATTGTAGACCGCCATTTTCGGGTTTTCCATAATGGTCTGGTAGGTGGACTTGATGACCTCATTAAGCTGCTGCACCTTGTCATTGTCCTTGTCAGGCTTGCCGATCTCCATCTGAAGCTCCATGCGCCTGAGATTGAAGGCATGGATGAGGTTCTGTAGCTTTTCATCCTCATCATTTGCCTGTCTTGCGAGCATATGCGCAATGTAGCGGTCATCCGCCTGAATTGCTTTTCCAAGCTCTCTTGCCATTGTGATAATATCCATTATAAATCCATCCTTTCCGTTCAAAGATCAGAAGTCATACCAATTCTATGCCATCCGGCAAGTCTGTCAGGATGGCAGGGTATCCTGTATCAGGAAGCAGTTCGCACGCTCCCGGTCAGCTTTCCGCTGTGGCTCTCCGTAATGACAACATCCACAAAATGCCCGGTCATGGCAGCAGTACCGGAAAATTCCACAAGCATATTCTCCGAGCTGCGTCCTGTCATCATCCCGGTGCGTTTATGACTTTCGCCGTCGCAGAGAACGGTCAGTGTCCTGCCGACAAAGCGGCGGTTGTTCTCCACGGCAATTTCCCGCTGCAAGGAAAGCAGCCGCTGCATCCGTTCGCTCTTCTCCTGCGCAGGCGTGCTGTCGGGCATGGATGCTGCCTTTGTGCCGGTGCGCTTTGAATAAATGAAGGCATACATATTGTCAAACCTCACCTGCCGCACCAGAGAGAGCGTTGCCTGAAAATCTTCCTCGCTCTCATCCGGAAACCCCACTATGAGGTCTGTTGTCAGGGAGAAATCCGGGCATCTGTCCCGGAGATACTTTACCTGTGAGAGGTATTTCTCCACCGTGTAGTTCCGGTTCATGCGTTTCAGGATAGCATTGCTCCCCGACTGCACCGGAAGATGCAGGTGTTTTGCCGTGTGGGTACATCCGAGAATGGCATCCATGAGGTCAGTCCCGGCATCCTTCGGATGAGACGACATGAACCGGATCCAATAGTCCCCCGGAATACGGTCGATCTCACGCAGCAGTGCCGGAAAATCCATACCGCCGCTGTCCCTGCCATAGGAATTGACATTCTGTCCGAGGAGCATAATCTCCTTATATCCCTGTGAGACAAGGGTCTGTACCTCTGTAAGCACATCCTCCGGCTTGCGGCTGCGCTCCCTGCCCCGGACATAGGGAACGATGCAGTAGGTACAGAAGTTATTGCATCCGTACATGACGGGGACTGCCGCCTTGAAGGGGCTTTCCCGGATGACGGGCACACCCTCCGGGATATCGGCATAAGTCCCGATGTCCCATGCATGCCCCTGTCCCTGCATCAGGTGTGCATAGAGCATGGGCGCAAGACGCTGCACAGCGGACGAGCCGAGTACTATGTCCACATAGGGGTAGGAAGCAGCGATCTTGTCCGCCACGCTCTGCTGTGCCGTCATACATCCGGTCACGCACAGGATCAGGTCGGGATGCTCTGTTTTCAGATGCTTGATACTGCCGAGCGTCCCGAACACCCTGTCCTCCGCATGCTCCCGGACAGCACAGGTATTGTATAGAATGAGCGATGCCTTATTGACATCCCCCGTCAGTCCGTAGCCCATCTCTGTCAGCAATCCGGCAAGCTTTTCGCCGTCAGCAACATTGAGCTGGCAGCCGAAGCTATGCAGATAGGCAAGCGGCTGTTCCGGCAGCCCCGACAGATAGCTGCGCACCGCTGCGATACATTCTGTCGTCTCCGGAATTTCAGTATACTGCAAATGTTCCACCCTTTCTCTATTCCTCTGTTGTTACATCCGTTTCAGCTTGTTCTTCTCTTTCTGCTGACCCGTCCGCAGTTTCCGGAGCTGTCAGCGCATCGGCAGAGGGCTGCTGTGTGCCGTCCCCCTCTGGTGCTGCATCTTCTTCCGGAATGCTGCTGTCCTCTGTTATGTTCTCTGCTGCCGGTATCCCCGGCAGAAATGCTGCCACTGTAAGCACTGCCGCTCCGATAATACACAGGATGCCCAACACCAACAAAATGCCCATGACCAGCCCTCCTCTGCTGCATGATCTCCAAGGGCAAAAATGCCCACAGACATTATTATAACACATTAAACCGGAAAATGCAAGTGTTTTACATGAACGGAATGCAAGGCTTTTTTTCGCAGGGTGTTGACAAATCGGTCAGATGGGTCTATAATAGGAATGGGGAAACAGATTTCCCGGAAAAGGAGTTATGAAAGTGAATATTCTGATCGTAGGCTGCGGCAAAGCCGGCAGCATCTTAGCGGAAACACTCTGCAACGAGGGACATGATGTGACGGTCATGGACAGCGACCCGGATGTCGTCCGGGATCTGGTCGATAACAACGATGTGCAGGGGATCGCAGGAAATGGTCTGATCGTGAAAGATCTGATCGAAGCCGGTGCTCCCGATGCCAATATCGTCATTGCCATGACAGATTCAGATGAGGTCAATATCATGTGCTGCCTCATGGCACGCAAATGCAAAGCACGCCATAGCGTCGCAAGAGTCCGCAATCCCATGTATTCTGAACAGATGGTCTTTATGCGTGACGAACTGGGACTGAGCATGATGATCAATCCCGAATACCAGACTGCCAACGACATCGCCCGGATGCTGCGTTATCCGAACGCCATACAGGTCGAATCGTTTGCCAAGGGGCGTATGGACTTAGCTGAAATGAAGATCACACCCGGCGGTATGCTTGACGGGCTGATGCTGTCTGCTATGACAAGAAAACTCAAACTTCATGTGTTGGTCTGCGCTGTCAAGCGTGGAGAGGAGATCACCATTCCGGACGGCAGCTTCACCCTTCAGGGCGGCGACAAGATCTACATCACTGCCATGCACAGTGAACTCTCCAAATTCTATAAGCAGGTCGGAGATATGAAGCGTGTCAGGATGTGCATCATCGTGGGCGGCGGCAGGATCTGCTACTACCTCGTCCGGCAGCTGCTCGAACTGGGCATGCAGGTGAAGGTCATCGAACAGGACAGCGAACGCTGCCACCAGCTCAGTGAATGGTTTCCGAAAGCAGATATCATCCATGCAGACGGCACAGACCAGTCCATCCTGATGGAGGAAGGTCTTGCCAAGGCTGATGCCTGCATCACGCTGACGGGAATTGATGAGGAAAATATCATCCTCTCCCTCTATGCCGCCAAGCAGGGCGTGGACAAAGTCGTCACGAAGATCAACCGTTCCTCCCTGCTGCCCATTTCAGAGAGCGTGGGGCTGGAAAACGTGATCTCTCCGAAGGAGACGACTGCGGAACTGATCCTGCAATATGTCCGTGCCAAGCAGAATTCTGAAAACAGCAACATCATCACCCTCTACCGTCTGGCAGACAATAAACTTGAAGCCATCGAATTTATCGTCCGGGGAGAGGCAAAGTACATCAACAAGCCCCTCAAAGACCTGCATGTCAATGCCGGATCCCTGATCGCCGGCATCATCCGGGGCAATAAACGCATCATCCCGTCCGGCGATGATATCCTGAAAGTGGGGGACAGCGTGGTCATTGTCACAACAAACCGCAAGATCGCAAGTCTGGATGAAATGTTTCAGGAGTGATGCGCTATGAATTATAAAATGATCACCTACCTCACTGCACAGATCATCCGTGCGGTCGGGATATTACTGCTGCTGCCGATCATCGTTGCCGGTGTCTATGGGGAAGTACATGAGCTTATCGCCTTTGCTGCGACAGGCGGCGGCATGGTACTGCTCGGTACGCTGCTGACACTGAAAAAGCCGAAAAACAATGCGGTCTATACCCGTGAGGGCATGGCAGTGGTCGCATGCGCATGGCTCATTATTTCGCTGCTCGGCGCACTGCCGTATCTCTTTTCAGGGAACATTCCGAACATAGCGGATGCTATCTTTGAAACGGCATCGGGACTGACGACGACCGGCTCGACCATCCTGAACGACATTGAGGGCATGTCGAAGTCCTGTCTGTTCTGGAGGGCGTTTACGCATTTTATTGGCGGTATGGGCGTTCTCATCCTGATGCTTGCTATTCTGCCGCAGAGTGATACCCGTACCATGCATCTGGTGCGTGCGGAATCAGCAGGACCGACTGCCGGAAAACTGGTGGCAAAGATGAGCATGTCAGTGCGCATTCTGTACGGTATCTACATTGTGCTGACGACACTGGAAACCATCCTGCTGCTCTGCGGCGGCATGCCGTTCTTTGATGCCATCACGACCGCATTTGCAACGGCAGGCACGGGTGGCTTTTCGGTGAAGGCAGGCAGCATTGCAGACTACAACAGTGCATATGTTGACTTCATTGTGACGCTGTTCATGGCGTTGTTCTCGGTCAACTTCACGATGTATTTCCTGCTGCTGTCCCGTAAATTCACACAGGTGTTCAAAAACGAAGAATTGCGCACGTTCGCCGGCATCTGCCTGACGGCGATCGTACTCATCACCATCAGCATTACCGACTTTTACGGCAGTGTCCTGAAAGCACTGCGGTATGCGGGATTTCAGGTTCTGACGATCATCTCTACTGCCGGTTTTGCCACAGCGGACTATACGGAATGGCCGTTTTTTTCGCAGATGATATTGCTGCTGCTGATGTTTGTGGGCGGCTGCGCAGGGTCAACAGGCGGCGGTCTGAAGGTGATGCGCATCATTCTCCTTGTAAAGAGTGCCATCAAGGAGATCAAGACGATGTTCAATCCCCGTTCAGTGGTCGTGGTCAAGTGTGACGGCAAGGCAGTCGACAAGGAAGTCGTGCGTGGGGTATGCGTATATTTTGTGGTGTTCATGTTCCTGCTTGCAGGGTCGGCACTGCTGCTGTCCCTCGACGGACACGATATCCCGACGACCATCTCGGCAGTCATCACCTGCATGAACAATGTCGGACCGGGATTGAATGAAGTCGGTCCGTCCGGCAATTTTGCAGGGTTCTCATCATGGGCAAAGCTGCTGCTGTCAGTAGATATGCTGCTCGGCAGACTGGAGATCTATCCGCTGTTGGTTCTGTTTACGGTCAGAAAAAAATAACCACAACCGCCTGTACTATTCTGTACGGGCGGTTCTCTGTTGTCCGGAGCTGCGGCATCGCAGACATGGATAATTAAAACTGACAAATATCGCAAGCTGTGTGTGCATAAAATGATACAGAATACACAAAAATTCTGTATGTGCTTGACAAATGCGTCAAATGAGGCTATAATAAAAATGCAAAAGAAATTAGCGGACGCTAACTGTCCGGCAGGAGGTGTAGGATGAAAACATTAAAAGAGGTCGGGATCGGAGAAACTGTCCGTGTAGTCAAGCTGCATGGTGAGGGGGCTGTCAAGCGCAGACTCATGGATATGGGCATCACAAAAGGTGCAGAGGTTTTTGTGCGTAAAGTCGCACCGCTTGGTGACCCCATTGAAGTGACTGTACGCAGTTATGAACTGTCTCTGCGGAAAGAGGATGCAACAATGATAGAGGTGGAATGAACCATCTGCGCTCCGGGATGGAGTGCAGATGACAGTTAGCCACCGCTATCTCTCCAGAAGGAAAGGAAATGATTATGGCTGAAATCAAGATCGCCCTCGCAGGCAACCCGAACTGCGGCAAAACAACTTTGTTCAATGCCCTCACAGGCTCGAACCAGTTTGTCGGTAACTGGCCGGGTGTGACGGTTGAAAAAAAAGAGGGCAAACTTAAAAAGAAGGATAACGTGACAGTTACAGACCTGCCCGGTATCTACTCTCTCTCCCCATATACGCTTGAAGAAGTCGTCGCAAGAAATTATCTCATCGGAGAACGCCCGGATGCCATCCTCAATATCGTGGACGGCACCAATCTGGAGCGTAATCTCTACCTCACCACGCAGCTTGCGGAGCTTGGCATTCCGCTCGTTGTGGCGGTCAATATGATGGATCTGGTCAAGAAGAATGGCGACGTTATCAAAACCGAACAGCTTGCAAAAGAGCTTGGCTGTAAGGTCGTGGAGATCTCCGCACTGAAAGCTGACGGCATTCTCGATGCCGCAGAGGAAGCCATCAAAGCTGCCGGCGAAAAGAAACATGTACCGCAGCACAGCTTCTCCGGACCGGTCGAACATGCGCTTGCCCACATTGAGGAGGCTGTTGTTCACCATCTCCCTGCCGAACAGCAGCGGTGGTATGCCATCAAACTCTTTGAACGTGACGAAAAAGTGCAGGAGCAGCTCAAAATATCTGCTGCGACACTCGAACATATTGAAAAGGATATCGCTGCCGCAGAGGAGGAAATGGACGATGATGCGGAATCTATCATCACCTCCGAACGCTATGCCTACATCGGGGAGCTGATGAAGAAGTGCTGGAAACGCAAGAATGCCGGCAGTCTCTCTACCTCCGACAAAATTGATAAGATCGTGACGAACCGTTTCCTCGGACTGCCCATCTTTGCAGTCATCATGGGACTGGTATATTACATTTCGATGGTCACAGTCGGCTCGTCTGCAACAGACTGGGCAAATGACGGGCTGTTCGGCGATGGATGGCATTTGCTTGGGATCGGATCATCGGCATATTCAGAAGCTGCGGACGATTACGATGCCGCAATGACGGCGGTGGATGCGTTCGCCGGCGCACCGGACACGGAAGCTGTGGATTTCGACAGCAATGCGGCAATTGCAGAGCTGAAGGCTTACTCCTCTATGGAAAACGTTGTGGAATACGTGACAGAGGACGAAGAGACTCTCGAAGAGGTCACATCCCTCGTGTACTACTCCAGCATTCCTGCCAATGCCGATGAGAATGTCAATGCAATGAGCTATCTGGATGCTGTCTCCTACTTTGATACAAACGGCTTTGATGCGCCTGACCCTGCGGCATACGGTGTCTGGATACCGGGTGTACCGGTTCTGGTGGAGAATGGTCTTGCTGCCATCGGGGTAAAGGACAACTGGCTGAGCGGACTGATCCTCGACGGCATTGTTGCCGGTGTGGGGGCAGTGCTGGGTTTCGTGCCGCAGATGCTGGTACTTTTCCTGCTGCTCGCTTTTCTGGAGGCATGCGGCTATATGGCAAGGATCGCCTTCGTACTGGACAGGATATTCCGCCGGTTCGGGCTTTCGGGCAAGTCGTTCATCCCCATCCTCATCGGCACAGGCTGCGGCATTCCCGGTGTTATGGCTTCCCGTACCATCGAAAATGAACGTGACCGCCGCATGACCATCATGACGACCACCTTCATCCCCTGCGGTGCAAAAGTACCATTCATTGCCATGATCGCAGGTGCGATCTTCGGCGGCAGTCCGTTGGTTTCCGTTTCTGCCTACTTCATCGGCATGGCTGCCATCATCATCTCCGGTATCATGCTGAAAAAAACAAAGATGTTCGCAGGTGATCCTGCTCCGTTCGTCATGGAGCTGCCGGCATACCATCTGCCGACTGTAGGCAATGTTCTGCGTTCCATGTGGGAGCGTGGCTGGTCGTTCATCAAGAAGGCAGGTACGATCATTCTGCTGTCCACCATCGTGGTCTGGTTCGCAACATATTTCGGCTTCACCCCTGATGGATTCCGGATGCTTTCGGATGAGGAGATCAACATGTCCATTCTGGCAAGCATCGGCAATCTGATAGCATGGCTCTTTGTTCCGCTCGGCTGGGGCAACTGGCAGGCTGCGGTGGCTTCCATCACGGGACTGGTCGCTAAAGAGAACATCGTCGGCACGCTCGGCGTACTCTACGGCGGTGGTGAGGCATCCACCTATGCGGCAGTCGGTGCAGCTTTCACGCACATCAGCGGCTTTTCGTTCCTTGTGTTCAATCTGTTGTGTGCGCCGTGTTTTGCAGCGATCGGTGCGATCCGCAGAGAGATGAACAATGCAAAGTGGACTTGGTTCGCCATCGGCTATCAGTGCGGTTTTGCGTATTGCATCGCCTTCATCATCAATCAGCTCGGCAACCTGTTCACGGGCAATGTTTCCCCTCTGGGAATTGTCGGTGCGGTCATTGCTGCGGCACTGATCGCAGGCATGATCTACTTGCTGGTTCGTCCGTATCAGGAAGCGACCACACTTTCCAAAAAGCTGGCATCTGCCAAAAAATAACAGAAACACCGCCCATACAGTGATCCTGCATGGGCGGTGTTTTCAGCTCTCGATGGCAATATATTTTCTGGTGTCCACAGTCTGTGCCTCCTTCTTCGGCACATCAAGATGCAGCACACCGTCTGCAAACTTTGCATGGATGTCTTCCTCCGTCACACCCTCGCCGACATAGAAGCTCCTGCTGTACGTGCCTCTGAACCGTTCACGGCGGATATAGGCACCCTTGTCGTCCTTGTTGTCATTTTCCTGTGCAGTGCAGGCACTAACGGTCAGGTAGCCGTTGTGCAGCTCCGCCTTGACATCTTCCTTCCGGATGCCTGGCAGATCGATCGAAAGCGTGAAGCATTTGTCATTCTCACGCACATCCGTCTTCATGGCATTGGTCGGTGCCATGCTGAACGGATTTTCAAAAAAATCATCAAAGAAATTTCTTCCGAATACGCTCGGTACAAGCATTGCCCTGTCTCCTTTCGCATCAGTCTGAGGTTTCCCTCGGTTCTATTGTTCCCATAAGCATCGTCTGGATTCCATACAATATATGTCATGGCGCAGACAATGTTCCGGTAAATTCTGGATTGTAATTGACAAACCCTGAAAAATACGATATAATGAATGTGTAGGGATTACACAGAAAGGACGAGATCACATGTTCAGAAAAACCATACTCCCCCTGATGCTCATGACCACACTGCTCACACCCCTTGCAGCATCGGCAGAAACCTCCCCGAACCCTGTCATCAGCCGGAATTGCCCTGCATATGCAGGAAATAACCCGGCGACCGCATCCGCCGGAAATGATGATTTCTACTACTCCTTCTGGAGCGGCTCTGCGCCGGACTATCTGGCATATGACCTCTCCGGTGTGCCGGAAGAGGAGCGGAAAGTGATCGATGCGGTCTGGTACAACCCAAGTGCCTATGATGTGATCGGCATGTATGTCAACCGTAATATGGAACCCTCTGACTATACTATCGAAGTCAATGCAGCACCCGGCGGTACTTACCCTGAAGATGGATGGGAGGTCGTGGCAGAAGTTGCCGGCAACACCCTCAGCTCCCGGCAGCATGTCATTGAGTTTGAGGGCTATAACTGGATCCGTATACACGTCACGGGCGTAGATGAAAAGGAAGGCGGCACCTGTCAGTTCAATTTTGACATTCATAATGTCTCTGATGGCGTGACGGATAGCTGGATGTTCTTTGGCGACTCCATCACGGCAGGCGGCATGAATAACTGCTTCGGCACAGGATTTGCAACCTATGTCAACCAGCTTGATGAGCGGTATTTTCCCATTCAGGAGAACGGCGGCATCGGCGGCATTACCAGTACGGACGGACGTGATCATATCGACCGCTGGCTGTCTACTTGCGAGGCAAATTATGTCAGCCTTGCCTACGGCACAAATGATGCATGGGGCAATCAATCCGGAACAGAAAAATACTATGAGAATACCGTCTACATGATAGAAGCGATCCTTGAAGCCGGAAAAACGCCTGTACTCCCGAAGATCCCCTATTCGACCAATGCCGATGTCGGGACATATGTGGGGGAGTATAATGCCATGATCGACCGCATCTATGAGGAGTATCCGGAGGTCATCCCCGGTCCGGACTTTGAGACATACTTCAAAGAAAATCCGGACGGACTGAGCGGCGACGGCGTTCACCCGAATGATGTTGGCTATGATGCCATGCGGCAGCTCTGGGCACAGACGATGTATGAGCGTGTGTATACTGCGGAAGGCGGAGAGGTCACGTCACCGGAATCCGGCGATGTGAACGGCGACGGGACGTTTGACCTGACGGATGTTGTCACCATGCAGAAGTACATCCTCGGCGTGCAGACACTCCGGCAGCCTGACAACGGCGATCTGATGAAGGATGGGGTGCTGAACGTCTATGACCTTGCACTCATGAAGAAAACGTATTTCATGATGCATTCCTGACGAAAAACAGAAAGTCAGCATCATCAGAAAAGGCAGGGCTGTGTGTCCTGCCTTTTTGTAACTCTGTAACGATATGACAGACATCAGGGAACGCCTGTTCATCAGACCTCATTCAGCAATGCTTCATACTCATCGATCAGTTCACCGAATATCTCCACGGCACTGTCAAATACTGCCGTTCCCGTCATGTCCACTCCTGCCACCTTCAGTGACTCGATGGGGTCTTTTGTCATGCCAAGCTTCAGGAATGCAAAGTAGGAATCCAGTGCGCCCGGCTCATGATTGCGGATACGTCTGACAATATGGCTTGCTGCTGTCAGTCCGACGGCATATTTGTATACATAAAAATTGTAATAGAAGTGCGGCACACGCATCCATTCACATGCGATCTGTTCGTCAAGGATCACCTCTCCGCCAAAATATTTCTCATTGAGGGCATAGTATTTTTCACACAGCATGTCAGCTGTCAATATCTCCCCCTCCTCTGACAATGCATGCGTCATGCGGTCAAATTCTGCAAACATCATCTGCCGGAAAATGGTAGCCTTGTACAGTTCCAGCAGACTGCCCAGAATGTTCAGCTTTTCTTCCTTGTCATCCGTGTGTGCCAGACGGTCATATGCAAGCAGCAGTTCATTCACCGTTGACGGCACTTCTGCAACAAAGATACGGTAGTCTGCATAGTGCGGAGGATTGTTCTGCCTTGCATAATAACTGTGCATGGAGTGACCGGATTCATGTGCAAGGGTGGAGACATCCTCATCCAGTCCCTGAAAGTTGAGCAGGATGAATGGATTGGTCGTAGCACATCCGCCGGAAAATGCGCCGCCCGTCTTGCCTGTACAGGGATAGACATCGACCCATCTGTCCGCATAGCCCTGCCGCAGGACGCTGACATATTCCTCCCCGAAAATGCTGCATGCACGCAGCACCATTTCCTTCGCTTCTTCATAAGTGAATTGTTTCCGGCTGCCGGCATGCAGAGGAAGATAAATGTCGTACATGTGCAGTTCGTCCAGCCGCAGTACCTTCTTTTTCAGGCGATAATACCGGAACAGCACATCCAGTCGTTCAGAGATGCAGTCCACCATGTTCCCGTAAATATCCGGTGTGACATGGTCGGGATACAATGCCTGCTCCAGTGCGGAGCGATAATGCCGCACCCTTGCGATGCTCTTTTCGGCTTCGATCTGTCCGGCATAAAGAGAGGCAAAGGTGTTGCGGAATTGGTGATACACCTTATATAATGCGGTAAATGCAGCCTTGCGCACGTTCCGGTCAGGGGAACGCATGAACATGGCATAGTTGGTGTCGGTCAGCTCGGCAGGATCGCCGTTCTCATCCTCGATCATCCCGAATTTCAGGTCAGAAGAAGTCAGCGATTCGTAAGATTCCGATGCCGTTTCCCGTTCCTTCTGAAAGGCTGCAAGCAGCTGCTCCTCCGCTGCACTCAGTGTGTGCGGCTTGTAGCGGAACAGATCCCGCAGCAGGATCTCATACGCACGCAGCCCTTCATGCTCTGCAAGATAGGCATCCAGTGTCTCCGGCGCAAGCTGCAGCAGTGTGGTATCATAGAATGCCGTCTCCTCAGAATAGGCAGTCAGCAGATTCTGTGCTTTTCCCATCAGTTTCCGGGCAGTATTGCTTGTGGTGTCAGCACTGAATTTCAGGTGTGCATAGGTGTACAGGCGAGTGATCTGCTCATTCCTATCAAAGACAGCCTTTGTCGTCTGGTACAGAGCTTCGGCGGAATCAAGCATAGTCTCCCCCATCGGGGCAAGTGTTTTCATGTCACGCTCTGCATCGGCAAATGCTCGCTCCCATTCTGCATCATCCCTGTAAATAGTGGTCAGATCCCACGTATCTTTTTCTGCGATCTCATTTCTCAGCATAGTAAGCTCCTTTCAAAATGCATTACTTTATTATTATACCCCGTATTTTCAGAATTGTCAATGCATCCTGTTTTTATTTCGGGGAATGTCCCGTGTGAGGAGTAAGGGTTCTGCGCTCTCTCGTAAAATTTTAATAAATTGTGAAATGTTACACGAATCTATTGCAATTGTGAATTAAATGTGTTATAATAAAACAAATCCACCTGTAACACTTTAACTTTTTATAAGGAGCAGCTATGAAACAGTATCCCATTTCTTACCAGAATACAGACGATCTGCGTCAGTCCCTCCGGCAGTTCCGGGATTCGCATAAAGCAGCAAATGTCGTCTTTCAGATCTTTTCTGCCACACTCGAACCGAATGCCATTGCAGAGGTATGCAATGCCATTGCAGAGGAATGTCCCGGTGTGCCCTACTTCGGATGCTCTACAAGCGGCAATCTCATCAACTGTATGGAAGCTCCGGAAATATCGGTCGTGGCGATCGTGTTTGAAAGGGAAACTTCGCACTGCATGGTGCTGCAATATGATGTCAGGCAAAATGATATGGACTCTGTCACTGACGATATCACCCGCATGACAGAAACCTATCCATGGGTCAGGGCTCTTGAATTCTACTTTACCATTCCGGATGGGTCGTATACTGCCTTCTGTGAGGGGCTGAAAAACGTGCGCCCGGATGTGCAGATGTTTGGCGGCGTGTCATGCAGCAATGATATCACCAGTGCGGACTGCTGCGTGTTTTCCAGTGCAGGTGCTTGTTCCTCCCAAGCGATCGTTGTCGTGATGTACGGCGGTGAGGATTTCCATGCCGATGCCATCAAGATCACCGGCTGGAAGCCTCTCGGCAGAAAATTCACTGTCACCAAATCAGACGGCAGCAATTTACAGGAGCTGGACAACATCCCGGCATATGAGGTCTATCACAAATACCTCAACATCCCGAATGATTCAAATTTCTTTTACAATACCCTCGAATTTCCGCTGTTCTATGAGCATAATGGCATTACCATCCTGCGTGTGCCGACAGCAAGCAATCCCGATCTGTCCCTTACCATGTCTTCGGATATTGAGGTCGGCTCGACGGTCAGGATCTCCTATGGTGACCCGAAAACCATTGTCGAGAGCATTGCTGCTGACAGCAGCTACATACGTGATTTCAGCCCGGAGCTCCTTCACATCTTCTCCTGTGCCGCAAGAAAAACTTTCTGGGCAATGAAGGAATCTGCCTATGAGCTTGAACCATTCCGGGATATTGCGCCGTCAACGGGATTTTTCTCTCACGGAGAATTTCTGCGTGCAAACGGCTGTCTCGATCAGCATAATGTGACGCTCATCATCGCTGCCATGCGTGAGGGAGATGCGATCCGTACAGAGCATGCTGTCCATGAGACAAAGGTATTGTCCAAAATACCGCTTGTTTCAAGGCTTGCTACCTTCATCAGCGTGACTTCGCTGGAACTGGAGGAGATGAACGAGCGTCTTGAAACTGCAAACCAGAATCTCAGAAAGGCTGCCATCACGGACGGACTGACCGGGCTTTACAACCGTGCTGAAATGCAGCGGCGCATTGAGGAGCTGCTCGAGAAAAAGACCAAGCTGTCCCTCATCATGCTCGATATTGATAATTTCAAGCAGGTCAATGACACCTATGGTCATCAGGAAGGAGATGCGGTTATCATTGCACTTGCCAACATTCTGCGCAGCGAACAGACACGTTCCATTTCCCATTTCTCCGCCGGCAGATGGGGCGGTGAGGAATTTATGCTTGCGCTTGCAGATACGGATGTTTCGGCTGCTTCCTTCATTGCAGAGCTGATACGGCAGTGCTTTGAAAACATCAGCTTCCCCATTGCACGTCCGCAGACAGTCAGCATCGGTGTGACACAGGCAAATGAGAAGGATGATTCCGACAGTCTCTGCATCCGGGTCGATCAGGCTCTGTATAAAGCAAAGAAATCCGGTAAAAACAAAGTCATTGTGATATGAAAGATTCCCCCTGCGGTAGGCAGGGGGAACATTTATTTTACATATGCTGTCAGTTCCTTGAATTCCTGACGGAAGGCATCCTGCAAGTCTGTCTGCGCAAGCAGCTCCTGTATCTGATCATAGCTTGCTCCATAGGCTTCACGCTCTCCGGTCAGCATCCCGAATTCCGTTACGGCTGCGGCAAAGGCAAGATTCTTGCCGATCGTTTCCGTCCGGCAGTCTGCATAGCTTATGGGATACTCACGCAGCTCGCTCTGTTCACTCTCTGGCTCTTTGTAGCGCATGGAGACAGTCAGCATCGGGTCTGTACGATCCTTTGCGGCATCTGTCAGCACCAGCTCATACAATGCTGTGACGGTATGCCCCGAACCAATGTCACCGGCATCCACGCTGTCATCCTCAAAATCTTCATCTGCCAGCAGGCGGTTCTCATAACCGATCAGACGATAGGATTCTACCATGTCAGGATCAAATTCCGTCTGGAGCTTGACATCCTTTGCTACGGTGTACATCGTGCCGCCCATCTCCTGCACCAGTACTTTGCGTGCCTCCAGTTTGCTGTCAATGTAGGCATAGTTGCCGTTCCCATTGTCCGCAAGGGCTTCAAGCGAATCATCCCGCAAATTCCCCGTACCGAATCCCAGTACGGACAGATATACCCCCGTTTTCCGTTCCCATTCCACAAGTTCCTTCAACTCTTCCGGCGTGGACATACCCACGTTCAGGTCACCATCCGTACAGAGCAGCACACGGTTGTTGCCGTCATGGATGAAATACTCCTCTGCAATTTCGTATGCACGGCGGATGCCCATTTCTCCGGCAGTCGATCCGCCTGCGGTAAGACCGTAGACTGCATTGTTGATCGCCGTCAGATTATTGCCCGACACGCCTTTCAATACAACAGTATCCATCCCGGCATAGGTCACAATGGAAATGCGGTCGTTCTCGTTCAGCTCCTCCGACAGCATCGTGAGTGCTGACTGTACAAGAGGCAGCTTATCGGGTGTCTCCATGGAACCGCTCACATCGATCAGAAACACCAGATTCATCGGCTTTCTGTCGCTCATGTCAATTTTCTCCGCCTGCATGCCGATCAGGAAGAGCTGATTCTCCGGATTCCACGGGCAGTCATACATTTCCGTCGTGACGGAAAGCGGTGCGCCGTCGGTGGGTTCGGGGTAGTCGTAAGAGAAGTAATTCACCATCTCCTCTATGCGCACAGCATCGGGATTTACGGTTTCTCCACTCCTGATCATGCGGCGAACATTGGCATAGGATGCGGTGTCCACATCTGCGGAAAAGGTCGAAAGCGGATAGTCTGCGGATTTTCTGAAGGTGTTCTCCTTCACGGCGGCATACGATTCCTGATCGACCACTGCACCCTCTGCATACTCTGCATACATTTTATTGTCTCCCTGCACTGTGTGAATGCCCACTGTATTTTCTTCATACATTTCCGCACCACATGCTGTCATCATGGGCAGCATGGCACATAATACCATTGCGGACAAGATATTCTTTTGTTTCATGATAAACCTCCTTATATTCTGCTGTTTTCCCAATCCTGCAAAAAGGAAACCAGCTCTGCCTGACCGGTCAGATACATCCGGTCGTAGAAAAAGTCATCTTTGCTCCGGCGTTCACATGTCACCGGAACGGCACTCTCCGACATCAGCGAGATCCAGCCGCTGTGATACAGCACCTTTCCGTCCAGTGTCAGCTCCATCTGCGGCGCACAGTCTCCTGCAAGCTGCCATCCGCTTTCATCATAGATGGGCAGCACATATTCATGCCCGGTTTTCAGCAAATACGGCGAATGGTTCACGATCGTGATGCTGTCACCGATGCTCGTCTCCGTACCGGCATAAACGGAAATAACGGAGAGGGTGTAAGATATTTCGCCGCTGGCAAGCTGCTGTGCATCCGTTACCTGCACATCCACAAACAGCTCTGCCTGTCTGAGGACTTCTTCTTGTGTAAAATAACCGTCTGCACTGAGCTGATCGGTCTGCACCTGCGGTTCGCCGCCGTCTGGAACGGACAGATCGGCATAGGTCAGAGAAGCGTTCCCGTTTGCGGTAAATTCCTTCATGGAGGCATCATATTCCTCATCCGCTGCCCCCTCCGCTGCTTCGTTACATTCCTCTTCGGCAGGTGCTTCGTAATTTTCCTTTCTGACAGGTGCTCCGTAATTTTCCTTTCCGGCAGGTGCTTCATTGCTGACGGCATCCTGAGTCATGTAAATGCTATCATTCTTCACAGGTACAAGCCGTGTGCGCAAAAGGATCACGCCCGACACCACAAACAGGAAACATGCCGCTGCTGCCATTGTCCGGTACAGCACCTTATGACTGATCTTCTGTTTTTCCTGCACCACAGTTCTCTGCTCAGGAAGTCTTTGCTCTATTTTCTCCCAGAGCGCATTTTTATCCGGAATGCTCTGCTGCATCTCTTCACGACACCGCTCTTCTATCTCTTTTCTTGTCATAACAAGCACCCCTCCTCTGCAAGTTTCTGCAATTTTCTGATTGCCTGCCGGTACTTCCATGCTACTGTACCAAGCGGACGTTTCAGGACATCAGCGATCTCCCGGAATGTCAGCTCGGCGGCAATGTGCAGCCGGACGATCTCCTGCTCATCCTCCGTCAGTGAGGACAGCAGATCTGCTGTCTGCATTGTACCGAGTACAGTTTCCTCCGGTGTGTCAGAATCTGCTATTGGCTCGACGCCAATGCATTCCGTGTCCTCCACAGGCATTTCCCTGCCGGCTTTGCGGATGTGATCGATCGCCATATTACGTGCGATCACCGCAAGCCAGCTCCGGTGTCCTCTGCCAGACTGGTGCTGCGGTGCGATTTCCCATAGCCGCAGAAAAAAATCCGAGGTCAGATCTTCGGCATCCTGCTGGTGATGCAGCTTGCCGAGAAAGAGACGGTATATCTTGTCCGCATAGGCGTCATACACCATATGCAGACCGCTGCTGTCACCCTGCTCAATGAGACGGACAGCATGCTCAAATTCGGTTTCTGTCATATGTATAGAAGCTCCTTTCTGCGCAGAATTGATGTGCTTCTGTCTTGGATACGAATGGGGAAGGGAATCTGTATGGAAAATTGCATACAAATTTTATGTGCATTTTTTGTGGATATTGCCAATGCACTGTTCCCTTTTCTTCCCATATACTCTGATGATACCACATCTTTTGCTACCCTGTCAATCTGGTTTTTTCAGATTTTTGTAAAAAAATCCAAAAAGGTGTTTACAGATTGAAAATTATGTGGTATAATAATACTACAGTTCTTTTGCAGAAAGAAAAAACACAGAAGAACGAAAGGAGAACAATTATGGCTCAGAATACCAGACACCGGAATTACCGTGTCAGATATGACCGGATCATCTTTACGGTCATTATGCTCATCGTGTTCGTCCTCATTCTCAGCTCCTGTATCAGCAGCTGTGGCAAGAGCATCAAGGAAAATACCGAAAGCTCCCGGACGACCCTCGATGATGCCCTCGAAACAGGGTCAGGCGGCAATCTGTCCGTGCCGACACCATCCACAAAACCGCAGGCATCCGAATATGCTACCATCTCCAAAGCATCGGATGATATGCATACCGGTGACCTCATCCTTTCCAATGCTGCCCATCCTTGTACCTTCAATGAAGCAGATATCAACAGCGGTATCTCCCCGGATGTCAGCCTCGTAACCATCCGATCTATCCTTGACACCAAGTCTGAATGGCACTATTCTGCTGCTAACTGGGAAGTCGGACTTGACAGAACGGCTGCCAATGCAATGGATGCATGGCTCGAAGGATTCTACAGCGTGACCGGTAATACCGATATCCGCATGATCAAGGGCTATGACCCCGATTCCGATGATCCCGATTTCCATACCGGCAGATCGCTCATGCTCGGTGTATACCCCGATTCCGGCAGCTCCAATTACTACACTGCCGAAGGAACTTATGCATGGATCGCAGAACATGCAGCAGAATATGGATTCGTGCAGCGTTATCCGGAGGGGAAGGAAGATCTGTTCGATGAAACGATCACCAGCCATACCGCTGCGGCATTCCGGTATGTGGGCGTGGCTGCGGCTGTGTACATGCGTGACAACAACCTTTGTCTGGAAGAATACCTCGATGAAGTCAAGAATTATAGCATCGACAATATGCTGAAAGTGACAAGCGGCGTTGCGGAATATGGTGTCTACTACATTCCTGCCAGCACATCCGGCTCAAACACGGAATTTTCTGTGCCAAATGAGGAGAAAACGTATACCATTTCCGGTAATAATATTGATGGCTTTGTCATCACGGTCGCTCTCAACGATGCAGCACAGTCACCTTCTGAACCGGAATTTGAGGATCTGGATGACGAAGGGATGCACTTCGAGGATTTAGAGGAATAAGAAAAGAGATACCTGCAAAGCGCAGTCAGAACCCCATATATAAAGCAAAACTGCATCCTTGACGGATGCAGTTTTTTATCGTGCCGATACTGTTTTTCTGTCATTCTATCCCGAAAAGAGGATGGAAAATCCTCTGCCGTGCAGAGGATCAGCGTGAAAAGACCCATATCGTCTCATGACGATCGTCAGATGTCACGTCCGTTTCAAGAATGTGCAGATGTACAATGCTGCCGTCGGTTTTCCGGTAATCGAACAGCACCAACTCCTCTTTCCGCAGTCTTGCAGCAAGATCATCATAATTGGTAAGTGCGATGAATCCATCATAACATTCCGGGTCAATGTATTTTTCCGCATAGAGCTGCAATGCTTTGCTGTAGCGAAAATCCGTCAGTTCAAACAGCTCACGGAAATATTTCGGCATATAGATGTGCCGCATCGTATCATGTAAAAGATCCACAAAATAGACACCTACATAGCTCTTGGAAATGAGTTTCAGAAAGTATTCCGCATCATGCTTTGCCGTCATGGTACGTTCAAGCTCCTCATCCATCGTGCGTTTGCGACGGTCTGCACCGCCCTGCTTGTAATACATCTCCTTGTCCGCACGCATCGCCAGCTCCGCTGCACCCAGTACCCGATACACCGTGTATTCCTCTTCGCCGCTCTCTATGCCGACGGAAATGGTGTAATGATCCTGATCCAGCTCTCTGCGCATATCTCTCACAAGCTCTTCTACACTGCTCTTGGACAGCGTACTGCTGAGCATGACAAATTCGTCTCCGCCGATACGGTAGGAACGTTCTGCCGGAAAATACCGCAGCATTGCATCCCCCACACAGCAGAGCATATCATCTCCACGCTTATGTCCGAGATGATTGTTCATTTCATGCAGACCATTGACATCAATATACAGACAAGTAAAACGTGCATTCTTTTCACTCTGGAACTGTTCCAGATCGGCGTTGAACTGGTGGCGGTTGTAGAGCCTTGTCAGGGCATCCCGGTAGCAGATAGCCACCAGCTCCTGTCGTTCCTCATGCAGCATGCGCACGTCTGTATCCGCTTCACGCCAGCTGAACACCGCATAGGGAGATTCCGGGCTGCAATCCGGTGCGGAGACGATCCCGAACGTCACCCACAGTCCCCCGTCAGCAGTCTTTCGTTTGTAGGTCTGGATAATACGGCGTTCGCCTGAAAAGACTCTCTTCTGCACATAATCTGCATCTGAATAGCGAAGATATTCCTCTGCATACGCCGATAAGACCATTCCGGTCTCCACCTGATGCCGGATGAAATCATAGATATTGTGGATCGTATCAAATCCATCCTCCTGCATCATCATATCCATTTTCAGAAATTCAAACTCCCCTGTCATCAGATTCACCCGGGCAAGTTTCAGATAATCCCCCATCAATACATTCGCAATAAACTCGCTCTGCTGCCCTTCAAGCATAGCAAATACCTCCATAACAGATTCGTTACTACCTCCAAAAACAGTATAGCACACGATTCAGTTTTTGTCAAGTATGAAATTCATCAGTTAATAAAGTATCCCACCAATCTTTTTTCTGACAGGCAGAGTCTGTCGGAACGGAATTGCTGAAAGCATTGGTAAAGTTGGCGGAAGGCAAAACAAATGTTTGCTTTCTGTGCAACAGAAAATCTCCTGTCGCCCGATGGTGATCGGATGACAGGAGATCCGTTTTACTTGAAGGACTCTTCAACAGCAACTGCACATGCAACAGTTGCACCGACCATGGGGTTGTTGCCCATGCCGATAAGACCCATCATTTCTACGTGAGCCGGAACAGAGGAAGAACCTGCAAACTGTGCATCAGAATGCATACGTCCCAGTGTATCGGTCATACCATAGGAAGCAGGACCTGCTGCCATGTTGTCCGGATGGAGAGTACGTCCTGTACCGCCGCCGGATGCAACAGAGAAATACTTCTTGCCAGCGTCAACACGCTCCTTCTTATATGTGCCTGCAACCGGGTGCTGGAAACGTGTCGGGTTCGTGGAGTTACCAGTGATGGAAACATCTACGTTTTCCTTCCACATGATGGCAACGCCCTCACGGACGTCATTCGCACCATAGCAGTTTACTTTGGCACGCAGACCATCAGAGTATGCCTTACGGAATACTTCCTTGACTTCGCCGGTGTAGTAGTCCATCTCAGTCTCTACATAGGTAAAGCCATTGATGCGGGCAATGATCTGGGCAGCATCCTTACCAAGACCGTTCAGGATGACACGCAGGGGCTTTTTACGCACCTTATTTGCCTTTTCAGCAATACCGATCGCACCTTCAGCAGCAGCAAAAGACTCGTGTCCTGCCAGAAATGCAAAGCACTCTGTATCTTCTTCAAGGAGCATCTTGCCAAGGTTGCCATGACCAAGACCTACTTTTCTCTGGTCAGCAACGGAACCCGGAATGCAGAATGCCTGCAAACCTTCACCAATAGCGGCAGCAGCATCAGCAGCTCTGGTGCAGCCTTTCTTGATGGCAATGGCACAGCCTACTGTATATGCCCACTTTGCATTTTCAAAGCAGATCGGCTGGATGCCTTCCACGAGCTTGTAAATGTCAAGACCTTTTTCCTTGCAGATATCTGCACACGCCTCAATTGAGGGAATGTCGTACTGTGCAAGAACAGCGAGAATCTGTTTTTCTCTTCTTTCGTAGGATTCAAACAAAGCCATTATGATATGCCCCCTTTTTTATTCTTTTCTGGGATCGACAAGCTTGACAGCGTCAGCAACTCTGCCATACTGTCCCTGTGCCTTTTCAAATGCGGTATTGGCATCGTCACCAGCCTTGATGAAGTCCATCATCTTGCCGAAGTTGACGAACTTGTAGCCGATGATCTCATCATCCTCATTGAGAGCAAGCTTTGTTACATAACCATCCGTCATTTCAAGATAACGAGGACCCTTTGCAAGTGTGCCATACATAGTACCTACCTGAGAACGCAAGCCCTTGCCAAGATCTTCCAGACCTGCCCCGATCACAAGACCATCCTCAGAGAATGCACTCTGGGAACGTCCGTAAACGATTTGCAGGAACAGCTCACGCATTGCGGTGTTGATGGCATCGCAGACGAGGTCAGTATTGAGTGCCTCAAGGATCGTTCTGCCGGGAAGGATCTCAGCAGCCATTGCTGCGGAATGTGTCATGCCGGAACAGCCGATCGTCTCTACGAGACATTCCTGAATCACACCCTCCTTGACATTGAGGGTAAGCTTACATGTACCCTGCTGAGGGGCACACCAACCAATACCATGTGTGAATCCGGAAATATCCTTGATTTCCTTCGCCTTCACCCACTTGGCTTCTTCAGGAATCGGAGCTGCTCCATGAGCGACTCCCTGCGCCACGGGGCACATTGTTTCTACTTCATGAGAATAAATCATATGATTTCTCCTTTCCGATGGAGATACATCTGTATCCCAATTAAATTACAAATTTAATTATAGCACATTTGAGCAGAATAGTCAAGGGATTTCAGAAAAAATATTGCAAATAACCAAAAACAGCTCTCTCCGCATTGACATCCGGACAGTTTTTGTGTCAATCCTTTTGGTTCTGACAGACTTTGTCCATCGGAATCAAACTGCGGAAAGCAGCGTTAAGGGTGGGAGTCCTGTTGCAGCACTTCTGTCCGGATAAAAAACATAAGCAGAAACGGCTCGAAAACCGTTTCTGCTTTATGCCGTCCTCATCCGGAGCGGTATATCATGCGCTGAAAGACAAAAAGTACTGATGAAGGCGGTCATCTTCGGTCAGCTCCGGATGGAAGGCAAGACCGAGGATATGTTTGTACTGTACCGCAGTGATGCGTCCGTCCGTGATATTGAGCACCTGAACATCGGGCTGGAGTACAGTCTCCACATAGGGCGCACGGATAAAGCGCATCGGATAGTCATTGATACTGCCAATTTCTCCCACTACTGAAAAGCTCCCGAGCTGCCGTCCGTAGGCATTGCGCCGCACTCTGACCGGCAGTCCGCCCAGACACCTCTCCTCATCGGCAACTTCATCCGCAAGCAGAATCAGTCCGGCACATGTCCCCATGACTGGCATGCCGCTGGCAATCATCTCCCGGATGGGGACAAGCAATCCGAGATCACAGAGCAAGCGACGCTGTGTCGTGCTTTCGCCGCCGGGAAGAATGAGCCGTTCAATACCGACAAGATCACGCTTCTGTCGGATACATGTATAGGCTGCGCCGAGCCGGTCAAGCATCTGTGCATGCTCCGCAAATGCTCCCTGTACCGCAAGGATGCCGACCATCACTTGCCACGCTCTGCCATCAGCAGAGCGATCTCCTGTGCATTGATGCCGACCATGGCTTCTCCGAGCGAGGCGGATACTTCTGCAAGAACGGAAGGGTCGTTATAATTGGTAACTGCCTTGACGATGGCTGCGGCACGTTTGGCAGGGTCGCCCGAACGGAAAATACCGGATCCGACAAACACGCCCTCTGCTCCGAGCTGCATCATCAGTGCCGCATCCGCCGGGGTCGCTACGCCGCCGGCTGCAAAATTCACAACAGGAAGCTTTCCGTTCTCATGTACATACTGCACCAGATCATAGGGGACTTGCAGCTGTTTGGCAGCTTCATAAAGCTCATCCTCACGCATGGAAGTGAGACGTGCGATCTCGCTCTGCATCTTGCGCATGTGACGCACTGCCTGTACCACGTCGCCTGTTCCGGGTTCTCCCTTGGTGCGTATCATGGCTGCTCCCTCAGCAATTCTGCGCAGTGCTTCGCCAAGATCCTTTGCACCGCAGACAAACGGCACACGAAATTTTGTCTTGTCGATGTGATACACATCGTCGGCAGGAGAAAGCACTTCACTTTCGTCGATATAGTCGATCTCAATGGCTTCGAGAATCTGTGCTTCTGCAAAATGTCCGATCCTGCACTTCGCCATGACAGGAATGCTGACAGCTTCCTGTATGCCCTTGATCATTGCCGGATCGCTCATGCGGGATACGCCGCCTGCGGCACGAATATCTGCCGGAATGCGCTCCAGTGCCATGACTGCACATGCACCTGCTGCTTCGGCAATTTTTGCCTGCTCCGGTGTAGTGACATCCATAATAACGCCGCCCTTGAGCATCTGGGCAAGCTCCTTGTTCAGCTGATAACGGTCATTCATATGATTACCTCCTTGACAAATCTTACAAAACATAGTATACTATATCTGTGACCATATTACAATGTCCAGAACCAAACTATTTCATAAGGTCAGAGGGAGGCAGAACATGCTGACATATGAATTGGATAAGACCAGATCTGAACCGATGTATCTCCAGATCTATCGGCACATCCGTGCAGACATCGAACTGGGTGAGCTGCATGCCGGAGACAGGCTGCCGTCCAAGCGCAGTCTCGCTTCACATCTGGGAGTAAGCGTCATCACGGTGGAGAATGCCTATGCACAACTCCTTGCAGAGGGGTATATCCGCTCATATCCGAAGAAAGGCTATTTCGTGGAGAGCATCCCTGCCATCCAGCCCACAGTCCGGAAAGCTACGGAACTACCCACATCTGTGCAGGAGAAACAGACGGAAGAAAACAGTCTCTTTCCCTTTACTGTATGGGCACGGCTGATGCGGGATACTCTGGCATCTGACCAGACCAGATTGCTGACCAGACCGCCTTCAGAGGGTGTGTGGGAGTTACGTGAGGCAATTGCCGGACATCTGAAACATTTCCGGAATATGAATGTCTCTCCGGCACAGATCATCATCGGGGCAGGAACAGAATACCTCTATCTGCTCATCGGGATACTGCTCGGAAGAAATACCGTGATCGCCGTTGAAGAGCCGGGGTACCGGAAAATCGCTGATATTTACGAAAGCATGGGAATGCAGTGCCGGTGGATCCCGATGGAACAGGACGGTATTTCCCTGAACGATCTTATGCAGTCCGATGCCAATGTTGTCCACATTTCTCCGTCCCACCATTTTCCGACGGGATGCGTAACTTCCATCGGCAGACGATATGCTTTGCTCGGCTGGGCAGCACAGCAGGAAAATCGTTATCTCATCGAGGATGACTATGACAGTGAATTCCGTCTGTCCGGCAAGCCTATACCGCCGCTCTTTTCGGTGGATGTAACCGACCGGGTCATCTATATGAATACCTTCACCAACAGCCTGACCCCAACCATCCGCATCAGTTACATGATCCTGCCGCCTCCGCTGCTGACCAGATTCCGGGAGCAGCTCGGATACTTTTCGTGTACAGTATCTACCTTTGAGCAATATACGCTCGCAAGATTTATCGGGGAGGGATATTTTGAAAAACACATCCGCCGTGTGCGGAAACGGTGTCTGGACAAAAGAAATGCCCTGCTCCGGAATGCGAAACAGGACATATTGTTTCAGAACGCTGAATTTCTGGGGACGGACACAGGGATGTACTGTGTGGTGAAATTTTGCGGCAGTATGTCGGATACAGAGCTTGCAGAAGCCCTGCATGTGCGTGGTATCCGGACAATTGCGCTGCGGACGTGCTATCATGTCTGCCCGGAGCAGGACATGCAGCTATTTCTGCTGTATTACTGATCTTCTTCCCACCACTCCCGTGAATGCTCCCGGTCAAGATACGCATACAGACTGCCATTATTCAGTATAACACACGTCAAGAAACTGCCCGTATCTGCATTCTTATAGTCCAGAAAAGCGGGACAGCAGTACTGACTGCCTTCCATGTCCATCAAAAAGTAGGGATGTTTGTGTGTGTCCTCTGATTTGCCACCATAGGGTTTGGTCTGACAGGTATAATCCAACCGTTTCACACAGTCGTAATCAGAATTATGTCCAAACTTGATCCCGTATCCACGCAGGAACATCACAACACCTATTATCACCGCCAGTATCCATGTCGCCAAAAACTCCACCGGTCGTCCTCTCCTGTACCTGTACCTCCGGACGGCAAGCACATTCGGTGACACGTAGACAGCACTATGCATCTGGTCAGCGGATAGAGTGACGATGGAGGAGGGTGCGATCTCCGCATCATTGTGTTCTTGTGTGTTGATGTAAAGCTCCATGATTGCAAGCGGTGTAACCAGAGCAGCATAAACAAGCAGCACGATCATTCTGATCATATAGCCATATCGCCGTTCTTTGATGTAGCTCAGCAGTTTCTGATGCTGTTCAGGTGTCAGCATGGTTTCCATAGCATCCCCCCTCTTTACTTTGTTAATTATACTTACATTATAACATATTCTACTCTGGGTTGCAAGCCCATTCCGAAAAAATTCTAAAATCTATTACAGGCAGTCACAGAAACGCAGCACTCTCTGCGTTCATAAAATGTTTACATTTTTTTCGATTTTTCACTTGACAAGCTCTTTGAAATATGCTATAATGTAATAGTTGCAGTTGCAAACATTAACATGTGGCGGCATAGCTCAGTTGGCTAGAGCATTCGGTTCATACCCGAACGGTCACTGGTTCAAATCCAGCTGCCGCTACCATGGCCCGTTGGTCAAGAGGTTAAGACACCGCCCTTTCACGGCGGAATCATGGGTTCGATTCCCGTACGGGTCACCATTCAACATTCTCGGAAACAGCGTAAATACGTTGTTTCCGAGTTTTGCTTTTATAGTGAAAATCCGCTTTGTTCTTTATCTGTTCTTTATTTTGAAAATGCGGAGTTTTGAGCTGTGGGTCAAGCACCCTTCGGCTCTTTTTTCTTGCCTGAGAAATCGAGTGCCGAGCTGACGGCATCGGAGACTTTTGCTCTGGATTCTTCCAACATATGACAATAAATATTACTTGTTGTAGAAACCGTCGAATGTCCTAACGCTCCCGAAACTGTCACGATGTCCACTCCCTGATTGACGAGAAGCGATGCGAACAGGTGACGGAAACTGTGCAAGCCGTAGAACGGAAGGTCATGTTTCTCGCAAAACTCACCGAGCCAGAAATAAGGAGTGCCGTTCTGCATAGGTTCGCCGTTCCATTTGACATACAGACGGTCTGTCTCCACCCACTTGTCACCGCATTTGAGCGCCTGCTCGTCCTGTTCTGCCTTGTACTCCCTCAGCATATCCATGATCTCCTGCGGAAATTTCAGCGTTCTCTGCGACTTGCGTGTTTTTGTGGTGTCGGTGTAAACGCCTTTCTTCGCCGTGTAGTTGCTTGTGCGGCGGACGCTGATGATGTTGTTCTCGAAATCCACGTCTTTCCATTCAAGTCCCAGCATCTCACCACGGCGGAAACCGCTGTAGATCATCAGATTGAAGAAAGTGCGGTATTTCAAGGGTTCATCGTTCAGCAGGGTAAGGAACTTCTGCACCTGTTCGGGCGTATAGATCTTCTTTTCCGTTTGCTCGTTCTTGGGCAGCGTGACCTTTGCGCAGGGATTGTCGCTGACCACACCCATTTTCACGGCGTAGGCGAACACATCGGACACAAAGCTCAGGTTATGCCTTATCGTCTTGGGGGCGAGGGGCTTGCCTGTACGCTCATTAGCACCGTCTTTTGAAAGCGAGTTCACGAAAGCCTGAATCTGTCTCGGAGTGATCTTGTCCATTCGGAGATGACCGATAGCGGCATACACCCTCTTGCGGAGTTGGAGCATACGCTCATAGGTTGTGTTGCGGAGATTTGGCTTTGCGTACTCCTCAAACCACTGCTCTGCGAACACCTCAAACTTGATAGCCTTGCTCTGATAGCCCTTGTTGCAGGCTTCCTCGAACATGACCGCCTGACGGTTAAGCTCCTTCTCAATCTGCTTTGCTGTCATTTTCGGCTCAGGCTTCCAAGTCATGGACTGGATCACCTGCTTGCCTTTGCTGTCGTAGCCACAGCTCACCCTGATGGAGTAGCTGTCGCCACGTTTCTGAATAGTTGCCATAATATGTACCTCCTCGGTAATATCACAGCGTACCCTTTCAATACCTATTGTAGCGCAATATATCGGCGTTGTCAAGGTACGCTGTAACATTTCTTCTCTTGTTCTATCTTGATTTATGTTTATTCAAGTCCCCACGATCTTTTCTTTTTGGTGGGCTGGTGTTCTATCTGTTGTGCCTGTTCTCGCTGGCGCTGTTCTTTTTCTTCCTGCACCAACGCTTTCGCCTGTATGAGAATATCGGGGGCTATCCTTTCGAGTATAGCACAGATCTCAGCATACTCTCTGTTCTCAGCCTTGACCGTTTGCAGCTCGGAAGAAAGCTGTGATTTCTCAGATCTGACTGCTTTCAGCTTATCGAGAGCATCATCAAGTTCGGCAGTAACCTCTTCACCACGCCGACGCAAGTCATAAATGGTGAGGTCGGCTTTGCCCTGCTTGTCCATAGCCTTTTTCGTAAGGCTTTCCAGCGTATCAATACGGCTGATGATCGAGTCCTTATTCCTGAGAATAGACATACCGCTTTTCAGCATATCGTGCAGCTCGGATACAGCTACAAGGAACTCATGTTCAGCCTTCTCATTCTTATGTAGGTCAGGCAGGTATTTCAACGCTCTGTTTATCTGCTCCACCTTTTTGGAAAGCTCCGCTTCTGCCTGAGCGTTCTGCTCTGCCAGCTCGTCAGCCTGCCTGCGTTTCTCCTTGTATTCTGGTATCTCTAACGTCCCTCTCGCCTTTTCGGGAGCAAGTGGCTTGATACCATGTTCAAGGCAGATTTTATTCAGTACTTCCACCTCAGCAGCTCGCCAACGGGCAATAGCCTGCTTGCCTTCACCGAAGCCCATTTCTTTCAGAGCCTGGGCGATACCGTTCTGCGTGTCCTGACCACGCTTGTAGTGACCGACTGGAATGTAGTCGATGTGGAGGTGCGGAGTTGCCTCGTCCATGTGCAGGACAGCGTTAAAAACGTAAAAGTTGAGATTGCGATTCTGGAAACCTTCCATGTATTCTTTCAGGCAGTCAGCCACAAGCTGAAAGTCCTCAGTGCCGTATCCCGAATCTTCCATCTTGCCGATCTGCACAACGTCCTCATAAAAGCTCTTGCGTTTGTCAGCGGCAGTGCGGACAGTGTTGCAGGGCTTCACACCAAAAAGGTGCTCGTAGTAGCTGCCATGTATCATACGATCATTTCTTTTCTGCCGAGCATTATATCGCTCGGTGGATTCCTTGAAAAGCTGGTCGTATGCTTCGCCTATCGGCTGACGCACGAAGGTGATGTTTTGCGGAGTGCGAAGCGGATCAACATTGTCCGCCACGAACTCCCTGTTATTGTGAGTCAGAGAACCTTTTCCCTGACCGAATGAGATTCTTTTCTGTTTCATAGTTTTGCCTTTCTTGTCCATTGGATTTACTTCTCTCTTTCTACGAAATCCAATCAAAAAATCATAGGCATCAACTCCTTTCTTGACCGCTGAGGCGGAAGGGCTATCGCCAGCCCTGACGGGCAATTTTCCCTGAACGACACAAGGTATGGTCGCAGGGAAAAAGCTGCGGAGCAGCGATTACAA
>CANRJB010000002.1 GCA_947630845.1 uncultured Clostridia bacterium
AAATTAAAACAATCTTAAAAGAATAATTTCTTTCAAAACTTACTTAACTTATGTATGCCGCCGCATGGGTAATACCACCGCAGGGGTGAGCATATCAGCGGTCTGTACCCCTCCCTCAACAATCCGGACAGTATGGTATTACAGAGCTATGTGCCGATCAAAAAGAGCGGCAAGGTCACAGGGGTGCTGTTTATCGAAATGAATCCCGCTGCCATTGCCAGCGCATGGGCACCGGAGATCTATGGCGGCGCAGCTTCCTTCTGCATCATTGACAGGGAAACGGGGGATTTTCTGATCAACGGCTGGGATGATTCCATCCGGAATACGGCAGATCTACAGGATGATGCGCTTGCATCAGACATGTGCAGCGGAAAGACCGGCTTTGTCCAGATGAAAAATGCTTCCGGAGAGGATATTTTTGTCTCTTTCATGCCCATGCAGATCGAAAACTGGGAGATCATGATCTCTGCAAACAAAAGCGATGTTTTCTCTTTCACCAACCAGACAAGACGCTCACTGTACCTCTTTCTGATCGGCGGTGCAGCATTGCTGATCCTCTATCTGTTCTGGCTGATGTACAATAACCGCCGCTCCATCCTTGCGGCAGAAGAAAAGGCAAATAATGACGTGCTTACCGGATTGCAGAACCGTAACCGCTATGAGTCTTTCTGCAAGAAGATCGCCGATCGTGCGGAGGGGATGTGCTGCATCTACCTCGATGCCAACGGGCTGCATGAGATCAACAACACCAAAGGACATCTTGCCGGTGACCGGATGCTGCGGTTCATTGCGGATGCATTGAAGGTCGCATTCGGAGAGGATGCTGTCTACCGTATCGGCGGCGATGAATTTGTGGTATTCCAGAAGAAGGCAGAGGGTGTGGAGCAGAAATTGCAGGAGGTACATTCTGAGATTGAACGCAATGACTACCATGTCTCGTCCGGACTCTGTGTCTGTGAAAAGAAGATGACCGTGACTGACCTCATCAAGACTGCGGAGAAACGCATGTATGAGGCTAAGACAAAATATTACGAAAGCATCGGCAAGCAGGTGCGCAATCAGAAACAAGAATGAGGGAGCTTATGAAAAGCTCCCTCAATTGCATTATTTTTTTCTGCGTCTGGCAGAGATCTCCCGGAATGCCTTCAGCATTTCATCATGCCGGTGCAGCTTCAACTGTGGAAATGCCATGATGATGCGCCGCTCCTGCCAGTTGAAATGGTGCAGCAGATGTTCCTCATGCGCCTTTAACACGGCTGCTTGCCATTTCTCCTTTGCGGTATCAGCAACCTTGTACAGCTTCTCTGCCGCTTTCTCCAGCCGTTTCTGGAGATTTGCCAATACACAGAATGTTGCCACGCAATCCGTCAGAAACAATACCGCTGCCACCAGTGCCACGATCTCCAACGCAAGCGGCGGCAGCTTTCCGAACAGTCCCGTCACTGCCGGATGGATGCAGACCATCAGCAGCACTGCCAACGTCCCGAATGCAATGGCTCCAAGCAGACAGATCCTGCCGTTCAGGTTGAAGGGCAGATCGGAATAGTCCCACCATCGGGCATGAAAGAATTTTTCCATGAGATAGGAAGTGATGTATTCGAGTGTACAGCATACGACCGCACTCGACAAAAACAGACTCAACAGATTCGTGATCTGTCCGAACAGCAGAAGGATCATCATCGCCCCTGCCCCATAGATCGGGCAGTACGGTCCATTCAGAAATCCCCGGTTGACAAATTTCCGGTCACGTATCAGATACAGCGATACTTCAAAACACCAACCAAAGACACTGTAAAACAAAAAGCAGACAAAATACAGACTGATCGTTTCCATTTTCTCCCATAAGCAGATGCCCGATGCCGGTCATCTGTCCTTTCTTTCCTGTATTGATCATAATTATAGTATAGCACATTTTTTCTGCCATGTCAAGCCGCTTGCAGCAGGAGATCATATTTATCATAGTATCACACGGGAATATGTTTTTTATATGCCGTGCATCCACAATAATGCCCCTTGCCGTCAGACGGCAGGGGGCATCACATACTTCCTGTCTTACAGACCGGCAGCATCAGCCGGAAGATCGGCTTTCCATGCATACTGGATGTACCAGCTTTCCCCGATCCTGATCAGGTGGACATCATAAAATTGCTGTCCCTCGCTGCCGGAAAAACAGATCGTCACAACCGCTGTCGTCTCATCTTCCTTCACTGACAGAATGTCCGGATGAAATTCAGGGAGCTGCTCCGTTCCGGAATGCTCCAGAAACGGAAGTGTCTTTTTCAGCAGCGACATGAGGGCACTGTCCGACACACCCTCTATCTTCTCCAGTCCCTTCCGTATCAGCTCCGCTTCAGACGGCTCGATATACCGGAGCATTCCGTCAATGTCTCTCTCATTCAGTTCGGTGATGAATGCTTCTACCGCTGCCTGCGGCTGACTCTCCTGCTCCTTATGTTCCTTCTGGTACAGAAGGAACACCAGTATCCCTGCCAGACAGAGTATCAGCAGCATCAGGATCACGATCAGCACGACAAGCGTTCTGATGGCTCGTTTTTGCTTCATGGCTCTCACTCCTGTGCCTGTATCAACAGGCGATGATGGCATTCGCCGGTGTTCCGTCATCCCTCATTCTCATAGAAGGTGAGGAAATTGCTGTCAACCCATCCGTAATAATCGCCGTCATCTGCATCATAAATCTCATACCATTCAATGCCCATAGAGTAACAATAGGCAGTTGCCATGATATGCCATCCATCTTCCAGATCTTCCCGGACCGTTTCCTTCTCACCATGCTCACAGACATAAGAAGTCGCAAAGCCTGCAACGCCGTTGCCTTCGATCTCTCCGTAAAGCTCCGAATCAAGATTGTAAGCGATGATCTCTTCTGCCTCTGTCTCAACCGGGGGCTTACCGATGGTGATCATCTTATTGCTCACCCAGCCGCTTCCGTTGTCATAGACGATATAGTACCAGTACCCCTCAAAGTGCGTTGCTGTGAACACATCACCCTCACTCAGGGTATCAACGATGTTGCTGTCGTCTGACCTGTCGGGGCTGCACCGGACATTGCATATCTCATTGGAGACATAGCCCTCCTTTGGTGTGATGATATCGGGGGATTTTCCGGGCTTGACCATCTTATAGCTGATATAGCCGCTGCGCCCCGGATAATTGATATGATACCAGTAGCCGTCAAAGCTGTCGATCGTAAAGATCGTGCCTTCATAGAGGGTATCAATGATGTTGGAATCGGACACTTTGGATCTGGAGCTTCTGACATGGCATGATTTCACAGATACATAGCCCTCTTTTGCATCATAATAACTCTCATCCGGCTTCGGGGGAACGCCGAGCGTGATGCTGCTGACCGAAACATAGCCCTGCACATCATAGCCGCTGCCGCCCTCCACTGTGATGTAATAAAACGAATTGCAGATGCCCAGTATGGTGACAGCATCATCCTCGTACAGCTTAAATGCCTCTCCACGGGAAGTACCGGTCGAAGCCTCCTTGTACATGTCGGTCGATTCTGCGGAACAGTAGCCGCTTTTCACCTCCCGGTATGCCATATACTCCGGATAGGAGGAGGGAATGGCAATGCCGTTGCTGTCATACTGGATCGTAATGACTTCCGGGAGCGTTTCTGCGGGGATGGTCACTTCTTCCGGCATGGTTTCCGGAACGACGACCTCCATGTTGACTGTGCCGTCCAGTGTAAAGACGACATCCGTTACCCTGATATACCCTTCGATGTCGCCGTACCGGACATGGTACCAGTTTCCGTCCAGCTCATAGATCTCGATTCTTTCGCCGGAATACAGATATGCCACTGCGCTCGAACCATCGCTTGCCTCTGCATGCAGCACAACATATTCCAGATCTCCGCTGTCAACAAAGCCGCTTGATGCGTTGATGAAGCTATCCTCTTCTTTTTCAGAGGGAACCAAGAGCTTTACCACGACCAGCACGATCAGCACGACCATTGCAATCAGGCATATTACTGCCGCTATGATTCCGATGATCAGTCCTGTATGCTTTCCGGACGGCGGTGTGGGCGGCGGTGCAGAAGGCTGCCCCGAAGGTTCAGCATAGGCATCTTCGCCGGCGTAGACCGTCTGGTCGTTATCTGTATAGATCTGTGTCTCCCGGTATCGTTCGTCCATTGTGTTTCCTCCCATCACTATCACTCAGGGATCTGCATAATGAATCCCATATTGCTTGATTTGTACTGATCGTAGCCCGAAACATCCGGAACGTCGTTCATCGTCCATTCCGAGCTTGTGCCGCCCTGCGAGGACATGTTCCAGAGAAGCAGATACGGCTCACGGATCAGTGTTCCGTTCTTCTGATATTCATAGGCATCATAACCCGACGGTTCCCATACGTCAATCCGGGAGTTATAATACCAGTGATCTTTTGCACTCATAATAAACTGTGTCTCTGAACCGTCCACCCATGAGAACGAGATCTCCATGGTTTCGTCGTTCAGCTCAGACTGTGCGCCAAGCCAGAGGTATTTCAATTCTGTCTGTTTTTTCTTTGCCTCATTGACAGTACTGATGATCGCATTCCAGTCCTCCTCAGAATGGATTGTTGCCAGATGACCGCCATGCTCCTCACTGTACTGTTCTGCCTCATCCCATGTATACTTTCCACCGACAAATATGTAGATATAGTGTTCCGGCTCTGTCTCCGCAACTTCCGGTACATTCTCCGGTGCTTCCGCTTCCTCCGGCGCAAATTCGACATCACCTGCCTTGACATAGCCCTCGATGTCGCCGTACCGGACATGATACCAGTTTCCGTCGAGTGCATAGATGCCGATGCTCTCTCCGGGATTCAGCCGTGCAAGTACGGTAGAACCCTCATCCGCTCCGGAATACAGGGGAACATATTCCGCACCATTGCTGCTGATGTAGCCGCTCGTCGTCTGCAAAGCCGTACTTTCCGTCTCTGCTGCGGAGGATACGGAAGACTCTTCCGTTTCGCCGCTCTTCATGAACCATAGCACCCAGACCAGCACACCACATGCCACAAGCATCAGCAGGATCAGGATCGGTATCAGAACATACAGATACCCACCTTTCTTCTGTGCAGCCGATGCCTGACGGGGAGCAGGAGCAGGGGCTGGACGAGGGGCAGGACGGGATGCAGGAGAGGGAGCAGGACGGGATGCAGGACGAGGAGCAGGGCGGGGGGGCTGACTGACGTGCTGTCTTGGAATCGGTTCTTCCTCAGCATAGACAGTCCTGCCCGGATCGGCTGCCGGATGCATGGGTGCAGACTGTCCTGACCGGAGTGCCCGCAGCTCTTTCAGCATATCCTCCATCGAGGCATAACGGTCTGCCGGACGGTAGGCGCATGCTTTCAGAATAATCCGTCCGAAACGCTGCGATGCATTCCGGGGCGGCGGAAAGGGTGTACCCTGTCTGCGCTTCTCATAGGCAATATCCTCCGTCACATCCACACTCTCCAGCGGAAAATATCCGTCATTCATGATCTGGTACAGCACGATGCCGAAAGAATAAATGTCAGCCTGTATGGTATAGCTCTCGTTCGGGTCAGACTTTGCACTGAAAATTTCCGGTGCCATATAACTGGGGCTGCCTGCCACGGAACGTGCATTGCCGCCTCGTTTGGAGACATTGAAGTCGCCGAGCTTATAGACACCTTCCTTTGAAACGAACAGATTATCGGGCTTGACATCCCGGTGAATGATGCCGTGACGGTGCGCATACTGCAATGCCTGTCCGATATCACAGGCAAGCTGTAACACATTGTTCTCTGCATACGAGAATGTTCCGTTGTGCATCTGCGCCGTCAGAGGTGTCAGCAGCTCCATGCTGATAAGGTGGTAGTACCCCTCCACATTCTCCTCTGTAATAAACTGCTCCTGCTTCTCGTCATAGTAACGCACGATATTGGGACAGCCGTCAAGCTTCTTCATAATGACAGACTCATTGGCTGCCATGTTCCTCTGGTTCTCAAGATAGCTCTTCTTTTCTTCCGGTGTCCGGAAAGGTCGGTCTGCCACAATGGCACTGATTTTCAGTGCCCGTTCATCTACCGTACTCGTGTGTGCCTCCACACGGTGAATCGTACTGAACGATCCGGAACCGATTTTCTCCTTGATGTACCAGTTTTCCCAGATCGGCTGCCGTATCTGCGGCAGGATACATTTTTCTATCAGATCATGAATTTCCATAGCCATCCCCTTCCTGTACAGAATGCAGCACAATGCATGTCACATTGTCCTCGCCGCCATTTTCCAATGCCCGTCCGACAAGTGCCTTTGCCGGAGACTCCTGCTCCGTCTGCAAAATTCCGGCAATCTCCTCATCGGTACACATATCCGTCAGACCATCGCTGCAAAGCAGCAGCATCCCATCTTTCAGCGGAAACGGCACAGCAGCGGCTGCCTTCAGTCCTGTTCCTCTGGTATCCACTCCGAGAAACGAGGTGATCTTGTGGGCATCCGGGCTATGTTTCGCTTCCTCCTCCGTATAGATATTGGCTTTGAGCTTTTTCATGGCAAGTGTCTGGTCCTCTGTGATCTGCCGCAGCTCGCCTGCATGGTAGTAATACACCCGGCTGTCGCCGATGTGAAAAACAGATACCATTCCCTGTGCAACGGATACCATTGCAAGCGTGCTGCCGCTGATTCTGCAATGTTCCCGGAATGCCATCTCGCAGATCTGATGATTTGCTTCCGTCACATACCGCTCTGTCCATGCTGTCACGTCTGTTTTCTCTGTCAGCTCCTGCCGGCAGGTCTTCATGACGGAAACGGCAAGCCGGGATGCCTCCCTGCCGAGACTCTCTCCGCCCATACCGTCACATACCGCACATAAACACTGTGTCTGTTTCAGCTCTGTCTGCCAGAAGCCGCTTTCTTCCTCTGTATTGCCGATGCCGTCAGCATAGAAGCTGTCCTCATTGCGCTGGCGCACTCTTCCGGGGTCTGTCGCAGCGAATATCCTGAACCGCATCGGCTGTTCACTTTTCTTCTCCGGATGGGAAAAGAATTGCAATAATCTGTTCATCCCGTCCCCCTTATGACCCTCTGTTCCGGATTTTCAGACTGATAATGGCAATCAGGATGCATACCAATCCGATCAGCATCATACATCCCCATGCGCCCATCAGATTTTCCGTCGTCGCCTCATAGGCTGCTTCGCTCTCAAGCCGGGTCACCTGCGGAAACACCAGACTCATTTTCAGGGGCAGGCTCTCACTGTTCAGATCGCCGATGCTGCCCAGTGCTGACATTCCCCACTTGCTGAATGTGATGTTGGCAATATGCTCTGCCGCACCCTTCAGCTCAAACAGCACGCCGCTCATGACAAGCTGGAGAATCAGGACAAAGGGCATTGCTGTCATGGCAACATTCGGTGTCGATGCCACGGAGGAGATCATGATGCCCATGATATCCGAACCCCATACCACCAGAAACAGCGTCACGAAATATTCCGGCAATGCATGATCGGAAAGGATGCCCTTCTCCGGAAAATCAATGAACCAGACACAGATCCCGAGCAGGATGATCGTCTGAATCAGACACAGGAAAAAGTCAAAGATGACATGTGACAGGATATAGGAACTCAGATGCAGTCCTGTGCGGTATTCACTCGTGATGGTGTCGTGTTCCTTGCAGATGCGCTGGATGGAATTGAAGATGCCGATCCAGATCGCTGCGGATATGATCGCAAAGAAACCGGATTTGGTCGCCTCATAGGTGGTGAACATATCCTCTCCGACAATCGAACACACCAACAGGGAAATGACGGCTGCAATGATAATGAATTTCCAGTCCTTCTGATTTCTGAAAAGCCGGAAATTCTTGCCGATGTAGACCGGAATCTGTCTGATCGCCTGTATGATCCCCATGCTCAACCTCTCCTTGTCTGTTCAAACTTCTCGATAAATTCGTCTCCTCTGCCCTTGCCGCCTTCATAGTTGATCTCCATGACGATCTCACTGAGACGCTTTACGCCGAAGAATGACAGCGCATTCTCCACATCTCCGTAAAAGGCAAGGTGTCCTGCATCATCCTTCCTGCTCTTGGCAAGCACGATGACTTTCTTGTACATATGTGCCACATCATCCGGATAATGCGAGATCATCAGCCCTGCGTTGCCGATCTCGGAGCAGGGGCGCAGCTGCATAGAGTTGTCCACGGACTCTTCTTTTGTGATCGGCTTGATGAGCTGTTTCATCTGATCGACTCTGCCGGCAACATCCAGACCGGAATCCGGTTCGTCATAGGTAAAGAAGCTGATGTCACCGACTGCATGGATGGCGACCTGCACTCTCTTGCGCTGTCCGCCGCTGATAACGCCGAGCATACTGTCACGGATCTGGGTGAGTGTCATGCTCTCAATGACATCTTCCACACGCTGCTCGATCTCCTTGAGGCTGTACTCTCCGGCAAGTTTTGTCCTTGCGGCATCCATGATGGTATGGTAGACGGTGTCCTGCATACGGTAGTCGGCATACTGCGGCACGATACCGATCTTATGCTTGAGCATCCGCAGATTCCGGTACAGATCCATGCCGTCCAGAAAAATCTCCCCACGGATATCCAGTATCTGTTCCGAAGAACGCTGCTGACCGGTGATGGCTTTGATGAAGGTGGATTTTCCGGCACCTGCCCCACCGAGAATCAGTGTAAAGTCGCCTGACTCGATGTCGAGACTGATGTCTTTCAGGAGTGTCTTTTTCTTGGTAAAAACGCCCGGTCTGCGTGCGATGACCTCGTCGATATTGACACGCATCACCACAGAACGCTTGTTGTAGTCAAATCCGGCTCTGCTGTGGAGATCAGATGACACATTGTTGAAGATGACCTCATTTCCGAGAAAGATGAGCGTGGTATTGGCGATCCGGATCACATCAAACGGATGCAGGAGGTACTCCTTTGTCACGATCTCACCATTGACGGCAAGACCATTCTGACTGTGCTGATCTTCGATCTTCCAGCCCGCTCCGGTTCTCTGCAGGACGGCATGATTTCTGGACACCATAAAATCCGACAGGGAAATGCCTTCGCCGCAGTTTCTCCCGACAGGTACACGCTGCATCCCATTCAGGGGAAACCGTGTCCATTTCTCATCCGGCAGAAAGGCAGTGCTGAAGATCATCTCGACCGCATCCGGATGTGGTTTGTCGAGTGTGACACGGTCGATCCGCAGCACATCGCCGTCATGCAGCGGTACTGCCTTGGTTCCCTTTTCATTGTAGGGCATCAGTTTTGCACCGTTATAGTAGGTTCCGTTCATGCTGTTGTTGTCTCTGTAATAATAAACACCGTCCAGATAGATGAGTTCACCATGATTTCTTCCTGCGATGCCGGAAGTCAGTTTGATGTCATTGCAGTATCCCGGTGCATCCCGTCCGATGCGCATATCTCCGTTCAGCTGCACGACACGCACTTCTTTCCCATTCTCCAGAATGAGCATGGTTGCCGGCTTTGGCGGAGCAGGCGCATAGTACACGGTTTTGTTATTTTCAGCGGCAGTTCCGTTCATTCACATTCTCTCCGATCGACAGATATCCTATCAAACTGATACTGATCTGCGGCATGAAGGAGCAGTATCCGTATCAGGAAAATTTTACCCATATGGTTAAATTATAGCACAATTCCCCCCTGATTGCAATTTTTTTCACGCAGTTCCTGCAAGTTTCAGCATTTTTCACAAAGAACAAAGTTGTAAATTGTAGTATATGCGATACCTGTCAGAAGGTTTCCTGTATGGGGGTTCACAGTGCGATACCAAACACTTGACTTATTTTTCATGAAATGGTATACTGATACTGATCCCTAAAAATCTGATAGACTTGTCTGTCAAAAAGGATCGGTATGATACTAATTACTGACAGGGAAAGGAGCTGGATCCATGCGGTATCCCTTATATTTTCTCATCATGCTCCCTGTCCTGTGTCTGCTTGCAGGGTGCAGCACCATACAGTCTGTCACTCCGGCAGAACAGGGAACATCTCTGACGGAGGAAACCATGCCGGAGAGCATGCTGCCTTCGGAGACGGTGAGCATATCACTGCTGACCTCTCCGGATGATATCGGGCTTTGTGACACAGACGGAGAGGATCATGACTATACATTCTGCTATGACGGAAAAATGTTCTGTGCTGTCTATACGCCGGATCACTGGAAAGTCATTGACTCCTTCCTGATCCGGAATACGGCAGATATCGTCTATATCTGTCAGGCTCTGAAAGACGTGCATCCGATCCACAGTGCTGATATGGAGGGCTACCGTACCGCTGAGGATATGGCTTATGAATGGCTCCAGCATAACATTGCCTATGATCTGCTGTCTGATGATTCCGAATGGAAAGCCCATGTCAGGGACGTGGACATTGACCCGAAAGATCAGGGAAAGAGTGTCTTTGATCTCTATCAGGACAGGATGGGACTGACATGATCTTACGAAAAAGGGAGTGAAGAAATGAAATTACTGCACATTGCCGATCTGCATATCGGCAAGAAATTAAAAGAATATTCCTTTCTTGACGACCAGAAGGATATTCTGAACAAAATCCTGCACATCATGGATGAGAACAAGCCGGATGCCCTGCTCATCGCCGGAGATGTCTACGACAGGTCGCTGCCGTCGGCAGATGCGGTGGCACTGCTGAACTGGTTTCTGAGCTGTCTGGTGGAACGCAGGCAGGTAACATTTATCATCAGCGGCAACCATGATTCCGCTGAACGCATTGCCTATGCCGGAGATGTCATGAAGGCAAGCGGGATCTATGTCTCCCCTGTCTACAACGGCACAGTGCAGCCCGTCACGCTCCGGGATGCCTTTGGAGAGGTGCGGTTCTATCTGCTGCCCTTTCTCCGTCCGGTACAGATGCGTGAGCTGACGGGTGACGAAACGATCACCACTTTTCAGGATGCGCTCCGGACTGCGGTCGGGGCAATGGACATTGACCGCAGCGTCCGGAATGTACTCCTTACACACCAGTTTGTAACGGGAGGACAGCGCAGCGGTTCGGAAGAGCTGTCTGTCGGCGGTTCAGAAAATGTGGATGCGGAGGTGTTCGGGGATTTCGATTACACGGCACTGGGACATCTGCACAGGCAGCAGTCCGTCGGCAGAGAAACCATCCGCTATGCAGGCTCGCCGCTGAAATATTCCTTTGCGGAAGCAGCATATTCCAAATCTGCCGTCATGATCGAACTTGCGGAGAAGGGAAATGTCTGCATCACGGACATACCGCTTGTCCCTCTGCATGAGATGGCAGAGTGGAAAGGTACTTTCCTTGAAATGACACAGATGCCGCCGACAGAAGATCTGCTGCACATCACTTTGACCGATGAAAAGGAGACACCTGATGCCATCGGCATTTTACAGCAGCGTTTTCCGAATCTGCTCCAGCTTGAATACGATAACCGGCGCACACGGGCTTCTTCCGTTCCGGAGCTGGCATCGCAGGAGGCATCGCCGATGGAGCTGTTTGCACAGCTCTATGAAAAGAGCAATGGCAGTCAGATGGATGCCGATCAGCAGGCGTTAATGGAAACACTCATCCGCAGAGTATGGGGGGAGGATATATGAGACCATTACAGATCGAAATGACCGCCTTCGGGACATATGTGGAACAGACGGTCATTGACCTCGGACAATTCGGAGACAGCGGACTCTACCTGATCTCAGGCTCAACAGGTTCAGGCAAGACCACGATCTTTGATGCCATCACCTATGCACTGTACGGAAAGCCAAGCGGCAAATTCCGCAATGAAAAGACATTGCTCCGCTCCAGATTCGCCAAGCCGGAGGACAAGACAAAAGTAAGGCTCAAATTCCTCTACCGTGGCAAGACTTATATCGTGGAGCGTGAGATGAACGAAAAGACCAGCAATGCACACCTCGTTCTCCCCGACGGCAGGCAGGTGGACAAGGACAGGGCTGTCACGGAAGAGATCGAAAACATCATGGGCATTAACCGTGAACAGTTCATGCAGATCGCCATGATCGCACAGGGTACGTTCACCGACCTTCTGTATGCGGATACCAAAAAGCGCAATGAGATCCTCGGAGAGGTGTTCCGGACACAGCCCTTCAAGGAATTGCAGGAACAGCTCCGTGCCGAAAACACCAGTGCGCAGGAGCAGTACCGGGATATCGTCCATAAGCTGAACGGCATCCTGTCTGATTTTATCCTTCCGGAAAGCGATGCGGACATGACACAGCAGGCGAAAACAGAGAGCGATCAGGACTGGACGCTGTATCTGCCCATTATAGAAAAGGTGATACAGCAGGATACAGCGGCTCAGCAGACATTGTCAGACTCGGTCGCTGCATCGGAACAGAAGCTGCGTCATCTTGATGCTGCGATCGATCAGGAACAACGCCGCAAAGCCATCCTTTCTCAGCTTGAGGATGCACGGAACATGCAGAGGGAAAAGACTGCGCTCCACGAGGAGCTGTGCAATGTCAGAACAAGGGCAGAACAGCGTACCCCTGACATACGGATCGCTTCGGAGCAGGCTGCTGCCTTGCAGACACGTCTGCCGGAATATGCTGCACTGGAGCAGGAGCAGCAGCGGACGGATGCCTTACAGAAAGAGCAAGATGCCATGCAGACCCGGCAGGAAGCGCAGGAAACGGCTTGCAGCAGTTTGCAGACACAGCTGGAAACGGAAAAGCAGCAGCAGAAAGCACTTGCAGATGCCGGCGAAAACATGGTGAAACTCCGTGCAGAACGGGAGATGCTTACACAGCGTGCAGAGATGCTCCGGCAGGTGCAGGATGCTGTCTCCGACCTTGCAGCAGCAAAGCGCACTTTGCATAAGGCGGAACAGGACAGGGATGCTGCCGAAAAGAAATTGCAGGATGTGCAGCAGCAGATACAGTCCCTGAAACAGCAGCAGGAATTGCTCACAAAAGAGGCAGAAACGCTCTCTGGCTGTGAAGTGCGGCTGTCACAAGCACAGCAGGAGATGGAGAATTGCAGGAAACAGGAACAAACCATCCTGTCGCTGCAAGAGGAGCTTGCACTTCTGAAAACGCTCGAAAAAAGGGCAGAAACGGCAAAGGCTGCCTTTCTGGATGCCATGCAGAGGGCTGAGAAAAGCACATCTGCCTATGAACATGCCTATCATGCCTTTCTGGCTAACCAAGCCGGACTGCTTGCACAGACGCTGACGGACGGGGCAGCATGTCCGGTCTGCGGCAGTACGGAACATCCGCACAAGGCATTCTGTACAGAGGATGCGCCGACGGAGGAAGAACTCAGAAAACGGAAAGCCATCTCGGAGCAGGACAGGGAGACAGAACGGCAGCACAGCATTACTGCCGGAAAAGAATCGCAGAGCTTGGAGGACAAACAGAAACAGCTTGCGGCAAGAGCTGCGCAGGAATTTCACTGTGTACCGGAGGAGCTGGCGACGGTGTGCAAGGATGAGCTTGACAGATGCAGCGCAAAGAAACGTGAGCTGACACAGGCGATCGCAGATGCAGAGCAACAGACAGAACGCCGCAGCAGATGTCTGACGGAGTTGAAAACCATTGCAGATGCCCTGAAAACACAGGAGGAGATGCAAGCTGCGGCACAGGCAGAGCTTACCGCTTGCAGCGGACAGTTTGCACAGCAGAGCGGCATTGTCCGGCAAAAGACGGAGGATACCGCAAGCCGTATTTCCGGAACACTCGGTGCATGCGCTATGGAGGATGCCGCAGAGGTGTGTACACATGCACGGAAAGAAAATGACGATGCCATCCGGGAAAAGGACGCTGCCATCCGCACGGAGGAAACTCGTCAGCAGCAGAGAGATGCGCTTGACAAGAAGATACCGGAGACGGAGCAGGCTGTCAAAGCCGCACAGGATGCGCTGCATACTCTCGAAAAACAGCTCACACAGTGCAGCACGGAGGTGCAAGGCTCTCTCCGTAAGGCACAGGAAATGCAAAACAAACTCCCCTTCCCCACGCAGAAAGAAGCGGAGAAACAGATCACAGCACTGCAAACAAATGCCGCAGAGATGCAGAAAGCCATTCAGGATGCCGGTGATGCTGTGCAGCGTTCCGCAGAGGAGCTGAGTACACTGAACGGGAGCATCGGACAGCTTACAACATCGCTGAAAGACATTCCTGAAGCGGACGAGGACAAGCTGCTTGACGAGCGCAAGCTTCTCATGGAGCAGCAGGAGAGGGAAAGGCAGGAGCTTGACCGTCTGCATGTCTGCATTGACCAGAACCAGCGGCAGATGAAGAAGCTGCACGCTGCATTGCAGCAGCATGAAGAGGCTGTCAGACGTGTCCAGTGCGTCAAGCCGCTCTATGAAACTGCCATCGGCAAGGTGAGCGGACAGGAGCGGATCAATCTCGAAACATTCGTTCTTATTTCCTTCTTTGACAGGATACTTGCCCGTGCCAACCAACGGCTGCACATCATGACGGAGTATCAGTTCTCCCTGCAACGAAGCACTGAAGGGAAGAAAAACAAACAAGCCGGTCTGGACATTGATGTCATTGACCACCTGAGCGGTACGGTGCGCAGTGCAAGCTCACTTTCGGGCGGCGAAGGATTTTTGGCGGCATTGTCACTGGCTCTGGGCTTTTCGGAGGAAATTCAGTCCAACGCTGGCGGCATCCGGCTGGATACCATGTTTGTGGACGAAGGGTTCGGTTCGCTGAGTGCCGACAAGCTTTCACAGGCGATCAATGCCCTGCAATCCCTTTCGGGAGGTCATCGTCTGGTCGGCATCATCTCCCATGTTGCCTCACTGAAAGATCGTATCCACCAGCAGTTGAATGTCTCCAAAGACAAAACCGGAAGAAGTCATGCCGTGATCAAGCTGCAATAACAACGCTCCCCCGTATCCCTGTTACAAGGATACGGGGGAGTCGTCCTGTCTGATGACAAGTTCTTCTTGTTCCACTGTTTTCGGGTCGTTTCCTGTGATGCGGAAGGCACGCAGCACCGGTCTGTCCCGTTCCATCAAAGACAGGATCAGATAACTTGCCTTGCTGTCGAAGGCAAGACGCTGATCTTCTGCGGACGGTCTTGACGGAGTCGCCGGATGGGAATGCCAGCTGCCGAGCAGCACAAGTCCCTTTGTCCGCATATCCCTGATGGCAGCAAACTGTTCTTTGGGGGCAAGGGAAAAATGCTTGTCGGAATGGTCGGTGTTGGTCAGCAGGTAGACTTCTCTGATCTCCCTGTCTTCCCCGTTCATCACACCTGCGATCAGTCCGCATGCCTCATCGGGCAGCTCACGTTCCGCATGGCGGAGCATCTTCTCATAATCGCTCTGTTTCAGGCAGATCATGTGTTATCCTCACTTGTTAAGATGTGTACCGGTCAGCTTGGTAATGGTCGGATGGTCGCCGCAGACGGCGCATCCGGACGTATCTTTCGGCAGACGTACTTTGCGGAATTCCATCGTCAGGGCATCATATGTCAGCAGCGTGCCTGTCAGCAGCTCACCTTTGCCGATGATGTACTTCACGGCTTCCATTGCCTGTAAGCTGCCGATCACGCCGGGCATTGCGCCAATGATACCTGTCTGCTTGCAGGCGGCATCCTCCGGAGGGGGATTTCCGAACACGCAGCGATAGCAGGGACCCTGTCCGGGGACATAGGTCATGAGCTGTCCCCTGAAATGGATGATACCGGCATGGGAGAACGGCTTCTTTGCTATGACACAGGCATCGTTGATGAGGAATTTGGTCGGGAAATGATCTGTGCAGTCGATGATAAAATCATAGCCGGCGATCAGCTCCATGATGGTTTCGGCAGTCACGAAGGTACGGTAAGTCCTGACAGTCACATCGGGGTTGATCGCTTCGATGGTTTCCTTTGCCGACTGCACCTTTGCTTTTCCGATATCCGCAGTGCTGTGAATGATCTGCCGCTGTAAATTGGACAGATCGACTGCATCCGCATCGGCAATGCCGATCGTACCCACGCCCGCTGCCGCAAGATACATTGCTGCCGGTGAACCAAGTCCGCCTGCACCGATGATCAGCACCTTTGCCTTCAGGAGCTTTTTCTGACCCTCTGCACCCACTTCCCTGAGAATGATGTGCCGGGAATAACGTTCAAGCTGTTCATCTGAAAATGTCATGATCTACTCCTTTTCCTTTATGATCGACGGTATTGTCCTTCTTTTTCATTCTACCACATACTTCCTGCAAAGTCAATGGGAATGCGATCGTTTGCCCATTTTCATCACATGCATCCGGTTTCTGCATCATTTTGGTTTTTTTCTCATTTTCCCTTGACAATCCCTACAGAATGTGCTATAATATGTAGGTGTAATTCTTTTAACAAAGTAAGGAGCGAAGATAAATGGAATTGTATGAAATCATCTGTGGGGCAGTGACACTGCTGATCTCTCTGCTTATCATCATTCTCTGTCTGATGCAGGATAATAAGAGTCAGGACAGCATGACCTCTGCACTCGGCGGCGGCTTCAATGAGTCCTTCTACGGACAGAACGAAGGCAACACAAGGGAAGCTGCGCTTGCAAAGCTGACCAAAATTCTCGGTATCATCGGCTTTATTCTGATTCTTGTCATGAATATTGCGATACCGTATATCATGACGTTTTTTGAGTCATCCGCTGAATAATACAGCCCCCCATCCGGGGGGTTTTTTTCGAGGAGGTAAGATATGGCTCGCCATAACCGCAAGCATGACCGCCGCAAACACTCCCTTCAGCATCCAGATTTTGCCTTGCAGGAAACATTCCTCCGGCGCATCCGCACGGTCTTGGAACACAGCCCCCATCAACAGGCATTGCAGCGTTCCATGCCGAAATTATGCAATGCCAGATCCGCTCCGGCTTCCTTTCAGGCTGCCGTGCAGCAGGCTCTGCGGGAGGGCATCATCCGGGAGAGAGGGCAGCATTATGTGCTGTGCGACGGAGACGGCAGCTTTCCGGCAGAGATCATACGGCTCTCCGGCGGCATGGGTTTCCTGCGTGATGCACAGGGAACGGAGTATTTCGTTCCGGGGAAATACCTGCGTGGCAGCATGCCCGGCGACAAAGTCCTTGCACGGAACATTCCCTCCCGTTCCGATGACGGTCTGCCAAGTGCAGAAGTGCTTCTGGTGACGGAGGAAGCAAAGGATGTGCGCATTTCCGGCATGATCGTGCCGACGGAAAGAGGGCTGTGCCTTTTCACCATGAATCTGTGCATGCGCATCGACTACCGGGAAAGCGTCCCCTACAAGAGCGGCGACAAGGTACTCTGTGTCCTGACAAGCAGAGGTCTGCGGCATACGGAACACAGGGTGAAGGTCATCCTTAATTTTGGCAGTGCGGAATGTGCCGGAAACTGCATCCAAGCCCGTATTGCTGAACAGAATATCCCCACTGCATTTCCGCAGGAAGTGCTGCACGATGCCGGCAAGCTTGCGGAAATGGGCGTGACGGCATTTGATACAGAGGGGCGGCTTGATTTGCGTGAGGAGTGCATTTTTACCATCGACGGAGCGCATTCCAAAGACCTTGACGATGCTGTCTCCCTGCGGCAGCATGAGGACGGCAGCTATACGCTCGGTGTTCATATTGCCGATGTTTCGCACTATGTACGGGGCAACACGCCGCTGGACAGAGAAGCGTATCTGCGTGGGACAAGTATTTATTATGCCGACAAGGTCATTCCCATGCTGCCGCCGGCATTGTCAAACGGCATCTGTTCGCTGAATGCAGGCGAGGACAGGCTGACGATCTCGGCGATCCTGCACCTGTCGCCGGAGGGAGAGCTGCGGAAAGCGGAATTTCATAAGTCCGTCATCCGTTCCCGGGTAAGGGGTGTCTATACGGAATGCAATGCTGTTCTGGAGGGTACGGCAGATGCTGCGCTGTGTGAAAAGTATGGGGACGTGACTGCTGTGCTGCGTCTCCTTGATGAACTGACGGACAAGCTCGAACGCCTGCGTACAAGGCGTGGTGCGCCTGCGCTGGAGAGTACGGAATATGAACTGCTGCTCGATGAAAATGGTATCTGTACCGGAGTGACACCTGTGCAGAGGGGCAGAAGTGAGCATATCATAGAAGCCTGTATGCTCTGTGCAAATGAGGCTGCTGCACGGCTGGCAAGAGAGAGGGAAATCCCCTTTGTCTACCGGGTGCATGAAAACCCCTCTCCCGACCGCATTGCCCAACTCCGTGAGATGCTTTTGCGGTTCGGAAAGGAGCTGCGGTCTGAAACAGTAAGTCCGGAGGAGATCCGGAAGATGCTCGAGGACTGTAAGGATGAACCGTATTTTCCGACTGTCAACATGATGACGCTGCGTGCGATGGCGAAGGCAAGGTACAGCCCTGAACCGCTCGGACATTTCGGACTTGCGCTGCATGACTATGCACACTTTACTTCACCGATCCGCCGGTATGCTGACCTTGCGGTGCATCGCATCCTGACGGACTGCCTTGCCGGCGGGGACAAAGAATGGATGGCGAAACGCTATTCTGTGTTTGCAGACCATGCCGCACAGCAGGCATCCGATACAGAGCTGCGTGCGCAGCAATTGGAGAGAGAAGCCGACAGCTGTTATGCGGCAGAATATATGCAGGCGCATCTGGGTGAAGTGTTCCACGGCGTTGTGACAAGTATTCAGGAATACGGCATGTATATCATGCTCGACAATCATGTGGAGGGGCTGCTGCCGCTGCACGATCTGCCGGAGGGAGAATATGAACTCCATGACGGCTGGTATCTGAAAGACACGCTGTCCGGACGGGAATTCCGGCTTGGCATGACGGCAGATGTCGTCTGCGCAAGGGCAGATGTCAACACGGGACATGTTGACCTTGTCCTGTACGAAAGCTGAAGGAGGACGATCATGCAGGCAGGCGTATCCACGGCATGCTGCTATCCGCAGCCGACAGAAGAAGCACTCTATGAACTTGCGCTCAACGGCATCAGCCATGTTGAGATCTTCATCAATGCCGATTCCGACATCACACGCACCCGTGTCCATACCCTGAAAACCATCCTCATGCGCTATGGCATGACCTGTCCGGCAGTGCATCCGTTCGCCTGTCCGCTTGAACCGGTGATGTTGTTTTCGGATTATGGGCGGCGTGTGGACGACATGATCGACTACTATCGCCGGACGTTTGCGGTGATGCAGGAGCTGGGGGCAGAGATCTTCGTCTTTCACGGCAATGACAGGAAACACCCTGTCACGCCCGGATTGTACTGTGAACGCTTTCTGCGGCTTGCTGAGGCAGGGAAGGAATTTGGCGTGACGGTGGCGCAGGAGAATGTGGAGCGGTGTCAGAGCGGTTCGCTGCATTTTCTGCATGAGATGGTGCGGATACTCGGAGAGGATGCACATTTTGTCCTCGATGTCAAGCAGGCTGTCCGTGCCGGAGAATCCCCCGTCAACATGCTCCACATGCTCGGCTCGCATGTCTCTCATGTCCACATCAGTGACCATGGTGAAAAGGGGGACTGCCTGCTGCTCGGCGCAGGGACATTCCCTGTCCGGAGCTTTCTTGATGTCCTTCACCGATGCGCTCCGGAATGTGCTGTGATACTGGAGCTGTACCGGGATTGCTGGCGAGGGATCTCCGATCTTGTCAGCAGCTACCGGATGTTGTCCTTCCTCATCGGCAGCACTGAACGGAATGCCGGAAAATCCGGGTAAACTTGGTGCATTCTTGTGAAAAATCAGTATTGACAGAATGCGCCGTATTTGCTATAATGAAACTATGCAGAGCAAAGACCGGAGGTAAACAGATGAAGTGTCCATACTGCGGCAATGAGGATTCAAAGGTCATTGATTCCCGTCCCTCGGAAGAAAAGAAACGCCGCCGGCGGGAATGTATCCGATGCGGCAAACGGTTCACGACCTATGAGATCGTGGAACAGCCGCTGCGTATCGTCATTAAGCGTGACGGATCGTTCGAGACGTATGACCGCAACAAATTGCTCAGCGGTATTTACCATGCCATCAAGAAACGTCCGGTCACTGTGGAACAGGTCAACATGATCGCCGATCGTGTGGAGGATGTCTATGCCGGAAGCTGGACCAGTCAGATGACTTCTGACCGCATCGGTGCGCTCGTGCTGGAGCAGCTCCGGGATATTGACCAGATCGCTTACATACGCTTTGCATCCGTCTATCAGGATTTTAAGGATGTTGCCGGCTTTATCGCTGCGATCACATCCCTCGATCCGTCATCACAAAAGGAGGAAAAGTAAAATGGATTTCAATAATATCATGGAACAGATCCAGAATCCGGAAAACGTCACAGATATGTTCACCCCGGAGGATGTGCAAAAGAATAAGATAAGTGCCGTACTGGCAACATTTCCGATCTTATTCTGGATGCCGCTCGTCATCGACTCCAATTCCGGATATGGCAAATTCTATGCCAATCAGGGACTGATCGAGCTTATCGTAAGTGCCGTACTGAGTGCCGCAGCCGGTATTCTCTCATTGATACTTGGGCTGATTCCCTTTCTGGGGGGCGTGCTTGCAGGGATCATCGGACTGGTTGTTGGTCTGGTCAATTTCGGCTTATGGCTGTTCCTGTTCATTGCTGCATTGCAGGACAAGGCAGTGTATCTTCCGGTTGTCGGCAAAATGTTTACCGCTTTCAAGTAAATTCCTGAACATCAGAAATGCCCTCCCACGTAATGGGGAGGGCAATTTTTATTGTATCAGATCTGCAAAGGTCACGTCTGTATTGCCGGAACCCATCTCGGCAACATATTGAAGAATCAGGGCAGCATCTGCTGTATCAACGGTGTGGTCATAATTAACATCCGCACCATAATAAGCCTGTAACCCTGTCAATCCTGTGATATATCCTGCACCGACCTGTGCAATGTCCACCAGAATGTTTGCCGCATCCGATGTCGTGATGATCCTGTCACTGTCAACATCGCCTTGCAGCACAACGCCGTCCGGATCGCCTTCAAAAATGACGCAGGGGTCAATGACATCTTCTGAATTGATTTCGCCAAGCTCCCCAGTATTATCATATGCTGCGATCTCGCCGTTCCCAACGATACCCGTGTCATTTTCTCCCCATGTATAAAGCGTTCCTTCTTCTGTGATGACTGCAAAGTTATTTCCGGATGCAGCTGCACGATAGATATTGCCAATGAGGGGCATTTCCGTAAAGATCACTTCCTGACTTCCCGGTTCCTTACCGCCGAAATAGCCCCACGGTGCATCTCCGAATGCATACATGACACGATCTTCATTAAACAGAAAGAGCGTTGAGCCGCCATGGAAGGAAGAGCCTGCTTCAAAATCATAGACTTCATTGAAAAGGGACGGAAAATCAACAGATGAGCTGTCATAATCACATATGCACAGATCATGATTTTCGGTCAGAATATAGAGATCACCGAATGTTCCATTGAATTTCGCATCAATGACCCTTTCCTCCAGTTCGACCTTTTTCGGGTACAATTCGATCTGTGAATAGGTTTCATATTCCGGATGATCGGAAATATAGCCGAGGTGTCCGTTGCCATATGCCTGTGCATCCATATTTGACCCCCATGTATACAGCGAGCCGTCATTCGTCACGGCACAGGAAAACCATGGATCGCTATATGCCGACACCACATGCTCCAGACCCTTGACCTTGACAGCACCTGTATATCCATAGGAGAGGGTATTGCCGTTTCCGTCATAGACAGGGTCGAACACATACAGATCACCGTTCTGCGTAATTGCTGAACGATAGCATAATTTTGATGCGCCCGACATGATTTTTTCATAGCTCGGTGTCGCATGGGAAAAATCAAAACGATAGACATCACGATCTTCCGTCATGACATAATTTTCTTCAACTGCGACCGCCTTTTTGTCAAACCTGATCTTCTGGGGGGAAGGGCAGATGATCCCATCCTCATATGCATTTCCCCACCAGTACAGGTCGCCATTTTTCATGACGCTGATCATCGCAAAATTCCCGACCGACACATCCACACAGCAATCCGAATCTGCTGCTGCTGTCTCCATCGGTAAAGCCGTCATGCTGCATGCAAGAAGTCCGGCTATCAGTACAGATTTTATTTTTTTCATATGTGACCTCTTTTTCATCCCTGAAGCAGATCTTTGATCTTATCAAAGAAAGTCTTTCGCTTTACATAGTGCTTTTCGGTGAGGGAATTGTCAAATTCACGGAGCAGATCTTTCTGTTTCTTTGACAGATTCTTCGGCACTTCAATGTAGAGCTTCACATACTGGTCGCCCCGTTTGTCCTGCTGGAGATACTTGATGCCCTTGCCTTTCAGACGGTGTTTTGCGCCATTCTGCGTGCCTTCGGGAATGGTGAATTTGACGTTGCCATCAATCGTGGGAACGGTGATCTCATCGCCGAGTACTGCCTGTGCATAGGTGATCGGTATCTCACAATGCACATCATAGCCCTCTCTGCTGAAGATCGGATGCGGTCTTACTCCGACACTGACATTCAGATTGCCTGCCGGTCCGCCGTTGATGCCGCAGTCGCCCTCGCCGGTGACACGCAGCACAAGTCCGTCATCAATACCTGCCGGTATGTTGAGGTTCACACGCTTGGACACCTTTGCCCTGCCGACTCCCCGGCATTTCTGACAGGGGGTTTTTATGACCGTGCCTTTGCCGCTGCAATGCGGACAGGGTCTGGTCGAAGAGATCGCTCCGAAAGGTGTCTGCTGTGTAGTCTTGACATTACCACGCCCATGACAGTCGGGGCAGACCTCTGTGGAAGTGCCGGGTTCTGCACCTGTACCGCCGCATGCCGTGCATTTCTCCTGATGGGTGATGGTAATTTCCTGCGATTTGCCGGTGCATGCCTCCATAAAGGAGATGCTGACGCTGGTGTTGATATCCCTGCCCTTACGGGGGGCATTGGCGGTGTTGGCACGCACGCCGCCGCCGAAAATATTTCCGAAGAAACTGTCGAAGATATCGCCCATATCGCCGCTGTAGCTGCCGGTAAATCCGCTGAATCCGCCGAATCCGTCGCCATCCATGCTTGCATGCCCGAATTGGTCGTAATGCTGACGCTTTTCGGGGTCGGACAGGACGCTGTACGCTTCGTTGATCTCCTTCATCTTCTCTTCGCATTCTTCCACCTTGTCCGGATGAAGATCGGGGTGGTTCTCACGTGCCAGTTTCCGGTATGCCTTCTTGATCTCGTCCTCACTTGCACCCTTCTGGATCCCCAGCACATCGTAATAATCACGTTTCTCAGCCATACGTATCCTGCCGCTTCACTGCGGCGCTCCTTTCATGAAATCTGACATCGTATCCGGCAACAGGGGCAGAAAATTCTGCCCCTGATGTTACAATAGGATCATGCCTCTGTAAAGTCCGCATCTATGACATCGTCGTCATCGCTGCCGGTGCTGCCGCCCATCGGCTGACCGGGGTCAACACTCTGCTGCGGTGCGCCCTGCTGGTATATTTTTGACCCGACATCCATGAGTACCTTTTGCAGCTCATCCATCTTTGTCTTCATGTCGGCTGTGTTGTTTGCATCAATGGCATTCTGCAATTCCGATGCCTTGCTGCGCACTGCCATCTGGTCTGCTTCCGGCACTTTATCCCCCAGTTCCTTGAGTGTGTTCTCGGACTGGAGTACCATGTTCTCTGCCTGATTCTTTGTCTCCACCTCTTCACGGCGCTTCTTGTCCTCTTCAGCATATGCCTCTGCTTCCTTGACAGCCTTGTCGATATCCTCCTTCGACATGTTGGTGGAGGCAGTGATGGAGATGTTCTGCTCCTTGCCCGTGCCCAGATCCTTTGCGGATACATGCACAATGCCGTTTCTGTCAATGTCAAATGTGACTTCGATTCTCGGCACACCTCTCATTGCCGGAGCAATGCCGTCCAGACGGAATGTGCCAAGCTGCTTGTTATCACGGGCAAATTCACGCTCACCCTGCAAGACATTGATGTCTACAGCAGGCTGGTTGTCGGCGTAGGTAGAGAACACCTCAGACTTCTTGGTCGGGATGGTGGTGTTTCTCGGGATCATCTTCGTGCAGACACCTCCGGCTGTCTCAATTCCCAGAGACAGCGGGGTAACATCAAGAAGCATCAGCCCTTCCTTTACATCGCCGCCAAGTACGCCGCCCTGCAATGCTGCTCCGAGTGCTACGCATTCATCAGGGTTGATGCCCTTGAACGGTTCCTTGCCGATGAGCTTTCTGACTGCTTCCTGCACTGCCGGGATTCTGGACGAACCGCCTACCATGAGTACCTTGTTCAGCTCGGATGCGCTCATGCCGCTGTCGTCGAGTGCCTGACGGACAGGACCCATCGTTGCCTGTACGAGATCAGCGGTCAGCTCGTTGAACTTTGCCTGTGAGAGGGTGAGATCAAGATGCTTCGGACCGCTTGCATCTGCGGTAATGAACGGCAGGTTAATGTTTGTGGTGGGTGTTGCGGACAGCTCGATCTTTGCCTTTTCTGCGGCATCTTTCAGTCTCTGCATTACCATCTTGTCGGTGGAGAGGTCAATGCCCTGATCTTTGCGGAATTCATCGACCATCCAGTTGATGATCCTCTGGTCAAAATCATCGCCGCCGAGGTGGTTGTTACCTGCGGTAGCCACTACCTGCTGGAAGCCCTCACCCATCTCAATGATGGATACATCGAACGTACCGCCGCCAAGGTCATAGACCATTACCTTCTGGTCTTCTTCCTTGTCAATGCCGTAGGACAGTGCTGCTGCGGTCGGCTCGTTGATGATACGCTTTACCACAAGACCTGCGATCTGTCCGGCATCCTTTGTTGCCTGACGCTGTGCATCGGTGAAGTATGCCGGCACGGTGATGACTGCCTCATTCACAGTCTCACCGAGGTACGCTTCTGCATCTGCCTTCAGCTTCTGAAGGATCATTGCAGAGATCTCCTGCGGTGTATACTTCTTGCCGTCGATATCTACCTTATAATTAGAACCCATATGCCGCTTGATGGACGAAATGGTCTTGTCGGGGTTGGTGATCGCCTGATTCTTGGCTACCTTACCGATCAGACGCTCCCCCGTCTTGGAAAATGCCACCACGGATGGGGTCGTTCTTGCGCCCTCTGCATTCGGGATCACGACTGCATTGCCGCCCTCTACGACTGCAACGCATGAATTTGTGGTTCCCAGATCAATTCCGATAATTTTTCCCATAATCAATCTTCCTTTCTATGATATCTCTCCATCTGTTTGCCTGCCGCACGCTGACTATCCTGCAACAGCAACCATAGCCGGGCGGATCAGGCGGTCTTTCAGCATATAGCCCTTCTGGAACACCTCACAGATCGTTCCTTCGGGGTAATCGTCCGAAGGTCCTGCCTGTTTGATGGCATTGTGGACATTCGGGTCAAAGGGCTTTCCGAGCGATTCGATCTCGGACACGCCGGCTTTCTCAAGAAATGTCCGCAGCTGACTGAGGATCATGACCATACCGGAGTGATAGGTCTGATCTGAACAGGGCGCATCAATTGCCCTCTCGAAATTATCGACCACCGGCAAAAGCTGCTCGATACAGCGTGCCGTTGCCTCTCCGTAGGCTTCGAGTTTTTCTTTGGCGGTACGTTTCCGGAAATTATCAAATTCCGCATACAGCCGCAGATAACGTTCCCGTTCCTCCTCCAGAGCATCGTCCGCATCCTCCTGCGTTTCCTCCTCGGTCACAGCATCCGCATCATGGTCTTCCGTCTCCGCAGTTTCGTCCGCAATTTCCGAACGTTCTGCCACATCTTCAAGCAGCTCATCCAGAATTTCCTCTGTGTCGTTCATGGGACTCACTCCTTTCTGTTTTCATCTGTCATGCTGTCCTGACCGGAAGGCTCTTCCGAGATCAGGTCAGTGATCTTCTGTGAGAAATAGGCGATATAGGGAATCACCTTCGCATAATCAAGGCGCATCGGACCGATGACACCGAGCGAACCGACATTGTGTCCGCCCTTCCGGTATTTCGAGACGATCATCGAGGAATTGCCGATGACAAAGCTCCCTTCATCCTCTCCGAACATCACCCGGATGCCGCTGAACGAATCGTCAAGCAGCTGCACGAGTTCATCCTTATGTTCGATGAGCTGTACAACTTCCATTTTGTCTAAGTCTTCATAGGAGAACAGATTGTTCTCCCCCTTAAACAGCAGTGCATGATGCCGCAGATCTCTGGACAGCTCGCAGATGCCCTCGACGAGCGGAGCCATCGTCATCATGTAGGCGCTCATCGCAGCCGTAAGGTTCTGCATCCGTTCTTCCGACAGCTCCTCGACCGAGACACCTTCAAGATGCTCTGCAAGGAAATCGGAGACCAGTGCAAGCTGTTCATTCGTCAGGTCAAATTCCAGCCGGCATGCCTTATTCTTGATCGAGCCTGCGGATGTGATGAGCAGCACCACATACACACGCTTTCCTGCCGGAATGACTTCGACCTTAGAAATGACCGAAAACTTCGGCGAAAAATCCGACACCACCGCAGCGCACTGTGTCAGTTCCGCAAGGGCAGTAGTCGCATTCTGGATCAGCAATTCTTCCGTCATCGGACCCTGATCTGCAAGCATTTTGTCAAGCCGTTCCTGCTCCTCACCGGGGAGGGAGGGATGCGACATCAATTCTTCTATATAAAGCCGGTAACCGCTGATGGTAGGGACTCTGCCTGCGGAAGTATGGGGCTGTTCAAGGAATCCAAGCTGTTCGAGCATTGCCATATCGTTCCGGACAGTTGCGGCAGAGACACCGATACCCGGCAGACTGGCGATCACCTTTGAACCGACCGGTTCTCCGGTACGCACATACTCCTCCACAACGGCAGCCAGTATTTTCAACTTCCGCTCATTCAAAGGAATACGCTCTCCTTTCTGGCAGTCTACGTTTTGAAGTGTTAGCACTCTATCTCTTTGAGTGCTAAGTTTAGTGTACCACGATTTGCACCGGATGTCAAGGGTTCTCCGAATTTTTGGAGGAATAGCCAAATATCAACCGTTCTACATGGTGATAATTGATATTTTGACGCTTTCTGCCCCTGCACCATGCCGCAGAGATGGCAGGAGACGGCACAGAAAAAGCTCCGCCCTTGCGGACGGAGCAAGCGAGCCGATGCAGAAATCAGTCTCATGCGCCTAAAAGCTGTTTCTTTTTTGCATTAAATTCCTCTTCGGAAATGACACCGCTGTCAAGAAGTTCTTTGTACTTGACCAAAGCATCCGCAGTCTCTGCAGCAGATGACTTTGCCTTCTGTGCGGCTTTCTCCTGCTCTATCCTTTCCTTCACACGAGTGTTGTCTTTCTTCGGGACACCGCATACGCAGGTCGTGATATAAGAAGCATTCACAGCACCGCAGGATGCACATCGCCAACCGCCGTTCTGGAGCAAATGTTCATTATGACTTACGGTAGAGGAATCCTGAAACAGGGGGCTGCCGCCATCGTCAGAGGAATCCTGAAATAAGGGTCTGCCGCTGTAGCCATAGGAGCTGTCCGATTGACTTGTGTAGCTGCGATTGTCCGGCTTGACTGCCACCACGATCACACCAATTACACCAAGGAAGAACCCCCACCAGAAACCACCGTAATAGCCCTTGCTTTCATTGATCTTTTTTGTCACAACGCCCCATATCACTGCACCGACAAGACCTCCGATGATCGTTCCGATATAATAAGCACCATCCATCGTTTTATCCCTCCTTTCCTGTTTCTTTCTTCTATCATACCACAGTCCTGCCCCAAAAAGATAGACACACTTCTGACAGCAGATGTGCATCTTTTCTGCATCACTTCTGCATCATCTGTTCCCCTGCGGACTGTGTCAGCAGGGGGAGAGCGGTTCTCTCCCAGATCCGGCATGCTGAAAAAATCCAAAAATCCCCTTGTAATCTTTGCACTTTTATGCTATAATAGAAAAGATAAGAACGGAGGTGTGCTATGATAACGACCGGAAATGAGTGGGAAGTCCTGCTGAAAGAGGAGACGGAAAAGCCGTATTTTCAGAAACTCTGCGATTTTCTTGCAGAGGAGTACCGGACACAGACAGTTTATCCCGAACAACAGAACGTCTTCAATGCCCTGCGCAGTACAACTTATAGCAGTGTGCGCTGCGTCATTCTTGGACAAGACCCCTATCATGGCGAAGGACAGGCACATGGGCTGAGCTTTTCGGTGCGTGAGGGGGTCATGCCGCCGCCGTCGCTGCTGAATATCTATAAGGAAATTGAAAGTGATCTCGGTATCCGGAATCCCCGTGATTACGGCGAGCTGACACGCTGGACACAGCAGGGCGTGCTGCTGCTCAATACCGTCCTGACCGTCCGAAAGGATGCTGCCGGCAGCCATCGTGGAAAGGGCTGGGAAACCTTTACCGACTACATCATCAGATTGCTCAACGTCAGGGAAGACCCCATCGTCTTTCTGCTCTGGGGTGCGCCTGCCGGAAAGAAAGCTGCCCTCATCACCAATCCCTGTCATCTTGTACTGAAAGCTGCGCATCCGAGTCCGCTTTCTGCAAACAAGGGATTTTTCGGATGCCGGCATTTTTCACAGGCAAATGCTTTTTTACGTGAACATGGCTCTCAGGAAATTGACTGGAGTGTCAGATAGGAGAATGACATGGAAAAACCGATCTATTCGTTTGAAGTGTTTCCGCCGAAGCCCGATGCACCGGTGGAAACGGTATCACGGTGTTTTGCGGAGCTGTCAGCTTTGCAGCCGGATTTTATCAGCGTGACTTATGGCGCAGGCGGCGGTACTGCCGGCGGCAAGCTCACCTGTGAGCTTGCGGCAAGGCTCAGGAATGAATACGGCATCAAACCTGTTGCCCATCTGCCCTGCATTTCTTACACAAAAGAGGAGATCACTGCCGTGCTGGAGGAGTTTCAGGCAAACGGCATCACCGATGTCCTTGCCCTGCGTGGGGACAAAAGCCCCGACCGACCGGAAAAGGATGATTTTCACTATGCGTCCGAACTGATCGACTTCATCCGGACAAAGGGAGATTTTGAGATCTACGGCGCATGTTATCCGGAAGTCCACCCCGAGGCAAGGTCTGCCGGAGACGATCTGCGCCACCTGAAAGAAAAGGTGGAGAAGGGTGCATCGCATCTCATTTCACAGTTGTTTTTTGACAATGCGCTGTTTTATGATTTTATTGAAAAATGCGACATCATCGGCATTGATGTGCCCATCGAAGCAGGTATCATGCCGGTGGTGAATGCCGCACAGATACAGCGGATGGTGAGTCTCTGCGGCGCAAGCCTGCCGAGGAAATTCACAGCCATGATGCAGCGTTTCGGACATTCTCCGGAGGCGATGCGGGATGCCGGTATTGCCTATGCCGTTGACCAGATCGTTGACCTTGCGGCTAACGGTGTGGACGGCATCCATCTCTACACCATGAACAATCCCTATGTGGCACGGCGGATCACGGAGGCTGTATCCGGCATTTTAGGGCGATGATGCTTACCTCTGTTGACCGGAAGCAGGCGTTCCGGTATCTGGGACTGCATGACAGTCCGGATGCAGTGATGCTGGCGACCGCCGACCGCTGTGAACGGCTGCTGCTTGCTGCGGTCAAGCCACGCTTTGCCTATCAGGTCTGCCCCCTTACCTTCACGCCGGAGGGCATCCTCTGTGAAGGGAGTACGCTGCTGTTGCAGGGGCAGGATATCCGGACACATCTGAACGGCTGTACACAGGGCATTCTGCTGTGTGCGACACTCTCTGCCGGAGCAGATACTGCCATCCGGAGAGCAGGGGCAGAGGATGTGCTTGCCGGAATGATGACCGACGCTATGGCAAGTGCCCTCACGGAACAGCTCTGTGACTGTGCCGAAAAGGAGATCCTTGCGCAGTTCCCGGAACTGTATGCCACATGGCGGTTCAGTCCGGGGTACGGCGATCTTCCGCTTGCCGTGCAGGGGGATTTCCTGCATGCGGTCAATGCCGGACGGCGTGTGGGTGTCTCTCTCAGCGACGGCGGCATGCTCGTACCTACCAAATCTGTGACAGCCATTATCGGTCTGTCGGAACATCCCATACCGAAGGGCAAGCGTGGATGTGCCGTCTGCAAGGCGGCTGCAAGCTGCCCCTATCGGGCGAAAGGAGAACATTGCAAATGACAGAATTTCTGATGCTCGACGGCGGCATGGGGACGATCTTACAGGCGAAGGGGCTTCCTCTCGGCGGCATTCCGGAGCTGTGGAATCTTGAACAGCCCGACATCATCACATCCGTCCACCGTGCCTATGTGGAGGCAGGGGCAGATGTGGTCTATACGAACACTTTCGGCTGCAACCGCCTGAAAATGGCAAGAACCGGACATTCTGTTCAGGAGCTGATCGCTGCGGCGGTCACGAATGCAAGGCGTTCCGGCACAAAGCAGGTCGCCCTTGACATCGGTCCGATCGGACAGATGCTTGAACCGACGGGAACACTGCGTTTTGAAGAAGCATATGAGATCTTCAAAGAACAGATCCTTGCCGGGCAGGATGCGGATCTGTATGTATTGGAAACGATGAGCGATCTGGCAGAAGTGCGTGCCGGCGTGCTTGCGGCAAGGGAACATGGCGGCGGCAAGCCCATTTTTGTCACGATGAGTTTTGAGGAAACCGGCAGGACATTCACCGGCTGCTGCATTCCGTCCATGGCACTGACTTTGGAAGGGCTTGGTGTGGATGCCATCGGTGTGAACTGTTCACTCGGTCCGGAGGAGCTTGTGCCCATCGTGGAGGAGCTGTGCCGATGGACAACGCTTCCCGTTATCGTCAAGCCCAATGCCGGACTTCCGGATCCCGTGACAAACACTTACCACTTCACGCCGGAACGCTTTGCGGCATGCATGAAACCATTCGTGGAAATGGGCGCAGTCATTTTCGGCGGCTGCTGCGGTACAACGCCGGAACATATCCGTGCGGCAGCGCAATTCATCCGCAGCTCCCATCCCGTGGAACGGCATCCAGTCATCCCGTCAGCCGTCTGCACGCCCAACCGGACGGTCATCATCGACCAGCCCCGCATCATTGGCGAACGCATCAACCCGACCGGAAAAAAACGCTTTCAACAGGCACTCCGGGAACATGACACGGATTATATCTTAGGTCAGGCACTCCAGCAAATTGATGCCGGAGCAGATATTCTTGATGTGAATGTGGGGCTGCCGGACATTGACGAAACGGAGATGATGCAGACCGCTGTCAAGGCGATCCAGAGCGTCACGGATACCCCCTTGCAGCTTGATACTACCAACGCTGCCGCACTCGAAGCAGGACTGCGTCTCTACTGCGGCAAGCCGATCGTCAATTCTGTCAACGGCGAGGAAAGCTCTTTGAATACGGTGCTGCCGCTTGTCAAGAAATATGGTGCGGCTGTTGTGGGGCTGACGCTCGACAAGGACGGCATCCCGAAAACCGCAGAAGGGCGGTTCGCCATTGCGGAACGCATCCTGAAACGGGCATTGTCGCTGGGTATCCGGCATGAGGATGTGTACATTGACTGCCTGACGCTGACGGCATCTGCGGAACAGGAAGGCGTGATGGAAACGCTGCATGCCGTAGAGCGTGTGAAGAAGGAACTCGGACTGCGCACTGTGCTGGGCGTATCGAATATTTCGTTCGGTCTGCCAAGCCGTGAGCTTGTCACACGTAATTTCCTGACGATGGCACTCTATGCCGGACTGGATCTGCCCATCATCAACCCCAACACGGAGAGTATGACGGCTGCCGTCCGTACCTATAAATTACTTGCTGCGATCGACAAAAACGCTGAGGATTTCATTGCTTTTTACGGCACAGAACAGAAACCTGCACCCGTGCAGAACACCACTTCCCTGACCCTCGGTGATGCCGTCATGGCAGGGCTGAAAAATGAATCCGGTTCGCTCACCAAAGCTCTGCTTGCGGAAACCGAACCGATGCAGATCGTCAACGGCGAACTCATTCCGGCTCTTGACCGGGTGGGGGCAGAGTATGAGAAAGGTGCTATTTTCCTGCCGCAGCTCATTTCGGCAGCATCGGCAGCACAGGCTGCGTTTGAAGTTATCAAGGTCTATCTGTCTGAACACAGTGAGGGGACAGTTGACCGGGGCACGATCGTGCTTGCGACCGTCAAGGGCGATATCCATGACATCGGGAAAAATATTGTGAAGATCCTGCTCGAAAATTATGGCTATCAGGTCATTGACCTCGGGAAGGATGTGCCCTGTGAGACAGTGGTGCAGGCAACTGTGCAGAGTCATGCGCCGCTTGTCGGGCTGTCCGCTCTCATGACGACCACGCTCCCCTCTATGGAGGAGACGGTGAAGCTGCTCCGGAAGCAGTGCCCGTGGTGCAAGACGGTGGTGGGCGGTGCTGTCCTGACTCCGGAATATGCACAGAGGATCGGTGCGGATTTCTACGCAAAGGACGCAAAGGAAACTGTTGATATCGCAAAGCGTGTGTTCGGTGCATGAACCTGCCCGGAACACAGGGCGAAAGCAGAATCAGAACAAGAGGAACAGGAGAGAAGATATGGGTGATACCATCCCATGAAACCAAAACGCAGAATAGCCTATAAACGGATCATTTGCTTTGTCATCATTCCGATCCTGCTGATCGCAGGCATCAGTAAGCTCATCTGGCTTAAAAAAGTCTATGATGGAGAGATCATCGCCAATATCCCCGATCCGGAGGAATTTCCGGTCATGGGGGTAGATGTGTCCCGGTATCAGGGAAATATCGACTGGGACACCATCGCCTCACAAGATGTGACCTTTGCCTTTATCAAGGCAACGGAAGGGAGCAATCATCAGGATCCCTGTTTTGCCTACAACTGGAAGGCATCGCAGGAGAGCGGTGTCTATGCAGGCGCATATCATTTTTTCAGCTTTGAGAGCAGCGGCGAAACACAGGCACAGAATTTCATAGCGACCGTCGGTTCACTCGACGGTGCCTTGCCGCCGGTCATTGATCTGGAATTTTACGGCGATTATTACGAAACGCCCCTGTCCAAAAAGGAAACACGGGTCATTCTCGATGCCCTGCTTTCGACACTGGAAAATTACTACGGCGTCAAACCCATCATATATACCACAACACGGGCATACTATAGCTATATCCTCGGAGGCGGCTATGGGGATTATCCGCTCTGGATGCGTGATGTCTACATGGAGCCGTCACTCATGGGCTGGACGTTCTGGCAGTATTCCGACAAGGGAAGGCTGGACGGCTACGACGGCGTACAGACCGACCACACGGAAATGTACATCGACCTGAATGTGTACCATGATTCCTATGAGGCGTTCTTAGAGGAGTTTTCACTTCCGGAAAGAGAGGAGAACACGGAATGAAGCCATTTTTGCTTGGAGCAGTCTGTAAGGACTATATCTGGGGGGGCAACCGTCTGCGTGGATTCGGAAAGGTTTCCGAAGCAGACAGGATCGCAGAGAGCTGGGAGCTGTCCACCCATCCGGACGGGGAGAGCATCATTACGACCGGAACCAGCCGGGGGATGAAGTTAGGCACATTTCTGAAAGCACATCCGGAGACGATGGCATTGACGGGAACACCCTTTGATCCGTTTCCGGTCATCGTCAAGCTCATAGATGCACATGAGGATCTGTCCGTTCAGGTGCATCCGGATAAGACGGAGCTATGGTATGTGATCGATGCCGAACCGGGGGCATCTGTCCTCTACGGATTTGCACATGAGATCACGCCGGAGGACTATGTCAATGCGATACGGGAGGAAAAACTGCTTTCACTCATGAAACAGATCCCGGTCAAAGCCGGAGATGTGTTCCTGATTCCGAAAGGTACGCTCCATTCCATCGGAAAGGGGCTGCTGTTAGCAGAAATTCAGCAAAATTCCAATATCACCTACCGTGTGTATGATCATCACCGTGACAGGGAGCTGCACATTGCGCAGGCTCTGCCGGTCACAAATCTGAAACCTGTGACCAACCCACCCCCACATCCGACAGTTCCGTTTTCACCGGAAAATGGCGACACCATACAGATACTTGGCGGATGCCGGTATTTCACCTCGTGTATCAGCAGCATCACGTTCCACCGTGAAGCAAAGAGCAGCTTCAGCTATGAACACCTGCTCGTACTGGATGGCTATGCTAACCTGTCCACGGAGGAAGGCTCATTGCAGATACAGAAGGGAAACAGTGTGTTCATACCGGCAGGCACGGCATATGATCTGTGGGGGGAGTGCAGACTGCTCAGCACCACGACTGTGCCGAATGGATGTTAATTACCGCCACACGGCGGAAAATAAAGGAGGACAATCTTATGAAGTATTACATCGGTATTGACTTGGGCGGCACGAACATCGTTGCCGCAGTTGTGGACGAGAATTACAACATTGTGACCAAGTCAAGCACAAAGACCAACCGCCCACGTCCGGCAGAGGCAATTGCGGACGATATGGCAGCAATGGCGATCAAGGCAGTGGAGGATGCCGGTCTGACGATGGAGCAGATCGAATGGGTCGGTGTCGGTACGCCCGGCATTGCCAACAGTGAGACTGGAATCGTAGAATTTTCGGGGAATCTGGGCTTTGAGAACACACCTCTTGCCGACTACATCCGCAAACACATCGACAAGCCCGTTTACGTGGAGAACGATGCCAATGCGGCTGCCTATGGTGAATACCTTGCCGGTGCGGCAAAGGGGGCAAAGAATGCAGTCTGCATCACCCTCGGCACAGGTGTCGGCGGCGGCATCATCATTGACGGCAAGATCTATGCCGGCTCGAATTTCGGCGGTGCAGAGATCGGTCACATGGTCATTGATATGGACGGACCGCAGTGTACCTGCGGACGGAAGGGCTGTTTTGAGGTCTATTCTTCCGCTACCGGGCTTATCCGCATGACGAAGGAGAAGATGGAGCAGGTGCCCGACAGCAAGATGCATGCCATTACAGAAGAACGCAATGGCAAGGTTTCCGCACGGACAGCATTCGATGCCATGCGGCAGGGCGATACTGCTGCCAAAGAGGTGGTCGATTTCTATATCAAGGCACTGGCAGCCGGTATCACCAACACCATCAACATCTTCCAGCCGGATATCCTGTGCATCGGCGGCGGTGTGTGCAATGAGGGCGATCCGCTTCTGCTGCCGATGAAAGCGATCGTGGAGCAGGAAAACTTTACACGCAACTCCCCCAAAAACGCAAAAATCGTCATCGCTGAGCTTGGCAACGATGCCGGACTCATCGGTGCAGCATTCTTGGGGGCAGCAAGAGCCTGACGGTCAGGAGGGGTGTCTGTGAATACTGCAAAGAAAGAAGAAACATTCTTCTATACGGCTGAGGAATACTATGCCGTGACACGGAATTATGATGCCAAAACCGAACTGCATGAGGGCGAGATCGTCTATCAGGCAAGCCCGTCTGCCCGACACAATGATGTTTCCTTTGAATTGACAGCGGAGTTTAAGAAATTTGTCCGGGACAATCAGGGAAAATGTAAGGTGCATCTGCTGAATTTTGATGTGCAGCTCACAAGGAACATTGTCCTTGTGCCGGATGTTGTCGTGATCTGTGACCCAGACAAGCTTGACGACAAGCGTTGTTATGGTGCGCCTGACTTGGTGGTGGAGGTCGTTTCCTCGGATAGGAAGGTGGATTTTGTCAAGAAACTGCACTGGTATGAAGAAGCCGGCGTAAAGGAATACTGGATCGTTGACCTGAAATACCGCAGGACACATGTCTATGTCTTTGCCGATACAGACACCCCTGTTACCTATGAATTTGATGAACCGATACCGGTCGGGATCTGGGATGACCGATTGCATGTGACGATCAGCGAGTATCTTTCTTAGACAAGACAGCTCTGGCACGGGCATGACCCGCACTGCAAATTCGCATTTTTCCATTGCTTTTTTCTTTTGGATGTGATATAATAGGAATAAAGAAAAACCCGATGGAGTTGATACCCATGCCGAAAGATATGTCTTTGAACCGACAGTCCAAAAACAGTGTATTTGTCAGTTTCTTCACGGACAAATCGCATATTTTACAGTTGTATCAGGAGCTTCACCCGGAAGCAACCGATATCAATGAAAATGACATTACGATAGATACCCTTGCATCCATGATCGTTACTACTCTGTATAACGATCTGGGGTTTCTTGTAAAAGACAAATATGTATTTCTTGTAGAAGCACAGAGCACTTGGAACAAAAATATTGCACTCCGCATGCTTTTCTACCTTGCCGAAACATTCCGCAGATATATCAACACTACACAGCAGAGTGAACTTGACGACAAAAGAGTCACTCTGCCGACACCTGAATTGTATGTGATCTATTCAGGCTCAGGCAAGAAACCTGATGTTGTCTCTCTCAGCGAGGACTTTTTCGGAGGCAACCCTGATATTGAACTGAAAGTCCATGTTCTCAGCAAAGTCGACAATACGCTTTCGGGACAGTACATCGGCTTCTGCAAGGTATTTGACGAGCAGAGAACGCTCCATGATGATGCAATGACAATTGCAAGGGAAACGTATCGCATCTGCATCGAAAAAGGATACCTGTCAGAGTTTATGAAAGAACATGAAAAGGAGGTTATCAGTATGATGTACGAGTTGTTTGATGAAGAAACCATGCGTAAGCAGCTTGACACAGCCAGAAGCAGGAGAGATCTTGAAAAGGGCAGAGCTGAAGGAAAAGCTGAAGGAAGAACAGAAGGAAAAGCAGAAGAAAAGATTTCTATTGCCCTCAATATGTTGGCAAAGGGGAAATTGTCGGTCGAGGAGGTTGCAGAATACAGCGACCTTGCTCTTGAAAAAGTAAAAGAGCTTGCTTCTCATACTCCCTCCACAGCTCACGCATAAACTGGCATTTCAGAGAATACAAGAGGCTGCACAATTTCATCATGCAGCCTCTTTTTTGCTGTGGGGGCTCTGTATGGGTCATATCGCTGCCACATCTGCATAATCCATCTGTGGCTGGAGTGCAAGGTTGATGCCGCAGGCAAGGAGATGTGATGCCTGTGAGATGAGTCTGTCTACATCCCGTGGCGTGACCATCATATCCTGTTTCGTGGGCAGCGGCAAACGTCCTGTCAGATCTTCGGCGATCGTGCGCATCCCGATGACCGTCGGCACGCCGATGCCGATCACGGGAATGCCGAATGTTCTGGTGTCCAGCGCATTCCGATGGTTGGCAACGCCGCTGCCGGGAGCTATGCCGGTGTCGGAGATCTGGATCGTCGTCCCCAGTCGTTCCAGTGAGGAACATGCAAGCGCATCAATGGCAATGATTGCCGTCGGATGGATGAAATTCGCAACTGCCTGTATCAGTTCGGCAGTCTCAATGCCTGTCTGCCCCAGAACACCGCCTGCGATCACGCTCACTTGCCGCAGTGATTTCAGAAATTCCTCATCTTCTTCCGCAAGCTCCTTCCTTAAGTGACGGGTCGCAAGGACTTTTGCAGTCGTCCTCGGTCCGAGGGCATCCGGCGTGATGTCCATGTTCCCAAGCCCTGCAACAAGCACGCACCCTTCCTCCGGCAGAAGCTGCCGCAGCTCCTCCGCAAGTTCCTCTGCCATCGTTTCATATTGGTCGGAGAATCTCGACAGCGGCTCACTCTCCAGCGTGATATAACGTCCCTTCCCCTTACCCAACGGCTTGCCGCTTTCGTCGTCGGCAATGTGTATCTCCGTGATGCGGAAGGCTTTCCCCCGTTTATGCTCCGTGATGCCGCTTCTGCTCCGGACTCCGGCAAGGCTCTCTACGGCAAGGTCTGTTCTGTACTGCATGGCTCTCCTTTCTTTTCCACAATGCTGTCTTACATTGTGGAAAACCGGCTCTTGTGAAATATACCAAAAAATCTGGCAGAAATTTGGCGCAGATTCGTGAAAAAAATGCTTGCAAACTGCGCAGGAATGTGGTATAATAGAATGCAGGTGTAGTAACGGCATACTATACACGGACTTCGTTCCTGTCCGTAAAGCGGCATCGTGTCTCGCTGCTTTCCTATTTTATGCCGGTTCAGCGTTTTTATACGCTGCATTTTGTTCAGGGAGGTGTACGTAAAGTGCCGAATATCAAATCTGCCAAGAAGAGAGTCAAGGTCAATAGAACAAAGGCTGCTGCCAATAAGGCAAGAAAGTCTAATCTCAAGACCATGATCAAAAAGGCTGAGCTTGCTGCTGCTACCAATGCGCCCGATAAAGAGGCTGTTGTCAGAGCTGCGATCAAACGTGTCGATCAGGCTTGTGCAAAGAATCTGCTGCATAAGAACAATGCCGCAAGAAAGAAGTCACATCTGGCTAAGCTTCTGAATGCGTAAACATGATGAAAAAACCATCTCGCCTTATCTCATGAAGGCGAGATTTTTTTATGTTCTCATCCTCCCGTAAAGAAGGGAAAAGAAATGCCTGCGCCGAAGCGCAGGCATGATATCATTCGATCACTCTGACTCTGATGACGCCGTCCTTTGCGGCAAGGGCTTCCGCATCGGCATCGCCCGTGAAGATGGCGTAGCCATAGCCCTTCTTGACACCGGAACAGCATGCACCGGTCACATCTGCGCCTTCCTTATACAGAACGCAGACCTTTCTGCCCTTTTCTTCGCAGACCACATTCGGGAAGTTGACACTGTTCTTGATGTTGCCGTTCTCGATGTAGTCGATCAGCTCCATAGCAGCCATCCATGCGCAGTTTTCCTCCGACTCCGGTGTGGATGCGCCCAGATGCGGGATGGCGATCACGCCGTCCATTGCCACTGTCTTTGCATTCGGGAAGTCCGTTACATAGCATGCGATCTTGCCGGATGCAATTGCCTTCTCCAGATCATCATCATTTACCAGCTCACCACGGGCAAAGTTCAGAAGTCTTACGCCATCCTTCAACTGTGCGAATACCTCAGCATTCATGAAGCCCTTTGTCTCATTGTTGCACGGTACATGCAAGGAGATGAAATCAGCCTCCCGATAGACCTCTTCCTTCGTGGCAACGATCTTGCAGTAGGGTTCCAGACGCTCGATATCTGTTTCCGTCAGGAACGGATCTGTAGCAATTACGACCATGCCCAGTCCGGATGCACACTGTGCGATCTTGCGACCGATCGCACCCAGTCCGATGATGCCCATTACCTTGCCTATGACTTCCGGTCCTGCAAACTGGCTCTTGCCTTTCTCGACCTGCTTTGCAACGGTCATTTCCTCGGTGTCCTTCAGACCGGATGCCCATGTGATGGCATCCGTGATCTTACGGCAGGACAGGAACAAACCGGCAAGCACAAGTTCCTTGACGGCATTTGCATTTGCGCCGGGGGTATTGAACACAACGATGCCCTGCTCTGCACATCTGTCAACAGGGATGTTGTTTGTGCCTGCGCCGGCTCTGCCGATGGCAAGCAGATCTGAACCGAATTCCATGTCATGCATTACAGCAGAACGCACGAGAATGCCGGTCGGATTTTCGACAGAATCCGACACCGTGTACTTTGCCTTGTCAAACTTGCTTGTACCCAATTCGGCAATCTTGTTCAAAGTCAGAATATTGTACATGGGAAACTCCTCCTACCTGTTATGCGTTTTCTTCTTCAAACTTCTTCATGAAGGCAACGAGCTTTTCAACGCCCTCGATCGGCATTGCATTATAGATGGATGCTCTCATGCCGCCGACAGTTCTGTGACCCTTGAGGTTCTCGAATCCTGCCTTCTTTGCCTCTGCCACAAACTTTGCATCAAGATCGGCATCGCCTGTCACGAACGGTACATTCATCAGCGAACGATCTTCCTTGCGGACAGTACCCTTGAACAGCTTGCTCTGGTCAAGGAAATCATAGAGGATGGCAGCTTTCTTTTCATTCAGTGCCTTCATTGCCTCAAGACCGCCCATTTTCTTCAGCCACTTGAACACCTTGCCGCAGATGTAGATACCGTAGCAGGGGGGTGTGTTGTACAGGGAAGCGGCATCTGCCTGTGTTTTCCATGCAAGCATGGTGGGGGTATTCTGAACCGGCGGCACATCCGGAATGAGATCCTCACGGATGATGGCGATGACCACGCCGGCAGGACCGATATTCTTCTGCACGCCGCCATAGATAACGCCGTACTTCGTCACGTCGATCGGCTCGCTCAGGAAGCAGGACGAAACGTCTGCAACGAGAGTTTTGCCCTTGGTATCAGGCAGTTCCTTGAATACTGTACCATAAATGGTATTATTCTGGCAGATGTACACATAATCGGCATCTTCCGGAATGTCCAGATCAGAGCAGTCCGGGATATAGGAGAAGGTCTTGTCGGCAGAGGAGGCAAGCTCCACAGCATCGCCGAATTTCTTGGCTTCCTGATAAGCCTTCTTTGCCCACTGACCGGTAATGATATAGCCTGCCTTGCCGTTTTTCATCAGGTTCATCGGCACAGCGGCAAACTGCTGCGATGCGCCGCCCTGAAGGAACAGCACCTTGTAATTATCCGGGATCTGCATCAGGTCACGCAGATCCTGTTCTGCATCGTCGATGATCTGCTGGAACATCTTGGAACGGTGGGACATTTCCATCACGGACATGCCGCAGCCCTGATAGTCCAGCATTTCCTCTGCTGCTTCTTTCAGCACTTCCTCCGGCAGGACAGCCGGTCCTGCGCTGAAATTGTAAACTCTGCTCATTGGGATTACCTCCATTATGTATTCTTAGGTTCAGGACGGGTTTGTGAAAAATTTCACACTCCAACATCCATGCAGTCAATGATTTTATTATACAATGTTTTCTCTCATAAGTCAAGATTTTCTGGAATATTCTTCCCATTTTGGTGATTATGCCACAAACTTACCTCATACATTTGTATGATTTTGCGAGATGCCGCCATGTGCCGCATGGCAAGGCTGACCGGAGACATGCCGTCCGCAGAAAATGGATGCTGCCGGAGATCATCGTCTGCGGTGCAGAGAATTTGTGAAAAACGACTGTTTTCCACAGGCAGTTTTGGCGATTTCTTTGTATTTCGGAAAAAATATAAAAATCCCCTTGACAGACTGCGCCGAATACGTTATAATAATAGGGTATGAGAGTGTATGTATATGCACAGAAAAGACGAGAGGAGGAGATCGTGTGAAAAGAACGTATCAGCCGAAGAAGATCCATAGAAAAAAGGAACATGGCTTCATGAAGAGAATGTCCGACAGAAACGGCAGAAAGGTTTTAGCTCGCAGGAGAGCAAAGGGCAGAAAAAGACTTTCCCATTGACGAGTAGACCACAAATGCAGAATTTGTGGTCTTTTTATTTACCGTCCGGAGGTGGCACATGCTCTATACTGTGGTCATGAACCGGAACAGGGACTTTCAGCTCTGTTACCGGAAAGGAGTCTGCATCCCGTCAAGGCTTGTCGTGATGTATGCAAGACCCAATCGCCTTCCCTATGACCGGCTCGGCATTACTGCCGGAAAGAAGATCGGCGGTGCTGTCGTGCGCAGCAGGGCAAGACGGCTCATCCGGCAGGCATGGCGTGAAAATGAATGCGATGCCCCCATCGGACTCGATCTCGTCATCGTGGCAAGACATGCCCTTCCGGAGGCAGGCGCAGACAAGCTCAGCCGCTATCTCCGGAAAGAGGGCATCCCTGCCCTTCGCAAAGCATTCGGAGGAGATCGCTCATGTTCAGAAAGATCATGATCCTCCCCATCCTTTTTTACCGGAAATGCATCTCGCCGCTGTTTCCGCCGTGCTGTCGGTATTATCCGACCTGTTCGGCATATGCGGTCACGGCAATTGAGCGGTTCGGGGTCTTGCGGGGGGGCTTCCTTGCGGTAAAGCGCATCCTTCGCTGCCATCCGTGGGCAAGGGGCGGTCTTGACTTTGTTCCGGAACAGTATCCGGTGAAAATCGTATATCAGAGAAACCATCTGCGGTCATTCCGCTTTACAAAAGGAAAGAGGTAACCATTGTTTAACGGTATCATTAACCTGATCGGCATCCCACTCGGCTGGATCATGAAACTCATCTATACCGGAGTCGGGAATTACGGCATCGCCATTATTCTCTTCACTTTGGTGACAAAGCTGATCCTGCTCCCCGTAACTTATAAATCCCAGAAAAATTCAGCCCGTCTCCAGCTCATCAACCCTAAACTCAAACAACTCCGGGAACGCTACGCCAATTCCCCTGAAAAACTCCAGATCGAGACAACCAAACTCTATCAGGAGGAAAATATCAATCCCTATTCTTCCTGCCTGACTTCCTTTATTCCGCTCATCCTGCTCTGGGGCGTGCTGGCAGTTGTGTACAAGCCGATGACCTATATCCTTGACTATGACGAAGGGGTCATTGCGGATGCCAAGGCGATCGTTATCTCCATCGCCGATGACAAGAAAGCAGCTCGTGACCAGATCGAGAACAACTCCCTCCGGCAGGAGCTTGTCATTATGGAACAGATGCTGAAAGATCCGGATGCGTTCCGTGCGGCACTGGAAAATGCGGAAGTCATTTCTGTCGATAAAAACGGCGAAGATCTCCCCGTCACCATCGCTGACATCAAGGAGCTGGATTTCATCGGGGAAGTAACACGCTTTGCCGATACCTTCACCATCGGCAGCACCAACCTCAGTGAAACGCCTACATGGAAACTGAAAGAAAATTCAACCTTTTTCCTGTTCCTGATCCCGATCCTGTCCGGTCTGATGCAGCTTGCGCTGACGATCTACATGCAGATCATGCAGAAAAAGCGCAATCCGGATATGCCCAATATGGGCGCAATGAATATCATGCTGTTCGGTATGCCGCTGTTCTCGGTTTGGCTGGCATTTACCGTGCCTGCCGGCGTGGGATTCTACTGGCTGTGTTCGTCAGGGTTCTCCTTTCTCCAGACCGTGCTGCTGTATGCATGGTTCAATGAAAAGCGGGTACAGAAGATCGGTGAGGCAGAGCGGAAAAAGGCAAAGAAGGCAAACCGCCGCCCGACCATGATGCAGAGACTCATGGAACAGCAGGAGGAACTGCTCCGGCAGCAGGAACAGTCCAGTCAGAGCAGCGCAAGACTGGCTGGCGGTCCGTCCAATCGGGTGCGTTATTCTGACGATGACGGGGAACGGAAATTCTCACGTGCAGAGTTGGAAGAATATAATACGACCGTCATTCGTGAAGCAAGAAGGCGTATGGCTGCCAAGTACGGCGAGGAATTGCCGCCGGAAACCAAGCCTGAGAATAATCCTAAGAAAAAGAAGAAATAGGAGGGTCAGCTATGACACAGATCATTACTGCGAAAACTGTTGAAGAAGCAAAGGCAATTGCCGCCCGTACCTTTGGCAGACCGCAATCAGAGATCACCTTCGAGGTCATTGAAGAACCGAAAAAGGGCTTTTTGGGCTTCAAGAAGGGAGAAGCAAAGGTACGTGCTACCTATGTTTCCATTGACATTTCTGCCGATGACAAGAGAACCATTGTGCCGCCGGTCGTAGAGTATCAGGATGTTCCGGGTGAGGATGCTCCGGTTGAGGAGAAAGCACCGGTTGAAGAACCTGCGGCTGTGGAAGAAGCTCCGGCTGTGGAGGAAACTCCGGCTGTGGAGGAAGCTCCGGTTGAAGAAGAAACTCCGGCTGTGGAGGAAGCTCCGGTTACAGAGGATGCTCCGGCTGTGGAGAATGGACAGAACATGGATGAAAATCATATACCGGATGATGAGGAGCTTGTTTCGGGTGAGCCGTCGGAAAGTGCGCTGGCGAAGATCGAGCTGGCAAAGGCATATCTGTCTAAGGTGCTGCTTGCAATGGGCGTGGAGGCAGAATTGCAGGTCAGCGCAGGTGCGGAAAGTGCCATCATCGACATCGTAACACAGCACAGCGGTACGGTCATCGGCAGAAGGGGCGATACGCTTGATTCGCTCCAGTACCTGACGTTCCTTGCATCCAACCGGAATGACAAGGAATATTACCGCATTATCCTGAATAGTGCAAATTACCGTGAACGCCGTCGCAAGACCCTTGAGGAGCTTGCCGCAAAGATCGCAAAGAGTGTCATCCGCACCGGACGGAGACAGACACTCGAACCAATGAATCCGTATGAGAGACGGATCGTACATTCTGCCATCGCTGAGATCGAGGGCGTAACGTCAAGAAGTATCGGAGAAGAGCCGTACCGCAAGGTCATCGTTTCGTCCACCAGTGCCAAACCTGTACGCCGCAGGAGACCGCCGCAGGATCACAATGACCGTGGCGGCAGACCCGATAACAGACGGCGTGACCGCAGGAGAGATGGTGAAACTCCGTCAGAACGCATTTCGATGGACTCCATGAAAACGAGCTTTGAAAAGGATTACAAACGTCCCAAAGCGGAAGATGAGATCAATGCAGGGCTGTACGGTAAAATTGAATTATGATCTTGATCCCTGATACCGATCCCCGACATCTGACAGAAGCAGTCGGGGAACGCCTGCTACAAGAAGTCTCCGTCCAATGACAGCATGAGTTGTCATTGACGGAGTTTTCTGTTATGATTTCATGAAGGAGTTTGCAATGGATACAATTGCTGCAATTGCCACGCCGCATGGTTCAGGAGGGATGGCTGTCATCCGTATTTCAGGAGAGGACGCCATCCGCCGTGCGGATGCGCTTTTTATTCCCATGAGGGGAAAACGTCCGGCAGAGATGGACGGCTATACCTGCGCATATGGCTATATCATGCAGAATGAAACACGGCTTGATGATGTGGTGCTGACGGTGTTCCGCAAGCCCCACAGTTATACAGGTGAAGATGTGGTGGAGATCTCCTGTCATGGGGGATGCTATCTGGCGGAACAGGTACTGCGGACGGTACTCTGCGGCGATGTGCGCATGGCAGAACCGGGCGAATTTACAAAGCGTGCCTTCCTTCACGGCAAACTCTCCCTCACACAGGCAGAAGCTGTCGCTGACCTCATCTCGGCATCGGGCATGGGCGCACTGAAATGTGCCCGGAGTCTGCGTGACGGGGCGATGTTCCGGCGCATTTCTGCACTGTCGGAGCAGCTGCTCACGATCTTATCTGACCTTGCGGTGTGGGCAGATTATCCGGATGAGGACATCCCGGAAGTGGACGGAGAGATGCTGACCGGACGGTTGGAACGATTACTGAACGAAATGCAGCAGCTTGCGGCTACTTATGATAACGGTCGGATCCTGCGTGAGGGGGTGGCAACGGCAATTGTGGGCAAGCCGAATGTCGGCAAATCCACGCTGTTCAACGCCCTGACGGGATATGAGCGGAGCATTGTGACGGACATTGCCGGAACGACAAGGGATGTGGTCGAGGAGCAGGTGCGTGTGGGGGACTATTTTCTGCGGCTGTCGGATACGGCTGGTGTGCATGATACGGATGAAGTAATTGAAAAGATCGGCGTGGAGAGAAGTCTGACGCATTTACAGGAAGCACAACTGGTGTTGGCGGTATTTGATATCAGCCGTCCGCAGGAAAAGGAAGATGCTGCACTGCTGAACATGCTGCCCATCGGGAGAACCATTTGTGTGTGCAATAAATCCGACCTTGGCACGGTCTGGAAACCGGAGGGAGAGTTTGCGGATATTGTCTGTATTTCTGCAAAAAATGACGATATTCAGGGACTGCTCTCTGCGGTGGATGGCTACATCAGGAACATTGGTTCTGTTTCGGAGGAAAGTGCAGTCATTGCCAACGAACGGCAGTACCGCTGTTTAAGGGATGCTGTTAATGGGGTGCAGGAAGCATTGGATGCGCTGCATTCCGGCATGGCTTACGATGCGGTCACGGTCTGTCTGGATGAGGCGGAAAATGCGTTGTTGCAGTTGACGGGGGAACGCATCACGGACAAGGTCGTGGACACTGTTTTTTCCCGATTCTGCGTCGGAAAGTGAGGGTGTTATGGAGTATCATTATGATGTCATCGTGATCGGCGCAGGGCATGCCGGAGTTGAGGCAGGGCTTGCGGCAGCACGGCTCGGATGCAGGACGCTGCTGCTGACGATCTCTCTTGACCAGATCGCCAACATGCCCTGTAATCCGTCCATCGGCGGCACGGCAAAGGGGCATCTTGTCCGGGAGATCGATGCGCTCGGCGGACAGATGGGGAAGGCGGCAGACTGCTGCTTTCTCCAGAGCAGGATGCTGAACCGTGGGAAAGGTCCGGCTGTGCATAGTCTCCGTGTGCAGGCGGACAGGGCGATGTATCATTTATATATGAAGCATATCTGCGAAATGCAGGAAAATTTGTATGTCAAGCAGGGAGAAGCGGTGCGTGTCCTGACGGAACATGGCGCAGTGACGGGTGTGATGACGAAACTGGGCACGCAATTCTATGGAAAAGCTGTCATCATTGCCACAGGAACGTATCTAAAAGGTAAGATCCATGTGGGGGAAGCATCCTATGAGAGCGGTCCGGATGCATCGCTGCCGGCGAATGCATTGGGTGAGTCGCTCCGGGAGATGCTGCCGCTGCGGCGTTTCAAGACAGGGACACCCTGTCGGGTACATCGGCGGAGCATTGATTTTTCCCGTCTGGAACGGCAGGACGGTGATGCCGAAATTACGCCCTTTTCCTTTGAAAGCGATCACCATGGCATGCGCAATCAGGTGAGCTGCTACATCACCTATACCAACGAGCGCACGCATCAGGTCATTCGGGACAATCTGCACCGTTCGCCTCTTTATGCCGGACGCATTGAAGGGGTCGGACCGAGGTATTGTCCGTCCATTGAGGATAAGGTGGTGCGGTTTGCCGATAAGGAACGGCATCAGATCTTCATTGAACCCATGGGGCTGCAAACGGAGGAATGCTATTTGCAGGGGATGAGTTCATCGCTGCCGGAAGAAGTGCAGCTTGCTTTTCTGCGGACGATCGTGGGATTGGAGCAGGTAGAAATTCTGCGTCCGGCATATGCGATCGAATACGACTGCATTGACCCGACGGCACTCTGCCCTACCCTCGAAACAAAGGCAATTCGGGGACTCTATGGTGCAGGGCAGTTCAACGGAAGTTCCGGCTATGAGGAAGCTGCGGCACAGGGTCTGGTCGCAGGCATCAATGCGGCATTGCAGGTGCATGGTCAGGATCCACTTGTCTTGGAGCGTTCCGGCTCGTATATCGGGACACTCATCGACGATCTTGTCTCAAAGGGGTGCAGCGATCCGTACCGGATGATGACATCACGGAGTGAATATCGACTGATTCTGCGGCAGGACAATGCCGATCTCCGGCTGATGCCCATCGGCAGAAAGATCGGTCTGCTGCCCGAAAGCCGGTATCAGAAGATGCTGCAAAAATATGCACTGGTGGATGCGGAGATCAAGCGGGTGAATACGTCCAATCTTTCGCCGTCCGACGGACTGAATGCGTTTTTACAGGAACATGGCACTGCACCACTGCACACGGGATGCAAGATCGCTGACCTGATCCGCCGTCCGCAGCTTGGGTATGCGATGCTGCAAGCATTTGATGCGCAGCGTCCTGCGCTGTCACATGATGTGCAGGAACAGGTGGAAATACAGATCAAGTATGAGGGTTACATCCGGCGGCAGGAAGAATCCATCCGACAGGCACAGAAATTAGAATCCCGTAAGCTGCCGCCTGATCTCGATTATGGGACGGTGCGTGGACTGCGGCTTGAGGCTGCGGAAAAATTGAACAAGATACAACCACTCAGCATCGGACAGGCTTCCCGTATCTCAGGGGTGTCCCCTGCGGATATTTCTGTGCTGCTTGTGTGGCTGGCTCAGCATAAGGAGGATGAACATGCTGCCGGAGTATGAGCAGGCGAAAATGCTGTTTTTACAGTATGATTTGGATGTTTCACGTGAAACATATCAAAAAATGGAATGTTACGCATCTTTTCTACTCGACTACAACGAAAAGGTCAATCTCACAGCACTTACGGATGCAGACGATATCCTGAAAAAACATTTCTTAGACAGCATGCTGTTATACGGGAAGTGCAGTTTTTGCTTTCCGGAGAGGGGAAAGGTACTCGACATCGGGAGCGGTGCAGGGTTTCCGGGTGTTCCGCTCGGATTGCAGCGTGACGATCTACAGATCACACTGCTTGACAGTCTGCAAAAACGAATCGTCTTTCTGAAATTACTCTGCGAAAAGTTGGGATGCCGTTATGAGGCAGTGCATGGGCGTGCAGAGGAAATGGGGAAAGGGGCGGCATATCGAGAAAGCTTTGATGTGGTGACGGCAAGGGCTGTGGCTGCGATGCCGATGCTTGCGGAATATGCGCTGCCCTTCGTCAAGCCGGGCGGCTACTGGCTTGCCATGAAAGGGCATGAGGAGTTTGCCCCTGCGGCACATGCAGTCACGATGCTTGGCGGTACGCTCGAACAGACCATTTCCTATGCGCTTCCGGATGGGGACAAAAGGGTGATTTATGTCGTGAAAAAGACTGGCATATGTCCGACAAAATACCCTCGCAATAGCGGTCAGATTAAGCAAAAACCGCTGTAAGGGATGACGAAAATGTAAGGAAATCCGTTATTTTCAAAAGAAATAACGGATTTTTTCAGTAGCGTGTGCCGCCGGTATCTGGTATAATAAAATTATCAAAGAGATATAAGGAGGCAGCTATGACAGGATTATTTCCATTTACAAAAGAAAGGACTGAGGAGGGTAAGGTGCTGTTGCTCAACGTGGAGCAGATACGACCGAATCCCCATCAGCCACGAGTCCATTTTACGCCGGAAGAGCTGCGTGCGCTTTCCGACAGCATCCGGCAGAATGGCATCTTGCAGCCGCTGACCGTACGGCGGTGCGGAGAGGAGTATGAGCTGATTGCCGGAGAAAGGCGGCTGAGAGCTGCCAAATTGGCAGGCATGCAAACAGTGCCATGCATCGTCATGGAAATTAACGACCGCAATTCTGCCATACTGGCACTGGTCGAAAACATCCAGCGAGAAGATCTGAATTATTTTGAAGAAGCGGCAGCTCTGGAAAAGTTGATCACCTACTACGGCATGACGCAGGAGGATGCTGCCCTGAAACTCGGACGAGCCCAGAGTACCGTCGCCAACAAACTCCGCCTGTTGCGCCTGACACAGGAGGAGCGGGATTACATTTTAGAGCATCATCTCACCGAACGCCATGCACGCACGCTGCTTCGTCTCGGCAGTCCGGAAGAACGCATGCAGGTACTTGCAAAGGTGACGAAACTGCACCTGAATGTCGAGAAAACAGAGCAGCTCATTGACGGTCTGATCGGGAAACGAAAGGAGGAGGAGAGCTTTCGGAAACGCAGCGTACTGTTCCGGGATGTGCGGCTGTTCACAAACACCATCAATCATGCAATCGAAACCATGCAGGCAGCCGGCATTCCGGCAGCATCGCAAAAAATGCAGTTTGATGATTATATTGAGTACCGCATCAGGATCCCGCTGATCAAGCAGGAGTAGATCGACTTTGCTCAGGGCAGTGCTGTCCTGAGCAAAAATATTGCAAAATCACTTTACAAATAGAGAAAAACATGGTATAATAAATACAAAGAAAAAGAAAGGAGTTCTCTTATGGGTAAAGTGATCGCTGCCGCAAATCAGAAAGGCGGCGTGGGAAAGTCAACAACTGTCGTCAACCTCTCTGCCTATCTTGGGTCGAAGGGCAAAAAAGTCCTATGTATCGACATTGATGCGCAGGGGAATGCGACAACGGGCTACGGCATCCGGAAAAAGGGACTGAAAGCTTCAGCGTACGACATCCTCATCGGCAAGGCGAAAATCGAGGATGCGATCGTAAAAACGGAGTTTGAAAATGTGTCCATTGTGCCGGGTACAGCAGATCTTGCCGGTGCAGAGATCGAATTGACGCAGATGGAGGAGCGGTTTTACCGCCTGAAAATGCAGGTACTGACCGTCAAGGAGCAGTACGACTACATCTTCATTGACTGTCCGCCGGCATTAGGATTGCTGACGCTGAATGGTCTGACCGCTGCGGATGAGGTAATCATTCCGATGTTAGCAGAATATTATGCACTCGAAGGACTGACACAGCTTGCCAATACGCTGCGGCTGGTGCGGACAAATTACAATCCGAATCTCGAAATATGCGGCATTCTGTTCACGATGTATGACGCAAGGCTGAATGTGTCTAAACAGGTCGTGGACGAGGTAGAAAAGTATTTTCCGGGGAAGATCTTTGAGACGAAGATTCCCAGAAATGTCCGTCTGTCCGAAGCCCCGAGCTATGGTACTCCGGTCATGTATTATGACAAAACATCCAAAGGCGCACTGTTCTATGAATTGCTCGGGAAGGAAATTCTTGGCGAAGAGTTGGATAATAAAACAAAATGGCGTGTCAGGTTGGCGAAAACGTCCTGACCGGAGGAGGGTAAATTATGGTGAAAGGTGGTCTGGGCGGCGGACTGGATTCGCTGTTTGCGGACAATGCATCAGAAGTACAGGTGAAAAAACAGCTGCGGATTTCGGAGATCGAACCGAACCGCTCACAGCCCAGAAAAACATTTGACGAATCTGCAATTACAGCACTTGCACAATCCATTCAGGAACATGGCGTACTACAGCCGATTTTAGTGCGTCCCCTTCCGATGGGCGGTTATCAGATCGTTGCCGGAGAGCGGCGTTGGCGTGCGGCACGGATGGTGGGGCTGGATGAAGTGCCTGTTGTCATCCGGGAGATGACTGACCTTGAGGCGGCACAGATTGCGCTGATCGAAAATTTACAGCGTGAAAACCTGAATCCGTTGGAAGAAGCGCAGGGATACCGCAGGCTGATGGACGATTTTGGGATGAAGCAGGAGGATGTGGCGAAAACGGTGGGACGCTCCCGCAGTGCGATCGCCAATGCCATCCGTCTGCTGCGGCTGCCGGAGGAAATTCAGGGCTATCTGGTGGACGGCAGCATTACATCGGGACATGCACGTGCGCTGCTTGGCTTTACGGATGAGGACACGATGGTCACGGCTGCACACAAAGCGGCTGCTGGGCTGCTGACTGTACGGCAGCTTGAACAGATGGCATCCGAACCGACACCGAAAAAATATGTGCCTGTGATTGAAAATTCCTATTATGGCGAAGTAGAGCATTCCCTGCACACAAGGCTCGGCAGGAAGGTCAGTGTGCAGTATAAGAAAAATAAGGGGACTCTCACGCTTGAATTTTATGACGAGGACGATCTTCGGGAATTGGCAAACCTGCTTTCGCCGGAAGACTAAATGTTTCACGTGAAACATATCGGAAAGGAAGAAAATCAACATGTTGGATATGAAATTTCTGAGAGAGAATCCGGAGCTTGTGAAGGAGAACATCCGGAACAAGTTTCAGGACAAAAAACTGCCGTTGGTGGACGAGGTCATTGCACTGGACAAGGAATACCGTGCTGCGAAGGTAAAGGGCGACACGCTGCGTTCTGAACGCAAATCCAAAAGCAAACAGATCGGCGGACTCATGGGCAAGGGCGACAAGGAAGGCGCAGAAAAGCTCAAAGCAGAAGTGGCAGCGATGGGTGATGCCCTTGCTGCACTGGAGGCAAGTGAGGATGCGCTACAAAAGAAAATCCGTGAGATCATGCTTGTGATTCCGAACATTATCGACAAATCCGTGCCGATCGGCAAGGTCGACAGCGAAAATGTAGAAATTGAGCGTTTCGGAGAACCATTCGTGCCGGAATTTGAAGTGCCGTATCATGTGGACATCATGGAAAAGCTCCACGGCATTGATCTCGATTCCGCAAGAAAGACATCCGGCAACGGATTTTATTACCTCTGCGGCGACATTGCAAGGCTGCACTCCTCCATCCTGTCCTACGCACGGGATTTTATGATCGGGCGTGGATTTACCTACTATATCCCACCATTCATGATTCGTTCCGAAGTCGTGACCGGCGTCATGAGTTTTGAGGAAATGGAAGGCATGATGTACAAGATCGAGGGAGAAGACCTCTATCTCATCGGCACAAGTGAACATTCCATGATCGGCAAATTCATTGACACCATTCTCCCGGAAGACGAACTGCCGCAGAAACTGACAAGCTATTCCCCTTGTTTCCGCAAGGAAGTCGGTGCGCACGGCATTGAAGAACGTGGTGTCTATCGCATCCATCAGTTTGAAAAGCAGGAAATGATCGTAGTCTGCAAGCCGGAGGAGAGCATGCAGTATTTCGATGTGCTGTGGAAGAATACTGTGGATTTCTTCCGCACACTGGACATTCCGGTGCGCACACTCGAATGCTGTTCCGGCGATCTTGCAGATCTGAAAGTCAAGAGCCTTGATGTGGAGGCATGGTCACCCCGTCAGCAGAAATATTTTGAAGTGGGAAGCTGTTCCAACTTAGGCGATGCACAGGCAAGACGGCTTGGCATCCGTGTCAAGACTGCGGACGGCAGCAAGTATTTTGCACATACGCTGAATAATACCGTTGTTGCGCCGCCCAGAATGCTGATTGCCTTCCTTGAAAACAACCTCAACGCCGACGGCAGTATCCGCATTCCGACGGCACTGCGTCCGTACATGGGCGGACAATCCGAAATTTCTGTGAAATAACAAAAGAGGGCTTCCTTTCCGGAAGTCCTCTTTGTTTCACGTGAAACATTCAATCAATGATCTGTGCCGTGCCCGTGCGGATGATCTCTCTCGAACCATCAGGAAACACCACGATCAGACCTGCATCGTCAGAAAACCCTACCGCAAGCGCAGTACTCAGCCCACGCTCTGCCATCACACGCACATGATGCCCAAGCGTACAGGAATTTTGGGTGTAAACAGGCAGATAGGTGCGCTCCGGCAGCCCATCTATATACCGCTCAAGCTGCCGCAAGATTGCAGCCAACAGTCTGGTGCGGTCAACATGTTTCTCCGTCTCCGTGAACAAGTCCGTCACGATCGACTGTAACTCCTCCGGCAGATCGGGGTCTTTCCGCAGATTGATGCCGATACCGACCACCATGTATTCCATCCGCAAAAGCTCTGCCGAAAATTCGCCTTCGGACAAAATGCCGCAGACCTTTTTTCCGTTCAGAAACAGATCATTGACCCACTTGATCTGCGTAGGGATACCAAATTCCATCAGTGCCTGATGCACCGCAGCCGCAGTACAAGCCGTCAGAGCCATCATGTCCATAAGCGGCAGCTGCGGACGCAGGATGACAGAAAAATACAATCCTCCTGCCGGTGAATGGAACTGCTTTCCCATCCGCCCTCTGCCGGAAGTCTGCCTGTCCGCAAGTACGACCATGCCGGCAGCAGCCCCTTCCGAAGCAAGTCTTTTTGCCTCATTATTGGTAGAATCAATTACCTGAAGATGCCGCACCTGCCACCCCGTCCGGCAGTCTTTCACCAGATCCTGAAATGCCTGTGGACAAAACAAATCGGACAGATTCGTCAGCCGGTATCCCTTTTTCGTCAGAGCCTCAATGCAGCATCCCTCTCCCTTCAACTGCTCCACAGCCTTCCACACTGCCGTCCTGCTGACATGGAACAGATCGGCAAGCATTGCACCGGAGCAGTATTCACCATTCGCCTGCATCAATTGTTTCAGAACTTTTTCTTTCAGAGACATGTTCTCCCCTCCTTGATCATAGATCACGGATACCGCCTGAACGGCGTTTTTTACTTATGGACAATCTATTACCATTATACCACACATTAAGAAAAAAAGCAACCAATAATTGGATATTTTTCAATTATTTTTGCATATCGTGTCCGTCTGCCTGCATAAGATGGGAAAAAGGAGGGAATGCCATGCCGGAGATGAAGAAACCGGACTACTGCATCGCACTTGCCGGAAATCCGAATGTAGGGAAAACGACCGTATTCAATGCCCTCACCGGCTTGCACCAGCATACCGGAAACTGGGCAGGCAAGACGGTAGCCTGTGCGGAAGGGACATATACATATGAGGGGGTGCTTTACCGCCTGATCGACCTGCCGGGGACATATTCGCTCCGTGTCAATTCCGCAGAAGAACAGGTCGCAAGGGATTTTCTGTGCTTCTCCGCACCCGATGCCGTCATCGTGGTATGCGATGCCTGCTGTCTGGAGCGGAATCTCTGTCTTGCCTTACAGGTAACAGAGCTGTCGGAACGTGTCGTGATCGCAGTCAATCTTGCGGATGAGGCGGAGAAAAAGGGGATCACCGTAGATATTGCCGGACTGGAAGAACTGCTCGGCATCCCCGTCGTTGCGCTCAGTGCAAGGGAAAACAAGGGCATTGACACTTTGCTGCACCGTCTGCATGAAGTCCTGACCGGAACGCCGTCACATGACCGTCCGCATCCGGACTATGGCGAAACCATACAGAACGCCGTTCAGGAACTTGTGCCGGAATTAGAGGAACTGCACTTCCCCTTTCCTGCGCAATGGGCAGCACTGCGCATCCTTGAACATGACGAGAGCTTTTGCGGATGGCTTGCAGCGCAGAAGCATCCCATCATGCCCCCCGAAGACCTCTCGCCCGTCACCGTGCAGGACACCATCATCGCTGCAACGGTACAGCTTGCCGAGGAGATCGCCGCAAAGTCTGTCAGCGGCATGCAAAACAGCGACCGCAAAGACCGACGCATTGACCGCATCCTCACAGACAGGCGGTTCGGCATCCCCGTCATGCTGCTGCTGCTTGCCGGCATCCTCTGGCTGACGATGATCGGAGCAAATTATCCGTCCGATGCCCTGTCAACGCTGCTGTTTTCTGTAGGTGAACACCTCCGGAACGGACTGCAAATGCTCCATGCCCCCGTCTGGCTCACAGCATTGCTGATCGACGGCATGTACCGTGTACTCGCATGGGTCGTCTCCGTCATGCTGCCGCCGATGGCAATTTTTTTTCCGCTGTTCACCTTATTGGAAGATGCAGGCTATCTGCCGAGGGTCGCTTTTTTACTGGACAACAGCTTCCGGAAAGCTGGCGCATGCGGCAAGCAGGCACTCACGATGTGCATGGGACTGGGCTGCAATGCCTGCGGCGTGACTGGCTGCCGCATCATTGATTCCCCCCGTGAGCGTCTCATTGCCATCCTGACGAATGTATTTATCCCCTGCAACGGCAGATTTCCGCTGTTCATTGCCCTGATCTCCATGTTCTTTCTCACAGGCACAGCCTCTCTCCTGTCGGCAGTCCTGCTGCTTGCGGTAATCCTGTGTGGTGTCGGGATGACATTTCTGACAGCTAAACTCCTGTCCTGCACACTGCTGAAAGGCATCCCTTCGTCCTTCACGCTCGAACTGCCGCCCTACCGCCGCCCACAGATCACCAAAGTGCTGCTGCGTTCCGTGATGGACAGGACATTGTTTGTATTGGGAAGGGCATGTGCAGTGGCTGCCCCGGCAGGACTGATCATCTGGCTGCTGGCTAACATCCGCATCGGCAGCATGAGTCTGCTTGCACACTGCACCTCTTTCCTTGACCCCCTCGGCAGCATACTCGGGATGGACGGCACGATTTTGCTCTCGTTTCTCTTGGGGTTTCCGGCAAATGAGATCGTCATCCCTCTCATCCTGATGGGCTATCTGTCACAGGGTACACTGGTGGAACTGAACGACCTGCATGCGCTGCATGCCATCTTCACGGAACATGGCTGGACATGGCTGACTGCGCTCTGTACGATGTGTTTTTCCCTGTTCCATTTTCCCTGCTCCACAACGGTACTTACCATTTATAAGGAGACAAAAAGCCTGAAATGGACTGCATTTTCCATCATCATGCCGACCCTCTGCGGCATGGTGGTATGCTGTCTGTGCAATCTGATCGGACACGTATTCTGATACAACAATTCACACCACCCCGGCTTTCCGCATATCATGTAAGGAAAGTCGAGGTGATTCTCATGCTAAGGGCATGCCTGCTGTCAGCGGCAGTGTGCATGGATGTTTTCTTTGCGGCAATGGGATGCAGCATGAACGGCATCCACATCCCGAAACGCTGTTCCCTGCTCATCAGCATAGTGGGGACAGTCTTTCTTGCAGCATCACTGATGGGCGCAGAGCTGCTGAACCATCTGTTCCCGGAAGGCGTGCTGCGGTACGGAGGGACAGCACTGCTCATCGGGATGGGCAGCATCACGCTCATGAAAGAGGGGATGAAAACATTCTTCCGCACACACCCCCACATCCGCCGGAAAGCAATGGGACTGGTGATCGACATCTGTTTTGATGAGACACTTGCGGATGCAGACAATTCCAAGACCCTGAGCATGAAGGAAGCCCTGACCTTTTCCGCTGCCATGTCACTGGATTCCTTGGCAAGCGGACTGGGTGCAGGGCTGATGCCGGAGGGGATACCGCTGTGTCTGGTGCTGACGCTGTTACTTGGTTATGTGCTGACGGTGGCAGGATGCCATGTGGGAAAAAGATGCAGCGGCAGAAGGGGGACATGGCTTGGCGGTATCATGCTGATCTTGCTCGGCATATTACGATGGCATGTGTCATAACAAAAACGTCCACACCGCATCCCCAATCAGCAGCAGCCCGAACATGACCCCCATTCCGCATGTCACCCATTGCGGAGCATTCCGCTCCATCTTCCGCATCAGCGGATGCACGCATTTCACAAGCAGTACACTCATTGCCCCGAAAATCAGAGAACTGAGCAGCGAGATGCGCCCTTCATAATTCAGTATCCATGCCGAATAGTCCCACAGTACATATCCCATGCGTTCAAGCAGATAGGAGCTTACCAGCTCCAGTGCCGTCGTCACCAGCGTACTGATGCAGAATACCGCAGCCGCACTATGCTGCTGCCGGAACAAAGCTGCTAATATCAGCCCGAAAAATCCATAAATGGGCAGCATCGGCAGATGCAAAATTCCCCTGTCCGCATAGGCATGGTACACAAGCAGTTCAAGCGACTCCTCAAACAGCCATCCACACAAACTGCATATCGTAAATTCGATCACATAACTGCACAGGCAAGTAAATTGCTTCATAGCAACCTCCTTCCTATCATAATTTGTTATTCGTAGTATACCACACATCCGACCGCTTGTCAATGGGAATGCACGCCATAGGTGCAAAAATCAATATAAAAGGTTTGCAGCAGGGGCGTGAAATACGCCAAAATGCCGATTTCTGCCGGAAAGCCTTGCATTTTCGGAAGGAATGTGCTATACTGTAAAATGGATTATCAGCGAAAAGGAAGGATATCAGAATGATCAGAGAAGATTTACGGAACATTGCCATCATTGCCCACGTTGACCACGGCAAAACGACACTCGTCGATGAAATGCTGAAACAGGGCGGCGTATTCCGGGAAAACCAGAATATATCGGAGCGTGTGATGGACTCCAACGACCTCGAACGGGAACGGGGCATCACCATCTTAGCCAAAAATACTGCCGTCCGCTATCACGACATCAGGATCAATGTCATTGATACCCCCGGACATGCAGACTTCGGCGGCGAAGTGGAGCGTGTGCTGTCTATGGCAGATGGCGTGATTCTGCTCGTGGATGCCGCAGAAGGACCTATGCCGCAGACAAGATTCGTCCTCTCTAAGGCTCTGGAAATGGGACAGAAGATCATCATCGTCGTCAACAAGATCGACCGCCCCGATGCAAGACTTGATGAGATTGCGGACGAAGTGCAGCTTCTTCTCCTCGACCTCGATGCCGATGATGCGCAGCTTGAAAGCCCCATCCTCTACTGTTCCGGCAGGAGCGGCACGGCATCTTTCGACAAGGATGTGCCCGGCACAGACCTTACCCCCCTGTTTGAAACGATCGTCAAGGAGATCGAACCGCCGCAGGGAGATCCGGATGCACCGCTTCAGTTACTCGTCTCCTCCATTGATTATAATGACTATGTGGGACGCATCGCCATCGGCAGGATCCAGAGAGGTACGATCAGAGTCAACCAGCCCGTGACCGTCGTCAATGCCAATGATCCGGAAAAGCACAATTCTGCAAAAATCGTCTCCCTTGCCCAGATGCAGGGGCTGTCGCAGGTCAATACCGAAACCGCAACCGTCGGCGACATCGTCATCGTGAGCGGCATTGCAGACATCACCATCGGGGACACCATCTGCGCACCGGAAACCCCCGAAGCACTCCCCTTTACCCACATCAGCGAACCGACTATGGAAATGACCTTTTCCGTAAATGACTCCCCGTTTGCAGGACGGGAGGGAAAATATGTCACATCCCGTCAGCTGCGGGAGCGTCTGTTCCGGGAACTGTTGAAGGATGTGTCGCTCCGTGTGACCGAGACAGACAGCACGGATGCTTTCACCGTGGCAGGTCGTGGCGAAATGCACCTTTCCATCCTTGTGGAAACGATGCGGCGTGAGGGCTATGAACTTGCCGTCTCCACGCCAAGAGTGCTGCTGAAAACCATAGACGGCAAGCTCTGCGAACCGTTGGAACGGCTTGTGGTCGATGTGCCGGAAGAATGCGTCGGCACGGTCATGGAAAAGATGGGTACACGAAAAGGTGAACTGCAATCCATGCAGCCGCAGGGCAGCCGGACAAAGCTTACCTTTCTCATCCCGTCAAGAGGTCTGTTCGGCTACCGGAGCGAATTTCTCACCAACACAAGGGGCGAAGGCATCATGAGCAGTGTCTTTGACAGTTATGTCCCATATAAGGGAGAAATTCCAAGGAGAACGACCGGTTCGCTCATCTGTCATGAAAGCGGCGAAGCCGTCACCTACGGACTGTACAATGCACAGGAGCGAGGCACACTTTTCATTGGTGCAGGCGTGCCGGTGTATGAAGGGATGGTCGTGGGCGTGTCACCGAAGGCAGAAGATCTGGTCGTCAACGTCTGCAAGCGTAAGCACCTGACCAACACCCGTGCAAGCGGCAGTGATGATGCCCTGCGCCTTGTACCGCCGAGGGTGATGAGCTTGGAAGATTGTCTTGAATTTCTGGCAGATGATGAGCTGCTTGAAGTGACACCGAAAAATCTGCGCATCCGGAAACGCATTCTGGACAATGTGCAGAGAGCCAAGATCAGAGGGAAAAAATCATGAAACGCAGCTATCTTCCCATCCTCCTGCTGACAACACTGCTGTGCGGATGCAGTCAGTCTGCGCTGCCTGCCGAGACATCGGAAGAAAAGCAGGAAGAAGACTCCCTTGTGGAACAGTGGGTCGGTGATACCACAGAACCCCCCGTCACAGAACCCGATGCCAAAGCAGAGAACGGTGCAACTCCCCTCGACAACTTCACCTACACCATCAAGGACGATGGTACCGCTGCCATCCTTGACTACACAGGCAAGGAACAGGAGATCATCATCAGCTCCCATATCGGCGATGCCCCCGTGACGGAGATCGGGGACTATGCCTTTGAGGCAGCATGGGATGCACAGAAGATCGTCATCCCCGATACAGTGACGATCATCGGAGAACAGGCATTCTTAGACTGTTCCTCCCTGACAGACATCACCATCCCGGCAGGGGTCACAGAGCTGAAACGTGCCACATTTGCCGGATGCAGTTCCCTGACGGTACTGACGATCCCGGCAGGCGTTACCGTGACGGATGAAGAGCTGCTGAGCGGATGTATGCTGACAGATCTATATGTAGAGAACCCGTCACTGCCCTATGCAAGCTGGGGACTGGAGGAGCTTGAACCGAAGTGTACCATCCATGCCCCCGAAGGCGCAGCCATCCTGACATGGGCGCAGGAGAACGGATTCCCCACATCAGATGAAATGTAGACAGTGACCCCCTGCCCACCTGCCGCATAGACTGGTAACGGGGGGCAAATTATGGATACACTCGATCTGTTAGGTGAAGGCGATACAGGAAAGGTGCTTTCCGTGCGCAGCAGTGGTGCAGTCCGCAGCCGGTTACAGGACATCGGACTGATACCGGGCACGAGCGTGACCTGTGTCAGGATCGGGACTGGAATTGCGGCGTACCGCATCCGTGGCGCAGTCATCGCCCTGCGCACACAGGAAGCACAGCATGTTTGCATGACAAGGAGCAACCCTGCAGGCAAATCGTTCTTTCTCCCGTCCCGATGAAAAGGGAAACATCCTCAAAAGCCATGCCCCCCTGCATTCCGTGCAAGGGGGCATGGTCTGCATGCACAGTCAGCAGGATGCATCTTTGTTAAAAAAAAATGAAAGAATGTTACAAAACAAATACAATTCTTCCCTCAAAATCTCCGGAAATCCCGAATACGGTTGACAAGCGGAAGAAAAACTGATAAAATAGTAAGGTAAAGAGTATGGAGAAAGAGGTCAGGAAATGACACATTTCCTGAAGCAAAATATCAAAAAGAAAGGAGTCAGCCCCATGGGAGAAAAAAGGATGTGCTACGGCTGTATGGAACGGATACCCGAAGAAAGTACCGTCTGCCCGATCTGCGGCTATCATGAATCGACCCCGACGGACAGGAACTATCTTACACCCGGCACTCTTCTCAATAACCGCTATATTGTCGGCATTCTGCTGAATCATAACAGCGAAGGGGCTACCTATATCGGCTATAACCAGTCTATCAACTGTAAAGTCCTCATCCGGGAATATATGCCCACCGTGTTCTGCTCCCGTGTGAGAGGGAAAGCTACCATCAGCGTCAATCCGCAGCAGCTTGTACAGTATAAGGCACTGATGGCAGATTTTACGGAACTGAACAAAAACCTTGCCCAGATGCGCAGTGCCGCACTCATCAATCCGACACTCGATCTTTTCTCCGAAAATAATACGACCTATGCCATCTCTGAATATATCGAAGGTGTCAAGCTCGTGGATTACCTCAAAGACAATGCCGGCGAGCTGACATGGAATCAGGTATCCACCATGTTCCCCCCCTTCTTTACCACACTGAGCCTTGTCCACAATAACAACATCATCCACCGTGCCATCAGCCCGGAGACGATCTATGTCACGGAAAAAGGGGAGATGAAGCTCTGTGGTTTCTGCATCCCGACCGTCCGCACGGTACATACCGATCTGCCGTGTGAGATGTTTCATGGCTATGCCGCACCGGAGCAGTACAGCCCCAGTACCCGGCAGGGTACATGGACAGATGTTTACGGCATCTGTGCCGTGCTGTACCGCATTCTGACCGGATGCAAGCCGACCGATGCCCCGAGCCGGATGCAGAATGACAATCTCTGCGCACCGCATGAGATGAATCCGAATATTCCGAAGCATGTTTCCCGTGTCATCATGAAGGGCATGAGCCTGTTTTCCGAAGACCGCATCCAGACGGTCACGGAGCTTGTCACACAGCTTTTCGAGCAGGAGAACGATGCAGCACCAAAGCCCGTCCCACAGGAACCCACACGCCGTCAGCAGCAGTCAAAACAGCAGCGTCATCCTGAACCGGAGCATCGCCGTTCTCCCCAGAAAGAGACATTCCATACACGGGAAGATTATGTGGTGCAGAGCCATGAAAACGTCATCGACCGCATCAAGATCCCGATCATTATCACTGTTTTGCTTGTCTGCGTCGTGCTGGTCATTATCATCGTTGCGATCAATCTGTTCGGTATGAATACACTGCCGGCTGAGCAGAGCCAGATCGAGACGGTCATGACACAGCCGCCCTACGAGACGAATAATATTGTACTTGAATCCGAAGTAGAAACGACCGAACCCACTGCGGACAGCCAGATGCCCGATCTGGTCGGCAAGAATTACGAGACCAAGAAAGAACTGCTCGAACAGGACGGATGGCTGTATCTTGAAGCGGAATATGATTTCAGTGATGAATACAAGGCAGGCTTGATCATAGAACAGGAGCTTGCACCGGGTACACCTTTCCAGAGCGGCACGACTGTGAAGGTCGTCGTCAGCAAAGGACCGTCGTCTATTGTGCTGCCGGATTTCGAGGGCTTGACCCTGTCGGAGTACGAAGCAAAGCTTGACGAGTTAGGGCTGACTGCCCACAACAGCGAAGCCGTGGTGAATTACGATTATAAAAACGGCTATGTTGTCTCCCTGAGCCACGAAGTCGGAGAGAAGTTTGACATGACCGGTTCAGAGACACTCAAGATCTATTATGCCAACAATCCCGAACCGACAAGCAGTCCGGAACCGATCAACACAACTCCTGCTGAAGAAAGCTATGGCGGCGAAGAGCCAAATGTGGACATCCCGCCGGAGGAATCCATTGAACCGCCTCCTGCACCCATGCCTGAGTAATATGGAATACGCCCCCTTTGCCGTATGGCAAGGGGGGAAATTTTTTTGAAAAAACACTTGACAAATGTATTTTCATGTGGTATACTATAAACATACAAAACATATAGGTTTATATGTAGTTTGAAAGGAGTGTTTCCTGATGGGAAAGGTATATGAGAATTTCACGGAGCTGATCGGCAGCACACCACTGCTGCACCTGCGCCACATCGAACAGGCAGAGGGTCTGTCTGCCACGATCCTCGGCAAGATCGAAGCTTTCAATCCGGCAGGCTCTGTCAAGGACAGAGTCGCACTTGCCATGATCAATGATGCAGAAGAAAGAGGTGTCCTGAAACAGGGCAGCGTCATCATCGAACCCACTTCCGGCAATACCGGCATCGGACTTGCGGCAGTTGCCGCAGTGCGTGGATATCGCATCATCATCGTCATGCCGGAAACCATGAGCATCGAACGCCGCAACCTCATGAAGGCATACGGTGCAGAGCTGGTGCTGACCGAAGGGGCAAAGGGCATGAAGGGTGCTGTCGAAAAGGCAGAGGAGCTGGCAAAGGAGATCCCCGGCAGCTTCATCCCGTCGCAGTTCACAAATCCGGCAAACCCGGCAATGCATGAACGGACGACAGGTGTCGAGATCTGGGAGGATACAGACGGCAAGGTCGATATCTTTGTAGCCGGAGTCGGCACAGGCGGCACGATCAGCGGCGTAGGTGCATATCTGAAGGCAAAGAAACCGGATGTGCAGATCGTGGCAGTTGAACCGAAAACCTCTCCGCTGCTGTCCGAAGGTCATGCAGGCGGTCATAAAATTCAGGGTATCGGTGCAAACTTTGTGCCGGAAACACTCAACACCAGTATTTACAATGAGATCATCACTGTAGAGAACGAAGCAGCCTTTGAAACAGGCAGAGAGATCGCACGGAAAGAGGGAATGCTCGTCGGCATTTCTTCCGGTGCGGCAGTATGGGCTGCGATCGAGCTGGCAAAGCGTCCGGAAAACAAGGGCAAGACCATTGTGGCACTGCTTCCGGATACAGGCGAACGCTATCTTTCCACTCCCATGTTTGCAGGTTAAACAAAAGATGCCCCCTTTCACAGGCGAAAAGGGGGCATCTCTCTGCATAAGTTTCAGATTCCCTGCATATCCTGTACCAAAACCCATGGGAGGAAACAAGTATGCAGGAACAGATTGCCGAAAACCAGACACTGATCTTAGAGAACCGACATACCCTGACCATCTCCGGCGTTACCGACATTGACCGGTTTGATGAGCGTGAGATCGTCCTCTACACAAAGCTTGGCGAACTTACCATAGACGGCAGGGAGCTGCATATCAATGCCATCAGCATCGAAAAAGGCGATCTTTCCGTCGAAGGGGACATCTGGGGCATGCGCTACGGCGACAAGGATAAACGCTCCCCCGTTTCCTTTATCGGGAGACTGTTCCGATGATCACCTTTTCTGTACAGGATGAACTGCTGCGGTTTGCAGGGGCATGTCTGCTCGGCATACCATCAGGTTTGCTGTTCGATGCCATGCGTCTCCTGCGCAGGCTCATCCGCCACAACGGAATTGCTGTGGCAGCGGAAGATCTGCTGTGGGTGCTGTCGGTATGTCTGATGCTGCTGATGTATGCGTCCGCATTTACGGAAGGCGTGTTCCGTGGATACTATGCCATCGGGTGTCTGCTTGGGTTTGCGGTCTATGAATGCCTGTTCGGACAGCCGGTAATGCGGCTGCTCACAGCGATCCTGCACCAGATGGCAGTACCGATGCGGACAATTGTGCAAAGGTTTGTACTGATATGTAAAAAAATAAGTATGAGATTTGTGAAAGTCTCCGAAAAAAAGGAAAAAGGAAAGGATTTTTATCAAAATCGCTTGCAGAGATCTATGAAAATGGTGTATAATAAACAAAGAGGGATAAAGGAAGGTAAGGCAAATGGCAGACAAAGAAAAAAACCCTGAAAAAAAGAAACGCTTCGGTGCTAAACTGCTCGGACGAATCGCAATCGTGCTGTTCATTCTGTTCTGTGCCGTTTCCGTGATCTCTATGCAGAATACCATCATAGAAAAGAGAAATGAACTTGCTGAACTGGATAAAAAGATTGAAGCCATAAAATTGGAGAACGATGAGCTGAAAGAACTGATCGAGTCGGATGACCTCGGCAGATATATGGAAAAGATCGCTGTAGAAAATAATGACTATGCCTACCCGGATGAACGTCGTTATTATGATACATCCAGAGACTGATGAAAAAATAGAAGAGAGGCATATGATTTTATGGCGTTGGAAATCGGTAATATTTATGATGGCAAAGTCAAAAGCATCACCAAATATGGCGCATTCGTTGAAGTCGCTGCCGGAAAGGGAAAACCTGTCACCGGTATGGTACATATCTCCGAAGTGGCTAATACCTATGTCAATGACATCCATGACCACCTGACAGAAGGACAGGATGTGCGTGTCAAGGTCATTGCTATCAATGAGCAGGGCAAGATCAGCATGTCCATCAAGAAAGCGACAGATGAAAAACCGCAGCGTCCCCCCCGTGAATCCCGGAAACCTGAGCGTGAAAAAAGCATCGTCTGGGAACCGAAACCACGGAAACCAGAGTCAGAAATGACCTTTGAAGATATGATGAACCGTTTCAAGCAGCACAGCGAGGAACGCATCAGCGACATCAGACGGAATACAGACAGAAAAAACAAATACAGAAGAAAAAAGTAGGCAGCTTTCTGCCACATTCAGATACACCGGTACTCCGGTGAAACTTTCATTATGATTTTCCCACATATTCGTTCTTTTTTGGTGGCGCCCCCGTTACTTTCCGGTAACGGGGGCAATCTCTTTCCCATAAAAGCCATCCTTGTACGTCCATACCTTGGTGAACATCCCCTTCTTTCCGAAGGTAAAGCGCATCCGGCAGATACGCTGTGTCTGCAGGAAGCTGCCGTAACTGACACTTTCCCCGAGTCCCTCATTATGAAATCCTGCATAGACAATATAGTCCGCATGCCACCCACGCTGGGAATAGAGGTTGCGGAAAGTCAGTGCCTTTTCCGGGTCTTGCAGAAACTGCCGGTCAAACGGGATATACCTGTGCCGGATGACATTCACCTGTACAGCCACCGGATTTTCCTGCTGATAGGCATCCGGATTTTCCTCAATGTCCTCCATATGATAATGACTGACAAGCTTTGAGGTGTCGTACATCGTGCCGTATTCCACAGCATCCCCTGTCGGAATGACATGCACTGCCGCATCTTCCGGCGGTGAGAGCATCACCTTGTTGCCGGTAACATAGGGGTAGTGCGCCGTCATTTTATATCCGAAGCTGACGATACAGTCCCAGAGGGACGTACCGTCCTTCACGCTGATATAGCCTGTCTCCTGCCGTTCCTCGCAGGTAAGAAAGGGAATGTGGCAATAGTCATTGATGAGCTGCCCGATCGTCAGATTGAAGTACATCCCCTTTGCCAGCTCATTCTGTGTCAGCAGAATGGGAAAGCTCCGGCATTTCACAGTGAGGAGATCACAGCCATTTTTCCGGCAGGCAGTGATGCTTTCCATCAGCCCGTGGAAAATCACTTCCCCGTTCCACAGCAGCTCCACCCTGTCCGCACAGATCTTCTCCGTCCCATCCGTCACAAAAGCGGCAGACATCGTTTCAAAGGGCGTGTAGATCTCACGGTCGAGCGTCACAGCAATGCACACATGCTCCGCAGCGAATGTGTCACCCTGATACAGGCGGAGCGTAAACTGCGCCGTCATGCTGCCGTCTCCTTCACAAGCGCACTCTGCGTATAGCACAGCAGCGTCAGCTCCGGAAACTCCTGACCTTCTTTGAGCGTAAAGCCGATGAGCCGCACGGCATCACAGCGTATCTCTTTGATATGCAGCGGCAATGTCGTCCCTCCACGCATCGCCGCATCCGCTGCCGCAATGATCGCAGCCATATCAGACGACGGCGCAAGCTTCCCTCTGAGGGTAAGTCTTGTCCCTTTCGGGAAAGCCGCAGTGACCGTCCCACTCCCGTCAGCCGTCCCCTGCTCACTGATGCCGCATCCGCCAACGATCTGATACTCCGACAGATAGACCGTCAGCTCCCCGATCTGCACCGGATACGACTGCATTTCCCTGACCGTGATCTTCAAACTTCATCCTCCTCTGCAAGACTTTCCGTACACAGCCCCCTGAACCGGAAGATTCCGTACATCACCACACGCTGTAATTTCACATCTGTCAAGGGTGCAGCCGTCTCACACAAGGCTGCACCCACTTTCTGCATTGCCGGGCAGATCTTCTCATAAAAGCATTCCTCCGCCCTGCTCACGGGCGCAGTCATGGGGATGAGGATGCTGACTCTGACATCTGCGGAAAAGGGCTTGATGCCGCCCTTACCGTCGGGAAAGGGAAAGTCAGTCTGCACCTTGTCCAGCCCTGCGACCACAAACAGACTGTCCGACTTATTCGGCAGCGGCACAGCATCGAAAGACGGATAGATCTCCCGGATGCCCTGCCTGCGTATCTCGTCGATCACACCCCTGAGAAAGAACCGCAAACGCTCACCCCCGTACCCCTTCAAACACAAATGCCCCGTTCCGGAGCAGATCAGAACACAGCCCCCTGTAACAATTCACAAGATGCTCCGCAAACTGGAGCTGCTGTAACCCGTCAGACTGTCTTGCGATATTGCCGGCATAGGTGGCAAGTGCCTTTTCCCTTGCGCCATAGATCGTCGTATAGCGCAGGTTTGCCACTGCTGCCGAAAGGTAGCAGAGTCTGACATCAGTATCATCTGCCCCTTCACAGAGCTGTTCCCTGATCTCCTCAATGGAAACCATCAGCAGCGGCATGAACCGGTTGACATCCTCCTCACCGGAAAAAAGCGTAAACAGTGAGCAGATCATCTGCATATTCATGGCAACTCCTCCTTTCGGGTACATCAGTGCATACGGAACGCCGTTTCATCATTGCCAAGAAGCTGTACTTCCGGCTGCATGGGCTGTTCCTCTAAAAGTGACTTCCGGAACGCCATCAGCTCACGCAGATCCATCTTTCCGGCAGCAAGACAGAGGGCTTTGGAAATGACCGTTTTCTGTCCGCAGAGCGAGACGACCTCTGCACGCAGCATGTCCTCTACCTCACCGAGCAGTCCGTCATCACATGTCTTTGCAGAACAGCCGCAGAAATGTTTCGTGACACCGGCAGCCGTCTGTGCCGGAACAGCCACAAAGCTCCATTCATAGGCATCCTTCACATCATCCAACACCGTGCAGCAGACCACATCCCCATACTTTCTCCCCGGTACATGCGTGCAGGACGAAACCGTCCTGTCCGCACCGCATACGGAGCAGATGCGTTTCCCGACAGAACAGGAAACACTGACTTCCTTTTTGATACCGCCTTCGATCTCCCGGATAAGGTCAGCATTGGAATCCGTCCTCACCATATATGCCTTCGCTCTGAGGGCAGCATAGGGTCTGCCGTCGGAAGTTGTCCGGGAAGCATCCCGGACAATTTCCGTATCATAGATACGGGCAGTCTGACCGCTTGCTTTCGGGTCATGGTCAGTAATGCCCGTCTTTCCGACAAACAGCGTCTGCATCTGTGCAAGTGCCTCCTCTGAGAAGCGTTCGCTGTCCCTGTCAATGTCGTTATCGCAGAGGATGTTTCATCCTCTCTCATGAGTGCCTCAAGCAGTCCTTCCGCAGAGGAGGCATTCTGATCTGCGCTTGCGTACTCATAGAGTTTTTCAAGAGCCTTCTGCCGGTCAAAGAACTGCACTTCCACGCCGCCCCCCTTGACACGTTTGATGGAGGAGACGTTAAAGAGATCCATCCGGGACAGGACACGGAAGGAAGGTGTTTCCTCGGCAAATGCAAGGCGGACGGCATCATTGACTTTTCCGAAGGCAAGCTTCCGCAGTCCATCAAGGACTTGCTGCACATCTGTATTCTCTTTCATCACATACCCCTTTCTCACAGGGAGCAGAAACTGCCGTATTTTTATACACATCCGTGCAACACGTTCCCTTGACAATAGAGGGAAAGATGATGTATAATATAAAGTACATGGCATGGTATGATCTGGATGAGAGCGGCAATCTGCGGCTTCTGATCGACACGGATTTTGAATATGCGGGAGAAGGGCTGCCGGAATACGAAGATGTCATGACAAAGTACAATGTCGGCTCTCTCGATGAATCCTTTTGCGTCAGAGATTCCGATTCCGGTCCGGATTTCTCCCTTCTGGAAAGCTATCCCATGACATGAAAAAACCATGATATGATTGTGAAAAAACAGGAAAGCACTTGCAATCCGGTCATATCTATGTTATAATAATACATAGATATGACCGGTATGTTCTGTCCGGCAATACTACAGAAACAAGGAGATCCTACCATGAGACAGCTCATAGCAGCAGCATTGGCTGCGTTTATGTTCCTGCCCCTTACCGCTGCGGCAGAGGGAGAAGAACCAACAGAAGAAGAGTTGGAAACAGTCACGGAAGAAGAAGTCCCTCCCGTCTACGAATATGAACTGGATGCGGAGGGAAATGCACAGCTCACTTCCTTTCTCGAAAGCGACACATTTACAGGGCAGCTTGCCATCCCCGATGAGATCGACGGACACACGGTCGACTACATCTGCAATAGCTGCTTTATGACCGCAAAGGGCATCACGGAAGTGATGATCCCGGCAACTGTCACGGATATGGACGACAGTGTTTTCTTTGAGTGTACGGCACTGACTGCATTCACTGTCGATCCGGATAACAGCTATTATTCCACAGAGGACGGCATCCTGTATGCAGACGGCGGCAAGATGCTGACCGCCTACCCTGCCGCAAAAGAGGACGAAAGCTTTACCATCCCCGATACCGTCGAGGAGATCGGCTCGGGTGCGTTCGGCTTTGCACAGAATCTGCATGAAGTCATCATCGGCGACAATGTGACGTATATCAACAACTGGGCATTTGCCTACTCCGCACTGGAGAAGGCAACCGTCGGCAGCAATGTGGAGGAGATCGACGACTTCGCCTTTGGCTACTGCGACAAACTTTCTTCCGTAACGCTGCAAGACGGCATTCAGAGCATCAACAATGCCTCATTTGCCAACTGTCCCCTGCTGACACAGATCACGCTTCCGGATACCCTCGAATACATCGGACAGTATGCCTTTGCCGGCACAGGGCTTTCCTGCGTGACGATCCCGCAGGCAGTGCAGGAAGTGTCCTACTGTGCCTTCGGCTATGATGCCGATATGCAGGAGATCGACGACTTCATTATTTACGGTGCTGCCAATTCTGCCGCACAGCTCTATGCATCGGATAATGACGAAGAAAATGAATATGAAAACCATTTTGAATTTATCGCAGTTGAAGATGCCAATCTTCCCTATGAATTGGGGGAAGGCAGACTGCTCTCGGATGCCGTGACGGATACCGTTCCGGCAGAAACGGACGAAAGCGGCAACATCATCCTGCAAGAGGACGGAACGAACGGAAAGGCAAGTGCTGAGGAGGAGATCGGTTCACGCCTGAAAGGCAACAGCAGAGTCAAGATGATACTCGGCGTGGGCGGCTGTGCAGCAGTGGTGCTTGCGGTCGTGCTGATTATTTCCTTTTTCATGAAGCCGAAGAAAGACGATACGGATGAAACAGATGATACAGATGACAAGGATGAGACAGACGACAATGACGACAGTGGAGATGATGCAGCATGAAGATAAACATCGGCATGATCCTTTCCTGTGCGGCAGTACTGCTGCTGATGCCGCTGCCATGCCGTGCGCAGGAGACATTTTCCTATACCCTGCTTGAGGACGGGACGGCATCTGTTGTCTGCGAGGACAAGTCCATCGTACAGGCAGACATCCCGTCGACACTCGACGGCTATCCCGTCACGGAACTTGCAGAAAGCTGTTTTTCCGGCTGTGATGCCCTTGAAACGGTGAACATCCCGGACACGGTCACTTCGATACAGAGCTATGCCTTTGAGCAGTGTGTGATGCTCAGTGAGATAGACATTCCGGCATCGGTCACAGAGATCGGGGATTTTGCCTTTGAAGGCTGTCTGGGACTGGAATGCATTTCGGTGGATGCAGACAGCGAGAACTATTCCGACCAGAACGGCGTTTTGTTCAAAAACGGTGAATCCATGGTGCTGATGCGCTATCCGCAGGCGATGGAGGGAGACAGCTATTGTATTCCGGATGGCTGCGGCACGCTTGCGCCGTGGAGCTTTACGGACTGCACGAAGCTGAACAGTATTGACCTGACGGGGGCAGAGGCGATCGGTGCAGACGCCTTCATGGGCTGCACGGCATTGGAGAGCGTTACATTTCCGGAGCATCTGACAGAGCTGATCGGTGCGGCATTTGCAAACTGCGGCGAACTGCGCAAGGCAGAACTGCCGGAGGATCTGACGAGCATCGGGGACAGATGTTTTTACGGCTGTGTGAACCTGCGTGAAGTCAGCTTTCCGGATACGCTGACGAGCATCGGTGAGCGGGCATTTTTCGGCTGTCGGGAGTTAAAGGAGATCACGCTGCCGGTATCGGTCGAGGAGATCGGAGAATATGGCATCGGCTACAGCGTCGATCAGAACGGCGATCCGGCAGTCATTGACGGAGTAAAGCTGAATGTCGATTTCTCCAGCAAAGCCTACAGCTATGCAAGGAAAAACGGCATACCCTTTCATGCAGAGATACCGAAGTACTTCATTACGATGATCTTGGTATGCATCCTGCTGGTGTCGCTGCTGGTCGTCGGTATCGTGACGGAGCGGAAAAGACGGATGGCAGAAAAGGAACAGGAAAAATATGTTGCGAAACAGAACAAGCGCAATGACAAAAAACAGAAGTAAGGAGAACATTATGAAGATCCGGCAAATGTTGGTATCCATGCTGCTTGGCGCAGTCATCGCAAATAGTGCATTCACGGCATCCGCAGAGGGGGAACAGGGAGATACCTATGAGGACGGCATGTTCACCTTCGGCTATGTGGACGGCGGTGTGGAGCTTGTCGCTGTGGACACAACGGCACTGGCAGTCAGCCTGCCGGACAGCACGGACGGACGGAAGATCGTCAGCATTGCCGACGGTGCCTTTTACGGATGCAGCGCACTGGAGTCCGTGACATTCGGACAATATGTCACCTCGATCGGAGACTATGCCTTTGCAGGGTGTGAAGACCTGAAACAGATCACCATACCGGATCAGATCAAGGAATTTGGTGACAATGTATTCAGCGGCTGTCTCTCTCTTGAAAAAGTCACCCTTCCCGACAGTCTGACGGAAATTCCGGAGGGTACATTTTACAACTGCGTCTCCCTGACGGAAGTCAACATTCCGGAGACAGTTACTTCCATCGGCACGGAGAGTTTTTATTACTGCACGCTGCTGCCGTCGGCAGCATTGCCGGAGGGCGTGACGGAGATCGGCGATTATGCGTTTGCCTTCTGCACATCGCTCACAGAGGCAGAGCTTCCGGAGAGCGTGACGACGATCGGTTCGGCAGCATGGTTCGGATGCAGCCGCATCACGAACTTTACTGTCCCCTCACAGACAGGGGAGATCGGTGCGCTTGCCTTTGCAGGGTGCAGCAGCATGGAATCCTACACGGTCATGCCGGGCAATGCCGTGTATACGTCGCAGGACGGTGTCATTTACATGGACGGCGGAAAGACGCTCTTTGCCTATCCGGCAGGGAACAGTCAGGAAAAGTTTGCTGTACCTGACGGGGTCGTCACGGTCTACGATGCCGCTTTCTTCACGGCATCCAAACTGAAAGAGATCACCTTCCCGTCCTCTCTGCGCAACATCGGGGCAGGGGCATTTGACTACTGCACCTCTCTGACATCGGTCACGCTGCCGGAGGGCGTGGAAAAGATCTATGACAACGCCTTTTCGGACTGCACTTCCTTACGGAGTGTCAGGCTGCCGGAGTCATTGCAGAGTGTGGGAAGTTATGCATTCTATGCATGCCCTTCACTGAAAAGCGTACACATTCCCTCCGGTGTCAGCGTCGGAGACTATGCATTCGGCTATGAGGACAGCACGGAGACAGACAAAGACGGCGCACTCGTACCGAAGAAAACAGAGGGATTCCACAGAACACAGAGTCTGCCTGTCGCACAGATATTATTTATCGTGCTTGGTTCTGTCTCTCTGCTTGCCATCATCATCATGCTCATCAAGATCATCCGGAATAACCAGATCTCAAAGGCAGAGGAAAACCGCCGCCGTGAGGAAAAGGAAGCCGCTGAAGAAGCTGCCTACATCGGAATTGCAGAATCCGGAGCAGAAGAAACAGAAGAAGAAACAGATGAGGATGAAACAGACGAAAAAACAGAAGCATAAGAAACAGCAGATCGCAAAACACCCCGTCCCCCTGCATGAGGTAAAGACGGGGTGTTTTGTCGTGGGCAGAAGTGTAAAATTTTGCACGTCAGTGTTCACAAAAAACAAAAAAAAAGCTTGCTTTTTTCTGAAAAATATGGTATAATAGAAATAAGTAACGAATATAGGAGGTTGCATATGGATTCCTTTACCGAATTGTTTGAACAAGTCAAACGATATGCTCTGGATAAGGGACTTCTTTCGGAAGTAGCAGTATCCACATGGATCGACTCCATGCTGCCTGTCGGACTGGAAGGAAATAAGGCTGTGTTTTCAGTCGGAACGGAATTTCAGAAAGGCATTGTCTACTCAAATTATCGGTCTAAGATCGAAAAGGCATTTGAAGATGTCCTCGGCGCAAAGACAGAGATCGTCATCAACGTCATCCCCCCTTTCAAAGAAGATGAGCCGCTTCTCAACTATAAAGCACCGAAGAACGGAAAAAGAAGGACAGAAACCACAGACACTGATCCCACACCGAAAGCAGAGCTTGATGGGGATATGCATGAAGAGCTGAAAAAAAGCTTTGAAGTCGCAGAATATGATTATACGTTCGATACCTTCATTGTCGGGAGATCGAATGAGTTTGCCTTTGCCGCATGCAAGGCAGTTGCAACAGAGGAAGGGAATAACTACAATCCCCTCTTCATCTACGGTCCGTCAGGTCTTGGCAAGACCCATCTCGTCACTGCCATCAAGCATGAGATCACCAAGAGAAAACCGGATCAGTGCGTCATCTACGTCACCGGCGAAACGTTCGGCAATGAGCTGATCAAGGCAATAGACCAGCGTGATACCTCTGTGTTCCATGACACCTACCGTAACGCCGATGTCCTCATTGTCGATGATATCCAGTTCTTCTCCGGAAAGGAACGGATGCAGGAGGAGTTTTTCCACACATTCAACAAGCTCCATTCCACCGGAAAGCAGATCATCATCACCTCGGACAAACCCCCACGTGATCTGCAGACGCTTGAAGAACGTATCCGCAACCGCTTTGAATGGGGACTCATCGCCGACATCAGCACGCCGGACTACGAGACACGATTTGCCATCATCCGCCGCAAGGCAGAGCTGCTGCATCTGAATCTGCCGGACGAAGTGGTGGAGTTTATCGCTGTACGGCTGAAAACCAACATCCGTCAGCTTGAAGGCGCAGTCAAGAAGCTCAAGGCACTCAAACTCCTCACCAACAATTCCCCCACCATCTCTATGGCACAGACCGTCATCCGGGATATCCTGACAGACGACCAGCCTGCGCCGATCACGGTCGAGAAGATCATTGAGGAAGTTGCCAACCTCTACGGTATCACTGCCGACGACATCCGTTCCACCAAGCGCACATCCCAGATCTCCACAGCACGTAAAGTGGCGATCTATGTGGTACGGGAAGTCACCGGCATACCGCTTGCCACCATCGGTGAGGAATTTGGCGGCAGAGATCATTCCACCATCGTCTATGCCCTCAATACCGTGACATCTGCCATCAAAAAAGATTCCAATCTGAAAAGTCTCGTGGACGACCTGATCAAGGACATCAAAGCCAAAAATCCGCAGACGATCAGCAACTGAGTTTTCCACAGCATTGTGGAAAACTACTGTTGAAAAAGTGGAAAGAATTAGTTTTCAACCATGTTTTCCACATCGTTGTTGAAAACATGGTTGAAAGATTTTCTCCGGAAATAACGCTCTGCTGCCGGAAATCAAAAATGTACCACTTTTCTTTCCACAGTTTCTGAAATTCACTTTCCACCATTTGTGGAATGTGGAAAACTGTTCCTGAGTTTTCCACAAAGTTTTCAAGAATTTCTCAACTTCAACTCCACAATCTTTCAACTTTTCAAGACGAAAAAATTTTCTCTCTTATCTTTCCACTTTTCCACAAGCTCTCAACACAGCCTATGTTAATTTTTTTGCTGCGATATTGCTTGCATAACCCCACTTTCCAACAGTTTCAACACCCCCTACTACTACTACTATTTTTTCTTATATGATTGATTGATGGATCTGTCGCACACGACAGTTTTTTTGGGAAACAGGATGTGGAAAAATAAAAGCGCATACCAGAATGCGAAAGAGACAAAGAGAACCCGATCAGAAAAGGAGTGAACAAAATGCAGTTTCTGTGTAAGAGAGATGCACTGTGCAGTGCTGTCTCACAGGTCATGAGGGGTGTTTCCCCGAAGGCAGTCAACCCTGCTCTCGAAGGGATCTGTATCCGGATGGAACAGAATGCCGTCGTTCTCACAGGCTATGACCTTGAGATCGGCATCCGTACCCGGATCGAAGCAGAATGTACACAGCCCTTTACTTTCGTTGTCAACGCCAGACTGTTCAGCGAAATGACAAGGAGAATGACAGGTGAGAACATCTGTCTTGACATTGATGAGAACCTGAATGCCGTGTTGTCAAGTGATGATACCAAATGCCGTATTACTGCCATGAGTGCAGAGGAATATCCTGCGCTCCCTGTTGTGGAGAGCATGACAAAGACTGCCATTCCACAGCCGATGCTGCGTTCCATGATCATGGAGTCCCATTTTGCCGCATCGACCAAAGTGGACAGACCCATCATGGCAGGTCTGCTGTTTGAAGCAGATCAGGATGAATTCTTTGTGGTCGCTATGGACAGATACCGCCTTGCCCTGCGGCAGGAGCATGTACCCGGTATGGGAACCTTCCGCTATGTTGTGCCGAAGAAGGCACTCATGGAGCTGGTCGGTATGCTGAAAGACGATCAGGAAGCTGTCTGTGAGTTTTCCACCAATGGAAAGCATATCGTCTTTTCGGCAAACGGCTTTGATCTGTTTGCAAGACTGCTTGAAGGGCAGTTCCATAACTTCCACAGCAGCATCCCGCCTGAATGCAAGACCACTGTCACGGCAAATACCAAGGATATTTTGGGATGCGTCGAACGCTGTTCCCTCTTTATCAACGACAAGCACAAAGCCCCCATGGAATGCACCTTCGGGGACAATGCAATGCAGATCTTCTGCAAGACGGCGATCGGTGAGATCAATGACAGGATCCCCTGTGAAATTGACGGCGAGGGTGTCAACATCGGTCTGAGCAACCGGTATGTGATGGAGGCACTGCGTGTCTGCGGATGTGACCGCATCAGACTGCATATGAGCGGCAGCAATAAGGTCGTCAAGATCACTCCTCTTGAAGGCGAAAGTTTTATCTATCTCATCATGCCCGTACAGCTGAAGAAATGAGGGCACTATGAAGAAGGAAACAGTGAAGATCACGACAGAATGGATCAAGCTTGATTCCCTGCTGAAGTTTGCAGGGATGTGTGATACCGGCGGATTTGCGAAAGAGCTGATCCAGCAGGGAAAGGTCACAGTCAATGGCGAGGTCTGCACGATGCGTGGAAAAAAAATCCGTCCGGGCGATACGGTCGGAGTTGATCAGTACCTGATCGAGGTCAACTGATGTATATCACCTCGCTTTCGGCAGACGGATTCCGGAATCTGCATGGAGTGGAGCTTGTGCCGGATGCACACTGCAACATCATCACAGGTGACAATGCGCAGGGCAAGACCAATCTGCTTGATGCCATCTGGCTCATGACCGGATGCCGGAATTTCCATGGCGCAAAAGAGCGGCATTATCTCGGCTTTGATGCGGATGTGTTCCACTGCCGGATGCAGTTCTTTGACGGCAGACGGGAGCAGAAGATCAGCTACAGCATGGAACGCAGTCAGCGCAGAAAGCGGCAGATCACCATCAATGGCGTGAATACGGAAAAGACAGGCGGTCTGTTTGAGGTGTTCCAGTGTGTGGCGTTTTCGCCGTCGGATACGGAGCTTGTGAACGGCATGCCGGAGCGGCGGCGGTCGTTTACAGACCTCTGTGCCTGTCAGCTGCATCCTGCCATGATGCAGGCGGTCAACCGGGCAAATACACTGCTCCTACAGCGCAATGCCGGCATACAGAATGCCCTTCGTGGAAAGATGCGGCGGCAGGATGTCATGCTCTGGGATGAGCAGCTTGCAAAGACGGGCGCACTGATCTCCTGTATGCGTGCGCAGTATATCAGGAGCATTGCACCGCTGTGCAGAGAGCTGTACAGCGTGATGACGGGCGGCACGGAGCAGCTCAGCATCCGTTATAAGAGTGCCGTCTACGGGGCAGAGGAGCTGCCTGACCAGCCCACACCAACACTCGTACAGCAGTATGCAGATGTGTTGGCGGAGCATCTTGAGGAGGACATGCGGCTCGGCTATACGGCGAAGGGGATACAGCGTGATGATATCCTGATGCTCATCGACGACAACCCTGTGCAGGTATTCGGTTCACAGGGACAGCGCAAAAGCACAGCCATTGTGCTGAAACTGGCGCAGGCACATCTCTGTGCCCAAAAGACGAACAGCTCACCTGTCGTACTGCTGGACGATGTGATGGGGGAGCTTGACGAAAGGCGGCAGCGGCTGATCTACGACATGGTGTCGGAGATGCAGGTATTTATCACTCTCTGCCATGCATCCGCCTTCAAGCCAGCACATGGCGGTAAGGTATTCCGGATGCAGAGTGGAGTGCTTGTGGAAAACTCCTGATTTCAACATAGTTTTCAACACTGATGTTGAAAACGTGGTTGAAAGATAAAGCAGATACGGAAAACAGCCAATTTCCGACATAGGTTTTCCACAATGATTGTGGAAAACATTGTGAAAAACATTGTTCCGACCGTCATTCAGGGCGGATGGGAGAAGAAAAAGGCGGCATTAGCTGCATTAGGAGCGTGATGAATTTTGGAAGAAGAGCTTTACAGTGCGGAACAGATCGAGGTACTGGAAGGGCTTGAACCTGTGCGCAAGGTGCCGGGGATGTATATCGGCTCAACAGGTGCGGAAGGTCTGCATCACCTTGTGTATGAAATTGTGGACAATGCGATAGATGAGGCACTTGCAGGATTCTGCACGGAGATACGGGTCGAGATCCTGCCGGGAAATATCATCCGTGTGACCGACAACGGGAGAGGCATCCCGACCGGCATTCACCCGAAGGAAGGCATTTCCGCAGCCACTGTCGTGTATACCGTGCTGCATGCCGGAGGAAAGTTCGGCGGCGGCGGTTACAAGGTGTCCGGCGGTCTGCATGGCGTGGGGGCATCCGTTGTCAATGCGCTCTCCGAATGGCTTGAGCTGACCGTCCGGGACGGCGAACATGTGCATTTTCAACATTTCAACAGGGGAAAATATTCCGAACCCATGACCATCATCGGCGATACCACAGAGACAGGAACAACCGTGATGTTCAAGCCCGATCCGGAGATCTTTGAGACGACCGAATTTGACTTTACCACGCTGCGCCGCCGGATGCGTGAGCAGGCATATCTGAACGCCGGCATCCGGATCGTGATCTCGGACACCCGTGATCCGGACAATCAGGAAGAAAAGGTGCTGCACTTTGAAAACGGCATCCGGCAGTTTGTCGAGCATATCCACAGGATCAAGGGCTATGAGTCCGTGGGCGAGATCATCTATATGTCCGGAAAACAGGACGGCTATTCCGCAGAGATCGCCATGCAGTACAACGACAGCTATAATGAAGTCATTCTCTCCTTCGCCAACAGCATCCACACCAAAGACGGCGGCAGCCATGAGACAGGTTTCAAAAATGCCCTGACGAAGGTCATCAATGAATACGGCAAAAAGTTCAACATCCTGAAAGAAACAGAAAAGCTGTCCGGTGATGATGTGCGTGAGGGACTGACGGCGATCATCTCCGTCAAGCTCATGGAACGGGAATTTGAAGGACAGACAAAGGGACGGCTGACATCGCCGGAAGTGCGCCCCTTTGTGGAAAAGCTCGTGCAGGAAAAGCTGATGGATCACTTCGAGAAGAATCCGGCTATGGCACGGGAAATATTGGACAAATGCCTTGCCGCAAGACGTGCCCGTGAGGCAGCAAAGAATGCCCGTGAGACGGCACGCCGCAAGACAGCAATGGAGAGTGCATCGCTCCCCGGCAAGCTTGCGGACTGTTCTGAACATGGCGTGGAAAATACGGAAATTTATATCGTCGAGGGTGACTCCGCAGGCGGTTCGGCAAAAGGCGGACGTGATAGGCGGTATCAGGCAATTCTTCCGCTCTGGGGCAAAATGCTCAACGTGGAGAAGGCACGCATCGACAAGGTCTATGGCAATGAAAAGCTCATGCCCGTGGTGACGGCACTCGGAACAGGCATCGGAGAAGACTTCAAGCTTGAAAAACTCCGCTATGACAAGGTCATCATCATGGCAGATGCCGACGTGGACGGCTGTCATATCCGGACTTTGCTGCTGACGTTCTTTTTCCGTTACATGCGTCCGCTGATCGAAAACGGCAATGTTTACATTGCACAGCCGCCGCTTTACAGGGTGCAGCGTGGAAAAAAAGTATATTATGCATTCAGCGATCCGGAGCGTGACAAGTATATCGCAGAGCTTGCTGATGCAAATGGAAACTCGTCCAAAGTGGCTGTACAGCGTTACAAAGGTCTTGGTGAGATGGACTCCGAACAGCTCTGGGAGACGACCATGAATCCGGAAACACGCACCATTCTGCGTGTGCGGATGGAAGATGCCATGCGTGCAGATGAGATCATTACCATTCTCATGGGCGACAAAGTATTACCACGCAAGGACTATATCGAGAAGTATGCAAAGACCGTTTCCAATCTTGATATCTGAGGAGTCTGCCTGATGGAAGAACAAGCTAAGCCGCTGATCGAAAAACAGTACCGCATCCCCTTTGCGATGTTCCGGACTGCCTTTCTCGCATTTCAGAGACGCTTTGTCTACCCGAAAAACTACTGCATCATGGCAGTGCTGCTGCTTGTGAGTGTGCTGTACGGGTATTTCATTATGACGGACGATGGCGCAAATGTGCCGCTGTACTGCATGATCATCCTCTTCTGTCTGGTAATGGCAGGGATACAGTGGTACAATCCCCGCAAGATACGGCGCAATCTGATGGAGGGTGTCAAAGAGATAGAGGATGATGTCTACAGGCTGACCATCTATCCGGAGTATCTTGAGATCGGCACGATGCTGCCGCCGGAGGAGCAGGCTCCTGAGGAACAGGATGCACTCTTTGAGGATAAGCCCGAAGAGGATTTTTCCGGGACAAGAATTTACTATAACAAGGGTATGCATGTCAGAGAATACGAGACATTTTTCATGATCTATCAGACGAAAACCATGTTCTATGCCGTGCCGAAATCTGCTTTCACGGAAGAAGAAATGGAGATCATGAGGGTGCATTTTTCTAAACGGCTTGCAAAAACGTTTGTAATTGTGAAACAGTGAAGGGTGAAGAAATGAACGAAAACAACCAGAACAACGTAAATCCGACCGGACAGATGCCGCAGCAGAAGGTCATTCCGGTGGATGTTGCTGACGAGATGCATGATTCCTTTCTTGCATATGCCATGTCGGTCATCATCTCCCGGGCACTGCCGGATGTGCGTGACGGGATGAAGCCCGTACACCGCCGCATCATCTACACCATGCATGAAAATGGTCTGACCCCCGACCAGCCGTACCGGAAGTGTGCTGACACTGTCGGTGCCGTGCTTGGTCGTTACCATCCGCATGGTGATGCGTCCGTGTACGATGCACTGGTGCGCCTTGCACAGGATTTTTCCCTGCGCTATCCGCTTGTGGACGGTCACGGCAACTTCGGTTCTGTGGACGGCGATCCGCCTGCTGCCTACCGTTATACGGAAGCAAAAATGGCGAAACTCTCCCTCGAAATGGTCGCAGACATCAACAAAAATACCGTTGATTGGACGAATAACTATGATGACCGTTTGCAGGAGCCGGAGGTGCTTCCCTCCCGTTTCCCGAATCTGCTGGTAAACGGATCTGTCGGCATTGCCGTGGGCATGGCAACCAACATTCCCACGCATAATCTTGGGGAAGTCATTGATGGGCTGGATCTGCTCATCCGTGATCCGGACTGCACCCTTGACGACCTGATGGAGTGCATCAAAGGTCCTGATTTTCCGACAGGCGGCATCATCATGGGTAAGGCTGGCATCCGTGCGGCATACGGCACAGGACGTGGGAAAATTATCGTCCGTGCCAAGACTTCCATCGAGGAGATCAAGGGCAGACCGCATATCATCATCCATGAGATCCCCTACATGGTCAACAAGGCAAGACTGGTCGAGCATATCGCCGATCTGATCAAGGAAAAGCGCATTGAGGGTGCAACCTTTGTCCGGGATGAATCCGGGCGTGACGGAATGCGCATCGTGGTCGGTGTGCGGAAGGATGCCATTGCGGACATTGTCCTGAACAAGCTCTTTGCCCTGACGCAGCTGCAGGATACTTGCAGCGTGAACATGCTTGTGCTTGCCGGCGGCGTGCCGAAGGTGCTGACCCTGAAACAGGTGCTGGAACACTATCTTGAATTTCAGGTCGATGTCATTACAAGGCGTGTGAAATTTGATCTGGAGAAGGCACTGAAACGTGCCCACATCTTGCAGGGCTTTGTGTTAGCGGCAGATCATATTGATGAAGTAATTGCGATTCTGCGTTCTTCCTCCTCCATTCCGGAAGGTAAGGAAAAGCTCATAGCACGCTTCAAAGATGTGGATATGTCGGCATTGCTTGCACATTCGGACTATGATCTTTCCGGTCTGCATCTGGAGCATGCCATCGGTCTGTCTGAAGAACAGGCGGATGCCATCACGAAGATGACGCTCGGCTCACTGACTGGTCTGGAGCGACAGAAGATCACGGATGAACTGTTTGCACTCTGCGAAAAGATCTCGGGATTTGAGGATGTGTTGGCAGACAAGCAGAAAGTCTATGAGATCATCTCCGAAGAACTTGGCGAGATCCGCAGAAAATTCAGCGACCCACGCCGGACAGAGATCACTGCTGTCAGCGGTGAACTGGACATTGAAGAGCTGATCGAGGTAGAGGACTGCGTTGTGACCTATACCAATCAGGGCTATGTCAAGCGAATGGCACTTGATGAGTACAAAACACAGAAACGTGGCGGACGTGGTGTGCAGGGGATGAAACAGCGTGAGGAAGACTTTGTTTCTGAAATGTTTATCTGCTCCACGCACGACAACATCCTCTTTATCACCAATAAGGGCTATATGCACAAGCTCAAATGCTATGAGATACCGGACGGCTCGAAGGCTTCGAGGGGCTTCCATTTTGCGAACCTGCTGAATTTACAGGAGGGTGAGCGCATCTCGGCAATGCTCAGGACACGGAGCTTTGATACGAATGATTATGTTGTCATGGTGACGAAACAGGGGCAGATCAAGCGCACTCCCCTGACCGCATACCGCAACATTCACAAAAAAGGTCTGATCGCCATCGGTCTGAACGAGGGCGACGAGATCGCAGGCGTGCGCATCACGGACGGCAGCGCACAGCTCTTTGTTGCCACGAAAAATGGCATGGCGATCCGCATGAAAGAGGACTGCATCCGTCCGCAGTCACGTTCGGCACATGGTGTCAGGGCACTGACGCTGCGTGAGGGCGATGAAGTCGTTTCGATCGCAAAGGTGCGTGAGGGCGCAAGCCTGTTGACCGTTACCACAAAGGGCTTCGGCAAACGCTGTGCCCTTGAGGAATACCGCATTCAGAACAGAGGCGGCTTCGGGTTAAAAAATTACCATGTGGACGATACAAGAGGTCATGTCTGCGGCATCAAAGTCGTGGACGATGAAGACGATATCATTCTGATTTCGACAGAGGGCATCATCATCCGCATTCTTGCAAGCGACATCCGCATCATGGGCAGAACGGCAAAAGGCGTGCGTGTGATGAAGGTGACAGAGGGCAATGAAGTGGTAGCATTCACCCGTGCGGAACATGACAGCAATGCCGAGACTGCCGAGGTCGAGCAGCTCTCCGATGAGGAAGCTGCCGCACAGGAATCCTTGCCGGAGGACGATGATGAAACTGCGAAATGAACACATTGTGATGGAGGGCATCCGGGGGAAGCTCCGGTTGCTCCATCTTTCGGATACCCATTTCAGCCCGATGCTGTCCTATGACAAAAATCTGCGGAAAGCAAAGCGCATTGCAGAAATGGCGATCAGGACAAAGCCGGATGTCATTGCAGTAACAGGCGATCTGGTGTCCCGGACTGCAAGTGATCAGAGCATTTTTGTTTCCTGTCAGCTCATGATGCATATGCGGGATCATGCGCCTGTGCTGTATACGCTCGGCAATCATGAAACCGACCTGCCGAAACGGAAATTACAGCGGCTTCTGTTCTTCCTGCGTAAGCAAAATATTACCATTCTCCACAACAGCATGACAGAGATCGGCGGCGTGCAGTTCTACGGGCTGACCCTTCCGACCACTGTCTACCAGAATGAAAACGGCGGCTACGGAAATTTAACACCGATCACTGTGGAAACTGTGGAAAAACGGCTTGGCAAATGTCAGAAGCCATGTGTCCTGCTTGCCCATTCCCCGATGGGCTTTCCGGCATATGCGCAGTGGGGCGCAGATGTGGTGCTTTCCGGACATGTTCACGGTGGCATCGTCAGACTGCCGGGCGTGGGCGGCATCCTGTCCCCCGAACGCAGATTTCTTCCGGAGTACACAAAAGGTCTGTACCGCTGTCGCAGCAGCATCATGGAAGTCTCGGCAGGAATCGGAAAACTGCGCATCTGCAATCCGGCAGAGGAGGTTCTCATAACTTTGACGGACTGAGTTAAGGAAAGGAAAATCAGTGAACATTCCACAATCAATCGAGAATATGTTGAAAACCCTTCACGATGCCGGATATGCAGCGTATCTGGTGGGCGGCTGTGTGAGGGATGCGCTGCTTGGGCTGGTGCCGCATGATTATGACATTGCCACCAATGCCGTGCCGGACGAGATCATAGGCTTGTTCGGAAAGAAACACTGCACATTCTACGGAAGGGCATTCGGGACAGTCGGTGTCAGGCAAGGGGGCTTTGCGGAGATCACGACCTTCCGGACAGAGGGCGATTACAGGGACTGCCGCCATCCGGGGGTGGTGAAGTTTGCAGACCATGTGGAGGAGGACTTAGCCCGACGGGATTTTACCTGCAATGCCATTGCCTACGATCCCCGGACGGGACTGCTTGACCCCTATCATGGGGCAGATGACCTGAAAAACGGCATTCTCCGTGCCGTCGGTGTACCAACGGCAAGATTCCGGGAAGATGCGCTGCGCATCATGCGAGGGATGCGGTTTGCGGCGAAATTCGGAATGAAGCCCGACATGCTGACGGATGCGGCAATGCATGCGTGTGCCTATCGGTTACGGCAGATCTCTGCGGAGCGTGTGATGACGGAGTTATGCGGCATGCTCACGGGTAAGTATATCAAAGAGGTGCTGCTTGCCTATCCGGATGTGCTGGGGGAATGGATACCGGAAATACTGCCATGTATCGCCTTTTCCCAACACAGTACCCACCATGATCACACCGTGTGGGAACATACGGCAAGGGCAGTGGGGGATGCAGAACCGCTGCTGCCGGTACGCATGACACTGCTGCTGCACGACATCGCAAAGCCCTGTTGTTATCGGCAGGATGAAAGCGGCGGACATTTCAAGCAGCATGCAGACCGTGGTGCAGAGATGGCAGACAGCATCCTGCATCGGCTGCGGTGTGACAATCATCTGCGTGAGCAGGTGGTCAGCCTGATCAGGCTGCACAGGGGCATCCCACAGGACATGCCCGAAGTACGGCGCATAACAGGGCAGATCGGTGCAGAGGGGTACCGGATGCTGCTGATGGTGCTGAAAGCGGACGGCGGCGCAAAGCGGAGCGGTGTGCCGGAGTCACAGGAAGGGATCATACATGCGGAGAAACTCTTTCAGGAATGCAGAGACAGGAAGTTATGCTGCACCATAAGAGAGCTTGCAGTGAATGGACATGATGTTGCTGCGCTGGGCTTGCAGGGAAAAGCCATCGGTGCCGCACTTCACAGCGTACTTGAAGAAGTCATCTGTGACAGACTGCCGAATGAAAAAGAAGCGATCCTGCGCTATCTCATGAGGAAATAAAAAGCTCCCGTTACCACGGTAACGGGAGATCTTCTTTACTTCACTGTCAGCATGGAAAGAATAAATTGATTTTCTTCTTCGGCAGCACTGGCAGCTTTGCCGTCGGTATAGTTGACGTAGAGGATGTAGGACACGGTATTGCCTGTGTTCTGGTCTTTGTAATAATACTTGTATGCCTCCTGCATACCGTCCGCATTGTAAGAGATGCGCAGGGGGGCAAAGCCGATGTACTGCTGTACCGCATCCGGCGACATGCCGATCGTGATGCCGGAAGTTTCGACATGTTGATCGGTCTTGACACCGTTGCCGTATTTTTCAAGCTGTGCATAATCATAGTAGAGCACTTCGGACATTGTGCCGTTATTTTCGGAAATGTAGATCACCCACTGCGGAATGGAAACGCCGCTCACCTTTACGGTTTTTTTGCTCTCGTAAAGATAGGGATACGGTTCGGCAGCCACATTGATGCAGGCAAACTGTGATGCATTCTGCAGCGTGACATGGGCATATTTTTCAGCTGTATCCTTGCTCACGCCGATCTGTTCAGACAGACGCTCCGCATACCGTTTGCCGTTATTGAGGTGACGGGATACCGCAAAGACTGCCACAATGATCACAATAATGACCAGAACTGCACAGACAAGCACAAGAGCTGCCTTCGGGGAGAGCTTGCGCTTCTTTTTTTTCTTTTCCATATGATCTATGGAAATATCGGTTTTCATTTCTTCTGCCATTGCAATGACCTCCTTAATTGAATGATACCAATCCTTGTTTCAGCAATTCCTGTGCTGCCAACAGGACAGAGATCCTGCCGCTGCGGTAGCTGATGCCGCCCTGCATCCATGCTGCATAGGGTTCACGGAGCGGTCCGTCAGCAGACAGCTCAATGGATGCGCCGTTTGTGAATGCGCCGGCAGCCATGATGACCGGGTCGGCATAACCGGGCATATCCCATGGTTCCGGTGTGACATGGGCATCGACCGGTGAGCCTTTCTGTATGCCCCGACAGAAGGCACAGAGATTCTCTGCCGTCTGCAATTCGATCGCCGTCACGATGTCCCCTCGCTTTGCATCCGGTGCAGGGGAACAGTGAAAGCCGAGCATCGTGAAGAGCTGCGACGCAAAAACTGCCGTTTTCAGCGCATTTGCGACAATATCCGGCGCAAGGAACAGCCCCTGAAACAATTCCCTGTTCATGCCGAGCGTGCAGCCGACTTCCTTGCCAAGCCCCACGCACGTCAGACGGTAGGCACATAGCTCCACCAGATCTGCACGACCTGCAATATAACCGCCCGTCCGGGCAATGCCGCCGCCGGGATTCTTGATCATCGAGCCGATGATGATGTCTGCCCCCACGTCCGGCGGTTCTCTCGTCTCCACAAACTCCCCGTAGCAGTTGTCCACCATGATGATGGCATTCGGATTGCTCTCACGGATGGTACGGCACATCGCAGCGATGGCATCCGTCGTGAACGCTTCCCGCAGGGAGTAACCACGGGAACGCTGGATGTAGGCGATCTTTGCACCGGAGATGCGTTTTCGGATGGCATCATGATCGGGACTGCCGTCATGTTTCAGATCGATCTGTGAATAGATGACCCCGAAATCCTTCAGCGAACCATCCCCCTGCCGTCCGCCGATACCGAGTACAGGCAGGAGCGTATCATAGGGCGTACCCGTCACGGCAACGATCCTGTCGCCCGGACGGAGCAGCCCGAACAGAGCCACCGTCAGCGCATGTGTGCCGGAGACGAACTGATGGCGGACGAGGGCATCTTCCGTTCCGAGTACCTGTGCCCACACCTTGTCAAGCACCTCTCTGCCCATGTCGCCGTAGCCATAGCCTGTGCCGGAACCGAAACAGGCTTCGCTCACCCGATTGTCAGAGAAGGCTTTCAGCACTTTGGCAGCATTGTGGCGTGCCGTCTCCTCAATGTCCGCAAAGACCGGCGCACAGAGCGTTTCTGCCCTCTCACCAAGTGCGGCAAGCTCTTTGTCGATCGGAAAAAAATCAAGCATTCCCATTGTCGAGCAATCCTTTCGTGATCTGATCGTACTCCCCTTCACGGCGTTCGAGTACATATTCCGTTGCGATGACCGTAAATCCGATCTCCCGATAAAAACTCTCCCGGATATCCAGTGCATAGAGTGCTGAGGTTTTGCCGAACTGCGCTAAAAACCATGCAAGCCAGCGCAGAAAGCTCCGTGCATGTCCAAGACCTCTTGCCTCCGGCAAGGTTGCGACCTGTCCGACAAGGACATAATCGTCAATGTCGAATTGTATCGTTGCCGTGGTGCTGTTTTTATAGGTCAGCACATGACTGATGCCATGGCGGCAGCGATGCGAGGTATCCGTCAGCCAGAGGGAATAGTCCTGTAAATTCGGGAAACCTGCCTGCAAGATGGTGTAGACATCGGACAATTTCGGATTCATTTCGACAAATGGTTCTGCCTCTGCTGCCCCTGCATCCGGCTGCATGGCAAAGCATGTCCGGTGCAGCGAGCGGTATTCCGGCAGCAGCGCAGCAAGCATGCTGCGCACCGGTTCATTGCATTCCACCCTGAACGGCTCGTACATGCGGATGAAAGCAGCAATGTCCTCTGCCTCCTCCTCATCCGCACTGACGAGATAGATCGTACTGTTGAACCGCAGCAAGATGCCGTCCGCTCCGACCGAGTAGAACTGACAGAACGGATAGTCCAGCCCATATGCCCTGTAGCAGGCAAACATATTGCGTCCACGCCATGTTTTGCGAAGGAGATAAGTGTTAAGGTCACATTCCTTTGTGATAAGTCTGATCATAATTCCTGTATTCTCTCCATCATCCGCCTTGTCAGCAGAAGTGTCTGTTCCATGTCACTGATCTGTGCCGTACAGGAAGGCGTGTGCAGACAGCGGCACGGAATGGACAGCGCAAGTGTGCGCACGCCGTTCCTTGTGACATGCACCGACCCGGCATCATTTCCGCCTGCAATGCGTGTTTTCGTCTGACAGGGGATACCGAGCTGCTGTGCTTCGGCAAAGGCAAGCTGATATAATTCCCGGTCATACATGGTGCGCCTGTCCATAAAGCTCACGACCGGACCGCCCCCCAGACGACAGACAGCATCGCCGCCGCTCACGCCGTCAAGATCGGCAGCAGTCGTAGCTTCGAGTATCAGCGCAAATTCCGGATCGACCGCATAGGCAGCCGTCACGCTCCCACGCAGTCCGATCTCCTCCTGCGTAAAGAAGGCAAATGTCGTATCATAGGGGATCTCTCCCCTCAGCATCTCCAGCATTGCCGCACAGCCGAACCGGTCATCAATTGCCTTTGCCGTGACCCGTCCGCCGCCAAGCTCCGTCCATTCGCCGTACAGACAGACCGCACACCCCGGCGTCAGATACTTTGTGACCTCGTCCACAGAGCGTGTGCCGATGTCAAGCAGCAAGTCTTTCCACTCCGGCTTTTTATTTTTCTGCTCATCGGAAAGATGGTGTACAGGCATTGTCCCGATGACCCCATAGCCCACGAACGGAATGCAGACCGTCCGTCCGATGACGGCATCTGCATCAATGCCGCCGACCGGAGCGATGGTACACTTCCCATTGGAAAGGACATCGGTGACGATCATCCCAACTTCGTCCATATGTGCGCCGATGAGCGTTTTATGGTTTGCAGGGCGTGCGCCTTTTTTGGTGACGATGAGATTGCCGACCGCATCGGTGTGCATGTCTGCAATGTCCGGAAATGTTGCTATTTTGTCGTTCAGCCATTTGCAGACCTCGAATTCATCCCCCGAAATGCCGCAGAGCTGCGTCAATTCTTTCAGATCGTTCAGCAAAGCGCATCCCTCCTCACATATGCCGCAAGCAGTTTTCCGGTGTTGAGAATGTCGGACAATTCCACGACTTCCACAGGCGTATGCATATTTTCGATCGGGATGGATACCGTACATGTCTTTACCCCTGCCCGGCAGATGGCGAACTGGTCGGCATTCGTGCTGGTCAGCTCGTGCATGACTTCATGCTGCCACGGGATATGGTTTTCATTGGCTGTGGTAAATAATTGATCTGTCACATACCGGTAAAGCGACGGTGAAAATCCGATCATCGGACCATCCCCCATGATTCCGGATTCACAGAGCTTTCCGTCTCCTGCAAACGATACATCCACCGCAAGCGCAATGTCAGGGTTTGCCGCATAGCAGCCGATCTTTGCGCCGATCTCGCCGATCTCTTCCTGTACGGAAAACTGCACGGTCACTCTGTTCGGGATGTCCTCGCCGTACAATTCCTCCACGGCACACAGAATAGCTGCCACGCCACAGCGGTCATCCAGTGCAGGGGCAGCAAACTTTCCGCCCGGCAAAGTGAATGCCTTGCCGCAGAATGTCACCGCATCGCCCGGATGGAGCAATGCTTTCAGCTCCTCTGCCGGATAGCCCGTGTCGATGCGCACTTCTTCCCATTGCATGGGCTTTTCGCTGCCATTCGTCAGATGCGGCGGCATGCAGCAGATGACCCCGTCAATGACCTTTGTGCCGTACAGCCTGACTCTCTGTGCCGGAAGCAGCCGCCTGTCGATACCGCCGACATTGCCGACCGTCACGAAGCCATCCTCCGTCACGGAAGTCACGATCATGCCGACCTGATCAATATGGGCATCAAGCAGGATATGGGGCGCATCCGGTGCAGTATTGCCGAATGTCGCCGTAACATTGCCGTGGGAGAGATGGGCATCGGGGCAGAATGTCCGCAATTCTGCGAGTGCAGCAGCCGCTGCGCTCTGTTCAGAGCCGGAAATTCCCGGCGCACAGCACAGCGTGGTCAGCAGTGCCGTCAACCGGTCGTTGGTCATGGTGTCAACTCCCCTACAAGGCGTTTGAAATGCTGACCCCTTGCTTCAAAATTCGGATACAAGTCAAAGCTTGCACATGCCGGAGAAAGGGTGACGATATCGCCCTTCTGTGCTTCCCGGAAAGCGGTCTGCACGGCTTCTTCCATAGAGGAAACATGCAGGATGCGTATTTTTTCGGGATCATAATTGGATGCGCCCCTGACAGCCTTTTCGATCTTCTCTGCCGTCACACCCATCAGGATCAGGAGCTTCACCCGTTCGCAGACAGTTTCTGCCATCGGTTCAAATGGTATTTTCTTGTCATAGCCGCCTGCAAGGACGATAATTCTCTGACTGAACGAACGCAGTCCGGCAAGCACTCTTGTGGGACTGGTAGCGATGCTGTCATTGTACCACTTCACGCCGTTCAGCTCTCTGACAAATTCAATGCGGTGTTCCACGCCGCCAAATTCCTTGGCAACCTTTACAATGGACGGAATATCGGCATCTCCCCAGAGCGCAGCGATCACGCCGAGGAAGTTTTCTACATTGTGCATCCCCGGTATACGGATGTCGTCCATATGGACAACGGGCGTAACATTGCCATTTTCCGTATAGCAAAGCATCCCGTCCTCACGCAGGAATGCGCCCCGTTCCGGCACTTCCCGGCGTGTGAACCAACAGAGCTTGCCCCGTACAAGGGAAGCGAGTTCCTTTGTGCCGTCGTTATCGAGGTTCAGGACGGTACGGGAGAAGGCATTCTGATGGGCGATGAGGTTTGTTTTGCACTGGATATATTCTTCCATCGTGCCGTGTACATCGAGGTGATTGGGAGTGATATTGGTGATGAGGGCGGTATCGGGGCTTTTGCGCATGGAGATGAGCTGAAAGCTTGACAGTTCCACGACAGCGGCATCTTCTTCACGGATGCTTTCGATCATGGGCAGCAAAGCACGCCCGATGTTGCCGCCCTTATGGACAGTTCTGCCGGATGCGGCAAGGATCTCGGCGATCAGTGTGGTAGAAGTGGACTTTCCGTCCGACCCGGTCACGCCATAGATCTTGCATGGGCAGAGGTCGAAAAAGACTTCCATTTCCGAAGTGACGACCACGCCGTCTTTCCGTGCCTGCATGAGGGCAGGGTGATGGAAATACATACCGGGGGTACGGAAGATAACATCAAAATCGGTCAGGGAATCGAGGTAATGTTCACCAAGCCGGAACATGACACCGATGCCGGACAGCATATCATAGACATCCTGAAACTGTTCTGCGCTGCGTTTATCGAGAACGGTCACACCGATGCCCTTATCCCGAAAGAGGGAGATAAGCTGTGTATGGCTCACACCTGTCCCAATGAAAGCGACTTTTTTCTGCCGCATCTCTTCAAAAAATGCCTGTATTCTATCCATGATCTCCTCCTGTTGGATGAAAAGAAAAGTTTACTGTCTGCACTCACCTATGGTGTCCTCCTCCACCATGACCGCCTGAGCTGTGACCGCCGCCGCCACCGCCGCCGATATGACCGCCGCCGCCGGAATCAGTTTCGATGCATCTCTTGGTCGTGTAGGTGCGGACAAAATGATCGTACTGTTCGACATAGTCAACTGCCCTCTTGTTGACATAGCTCGTCGGGATAAGACTGCTCTTGAATTTGTACCTTGACTTGACAACTAAAAACATGATCAGTGCTGCCACAATTCCTACACCGAATGAGATAAATGCCGATAATAATACCAGCACCCAGTTGATGTAGGGCTTCCGGGAAGAGCTGCGGACATTGCCATTGGCGTCAAGATAAAAATACTTATCGTAGACACTGTCATAATAATAATATTTGTCCGGCACGCCTTCGTTATAGTAATATTCAACTTCATATGCAAACTGCTGTATCGCACCGCTTACATCCTCACTCCCGACCGGATACAGATAGTCGTCAAGCAGGTCGAAAATGACATTGATCCGGTTATTGCTGTCGGAATTGGTGTAATAGAACTGTGCCATGCCGGATGTGGAAATGTAGTCATACGGACTGTAGCCTTTCAGATCCATGTAGTACAGAATGCCGTCCGTGCCTTCGCCGAAGCGGCTGTCATAGGTCGTATCTGCCATGGACTCAATGCCCGGATCTGACAGACTGTCTGTGCCGAGGATGATGCCGATGTTCATTCCGGTCTTGTCGGCTGCCTGATGCAGACGCTCCATGCATTCTTTGTATTCCTTGTCTGTCAGACGGCTGCCTGTGTCATAGATCTCGACTTCCGCTGCTGCCGATGCGGACAGCGGACACCAGAGCAGAATTGCTGCAAATGCGGTCAGCAGCATGATGTACCAACGTTTCAGCATAAAAAGAAACCTCCGATCAATGTGCCGATGAGCGTGATTGCCGCAAGCAGCATGCCGCATGCACCGAGCAGCTTGCCTGTTGCAAGCGGGGGCGTGCCTGCCTGTTTGCCGGTCTGACCGTTGATGGCAAATTCATAGTGCTTGCCACGATATTCATACGTCATGAACCACACCGGAAGCAGCATGTACTGCCATGTGGTTTTCAGCACCTGCATTTCCGATGAAGTCACACGGACAGAATCATACCCCACCATAGACGACCGCAGCAGATGATCTGACCCATTGACGGCACGGTTACGGATGCGAGGGAACACCTGTCCCTTGTTGACATCGTACTTATCCGAAAGGAAACCGCTGAGGTAGGACATTTCAAAATCCTTCGTCTCATTGTAATTGAACGGCTCGATCGCCTCCATGAGGGCATCTTCGATCTTACTCGAACCATCAGCCGGAATGCCGTCGAAATGGATATGTGCATGGCGGTAGACGCTGTATTCTCTTGTTTCGGTATATTCGTAGCTTCCGGTACTCCACGAGCGGATCTTCTTGCAGACAGCACGCATGCGCCCGTTCACATCGCAGTCAGCCACCCAGAACGGCACATATACACCTGCCATATGCGTGAGCTGGCTTTCGCTTGTGAATGACTTCGGGAGAAACCAACGCTTTTTGCACCACTCACGGAATTGCATATGGGCTTCTTCCTTGGTATACTTGAACGGAATGACCTTAGCCGGGCGGTACTCTCCGGTGAGCCTTCCCTTCAGGACAACGGGGTTATGGCAGTAGTAGCATTCGGAAGCGGTCGTGTTCTGATCGGTCATCAGCTCACCGCCGCAGCTCGGACAGACGTAGAGATTTGTGTTTTCCACAAATTCCTCTTTTTTGGGGGCTTCTTCCTGTTCCTCTGCAATTCGTTTTTCGTTGGCAGACTTACATTCCTCCGGAGAAAAGAAGCTGTCGCAGTATTCACACAAAAATCCCTGTTTTTTGGGATGAAAACGCAGTTCTGCTCCGCAGTTGGGACATTTGTACTGCTGGATGTTTTCGCTTTCGCTCAAGGTACTGACCTCCTGTCAACTGATTCTCTGTCCCTGCGCTGAAAAATCAGCAGAGGGATGCTGTTGTATCTGATCATACTGATTTTATTATAACACACTGCTTACCCTGATGTCAAGGGATTTTACCGAACCTTAACATTCCGATTGGTAAAATCTGTCGGAATGCAGCTGCAAAAAGGAGTCTGTGCAGGACAATGATGGAAAATTTCTGCGAAATTCATAAAAAATATAAAAAATCACTTGCTTTTTTTCACAGAATGTAGTACAATAATAGTAATAGCCGGTATCGGCTAAAGATGATGAAGAAGAATTTTACAGAAAGGGTTATGCATTATGAAACTATGGAAAAAGGCAGCGGCTGCTGCCGTCAGTGCAGCGATGCTCTGCACAATGGCGTCGTTTCCTCTCGTTACCGTGCAGGCGCAGGATACGGCTTCCATCGAGGATAGCTATGACTGGGGCACACTGTGTATCGGCGGCGGCGGCTTTGTTTCCGGCATCGTCACCGGACAAAAGGAAATGTACCTGCGTACCGACGTGGGCGGTGCCTATAAGTACGACTATGAGACGAAAGAATGGGTGCAGCTTTTCGGTTTCCTCAATGAAGCAGACAGAGGTCTGCTGAGTGTCAAGGGTATTGCCATTGACCCCACAGATGATGATACCGCTTACTTCCTCTGCGGATGTGCCTATTTCTCAGATGCAAGGACGGTCATTTTCAAGACCACAGACGGCGGCAAGACCTTCACGGAAGCTGATGTCACCGAACATATTCAGGTACATGGCAACGGCGACGGACGGGAATGTATTGAGCCGATCGCTGTTGACCCCGATAATCCTGATGTGATCTATGCCGGCGGCGATGTCACCGCAGGCAAGTCTGCCCTCATCAAGTCCACGGACGGCGGCGCAACATGGTCTGCCGTGGAAGGGTATGATGCGCTCGGACTTTTCTCCGGTGAGCTGAAGTATCCGATGTGGACAGATCACATGGTAAGAGGAACAGAACCGACAAAGGAATACAACCAGCAGAACGGTATCGGCTGTATTCTGATCGAGGGCGGCAAAGTCTATGTCGGGACATCCATCACTGGGAAGACGAATATCCACGTAGCTGATGTGGATACGGATGAATTTACAGAGCTGTCTGCCGACCTGCCGACTGACAATTATCCGCTGTCCATCACAAGCGACCACAACGGCAGCCTGTTCTTTACCTACATTGCCGGGCTTGCCTTTGCGGGTACGGCTGGCGGTGCGTACAAGTACGATACCGCAAGCGGTAAGGTAACAGAACTTCCGCTCGAACAAGCCATCGGCATGATCGAAGCAGATGAGAACGACCCCAACAAGCTGTTGGCAAGAACCTGTGGCGTATGGGCTGACCAGTGGTGCGGAGAAGAATGGGTGCAGGATGACCCGTCTACCCCTGAAAACGAAAGCACGATCGCATGGGGCGACCATTTCTACCGCTCCACGGACGGCGGTGCGACATGGCAGGACATTACCCCCGGCGCAGGGGAAACGATCTATGATGAGAACGGTTCGCACAAGGAATTTGTTTCGCTGCCGCTCGATACAAACGGCTATGACTGGATCTACGGAAAGGCTTGTCACTGGGGCAGCGGCATTCTGCTTGATCCCCGTGACCCGGACAGAATTTTGCTGACTTCCGGTAACGGTGTCTTTGCGTGCGACAATGTATGGGATGAAGAAGGCGTGCAGTTCTACTTCCAGCCGGACGGCGTGGAAGAAGTCGTTTCACTCGATGGCGTGAGCGTACCGGGCGGAGCATTCTATTCTGCGATCGGTGACTATGACGGCTTTATCCATGAGGATGCCGACAGCATTCCGCCGCAGTATATGCCCAATATGGGTTCTACCTCTGCCATTGCCTACTGTCCGTCCAATCCGGATGTGATGGCACGTATTTCTGAAAATACGGCAGACGGTTTCTACAGCTTGGACGGCGGCAAGTCGTGGACAGGTATGACATTTGACGGCAGCAGCGGCAAGCTGTCCATCACGGAAACAGAGGACGGTGTCTACCGCATTTTCCATTCCGGCAGCAGCGGTGCGATCTCCTATACAGATGATTTCGGCGAAACATGGAGCAACAGCACCGGCATCAGCGGCACAAAGACAACCTACACCTTGGTTGACCCCTCCGACCCGTCCATTATCTACGGTTCAGGCATCAATTATAATGATTACTGGGCATCCACACCCGGCAAGACAGAACCGACACTGGACGAATCGCATTATGCATTCTATATCAGCACCGACTATGGCAAGACCTTTACACAGAAGCAGATCTTCCGTTATGATATGTGCGATCATACCGCTGATCTTGCCTATGTGGACAAGGACACAGTGGCAATGGCAGGCGGCTGGGAAGGACTGTATCTGCTGACGGACGGCGGCGAGACGATGACAAAGCTTGATGTCAACTATGCAAAATGTGTCGGCTATGGCGCACCGGAAAAGGATGGCGACCCGAACACACTGTTTATCTATGGCAAGATCACTGCTGACGATCAGGAAGGTATCTACCGTTCGCAGGATGCCGGCAAGACATGGGTGCTGATCAACACACAGAATCTCTATGGCGGCACGGGGAATGGTAACTATATTGTCGGGGATATGAATGTATTCGGCAAGATGTACATGTCCACTGTCGGATGCGGCATTGTCTATGGTGAGGTTTCCGGCAGCACACCGCCCAAGCCCACCGAACCCACCGAGTCGACCGAAGTAAAGCCCACAGAATCGGAAACCGGAAGCACAGGGGAAACAGTGTACGGCGATACGGATTGCAACGGTGATGTGCAGATGGTAGATATGATTATGCTGAACAAGTACCTGATGATCGGCGAAGAAGTCACGCCGCAGGGACTGATCAATGCAGATGTGGATCTTGACGGAGAGGTATCACAGAGCGATGGTCTGAACATCCTGCGCTATATCATTGATCTGATTGATCTGCCTATCACTTCATAAGCAACAGAAAACAGAGCATGCCCCATGACAGAGCGTCATGGGGCATGTTTTATGATGGCTATTCGATGACAGTAATTGTTCCGTTTGTCCAGCCGACCGCATCGGCTGCTGCCCAGTCATTGGTACCGTCTGTCCACTGATGAGAAGCACCGGTGGCAGAGGAGTCGGCATAGGCGACAGTATAGGTGCTGCCGGGTGCCGCATCCATAGGGAGCTTGACATAGACATTCAGCAGACTGCCTGTACTGGTATTCAGCTGCGTGGATGCCCATGCCGTCCAGAGAAAATGCGTTTCATCATTGACTGCGCTCACAGTAGCGAAATAGCATCCCGAGCTGTCCGCTTCCATCGAGCAGCTCTTGTCAAGCTTGATGCCCCACTGGGTGTTGGTGATGCCGGGGTTTTTGTCGATGGAAACGACAAGGGCAACCTTATTGTTGGTATTCTTCAGCTCGTCAAGCGTCACTTCTTTGGATTCTATCGTGACGTGAATTTTTTCGTCTGCTGGCGTGTAATCTTCATTCTCAACAAGATCCTGTGATGCAGCGGAAGAGGTGCTGTCCTCTACAGGTGTGCTGCTCTCCTCATTCCCTGAACCGCATCCCGTCAGTGCCAACAGCAGCAGCAGCGGCAGTAATTTCCTCTTCATGCCTGTTCCCCTTTCTCAAAACGCATCGAAATATCAAAGCACTGCACCGAATGTGTCAATGCACCGAGTGAAATAATGTCCACGCCCGTGGCTGCGACTTCGGCGATGTTCGCTTCGGTCACATTGCCGGAGGCTTCAAGGAGTGCTTTGCCTGCCGTGCGTCTGACGGCTTCTGCCATCTCCTCACAGCTCATATTGTCCAGCATGATGATCTCGCATCCGACATCCAGTGCTTCCTGCAATTCGTCCAGATCACGCACTTCTACTTCGATCTTCGTCATGTGACCGATCTGCTTGCGCAGTGCAGCAACTGCCGGTCTGATGCCGCCATAGACATCAATGTGATTGTCTTTGAGCATTGCACCTTCGGAGAGGTTATAGCGGTGATTTTTCCCGCCGCCGACGGTGACAGCATATTTCTGGAGACGGCGCAGTCCGGGAAGGGTCTTACGGGTATCGGTGATCTGTGCCCTTGTGCCTTTGACAAGCTCCACGCAGCGAGACGTTGCGGTCGCTATGCCGGAGAGATGCTGCAAGATGTTCAGTGCCGTGCGTTCACCTTTGAGCAAAGTTTTGGTGTCGCCGTCCATTGTGGCAAGGATGTCGCCTTTTTTTACATGATCGCCGTCCTTCACCTTTGCATGGAACACAACCCCCTGCCCGGTCAGAGCAAATACCCTTGCTGCGATGTCCAGTCCGCAGATCACGCCGTCAGCCTTTGCGATATAATAGGCATGGCTCGTGTGACCGTCGGGCAGCAGATAGTCTGTCGTCACGTCCACATAGTGGATGTCCTCTTCAAGTGCTGTCCGGATGATGCCGTCAACATAGCTCTGCAATAACTGCATGTTAAACTCCTTTCTCCTCCACAAGTGCTTCATTCAGTATAAGGAAGGCAATGGATGCCGTTGCACATGCTTCCACATAGTCCGCATCGATGCGGTACCATCCATCTTCAAGGTCATGCATGATATTGCAGACCTTCGGGAAATTCTCCTGTATTTTTCCGGCATCCGGAATGACGAAATAGCTTTCCTGTAAAATATGCCGCAGCTGTGTGCGGATGCCGTGCGGCACGGGCTGTGCCCCCTCACGCAGGTCAAATTCTCCCTCTGCAAATTCCTTCTGTTCGTGCAGATGTTTTGCGATGTCCTGTGCTGCATGACGGGAAAACACCAGAGCTTCAAGCAGAGAATTGCTGGCAAGGCGGTTGTTGCCGTGAACGCCTGTATTGGAGCATTCGCCGCAGGCATAGAGTCCCGGCACTCTTGTCCGGGAGTCGGCATCTACCTGAATACCGCCCATCAGGTAATGCTGGCAGGGGTAGATGGGAATGCGGTCTTTCGTCATGTCATAGCCCTGTTCGAGCAGATTCCTGTAGATCATCGGGAAACGGCTTCGCACTTCGTCGGCATCCTTGTGGGTGATGTCGAGATAAAATTCATCCGACCCGGTGCGGCGGCTTTCCAGTATGATCGCATTCGACACCACATCCCTCGGCGCAAGTTCAAGCCGGTCATCATAGTGCTGCATGAACCGTTCCGCATGGCAGTTGAGCAGATAAGCCCCTTCGCCCCGTACTGCTTCCGAGATCAGGAAACATTCTCTTGTGTGCCGGTTATTGAAGGCAGTCGGGTGGAATTGTATCAAAGACAAACCACGTATCATTGCCCCCATCCGGTAAGCGAACATGATGCCATCCCCTGTGGCGATAGCGGAGTTGGTGGTAAATTCATAGACTCTCCCGATGCCGCCCGTCGCCATGATGAAGAAATGGCTGTTGACAGTCTCATAGTTCTCCCCATGCAGGAGCAGCGCAGAAAAGCCTGTTTCTGTTTTTTTGACATCGCAGAGCAGCGTTTCCTCACGTATCTCCACATTCGGCAGCATCTGCACATGGGCAAGCAGCTTGTCAGCGATCTCCCGTCCGGTCGCATCCTTGTGATGGAAGATGCGCCGTCTGCTGTGACCGCCCTCCAAGGTGCGGTGATAGTCGCCGTCTGCCTGTTTGTCAAATTCCACGCCCAGTGTAATGAGATGACCGATGTCCTGTGCAGCTTCTTCCACAAGCATGTGGACAGTGCGGTGGTTGTTCTGGAAACCGCCGGCGATATAGGTGTCATTTTCGTGCAGAGAAGTCTTGTCGGACGGAGAGTGATACACTCCGGCGATGCCGCCCTGCGCCAGTGCTGTGTTGCACAGACTCAGCTCACGCTTGGCAAGCAGCAGGATGCGTGCGTCCGCCGGAAGGCTCAGGGCGGCATACAGCCCTGCTGCCCCTGCTCCGGCAATGATAACATCATAATTGTTCATTACGAAAGATCTCCTCCTTAGAGGTCAGAAGTGGGATTACTGCATGTCGACAGGCTGGATCTGCCAGATCTGTTCTGCATATTCCCGGATGGTGCGGTCGGAGCTGAATTTTCCGGCATGGCAGATATTATGCCACTGTTTGCGTGCAAAGGCGATGCGGTCATTCCGGTAATCCCGGAGTGCCTGTATCTTGGTATCGCAGTAACTTTGCAGGTCGCCGAGTACATAGTAATGATCGGGAACATGCCAGCTTGCGCCCTCCGTCAGGGCATCATACAGCTCACGCACATCACCGTTTTCCACAATGCTCCCGTCCATCAGCGTCTGCACGACCTTGCGCAGGCGGTCATTTTCAGCAAGCAGCTTACGGCTGTCATAATTTTTCCAGATCTCAGCAAATTCTTCCACTCTTGCGCCGAAGATATAGTTATTTTCTTCGCCAGCCTCTTCCACGATCTCCACATTCGCCCCGTCATACGTACCGAGCGTTACCGCACCGTTGAGCATGAGTTTCATGTTGCCTGTACCGGATGCTTCCGTGCCGGCAGTGGAGATCTGTTCGGAGATATCAGCCGCAGCGACGAGCTTTTCAGCATAGGAGACATTATAATCTGCCACAAAGAACACCTTGATCTGATCGCAGACAGCAGGATCATTGCGCACCATATCGGCAATGGCATTGATAAATTTAATGATCGCCTTTGCTCTGCGGTAGCCGGGTGCTGCCTTCGCTCCGAAGAGGAATGTGACAGGCGGCAGGTCGGTAATGCTGCCGTCCTTGATGCCGTAGTAGAGGTAGAGAATGGAGAATGCATTCAGGAGCTGACGTTTATATTCATGCAGGCGTTTGATCTGGATGTCAAAGACGGAATGTTCCGCATCAAAGAAGGCATCACATTCTGCCCTGTCCGCAAAGCGTTCCGGTTCACGGGTGAAGATATTTTCCACAAGCTGACGTTTTTTCTCAGTTTTGATGTCAATGAAGCGTTTCATGACGGCATCGTCATCGGCATATTTGTCGAGTTCTGCGAGCATATCGAGGTTGGTGACCCAGTCCGCAGAGCCGAGCAGTTCCGTGATGAGGGCAGAGAGTTCCCGGTTACAGAGGGCAAGCCATCTGCGCTGTGTGATGCCATTGGTTTTATTCTGGAAGCGATCGGGATAATACTTGTACCAGTCTTTGAGGGCACTGTCTTTCAGGATCTGTGTATGAATTTCCGCAACGCCATTGACATAGCTCCCCATAAAGATAGCAAGGTGAGCCATATGGACAGTACCGTCCTGAACGATGCGCATGCGCTTGATCTCCGGCTTTTCGGCGTTCATCTTATAGAGTTCAGCGATCAGCATCTCATTGAGCCGCAGCACGATCTGATACACCTCCGGCAGGAGATACTGCATCAGTCCGCCGTTCCATTTTTCGAGAGCTTCTGCCATAATGGTATGGTTGGTGTAGCGGAACACTTTGCGTGCCGTTTCGGCAGCATCCTCAAAGGAGATACCTTCCTTCACCAGCAGACGGATCAATTCCGGAATGGATATGACCGGATGGGTATCATTGAGCTGGATGGTGAGGACATCGGCAAGGTTATCGAACGTGCCGTAATCCTGTTTGTGCTTGTTCAGCAGATCCTGCAAGGATGCGGAACAGAAGAAATACTGCTGCTGCAAGCGGAGTTTTTTGCCTTCGTCGGTATCGTCATTGGGATAGAGGCAGCGAGAGATATTCTCCGCATAGATCTGTTCTGCACATGCGCCCATATAGTCCTGCCGGTTAAAGGCAGCAAAGTCAAATTTCTCCACAGGTTCTGCCTGCCAGAGGCGCAGTGTGCTGATATGTTTTGTATCGTAGCCGATGATGGGCATGTCGTAGGGGACGGCACGCACGGGTTTTCTGTCATGTGCAAAATGCACCAGTACCGCATCTTCCTCACGCCGTACAGACCATGCATCGCCGTAACGAGTCCAGTCGTCGGCAGTCTCACACTGGAAACCGTCTTTGATTTCCTGACGGAACAGACCGTAGCAGTAGCGGATCCCATAGCCATCGAGGGGCAGGTCAAGTGTAGCTGCGCTGTCAAGGAAACAAGCAGCAAGCCGTCCGAGTCCGCCATTGCCGAGTGCGGCATCGCCGATCTCTTCAAGCGCAGACAGCGATGTGCCCATCTCCTGCAATGCCTGATCGACTTCGTCATAGATACCCAGACAGAGCAGATTGTTGAAAATGCTGCGTCCCACTAAAAATTCCATGGACAGGTAGCATGCATGGCGGGTATTGCGGTGGGCATTCCGGGAATCCTCCCAGTCCTCTGTAAGCAGATTCATGACCATATCGCCGATGGCATTGTGCAGTTCCTGCGGTGTGACTTCGGAGATCGGCTTGTCCAGTACGCCCTTGAGATAGGCAAGAAATGTCTCTTTCGTATAGTTCATCATGTTTCAGTTTCCTCCGCTGTTTCGGATTTTTTCGGGGTTCTCCGGGTATAGCTGCGTTTGGGTTTTGCGGCAGTATCGGCATCCGGTTTTTTACGCCGGGTATACTTCCGCTTTGGCTTTGGCTGTTCGGGTGGAGTTTCCGGCGGTGTTTCAGGCGAGATGGTGACGATGCTGTCAGATGTTTCATGTGGAACACTGTCGAAATTTGTCGTTTCGGGTGCAGGCGCATCAGCTTCCTTTACCGGACGTGCATCCGCCTTTATTTCCGTTTTCGGCGCATCAGCCGCCTTTACCGGACGTGCATCCGCCTTTATTTCCGTTTCGGGCGCATCAGCCGCCTTTACCGGACGTGCATCCGCCTTTATTTCCGTTTCGGGCGCATCAGCCGCCTTTACCAGGCGTGCATCTGCCTTTGTTTCCGTTTCGGGCGCATCAGCCGCCTTTACCGGCTGTGCATCTGCTTTTATTTCTGTTTTCGGCGCATCTGCTTCCTTTTCAGGACGGACGGAACGCCCGTAGGTGCGGTTGAGCTTGCGTATTGATTTTGCGAGCGCAGTGGTAAAGTCCGAAGCTTCCGTGCGGTACATCCAGTTACCGCCCAGAGTGGATGGCGTATTCATCCGGCAGTCACTGTCCTCACTCAGGAAATCCTGCATCTGTGCAATGGCGATCTCCGCAATGCTCCCCCAGCAGGCAGCGATCATGGCATCCGGAATTTCAGACTTTTTGCATCGCAGATAACGCTTTGCATACTTGATGGTAGTTTTGTCCGCAGCTTCCACCCATCCACGCAGCGTTTCATTGTCATGCGTGCCGGTATAGCAGACACAGCGTGGTGTCGTGAAGTTATGCGGCAGATGTTCATTGTCCGGATCGCTGTCGAAACCGAATTGCAGCACCTTCATACCGGGATATTGGAGTGCTTGCAGCATCCTGCGGACAGCCGGTGTGATGAATCCCAGATCTTCCGCAATGATGTGGACATCTCCCACTTCCCGTTTCATGGCAAGGAACAATTGCTTGTTCGGACCTTTGCGCCATTTTCCGTTCGTGGCATCGGGGCTGCCGTAGGGGATGGCATAGTAGCTCTCAAATCCACGGAAATGATCAATACGAATGCAGTCATACAGCGATGCCGCATGTTTCAGCCGTGAGATCCACCATGCATAGCCGGTCTTTTTGTGGTAGTCCCAGTCATACAGCGGATTGCCCCAGAGCTGACCTTCCGGTGCGAACGGATCCGGCGGACAGCCGGCAACCTCGATGGGCTTTTTGTCCTTATCAAGCGCAAACAACTCCGGCGAAACCCAGACTTCACTGCTGTCATATGCCACATAGATGGGCATATCGCCGATGATGCTGACATGCTTGCTGTTGGCATAGGCTTTGAGACGTTTCCACTGTTTCGCAAAGGTGAACTGGATAAAGCAGTACATCTCGATCTCGTCGGCAAGACGTTCTTTTGCAGCCTTCACAGCATTCTTGTCACGCATGGCAAGGGGCTTTTCCCATTCATACCATGGCGCACCGCTGTGTTCTGCCTTCAGTGCCATGAAAAGCGCATAGTCATCAAGCCAGAACCGGTTTCCCCTTACGAAAGCATTGTACTCCCTCTTGTTGCGCAGGAGCTTGAATCTTGCGTAGGCACGGCGCAGAACGGCAATATTGCTGTGGTAGAGCAGCTCATAGTCAATGCTTTCCTCGCTGCGCTGCCAGAGCATGGACGTATAGTCCCCATGCATGAGCAGTCCCTGTTCTTCAAGGTCAGCAAAGTCGATGAAGTAGGGGTTTCCGGCATAGACCGAAAAGCTCTGATAGGGTGAATCGCCGTAACTTGTGGGAGAGAGGGGAAGGATCTGCCAGTATGCCGTCTCGCTCATGTGCAGAAAATCCACGAAGTCATAGGCTGACTTCCCCATCCGTCCGATGCCGTACCTTGACGGCAGACTGGAAATATGCAGTAAAATGCCGCTTTTTCTCATGTAATTTTTCCTCCTGCGTGATTATATTGTGATCTTTTTTCCGCTGCATGTACCCATGAACGGGTAACTTTGTTACCGGATGAAACCGCCGTTGACACCGAGTACCTGTCCCGTGATGAAATCCGCCCTGCTGCTGCACAGAAATGCTGCCGCATGGGCAACATCTTCCGGTGTACCGATTCGTCCGAGGGGTGTTTCCTCAGCAAGGTCAGCGAGTGTCTGTGCGCCGTAACCGTCGAGCATGGGTGTCCGTATCACACCCGGCGCAATGCAGTTGACCCGGATGCCGGATGGTGCGGTTTCGTGTGCAAGTGCCTTTGTAAAGCCGATGAGCGCAGCCTTTGTTGCCGAATAGTCCACCTCACACGATGCCCCCACCTGCCCCCACATGGAGCTGATGATAAGGATGCAGCCGCTTTTCCGGTGAACCATCTGCGGCAGGACGGCACGTGTGCATTCGATCGTCCCCAGCACATTCACCGCAAACAGATGCTGCCTTGTCCGGGCATCAATGTCCGTCAGCAGTCCCGTCACGGAGATGCCGGCGTTATTCACCAGCACATCCACCCGTCCGGCAGCTTCCATCATCTTTGCAATGCTGCCCACATCCGAGAGGTCAGCTTGCAGCACCGTTCCGCCAAGCTCCTCTGCAAGAGCCTGTGCCTGTTCAGGATGGCTGTGGCAGTGCAGCAATGTCTCCATTCCCTCTGCCGCAAGCGACCGTGCAATTGCTGCCCCGATGCCGCCCGATGCGCCTGTGATGAGTGCCCTCATTCCGTTTCTGCCTTTTCCTGCTTCTTTCCCGGCACAAACAGCAGCAGTGCAATTGCTGCCGTCATCACAATTGTCGTCGGCAGGGATGCTTCAAGCCCGAATGTCCCTCCGTTGGCAAGTGCAGAACCTTGCAGCGACATGGAAAAGATGGTTTCGCCGGAGTCAATGCCGCTGACCGGCAGTCCGTAGAAATTGCCCTGTACAAAATTCCAGATGCTGTGAATGGCACATGCCCCCCAGAGATTGTCCGTCCGGAGCATATAGAAAGAGATCATCACAGCATAGAGAACAAGATTTATGAATGCAAGCAGCGAAAACCCTGCATTGCCGCCGTGCAGGATCCCGAACACAACGGAATTGACAGCCACAGCCCACCATACATTCTGATGCCGGAGAACAGTTGTCATCAGGTAGCCCCGGCACATGACTTCCTCGCTCATGCCCTGTATGCCGTAGCCGAGCAGCGCAACAAGTACCATCCACGAAAATCCCTGATAGCCGTTCCATTGCAGCCCGCCCATCAGGTACGACAGCAGCACGACCATGCTGAACATCACAAATCCTGCGCCCAGCCCAAGCAGATAATGCAGTGCTGCGCCCTTTTTCCGGAAGCCCATCGTGTTCAGCTTCCGCCCCTCCACAAACCGGCAGAAGAGCAGAATGACGATCGTTCCCAGTCCTGTGGCAAAGAGTGTGACCTTTGTCATGAAGGGGTCTGTGAGCATACCATTGATCTTTTCCATCATGACATCATCGGCGATCATGCCGTTTTTTTCCATGATGGGCATAGCCCAGTCCATAAGACGGGGGATGAAGAAAAGAATGATCGGTATCATTTCCGCAAAGGTATAGAACAGAAATACCAGCAGGAAAATCAGCAGTTTCAGAAAGAGATTACCCGGCGTAACGAAATGTTCGGATGCACGCACCCTTTGTATCAGCGGAAAATTCAGGTTCATGTTTTCACCTCATCAGATAAATGACAAGTCCCCCCTGCCATAGCAGTCCTATGACATTGACGACCCAGAAATACCAGTGCTTTGTCTTATGCCGGAACACCTGCATACCTGCAAGTGTCCCCAGCGCACCGCCGAAAAATCCCAAGCAGAGCAGGACTTTTTCAGGTGTGCGCCATTGATGCCGCTTTGCAAGGGACTTGTCCCTTCCGTAGAAGAGGAAAGCGATCACGTTTATGATGGCAAAGCACACCAGTAAGAATGAGAATGCGGACATCACAGCCCCCTTCCATGCAGACGAACCCCTATGCATACTCATAATAAGTATACCGCATTCTTTGCAAAATGTCAATACTCCGTGAACAGAAAACCACAGAAAACCGAAAAAAAACGCTGCCCGATGCACATCGGACAGCGATCTGTTATTCTTCCGTATTCTGTACCGTCTCGTGGTACTCTTTCTCTGTGTTGACATTCCAGATGTTGGACTTGTCCGTCCTGCCTGTGAGGATGTTCTCCACTGCCTCAAATGCCGTCACCATGGAGTGATCCATGTTATTGTAACGATGCTGTCCGTTTCTGCCGATACAGCTGAGATTGTCAAACCCATTCAGATAGTTGATGAGCGTGTCGATCTCCTCATAGGTGTCAAAGTAGGCAGGATATGCCTTTTTGACACGTTCTCTGTGAGCGGAATAGATTTTGGCATCTTTTGCGATGACACCCATCCGTATCAGTTCCTTCACAGCAAACTGTGCTGTCTCACGTGCGCCCATGTTCCAGAAAGCGTCGCCCTCTTCACAGAAGTATTCCAGTCCGATCCAGACCATCTCTGCCGGATTTTCCACCATGTAAGGCGACCAGTTGTTGAAGATCTGGATACGTCCGAGTTTGACGCCTGTATCCTGCACATAGATCCAGCAGTCCGGCACGATGTTGCCGAGCGTGCGCATATCCGTTTCATTTTTCAGCAGCAGCTTGTCAAGCAGCAGTCCCACCGTCACAAAGTCACGGTAAGGCAGTCCGGCAGCAATTCTTGCCGGAGCTTCCGGCACATCCTGCATCCCTGCGACCAGATCTTTCAGCGGCATGGACGAAAGGAAGTAATCGCCCTTTACCGTCATTTCCTTGCCGTCCTTTTCGATGACGATGCTCCGGATGGTGCTGTCCTCATTGCAGATGCGCACGACCTTTGCGCCCATCACGATCTTGCCGCCCAGACGGCGAATTTCTTCAGCAGTCTGTTCCCAGAGCTGACCGGGACCATATTTCGGATAATAAAATTCTTCGATCAGCGATGTTTCGACATGATCGCTCTTTGTTCCCGTGACCTTCTGCACCATATCCTTCAGGACGGCAGTCACGCTCAGACCCTTGACTCTCTGTGCGCCCCAGTCAGCAGAAATGCCGGACGGATGCCGCCCCCAGAGTTTTTCCGTGTAGCCCTCAAAGAACATGGAATACAGTTTCTTTCCGAAACGGTTGATATAGAAGTTTTCGAGGGAATCCTCCTCCCTCTTTTTCACGGCAGAGCCAAGATAGCTCATCCCTGCCTCCATCGTCGTCACGAAGCCCATGTTGCGGATGGTCGCCCACTTCATGGAAACGGGATAGTCAAAGAATTTTCTGTTATAGTAGATCCTCGACACCCTGTTGCGTACAAGCATGACTCTGTCCTCTGTTTCCGGGTCGGGACCTTCCTCAGCTATGGTCTTTTCCCTGCCGAGCAGCTTGTCGTCAAAGGACGGCTTGCCCTGCAAAGGCATCATGTCCTGCCACCACTGCATGACACGCTGATCTTTGGAGAAGAAACGGTGTCCGCCGATATCCATGCGGTTGCCGTGGTGGTTGACGGTACGGGAGATACCGCCGATGGCATGACTCTCCTCATAGATCGTGACCTGATATTCCTCCGGTGCTTTCCGGAGCAGCTCCAGTCCTGCGGTCAGTCCGGCAGGACCTGCGCCGATGATGATAACATTTTTCATGCAAAATGCCCTCCACTTGCGATTTGCTTTGCAAAAAGCTCCCCCCCTCAGGAGAGAGCCATGCATTTATACGAATTCACTGCCCATCACAGACAGGCAGCCGCCAGAGGCGTTTCCTGTTCATCCCATCGGAGGTAAGGATCACAGGAAATCCGTACTACCTACGTATTTTCCACATCCTGTTTGATTTAGGAGATGCAACTCATTCTCTGCGCCGCAAACATGCACATCTTTGCACCGCTGCGCCGCACAGATCAAGTTTACCTCGGCTCGCAGATCAGTTTGATGGCGGTACGCTCCTCATTCTCGATCTGGATGCTCGTAAACGCCGGGATGCAGATCAGATCAATGCCGATCGGTGCAAGATATCCTCTTGCAATGGCAACTGCTTTGATCGCCTGATTGGCTGCACCAGCACCTACTGCCTGAATCTCTACACTTTTGTTTTCTCGGATCACTCCTGCGATTGCGCCTGCAACAGAATTCGGTACAGAGCGGGCTGAAACCTTTAAGACTTCCATGAGAACCTCCTTAGAATAGTAAGATGAAATGTTGTGGAACATAGTCCATTGTTTATTATACTACAATACATCTGAAAATGCAATAGGGAAACGAAAAATTCGTGAATTAGTTCATAATCAAGGCAGTAATTTTGTTACATTTACCAGTAATCTTATCGCATTCCACGATCACACCATTGATCACACATGCTCCCTCCGCTTCCTGATACGGGATCGGGAGATGCAGATGCAGCCGGTCAATGGCTGTCTGCTTGTCGATACCAAGGACAGAATCCGCTGTCCCCGTCATGCCGACATCGGTGAGATAGCCCGTGTGCCCTGCAAGAATACAGGCATCTGCCGTCTGGACATGGGTGTGCGTTCCAATCACGGCAGTGACCCGTCCGGCAAGATAATATCCCATCGCCCGTTTCTCCGAGGTCGCCTCTGCATGAAAATCCACAAAGATGATCGGCGTATCGAGCGTTTGCAGGATCGCATCCATCTCGTCAAAGGGATTGCGCAGACTCTCCATGAACAGCACCCCCTGCAAATTCACGATCGCTGCCCGGCATGCCCCCATGTCCAGTACCGTCACCCCATGCCCCGGACAGGCATCCGGATAATTTGCAGGACGCAGAATATGCGCACTCTCAAACAGCGGCAACTCCTTGCGCCGCTGAAAGGCATGGTTGCCTGTTGTGATGACATCCGCTCCGGCATCGGAGAGCATCCGTGCGGAATGCCGTGTGATGCCGTTGCCGTCGGCAGAATTTTCGCCGTTGATGACGGTAATGTCCGCCCCCAGCTCACGCCGGATGGCAGGCAGCCGTTTTTGCAGGAAAAGACAGGCATGCTCTCCGACCACATCTCCGATGAACAGCAGCTTCATTCTGTTCCCCCAATCTTATCGATCAGATCATGTATGGATTCTGCCGTACTTTTCCCCTCGTTCTTGTCAGGGATGCCGAGGATCTCCTCGACCGTCTCCGGACGGCGGCGTTTCTGTGCCGGAATCTCCATCGTGGGGGATTCATCGGAGAAATGCTTTCCACGCACCCTTTCAGGCGGAATTTCCGGTGGTTCCGGTTCTTGGGGACGTTCCGGCGGCGGCGGAGAGGGCAGCGTCGTTGCACCCGGAGGTGTTTCTTCTTCCGGCTGTGTCATATGTCCGACTTCGGGCTGTGGTTCGTTCACAGCAACACGGATGGAACGGCGTGGATCGTTGGCAGCAGGGAGAGGTCTGCGTTCAGGGGCAGGACGGGGGCGTTTCGTTCGGGGACGGGTGGGAATTTCCTCCTCATCCTCCTCCGCTTCGGCTTCCTCGCTCCGGAGTCTGGAACGGATGCCAAGAAGCGGTATCTGAAGCACCAGTCCGAGTACACAGCTCAGAATGAAGATGATGGGGACGATCACAACACCTGCCCAGTACTGATACTGTATGTCCATGAACTGCTCCACGATCGCCGGAAGTGCGACATCGATCAGCGGATCGCCCAGCAGCAGAGCCGCAAGCGCCCCCCCTGCCACACCGGCAAAGAATCTGTGGACACTGCCCTTTCCCATCTTTTTGCTGTGGAAGATGCCGAGCAGGCAGACAGCGATCCCGAAGCATGGCAGACTTGCAGCACTGTCGAGCCACGGACACCAGAGAGAACCTTTTGTAAGGCTTGCATACATCACTGCCGCAGTTTCCACAGCGCAGATCAGCACCAGAATCAGACACATCAGCACCACATGCTTGCGCTTGCTGTAGCGTTTCATGTATGCGCCGGCAATGTATGCAGCCATCGGGAACAGTGCGGTACACTGTTCCGGCAGCAGATACATATCATTGAACCAGAGTATCGGCTGGAGTGTGCTGAAAGCGGCAATGATGATGAGGAAGGTAAGGCGTGCCTGCCGGGAGGGCAGCCCCTGCATGGCAGCATTGAGGAAGGGGGCAGCAAGCAGCAGCGCAAAATACATTCCGGCAAATTTTCCCGTATCGGTAGCCGTGAACTGGACAAATGCCTGTACCGCACCGATCCATGTGATCTCCTCATGGAGCATGACCACCCGGAACAGCAGCGCAAAGGCAGTACCGAGGACATAGACATAGATCAGGCGGATAAAGATCTTGAAATAGCCCATGGAAAATTTCTTGCTGCCGAGGGCATAGCCCGTACCGGCAGAGAGTACCATTGCGCCCGAAAGGCAGAACCATCTTGCAGCGACCGGAGCAGCAGCATCCCATGAAGTGATAGGTTCATTGAAGTAGCCGACGGCATCAATGTACTGCAATCCGAGCAGCAGCATCACACCGAAACAGCAGAGAATATCTATACCAAGATTTCTTGATTTTTGCATTGTGAACAACATCCTTTCCGTCACAGAGCAGAACAGATTTCCGGATCTCATCTGTGTTCTGTTTTTATTATACCACATTTTCAGTCATTTTGCAAGCAGCAGTTTCATGCATCGGAAAAAACGAAAAAAGCGCAGAAAATGATAAAATTTCCAGTATAATGACAAGCAGAATGAGAATACTATCAGCGTGAGTCATGGAATTTTTGCTCACAGAAAAGAGGGAAAACACATGCGGAGTGTGTGGGATAAGATTTTTCTGACACTGCTGCTCATCGGCGGCTTCAACTGGGGACTGGTAGGTATTTTCCAGTTTGATCTTGTGGCATGGCTGTTTGGCGGTGCAGATGCATTCCTGAGCAGGGCGGTCTATATTCTGGTCGCCATAGCAGCGGTCTGGTGTACGACACTTCTGTTCCGTCTCGGCGAAAGCACAGAACATGGGGAAGTTCGTTCCATTGGCTGAGAACAGAAATGAAAAGATCACCCATCCCCTTGGGAAAAGAGGATGGGTGATCTCATACTTTTTCTTCGAGTACGACCCTTAACTTGCGGATGATTTTCTTTTCAAGGCGAGAAATATAGGATTGTGAAATGCCGATCTTGTCAGCGACTTCCTTCTGTGTCAGCTCCTTTCTGCCGTTAAGACCGAAGCGGTACTCTAAAATTTCCCGTTCCCGGTCAGGCAGGTCATGGACTGCCGACAGCAGCATTTCCCGTTCTGCCTCCTGCTCAATTCCCCGGCTTACAATGTCATCATCCGTTCCGAGTACATCCGACAGCAGCAGCTCATTCCCGTCCCAGTCCACATTCAGCGGTTCATCAATGGAAATGTCACTGCGGTACTGTGCAGTTTTCCGCAGGAACATCAGAATCTCATTTTCAATACAGCGTGATGCATACGTAGCAAGCCTGATGTTGCGGTCAGGGCGGAACGTCCCGACCGCCTTGATCAGCCCGATCGTGCCGATGGAAATGAAGTCCTCAAGGGATGCGGTGCTTGTCTCGAATTTTTTGGCAATAAAGACGACAAGACGGAGATTATGGACGATGAGAAGCTGTCTTGCCTGCGGGTCACCCTCTGTAAGACGGGCAAGCACATCAGCTTCTTCCTCTTTCGTGAGCGGCGGCGGCAGTGTATCCGAACCGCCGATATAGTGGACGGATGCTGGACGCAGCAGATGACGGATGAAACGGCGGATGCATTGCAGAAACAACATACATGACCTCCTAATATCTGAGCAGCTTTGGGTTGAACACAGCCTTTCCCGACACCTGTCCGCTCATGCCGATAAGCACATCCACGGAGCGTATCCTGTCTGCGCTGCGGATGACGACTTCATCAGGCGAAAAGCAGAATACGATGCCGTCTCCTGCGACCGTTGCACAGGGGAGCGGACGAAGAGGTTTCGGCGGCATCCGGTCAGAGAGCAAAGGCGCAAGCAGTGCCTTGTCACAGATGATGACGGGTTTTCCGGTGAAGAAGTCAGTGAGGGTGTTGCCGGTGTCGGCAAGCCCCTCAAGGGATGCGATGTGGGAATGATAGCGGATCTGTACGGTATAGGCAGTATCGGGTGATCTGTCTCTGATACGCCCGATGAAAGTCAGCACGGCATAGGCAAGGATGGTAAAGAGTACCAACACACCGAGCGGAATGTCCGGATACCAGCTTGCATTGGCATGGTATACACGCAGCAGCCCCGATACCGACAGCCCCATCAGCACCCCTGCCATCAGACAGCTCATGCCCGTCAGGCAGAGCATCTGCCATCCGAGCCGTCTCCAGCCATGCCATCCGAACGCCGCAAAGCACAGCACCCCTGCCGTCACTGCTTTGATCGCCCATGCTGCCGCTGCCGGAAGATGCGGCAGCAGAATGACAAGCGAACTGATGCTTCCAAGCCCTGCACCGAGCATCGTCTTTCCGAAGGTCAGCCGTTCATGCGTGAGCTTTGCCGTCAGGCGCAGCAGCAGAAAATTCATGTAGAGATTGCACACCAGTAAGACATCCACATAGACCGTCCGCAAAAGATCACCCCCCTGCTGATCTCATTATACCGCAGCTTGTCTGAAAAACCTGTCGAAAGCGGACGGCTGCAAAAATTTTCCACTGTATGGAACTGGCAGGACGGAACATACTGATACTGATCCCTGAAAATCGGATGGCATCAGAGTTTCAGGTACAAATTTCACAGGGGGAATGCAGAATGGCATATCACAAAGTCGTCATTGCCGGCATCAACACAGCCGAGTTGACCGTCCTGACAGAGTCAGAAAAGATGGCACTTCTCCGGGAGTACAAGGAGACAGGCAGCAAAGCTGTCCGGGACAAGCTCATCAATGGCAATCTTCGTCTTGTGCTGAGTGTGGTGCAGCGGTTTGCAGGACGGGGGGAGGATGTGGACGACCTGTTTCAGATCGGGGTCGTGGGACTGATCAAGGCGATCAATAATTTTGACCTGACGAAGGAAGTGCGGTTTTCGACTTACTGTGTGCCGATGATAAGCGGAGAGCTGCGGCGGCATCTCCGGGATTACACGCAGATACGGGTAAGCCGGTCGCTGCGTGATTTGGCGTATCGTGCGATACAGGCAAAGGAGCTGCTGACGAATCGTTTTCAGCGAGAGCCGACGATGGATGAGATCGCAGCGGAGATCGGGGAAAAGCGTGCAGACATTGTGATCGCACTCGAAAGCATCAGCGATCCGATCTCGCTGTACGAGCCGGTCTATTCGGATACAGGGGACACGTTGTATGTGATGGATCAGATCAGCGATCAGGAGAGTGCAGAGAGCTGGATCGCACAGTTTTCGATGCGTGATGCAATGCGTTCGTTGGAAAAGAGGGAGAAGAATATTTTATATCTGCGTTTTCTCTGCGGCAAGACACAGACCGAAGTAGCAAAGGAGATCGGCATTTCACAGGCACAAGTCTCCCGTCTGGAAAAAGGAGCGATCGCCAGAATAAAAGATGCTGCAATATGACAAAATATCACAACAATACCGGGCAGGCGGCGGCAAGCTCCTGCCCCACTTTACTTTTATTTAATACTTGCATTTTTTTTCAGAATGTGTTATACTATACATAAGAGGGAAAAATCGTTTTCCATTCACAAAGGAGGTAATCATATGTCATTTTCTGATAAGCTGAGCGCAAACCTGACCAATGCCGGCAGGACTGTCTCCCAGAGCCTGAAAAACTTTTCCGATTCCAATTCCCTGCAAAGGGAAATGAATGCCCAGAAACGCAGCATTCAGCAGAAAATCATGGAAATTGGTCAGCTCTATTACGATAAGTATAAGGACGACCCCGGTGCGGATTTCATGGAACAGATCGAGTCCATCTCCAATTCTGAACGGCGCATCCGTGAGATACAGGACGAGATACAGGACGTACAGTCCCGGAAACCCGACCTCGTACAAGTCCCCGTCACACAGGGCAGCGTCAAGCCCTCTGCTATGGTGTGCATGCAGTGCGGCTGTACATCTTCGGATATCACCCAGATCTACTGCGCATCCTGCGGTCAGAAGCTTACCCCCCAGTACCCCACAGCCGCTGCCGCTGCACTTGCACCGGCACAGACCGCCAGCGATGTCCGCACCAAGCCCGTGCAGCCTTCCCTGACCAAGCCTGCTGACATCGTCCTTCCCGAAAAATCGGAACAGTCCCCTGCCCCCGAAACCCCTGCCCCTGCCGGCAGATTCTGCACCAGATGCGGCGCAAAAGCAGATGCGGAGTCCCTTTTCTGTGCGCAGTGTGGAAATAAGTTACCATAAATTAAAATATTCGTGAAAAATTTATGAAAAGTACTTGCATTTCTATAAAGAATGTGGTACAATTGAATAAGCTGCCCTGTATGGCAGCAGTCTGAGGAAAGGATTTGCCGGAATCTGCGGCGGTGATACAGAGTGCCTGAAAAAAAGATCCATATCGCTGTTGTCGTATCCACCCTCGATGAGGGCTACCAGAGCGGCATTCTGAGCGGCATCCGGCAGCATGCCTTCGCCAACAGCATTACGCTTGAGCATTTCGTTGCATTCGGCAATATCGGCAGCGATCTGCGGCATGATATCGGCGAATACAATATCTTTTCCCTCGCCAATTTTGACCGCTTTGACGGCGTGATCCTTGTCATCAATACAATACAGATCTCCGAATGCGTGGAGCAGATCATTGAGCAGGTCAGAGATGCCGGAATACCGGCAGTCTGCATTGATAAGGATGTGCCGGGGATGTATTCCATCGGCATCGACAACGAAAAGGCAATGTACTCCATGGTGGAGCATTTCATTGCCCATCACGGCTGTACCCGTATCAATTATGTCTCCGGACCTGCGGACAATGTGGAAAGCGTCACACGACTGAAATCGTATAAGGAAGCCCTCATCTGCCACGGTATCCCTGTGGAGGAGGAGCGTATTTATCACGGTAATTTCGTGTCGCAGGACGGTGCTGCGGCAGTGAAAAGTTTCCTGAAATCGCCGCTTCCATTTCCGGAAGCCATCGTCTGTGCCAATGATGCCATGGCGATCGCTGCGGTCAATGCCCTGACGAAAAATGGGGTGCGTGTGCCGGAAGATGTGCTGGTGTCGGGATTTGACTATACCTATAACGCACGCAACTATGCGCCCTCGATGACTTCGGTGGAGCGTCCGCTCGAACGGGTCGGACAGCTTGCCTGTCAGAAGATACTTGACCATTTGCAGGGCATCGCACAGGAGCGCACCTCCACACTCGAAACACGCTGCTGTTTTTCCCAGAGCTGCGGCTGTAACCATGCACGGCTGATGGATACGGACGAATTCAAGAAGCGTAACTTTACGGTACTGGAATCCTTTACCAACGATGCCTCTATGGTGAGCAGGATGTCCTCTGCTCTGGCAGAATGTGACAGCTTAGAAGAATTTGTGCAGAGTCTGGAGCATTTTGTACCGGAATTTAACTGCAAGGAATTTTACCTCTGCCTGTGTGAGAGCTGGCAGCAGGGGATCATGTCGGATGAGGCAGAGGAAAATTACCTCATGCACATCCTCTCCCCCCATGACTACATCACCGAGGGCTACGGCGGAAAGATCCTTGTGCCGCTTGCCTATAAAGATGGTGAGATTTTGCATGTTCCGAGCTTTCCGGCAGAAGAAATGCTGCCGGGGCTGTTCGATGAGGGGAATGAGACAGGGAATTACTATTTCATTCCGCTGCATTTCCGGGAACGGTGCATGGGCTACTGCGTCATGAAGGACAGCATGTTCCCCATCACAAGCAAACTGTTCCACAACTGCGTGCTTGACATTGCCAATTCACTGGAGAGCGTGCGGAAGATCGTCTGTCTTGACCGTGTGACACGCAAGCTCAACAAGCTCTATACCATAGACACACTTGCCGACATCAATAACCGCAACGGTTTCCGCATCAACACACAGCACCTCTACAGCTTCTGCATCAGTGCGAAAAAACCTGTGATGCTGATGTTTCTTGACATGGACGGGCTGAAATACATCAATGACACCTTTGGGCATAAGGCAGGCGATGCAGCCATCATCGGCATGGCGGATGTTTTAAAGACGGCATGCACCGGCGGTGAGGTATGCTGTCGGTTCGGCGGGGATGAGTTCATTGTCTTTGCAGCAGATTACACCAATGAACAGGCAGAGAAACTGAAAAAGACCATCCAGACACTGCTTGACGAAAAGAACAAAACCTCCGATGCGCCCTACACGCTTGCTGTCTCTGTGGGCTATCACATCACCATTCCCGAGCCGGAGACAAATCTCTTCCAGCTCGTGACGATCGCAGATAAGATCATGTATGAGGAAAAGAAACGCCGCAAGAAGTCACGGTATCTGAAACATGAAAACGGATAGGAAACAGGGCGATCGCCCTGTTTCCGGAATGCATACCAGTATAACAAGATCTCCCATCATCCGGTATCGGAAGATGGGAGATCATTTTTGTTGATAGCTTCGTGAACATGCGACAGCAAGCTTGTCACAGCGTTCATTTTCCGGATGACCGGCATGCCCCTTGATCCAGACGAAAGTCACGCTGTGTGTGGCAAGCAAGGGCAGGAGCTGTTCCCACAGATCCACATTCAACGCCGGTTTCTTGTCCGACTTCACCCAACCCCTTGCCTTCCAGCCATAGACCCAACGCTTGTTGATGCTGTCACAGACATATTTACTGTCGGTCGTGAGGGTGACTTCGCAAGGTTCTTTCAGGGCAGACAGAGCCTGAATGACGGCAGTCAGCTCCATGCGGTTGTTGGTCGTATCGGGTTCGCCGCCGGACAGTTCCTTCTCATGCACACCGTACCGCAGCACTGCCCCCCAGCCGCCCGGTCCCGGATTGCCGCTGCATGCGCCGTCGGTAAAGATCGTGACCTGCTTCATACATGAAACCGGAATTCTACGATGTCTCCGTCCTGCATCACATAGTCCTTGCCTTCGAGCCGCAGCAAGCCCTGTTCCCGAGCCGCAGCCATGCTGCCGCACCGTTCCAGATCGGAGAAGGCAACGATCTCTGCCCGGATGAAGCCTTTTTCAAAGTCGGTATGGATTTTTCCGGCAGCCTGTGGTGCTTTGGTGCCCTTCGTGATCGTCCACGCACGCACCTCCTGCTTTCCGGCAGTCAGGAAGGAGATCAGACCGAGCAGACTGTAGCCCGTCCGGATGATACGGTTCAGACCGGATTCCTTCATGCCCATGTCCGAGAGAAACATCTGCTTGTCCTCCTCGTCCATGTCAGCGATCTCTGCTTCTGTCTGTGCGCTGATGGGCAGGATGGCAGCCTGTTCTGCATCTGCAATTGCTTTGAGTGCCTGAAAATGTGCATTCTCTGCCAGATCTCCGGGAAGGTCGTCATCGGAGAGATTCGCCGCATAGATGACCGGTTTGGCAGACAGCAGAGGGGTGTCATGCATAAATTCCTGCTCCTCCTCCGTCATCACAAAGCTGCGTGCAGACTTGCCATCTTCAAGATGGGCAGCAAGACGTTCAAAGAAATCCACCTGTACAGCAGCTTTCTTGTCGCCCTTCATGAGTTTTTTAGCCCGGTCGATCCGCCGCTGCACCATTTCGAGATCCGAGAAGATCAGCTCCAGATCAATCGTCTCCACATCCCGTGCCGGATTGATGCTCCCGTCCACATGGATGATGTCCATGTCCTCAAAACAGCGCACCACATGCACAATGGCATCCACCTCACGGATGTCGGCAAGGAATTTGTTTCCCAGTCCCTCACCCTTCGATGCACCCTTTACAAGCCCGGCAATGTCCACAAATTCCAGTGTTGCCGGTTTGAAGCTGTCCGGCTCGTACATCTTTGCCAGATAGTCCAGACGGCTGTCCGGAACGGACACCACGCCGACATTTTTTTCGATTGTACAGAACGGATAATTTGCCGACTGTGCGCCTGCGTTGGTGAGTGCATTGAAAAGGGTGCTTTTTCCGACATTCGGAAGTCCTACCATACCAAGTTTCATAGTTTTCTCCTTTATTCCGATTCTTCTGTATTATGCCGGTCGTTGATATCGGCAGTGATGGTGCTGCTGCGCATATTGAGCTGACCGCTGCGTGAGCCTGCCTCACGGGGTTTTGCCGCAAGGATGCATGCCTTCACTTCCGTGTGGTCAAGGGTCACATCGCCGCTGCCCTTCGCATCACCGACACCCGTGATCTCACTGCCCTCTGCATCAACTTCGATCCGGCATCCCTGCGCAGTCACCGTCACATCGCCGCCAAGTGCGCCGATGCAGGTACCGAAATTCGTGCGCATGAAGAAATCCATTTTTGCGTCCGTTGTGGTGATCTCGCCTGTGCCCTTAGCAAGCGCACCGATGCCGATGACCTTATTGCCGCTGCCGCTGAAATGCACATCTGCATCACAGCGGATGTTCACGCTGCCGACGAGCGCACCGATGCCGACGCTGCTGATGCCGTTGGTTTCGACGGACAGCTTGCAGCCCCGTTCGGCGCAGATCATGGCATTGCCCTCAAACGAACCGATGCCGACGGCATTCGGCGAACCTACCTGAATGTGGATATCGCCCTTATTCAGCGTAATGTCGGAATCGTCCGGATTGGTGCCGCCGCCGATGGCGATGCCCCGGTCGCTGTTGCAGATCAGCTCTGCCCTGCCGTCCATGTCAATGAAGATGCAGCCATAACTGCTGTTGCAGTCGCCGCCGATGCAGCAGCCGAATTTCGTGTAGCTGTCCACTTTCAGACTGCCGCTGCCGTTCAGGCAGAAATATGCCCCTTCCGGCACACGGATGCCATTGTGACTCAGGGTATTCTCCCCTTCTGCGACCACGGTCAGGTGTGCATAGCTGCCGACACTGATGGTGGGCTTTTCCTTGCAGATGATGTTGACATTCCGCAGGGTCAGTTCACAGCTATGGTTATCCATGAGGGCGATATGCATGGGGACGGTCTTTTCCGGATCACTGGTGACAGTGAGCTGACTGCGGTAGATATGGAGGTCGGTATAGCCATGCAAAGCAAGCTCCACAAGATTGATCTCCGCATCGTTATGGGCATTGTAAATTTTCCGCTGGCACGATTCATTTTCGAGATTGGTATTGATGATGATGTCCCTGACATCATTCGGGATCTCCTCAAGCAGATATGGCGTAGGACGTGCAGTGAAGTAGCCCTGAAACAGATCAGCCCCCATGCGGATGAGGGTGCGCAGGTCTGCTTCCTCCTCCACACCTTCAGCAAGGACAGTGATCTGATTGTTATGTGCATAATCAATGATACCGGCAACAAGCTGCTGTTTTTGGGTACTCTTGCAGATGCCGTCAAGCAGCACACGGTCGATCTTGACGAAATCGGGCTTATTCCGGAGCAGAGTTGCCGTATTGGCATAGCCGCTGCCGTAGTCATCAATGGCAAGCCTTGCGCCGATAAGATGACAGCGGTCTTTGAGGGTTTTGAGCATTTCTGCCGAGCCTTCGGACTGTTCCGTGATCTCAATGACCACCTTATCGAACAGCTCCTCATACATGAGCCGCAGCTCCCCGAAGTCGCTTTCCGTCAGCAGCATCGCCGGGATGCAGTTGATAAAGAGCAGCCGGGAAGAGAAATGGTTCTGGTGCGCACTGAGGAAACGCATACAGTTGAACAGGGTTGCCCGTTCAATGTCATAGAGCCGTCCCTGTTTTTCGGCAATTTCAAGCAGCTTGTCCGGACGGAAATGCTCCGACCGCATGAGTGCTTCATAGCCGACGATATTGCCGGTATGGGCATCGACGATGGGCTGGAAGTGATAGGTCAGCTGATTCTGGCTGATGATCTGGAAGAAGAGCTGTTCTTCTCTGTATTCATCCTTTTTCCGTCCGAATTCCTCTTCTGAGAAAAGGGCGACGGGGTTCTGGTTGTCGTGGAGCGTTTCAAAGAGGGCAAATTCCGCACAGGTACACAGTCCCCGGATGGTACTGCTGTTGTCCGGATAAGCCGCAAAGCCGGCGTGGAGTTCGAGACTGATGGCATCTTCCGTTTTCAGCTCCTGACCGAAATCATCCGACAGGATGCAGTTATTCACCGCTTCACGCATCTGTTCGAGCGACTGGTACACGGTCTTTTCATCCGTATCCAAAAAGCAGGCATAAAATTCCTGAAAGGCTTTTTCTGTGAACAGGATCTTGTCGGAGGCGAACCGTCCGAGAACATCCGCAACGGATGCCATGCAGTAATTACGGCTGTTGGTGGCAGAGAAATCGGATGCTCTGTCGAGCCCCTTGATATGGAGTGCAGCGAGGTAGATCTTGTTTCTCTCCTGCATTTTCTGCTGCACGATATGGGAGAACGAGCTGAGCCGGAGCAGTCCGGTCATATCGTCGAACGCATCTTCTTCTCCGGCACGCCGGTGGATGGGACGTCTGCACCATTCTTCCACGAACCCGATCTCCTCATTGCTGCGCCGGGTGACGATGAGCTTGATGCAGCGAGTTTCCGCACCGATGTGAGCGGTGTAGAGATTCATCTCCCCCTTGATGGGTTCAGCCATGAGCTGATCGAGCAGGTTCTGATATTCCTCACCGGGCATCGTCTTGTTCACACCCATGATACGCTGTGAATTTTCGTCGAAAAAAGCGGTCTGAATATTTTCTTTGTATGTAAAAGCACCGATCGTATGGAACAGCTCTGAAAAGAGCTTCCAGTCATTCGATAGGTTGACATGATTCTGTCTGTTGAAACGAAAAATAGCCATAATAAACACCTTCATCACAGAGAGCAGGAACAGTTGTTCCGGTTCTTCCTCTCTCTTACCTCTGACTTCTGAGCATCTACTTTCTATTATAACAGATTTCCTACCATTTTGTCAATCGAAATTTGAAAATATATCGTCCTCTTTTCGCTCACGGATACTTTTTTCGCCATGTTGAGAACATGTGATAAAATGATAACATATATTTTATTGCCGTGACAGGATATAATATAGATATATGGAAAAGCCGACAGGGGGTGAGAAACATGGATAACAAATTGAAGATCTCCAAAAAAGCAGCAATGAGAGGGGAAGATGGTTACAAGGTCTTTTCCATCCGCATCAGAGAAGATCTCGTGGATAAGCTTGATGATCTGTCCCGTCAGACAAACCGTTCCCGGAATGAAGTGGTAAGTCTGCTGCTGGAATTTGGACTGGAAAACTGCGAGATCACGGAATGATACCAAGAATGGAGCGTTGTTATGAAGTTTATGAGATTCCCTGCGCTGCTTTGTGCAGGGGTGCTGCTGCTTGCCGGATGCAGCAAAGAGGAGGAGATCTATACCGAGGACAACCTGCCCTATGGTGCGACCTTTACCACCGATAAAACAAGCTATGCCATTCCGATCAGCTACGACCGCAGATTTCTCGACGAGACACAGATCCGCCCTGCTGCCGATATCCTTGCTGCCGTGCAGCAGCAGGATGCAGCACTGTATGAGAGCGTTGTGCCTGATTTTTACCTTGCCTACCAGAAAGAAATGTATGACTGTGAGGATACGGCAGGGGTGCTGTCAGGCATCCATTCTATACTTGCCGAAGAATCGGGAGAGGATTTCACCTATGACATGGTCATGGTCAACGATATGGCAACAGACAGAAATTCAGGCGAGCTGTACAATGCCCTTATGCTGCTTGACGGAATTTATGAGGGGGACGGCAATTTCTCCGATACGGTCACATCGGCATGGGATCTGAATGTGGAGTTGGATGTGATGTATGACGGGGATGCGAAATATACCGCCATCACCGAACAGCATGTGTTCCTGTTCCAGACAGCAGACGGCATCTTCTGCATCGTGTGAGGTAACATATGCCGAGATTTTTTACGGAACATGCAGACGCTGCGGAAATTGTCCTGACCGGCGAAGATGCCGTTCATATCGGGCGGTCACTGCGGATGCGTCCGGGAGAGAAGCTGACGGTCTGTTCGGAGGGGAAGGACTATGTGTGCGAGATTGTGCGCATCACGGAGACGGCAGTGTACCTGCATCCGCTGACGGTCACGCCCTGCGCATCCGAACCGTCGGTACAGGTCACGCTTTATCAGGCTGTCCCCAAGCAGGACAAGCTTGCGGAGATCGTGCAGAAAACAACGGAGCTGGGAGTGTACCGCATTGTACCCGTGCTGACGGCAAGATGTGTTGCAAGACCGACCGCAGCTGATTTTGCAAAAAAGCAGCAGCGGCTGCAAAAGATCGCCCTCTCTGCCGCCAAGCAGTCCGGACGTGGCATCATCCCCGAAGTGACACCGCTTCTGACATGGAAGGAAGCACTCGCCGCCATGCAGCAGGAGGAGACAGCCGTCATGCTCTATGAGGAGGAAGGCGGTATGCGGTTCGGAGAGGCTGTCCCTGCCGGCGTGAAGCGAATCGGACTGTTCATCGGCAGTGAGGGCGGCATTTCTGAGCAGGAAGCTGCCGATGCCGTACAAGCCGGCATCCGGAGGGTATGGCTTGGCAGGCGCATTCTGCGCTGTGAGACAGCACCCACCGCTGCCATTTCCATTCTGATGTACCTGACCGGAAATTTATAATACAAATTCATAAAAAATTCAAAAAAATTTTCCAAAAACTGTTGAATTCTGTGCGAGAATGTGGTATAATATAAACATCGTGGATGGGTTGTCCGTGACATTGCCGCAGGATGGGGCAGCCTGAGAGAAACTGCGGAGAAATGAGGAATAATTATGAACTGGAAACTGATCGCCATCATTGCTGCGACTGCTGTGGCTACCGCTGCTGCTGTAGTATATCTGCTGCAAAAACAGCACAAGAAGCACAAGAAAATGTTTGACAGCGAAGAATTTGATGATGAATTTGATGATATTGCACGTGGAGAGCAGTGCAATTATCTGGACGACCTCGATGACATCGACATTCCGGACGATGTGGAGGAAGGCGAAGAAGAAAAGGAATCTTCTGACGCTGACAGCGAGACAAAAGAAGCATAATGTGATCCCCCTTCTGCACCGCAGAGGGGGGATTTGTTCTATCATGATGATTCCGGAAACGCAAGCGATATGGACAGCATATGGTTGCTGTATGCCGGATCGCCTGTCACATCGGCAACAAGCTCCACCCAGTCCGGAAGCTGTACCGGAATGTCAAGCGACGGCAGCTCGATCTCAAGCGTCGATAATTTCTTGCTGAATGCGTATAAGTCCAGCTCAAACAACTGGCCCTCATATAAAAAACAGATGCGCTCCTTTTCTACCGGATAATGCCCCGGCAGCGTCTCTTTCAGCAAAGCATGGTATTCCTCTTCCGTCACGATCTCTTCAAGCTCGATGCGTTCTCCCGGACGCACGGGCTTTTTTTGGGTGTAGGTATACTCCCAGCCCGTCTCCGGCGTACCACGTTTGCGTACACGTCGGCTGAAACCCTGCTCCTTCGGGAGAAGATAGGTCTGTGTGATCTGCGTGTGACTGGTTACGGCAAGTGCTGCGACCGTCTCCGGTGCGGGGCGGAGAATCAGATATTTCCTCTCGATCTCCATCGGCATCTCATGCATCCTTACCCCTCTTTTCTGCCTTCTCCTGAAACCGTCCGCTGTTCACCACAAAGCGTTTGTGCGTGCCATGTCCGATCTCTCCTGCGCTGTCCCATGCTCTCACACGGAAGGTCAGCTCCCTGCCGTTGATCTCCGTCAGCTCTGCGGATGCCGTGACTTCCATACCCTCCGGTGTGGCTGCCGTGTGGCAGATGTCCAGAGCCGTGCCTACGGTTGTCTCTCCCTCTTCAAGATATGGCGCAGCTGCCTGACATGCTGCCGCCTCCATCAATGCCGTGAGCATCGGTGTGGCATACACACGCAGCGATCCGCTCCCTACCGCCACAGCAAGTTTCTCTGCCGTGACGGTGGTCTGTGCCTGTGCCGGCTTGCCGACGGCATGGTTTATCATATCATTCATCATTTCCCTCCTGCAAGTACGGCACACTTACCCAAGCATCCCTTCCCGTTTTGCCGCTTCGATCAGCTCACGGCAGAGCGTTCCGATGGCATCGCTGCCGTCCTCAATGATGCCGGAGTTGCGTGCGATGACCTGATCTTCGGTGACATGGTGTTCTTTCCATGAGATGCCGCCTTTCTGGTAATTGAGCAGCATGGGCTGGATGCGGTCGAGGGCATTGGCAAACTTCGCCTCCGGGGAACGCCGTTCCTCAAATTCATCCCATAATGCACGGTATTCCCTCCCCTGCTCCTCCGGCAGCAAGGCAAAGAGCCTGTCCGCAGCATTCCGCTCACGGACAGCTTTTGTCTTTGCCCCCTCGGTGTCATAGGCATACGTATCCCCGGCATCAATCTCCACCACATCATGGACAAGTACCATTTTCATGGTGTGCAGCACATCAATTTGCTCTTTCGCATGTTCCGCAAGGATGCATGCCATGATGGCTAAATGAAAGCTGTGTTCCGCATCATTCTCCGGTCTGTCCTCATGCAGGACATAGGTGCGCCGGTAGATATTCTTCAGCTTATCCAGTTCAAGCAGGAAACGCAGCTGCTGCATGAGACGCAAATTTTCTTCGATCATTGCAATCCTTTCTGACCATAGAGTCTGCCGCAGCGATCAATAAGCTTTTCCCCACAAAACCATGTGCTTTGCCGGTTTTCCGCAGCAGACACAGGTGTCGGAGAGTTGTTTCTGGTGGAACGGGATGCAGCGTGAACCTGCGCCGGTCTGTGCCTTGACTTCATCCTCACAGGCTTCGTCACCGCACCACATCGCTTCGATAAAGCCGTCGCCGTGAGCGAGTGCATCGTTCATCTCCTCAATGGTCTTGCACTGGTAAGTACGTTTTTCACGGTTCTCCAACGCAGCGGCATACAGCCCGTCATGGACAACAGTCAGTTTTTCCTGCACGCTGTCCTCAAGAGTTTCAAGGGAAACAGCGGTCTTTTCTCCGTTGTGACGGGTAACAAGCACACACTGCCCTGCCGCAATGTCACGAGGTCCGATCTCAAGCCGTACCGGCACGCCTTTCATTTCATACTCCGCAAACTTCCACCCCGGCGAATTGTCCGAATCATCAAGCTTCACCCGGATGCCTGCGGCTTTGAGACGGTCATACAGCTCATTTGCCTTGTCAAGAACGCCCTCTTTGTGCATGGCAGCCGGAACGATGACCACCTGAATGGGAGCAACTGCCGGCGGCAGCACAAGTCCGTTATTATCGCCATGTGTCATGATGATCGCACCGATGAGCCGTGTCGTGACACCCCAGCTTGTCTGGTGCGCATAGCGCAGGGTATTGTCCTTGTCGGTGTACTGGATACCGAATGCCTTGGCAAAGCCGTCACCGAAGTAGTGGGATGTCCCTGCCTGCAGCGCCTTGCCGTCGTGCATAAGGGCTTCAATGGCATAAGTAGAAACAGCTCCGGCGAACTTGTCGCTCTCCGTCTTTTTGCCCTGTACGACCGGCATGGCAAGTGCATCCTCACAGAATTTCGTGTAGACGTTCAGCATCCGTTCCGTCTCTGCAATTGCCTCCTCTGCGGTTGCATGGATGGTGTGACCCTCCTGCCAGAGAAATTCTCTTGACCGCAGAAACGGACGTGTGGTCTTTTCCCAGCGCACCACGCTCACCCACTGGTTATAGAGCTTCGGCAGATCACGGTAAGAATGCACGATATCCGCATAATGCTCACAGAACAGCGTTTCCGATGTCGGACGCACGCAGAGGCGTTCTTCTAATCGGTTGCTGCCGCCGTGTGTGACCCAAGCCACCTCCGGCGCAAAGCCCTCCACATGATCCTTTTCCTTCTGGAGCAGGGATTCGGGGATGAACATGGGCATATTGACATTTTCATGCCCGGTCTCCTTGAACATGCCGTCCAGAATGCGCTGGATGTTTTCCCAGATGGCATAGCCATAAGGACGGATGACCATGCAGCCTTTGACGCTGGTATAAGCGATCAGCTCTGCCTTTTTTACAATGTCGGTGTACCACTGCGCAAAATCCTCGTCCATCGAGGTGATCGCAGCGACCTGTTTCTTCTCATTTTTCGCCATAATGCTTTCCTTTCTGATGGGTATCCTCATCTGTGTTATCTTGGTTATCTTGTTTCGGGGGAAGCTCATAAATGGAGCGCACCCCATAGGTCGGGTCTTTCTTCGGGTCATGATTAGCCCGGTAATCCGCAAGCCACCTGTCTACATGCTTGGCAAGCCACGGTGTTGCCACGGTCGCAAAATAGATCAGCGCAAACAGCCCTGCCGTCATCAGTCCGAATTTCAGGACTGTACCGATCTCTATCGTCGCATCGAGCATACTTCCTCCTACTCATCGTTCCGCAGCTTTTCAATGACCTCTGCGGTTTTTTCCTTGCCCTTTTGCAGCATCTCACCAACACGCCGTATCTCAGGGACTTTCGTATTCAGGGCATCTTCTTCTTCCTGTAACTCCTCTTTTGAGCGCAGACCAAATTCTTCTTCAAGGTGTTTTTGCCGCAGACTGCGGTCACACCAGTCGCTGACGATCTCATACAGCACTGCCACTGTTGGCGGACCGAGGACAAATCCCGGTACACCGATGATCGAGCTGCCGAGCAGACACCCGAAGATCGACCAGAACGGACGCAGACCAATTCTGCCGCCGACGATATGCGGATCGAGGAAGTTACCGTCAAACTGCTGCAATGCCACCACGATCAGCACATAGGGGATGACCATTTTCGGATTTTCAAACAGCACCAGAACCCCCGTAATGAAGCCGCCGCAGATTGGTCCGAAGAACGGCACAACATTCGTTATGCCCACGATGACCGCAAGCAGCACCGGATACGGATAATCAAACCACGGCATGAGATTGGCAAAACTCAGCAGCATGAAGTGGATCATCCCGATGATGAGCGAGTCGAACATTTTTCCGTGGATCGCTGCACTCAGTTTGGTATTGGCACGTCGGAACACTTGTTCTGTGATGACAGCATTTTTCTGGGAGAGGATCGTATAGAGAAGCTGCCGCATCTGATTTTTGAGCTTTTCCTTATCAATGGTGACATACAGCGAAAGCACCAGACCCACGACCAGATTATAGACGATGCTGAACGCACTCTTGACACCGGTATAGAAGTAGCTGCCGATGACCTGTGCCTGTTCAGGCAGCTCCGAGAGCAGCCAGTCCTCAGCAGACTGCAAGCCGTTGAGGATGGCATCATTGGCATAGCGGGCAATATCGCTGTCACTGTGGAAGAATGTCTTGTTCCGGAGCTGACGGGTAAGGCTGTCGATCTGTGAGGGCATCTCCTTGATGATACCGGTGATACTGCTTGAGACTTCCGGGATGATGAGCCGCAGAATGACATAAATGAAGGCGACAGCTGACAGCACGGTCAGGATCGCAGAGATGACCCGGATGCGCTTAGGCATTTTCGGGGAAGGTGTTTTCTTTTTGGAGCTGAAAATATCCGTCAGGTTGCGTTCGTAAAACGATGCCACCGGCGAGAGCAGATACGCAAACACCAGTCCCCAGATGACCGGACTCATCCCGGAGATCACTGCCTTCACAAAGCCCGATATTTCTCCGATATACTGCATCAGATGGTAGAACAGGATCCCTGCAAAGACGATCAGCAGTGTAAAGAGAGATTGCTGTGCATAATCCGTCCAGCTTTTGTGGGGGGAGTCCTGTTTTCTGTTATCTTCCTGCAAAACGATCTCCTTTCAGTATTATTTCCGGAAATTCTTTGCTGCCTGTTCATACTGGACCGCCTGTGCATCCACAGCGTCCTTGCCCCTGACGGGGGTGCAGTGCAGGAATGTGCCGTCCGGCTGTCCTGCACGGGCTTTCACATTGTCCGAAAGACAGAGCTGCACCAGAGACACCGCTCTTTCCTTCAGCGCATCATCAAGCAGAGGGGCAGCAACTTCGATCCGGTGCATGGTGTTGCGTGTCATGAAGTCTGCCGAGCTGATGTAAACACGCCGCCGCTCCTCTGTTCCGAAGATATAGATACGGCTGTGTTCTAAGTACCGTCCCACGATGCTCACAATGCGCACATTGTCCGTATACCCCGGCACGCCCGGTTTCAGACAGCAGATGCCCCGCACCACAAGTTCTACCTGCACCCCTTCCTGTGATGCTTCTGCGATCTTATCCATCAGTCCCTTGTCGCTGATGGAGTTGATCTTTGCCGCAAAGTAGGCAGGTTCGCCGCTGCGTGCATGGCGTATCTCCTCCTCAAGCAGAGAGAGGATCTTGTTGCGCAGACAGAGCGGCGCAACCATGAGCTGTCCGCTCTGCTCCACAAGACTGTCTGTGGAGAGCGCATCGAACACATGCCGTGCATCCCGTGCAATGTCGGGGTTCGCCGTCATGAGGGAGAGATCGGTGTAGATACGGGAGGTCTTTTCGTTATAATTGCCCGTGCCGATCTGTACAAAGTTTTCAATTCCCTTTTCTCCCCTGCGTGTGATGAGGAGCAGTTTGGAGTGTACCTTCATGTTATGCGGTCCGTAGATGACCGTGCAGCCGGCATCTTCCAGCCGTTTTGACCAGAGGATATTGTGTTCCTCATCGAATCTTGCACGCAGCTCCACAAGCACAAGCACTTCCTTGCCATTTTCCGCAGCCTGACAGAGGGCATCAATGACACGGCTGTTGGAAGCGACACGGTAGAGCGTGATCTTGACGGAAGTCACATCCGGATCGAGTGCTGCCTCATCGAGCAGCCGCAGGAAGGGGGTGATGGATTCATAGGGATAGCTGAGCAGGATATCCCGTTCTGCGATCTGTGCCATCATGCTCCTGCGGGTAGAAATATCGCTGCGGTTCTGAGGTTTCTGGACAGGATAGCGAAGTTCGGGCGCATCGGTGAAATCAGCTAATTTATAGACAAAGGACAGATCGAGGGGTGTTTCCTCAAAGAAAAGCTGTCGTTTTTTGAGTCCGAGCGTGTGCAGCAGATAGGTCATCGCTTCCGGACTGAGCGAGGAATTCATCTGAAGGCGCACGGGTTTCCGCTTGCGACGCTTGTGGATCTGTTCTTCCATGATCTCACGGAAGTCCGTTTCCTCATCTGCGGCAGAGTCGGAAAACGCAATATAGCCGCTGCGTGTGACACGGATGACGGCAGCATCAAGGACATGATGCCCCTTGAACGCCTGCGGAGCGAAGTGAAGAATGAGATCTTCCAGCAGGATAAAGCGTCCGGTCTTGCCGAGCCGGATGACACGTCCCGTAGGGATGACAGGGATGATGCCGAGCCGGACATCATTTTTGGATGCCATCTGCACGACAATGTACAGCTCCTTGTTCCGCAGGAACGGGAAAGGCTGCCGCTTATCAATGACAATGGGGGACAGCAGGGGCTTGACCTCACGCTTGAAATACTGCTCCAGAAAAGTCTGTTCTTCCGCAGAGGCATCCGTAAAGCGCACATGTTCAATGCCGTAGGCAGCAAGCTGTTCCATTGTCTCACGGTAAGCTCTGTCCTTGCGGGGGATGAGGGCATTGATGCCGTCGAGCATGGCATGGAGCTGTTCTTTGGGCTTCATGCCGCTCCGGGAATCCTTTTTCTTCGGTTCGGACTTCATCCGTTCGAGCATCGTCCCGATGCGCACCTCTGTGAATTCATCAAGATTGCTCTGATAGATGGCAGAGAAGCTGAGCTGTTCGAGCAGCGGCACATCCGGATCTTCGGCTTCTTCCAGAACACGGACGTTGAAATTCAGCCATGACAGCTCCCGGTTCATATAATAAGGCTGTGGCATTTTCATTTCCTCCTTTACAGATGATGAGATTCGCTATTATTATACCACATTTCCTGAAAAAATGGAATAGTTTTTTGAAAAAAAATTAAAATGTACCCATGAAGGCAGACTTCATGGGTACTTGTTCATGCGATATAGCTCCTTACCCGAAGCGGCAGACCGAGGGATTCGGCTTTCTGCTGTGCTTTGGCGATCTCGTCGGCGTTGATGACATCCACCACCGTCAGGAGTACTTCCTTTCCGGCAGCCTTGCAGTCTGCGGCAAACCGCAGCATTGTTTCATACGCATCCGCAGGATCGCCCTCCGGACGTGTGACCTCACCGTAAACCGTGGCATCTCCTGCATTCAGGCTGATGGAGAATTTGTCGAACGACCGGATGATGCGGTCTGCTGCAACTTTGCCGCCGGAGGCAAAGCGTGCCGCAAGCCCGTTCGTATTCAGCCGCAGGACAATATCCGGATGCAGCGCATGCAGCTCATCCGCAAGGTCACAGATGAATTCCGGACGCATCGTCGGTTCACCGTAGCCGCAGAACACCAGCTCCGGATACTTCGTCAGCTCACGTTCCGCCAGCGCATGGCGCATCTCCTCCCAGTCCGGCTCATGCGCCAGCCACAGAGGATCGCTCCCGTAGGCACCGTCATCATTCCGCCGGATGCAGAAAACGCAGGCACATGGGCATCTGTTCGTTACATTCAGGTACAGGTTCTCCCCCACCTCATAGGTCAGGGTCATTGCTTTTTTCATGATACACCTCACTTGTGATAGCTTGTGTTCCGTTCGATCTGGAATGCCCGGTAGAGCTGTTCCATGAGCATCACGGATGCAAGCGCATGGGGAAAGGTCATCTCCGACATGGACAGCCGCAGAAATGCCTCCCGTTTCAACTGCTCCTCCAGTCCGAACGAGCTGCCGATCACGAATGTCACCGCACTGCTCCGCATCGGGATGTCTGTCGTCAGCAGTCTGGCGAAGTCCTCGCTTGACAGTTGTTTCCCCTCAATGCACAGCGTGACCATCACGCCCCTGACGGCTTTCCGGACAGCAGCAGCCTCCTGTGAGAGGGCATGCTGTATCTCCTTTTCCGACGGCGCATCCGGCAGCCGTACAGCAGGGAGCTGTGTGAACTGAAACTGGCAGAACGGTGTCAGACGTTTCCGGTAGGTATCCTGTGCGGCAAGCAGATGTGTTTCTTTCTGCTTGCCGACGGTCAGAAGCTGTATGTGCATCAGAAGATCACCGCTCCCCCCTGTGTTTCCACCGGCGCAATGCCGAGCTGGTAGTCCATCCCCTGTGTAAAGTCATGCAAGCCGTCCTGAACGGTTTTGGCAGCAAGGGCAGGGGTATTGTTGTGCGGCGAGAGATGTCCGAGCAGAATGCGTGTTGTGCCGGAGCGCACAAGCTCTTCGGCGAAGGCTGCGCTGTCCGCATTGGACAGATGCCCATGCTCCGAGAGAATGCGGGATTTCAGATTCAGCGGATACGGACCGTTTTTCAGCATATCGGGGTCATAGTTTGCTTCGAGAAGCACCATGTCGCATCCATGCACCGCATGCCGCACGGCATCCGTCACGACACCCAGATCGGTACACACCGCACAGTACCGGTCATCTGCCGTATGGATACGGAAGCCACAGCTTCCGGGGGCATCATGCATGGTCGGGAAGGCACAGATCTCCATGCCGCCGCAGATCAGTTCCGCTGTCAGGGGAATCGTTATCGTGCCGGGGACAAGCGCATCCCTTTCCTCCAGTGTACGCAGAGTTTCTTCCGTCCCCATGACCGGAACACGGAGTTTTGCCGTCAGCACACGCAGACCCTTGATGTGGTCGCTGTGGGTATGGGTGATGAAGATACCCCGGACAGAGCGGATCGGGATGGCATTGCAGGCGAAGGCATTGAGCATTCTCTTGCAGCTCACGCCTGCATCGATCAGGATGCCCTCATTCCGTGTGCCTATGTACGAGGCATTGCCGCTGCTGGAGCTGAACAGGGGATAAAACTGAGCCATTTTTCACACCCTCCGAATCAAAATTTTTTGCTCAAGCCATATCGGAAGCTTGAGCAAATGTGTTCATACTCTTGTAATGTTAGCACCGATACCCCGGAGTTTTTCGACGATATGCGAATAGCCCCGTTCGATGTGCCCGATCTCTGTGATCTCTGTGGTACCCTCTGCCGCAAGTCCGGCGATCATCATTGCCGCACCGGCACGCAGGTCACATGCCTTGACGCTGCATCCATGCAGCGCAGGAACGCCGAAAATGATCGCACCGTCCATCGTCGTGTTGATGTGTGCGCCCATCCGCCGCAGCTCCTCCACATAGCGGAATCTGGATTCCCAGATCTGTTCGATGATATTGCTCTGCCCCTCTGCAAGGGTCAGCAGTGCAGCCATCTGCGGCTGCATATCTGTCGGAAATCCCGGATAGGGTTCAGTCTTGATGTTGACTGAATGAAAACGCCGGTTCTCCTCCACATACACCCGGATACAGACATCCTCACCGTCCTCATTCTCCACGACTTCCACCGATGCGCCGCATTCGATCAGCCGTTCCGCAATGTCACGCATATGATACGGTATGACACCATGGATCCGGACATCGCCACGGGTCGCTGCCGCAGCCACCATGAATGTGCCTGCTTCGATCTGATCGGGCACGACGGAATACGTCCGTTCTTCGACCGACCCTTCAAGCGCATCATTGCCGCACAGGGTATCTGTCCCTGCGATCATGATCTTATGTGTTCCTGCGCCCGTGATGTGTGCGCCCATATAGTTCAGGAAATTGGCAAGATCCACGATATGCGGTTCTCTTGCGCAGTTTTCAATGACCGTCACGCCCTTTGCCTTGACTGCGGCAAGGATGGCATTCATCGTTGCCCCCACCGACACCACATTCAGGCTGATGTTCGTACCGGTGAGCGCATCCGCATCGAGCCGCACGGCATCCACAAATTCCCTGCCGTCAGATCCTCTGTCACGGATGAGCGTCGTCTCTGCGCCAAGCGTTTCAAATGCCAGCAGATGCTGGTCAATGGGACGTGCGCCGAGGTCACATCCGCCCGGCATGGCAGCACAGGCATGGTGCGACCGTCCGAGCAGTGCGCCCAGAAAATAGTAGGAAGCCCGCATTTTCCGTGCCAGTTCCGGCGGCACTTCCGTTTTATTGACATGGGCTGTGGAGATCCGGTAAGTACCTTCCTGTAACCGCTCCACGTCCGCACCAAGCGCACGCAGAATGTCCAGACAGATGGTCACATCGCTGATGTCCGGCACATTGTCAATGATGCACGGCACATCAAGCAGCAATGTTGCCGGCAGCAATGCCACGACGGAATTTTTTGCGCCGGAGACATAGATGTCGCCTGTCAGCCGGCAGCCGCCTTCTATTACAAACTTGTCCACAAGCTACTCTCCTTCATGGTGCTTTTCTCTCTTTCACCATCATGACAGTCCGTAGTCCGCAGGATAAAAGCGGATCTCACTGCCATCATATTGTTCTACCGTGACACTGTCGATCATGACTGTATCTTTGGGTTTATCGTTCTCATCGGTCGCCGTCTGCGAGATGGCAAAGACCACATCCAGTCCGTCAATGACCTGACCGAATACCGTATAGCTGCCGCCGTCAAGGAAGGGCGTACCGCCGTACTGTGCATACAGCTCTCTTGCCTCTGCGGTATAGTAGATCTGATTCTGACTGGTATAGGTGTCCAGCTCTTTTTCCGTCACGGCACTTCCCGTGACGATGTAGAACTGACTGCCGTCGGTGGAGGTATCGCCGGAATTGGCATAGGCAAGCGCACCGGGGACATGGATGAGCTGGTCAGTCCAGCCGCCGTCAAACTGTCCGCCCCAGATACTTTCACCGCCTGTACCATTGCCTTTCGGATCGCCGCCCTGTATCATAAATCCGGCAATGACCCTGTGGAAGATCAGCTCGTCATAATATCCCTGTTTGGCAAGCTCTGTAAAATTTTCACACGCATCCGGCAGCAGCTCCGGGAACAGGCGAAGACGGATATCGCCGTAGTCCCGTACATGGATGACGACGATCTCATCGCCTTCGGCAGGTGCGGTATAATTCAGAATGGGATTTTCCTGAAGCTGCACACGCTTTTTTCCGCAGCCGTTCAGCGGCACGGCAAGCAGCACAACACTCATACAAACGGCAAGCCATCTGTTTTTCATAGCTCTCTCCTCTTAACCATAATCAGAAACGCAGTCCCCGGCAGCCCTGCACGCTGTATTTCCGGATCCGCTGCTTTTTCTGCACATAAATCTATTATACAACATCCGGCACTATTTGTAAAGTAAAAATGGCATGTTTTAGAAAAAATGGATAAGAATCATGCGTCTGTCACTCTGTCCCTTGTGGATTTTGCGTAGTTTCCGGGAAGCCGGTATCGGGTTCTGCAAGCTGCTGCAGCTCATTGACGGCAGCATCCTCACTGCCGTACTCACCGATCCGGATGGACAGGATGCGGATCTCGTCCACAGGCGGAGTAAAGCCTGCGCCATTGGTTTCTGCCTGTGCCTGTGCCTGACAGATGGCAGTGATGACATCAAAGCCGGCATATGTCTGTCCGAAGATGGTGACCTGCTGCGACAGATTCGGCACGCCGCCATATGTCAGAAAGGCATCCGCAATGTCCTCGCTTGCCGATGCCTCCCGGAACTGCTGCACGGTATCGGCATCGCTGAAGTCGATGGAATCGAGGATCATGAACCGGCTGCCGGAGTAGTACGTCTCGTTGTGATAGAGGCGTTTCGTGAAGCTTGTGTCAACGGATGTGTTCATCGCACACAGCGCACCCCGGAAGCTCCACAGATTCTGGTGCAGCTCAAGGGGATTTTTCTCCTGTTCCGAACGGGCAGCATCGGGCAGAGAACTGGAGCTGTCCTTACTTCCGGCAGCGAAGTAGCCGTTGGCTTTCGTGTCGAAGATACAGGTATTGTCGTAGTATTTGTCGTTGGCAAGCCGGATGAACTGTGACGTTGTGACGGGGGCATAGTCCGGATAGAGGACAGCCCGTATCTCTCCGAGGGAAGTCGTGATGATGGCAGTCGGCGCACCCTCCGGAATTTCCTCCGTCTGGACAAGCTCCACAGATGCAGGGTCAATATAGGTGTAGCCCTTGTTGGAGAACATGGTCGTGATGTAGAACACCACAAAGCTGACGACAGACATACCGATGAGGAAAAAGCCCAGAGCAGAGAGCTTTTTGTTTTTGTTATGCATGACTGCCTCCTTACAGCTTTCTGATCTCCACGCCCTGTCTCGTCTCACGCACAGACCATCCGAGCGCAGTGATCTGATCACGGATGCGGTCAGCTTCGGCGAAGTCCTTTGCCTTTCTTGCCGCAGCACGCTGCTCTGCAAGAGCGGCAACTTCCGGCGGAATGCTTTCCTCCCTGCGCTCATACAGCAGTCCGAGTACATCCGTCAGCTCCGCAAAGACCTTTGCGCCCTCTGCAAGCTGTTCCTTTGCAGTATCTGCATCTGCCGCCATGATATTCAGCTCACGCACCAAAGTAAAGACAGCCGTCAGGGCATCAGCGGTGTTGAGGTCATCTTCAAGGGCAGCAATGAAGTCAGCCCTTGCCTTGTCAAATATTGCCTGTGCATCGGGGGAGATGCTGCCGGAATGTGCGCTGCGGAGAGCTGCCTGTACGGTGTCCCGGCACTGGTAGAGCCGGTCGAGCGAAGCCTTGCATGCTTCGAGCAGGTCGGAGGTGTAATTCATGGGTGCCCTGTACTGTGCCTGTATCATCAGATAGCGTATGACCTCATACCCATACTGCGCAGCCACATCCCGTACAAGGAAGAAGTTGCCAAGAGATTTGGACATTTTTTTATGATCGACATTGATATGCCCGTTATGCATCCAGTAGTGGGAGAAGGGCACGCCGTTGGCAGCTTCGGACTGTGCGATCTCATTTTCATGATGGGGGAAGATCAGGTCGTGACCGCCGCAGTGCAGGTCGATGGTGTCGCCGAGGGTATCCTTAGCCATGCAGGAGCATTCGATATGCCAGCCCGGACGACCTGCGCCCCACGGAGAATCCCAGTGCTGCTCACTTTCCGGACATCCTTTCCAGAGGGCAAAATCAAGGGGATCTTCCTTGACATCATTCACTTCCACCCTTGCCCCGGCGATGAGGTCGTCAAGCGACTGTCCGGAAAGCTTGCCGTAGCCGGCAAATTTCCGTGTGCGGTAGTAGACATCGCCCCCTGCCGCATATGCATAGCCATTTTCTTCAAGCTTCCGGATGAAGGCAATGATCTTCCCGATATACTGCGAGACTTTCGGAGATACGGTCGGCGGCAGGACATTCAGTCCACGGGCATCCTTTTCATATTCCGCAATGTATTTTTTTGCCGTATCCTCCGGGGAGAGCTGTTCTTCCGCTGCCTGACGGATGATCTTGTCGTTCACATCGGTATAATTCTGCACGAACGTCACGTCATAGCCCCTGTAGACAAGAAACCGCCGGAACACGTCAAACACACACACCGGACGTGCATTCCCGATATGGATATAATTATATACCGTCGGACCGCAGACATACATCCGCACCTTTTCCGGTTCGATGGTCTGGAATGGTTCCTTCTGGTTGGTAAGCGTATTGAAAATCCGGATCATGATGATCTCCTCCTGTCTTTCTGTTCCTCTGCTTCCATTTCAGCAAGCCTTTTTTCAAGCATCTTTACCTGTTTCCGGAGCTGACAGATCTCCACCTCCACGGGATTCGGGATATGGATCTGGTCAAGCTCATTGACCGGAGAGTGCAGTTTTCTGCCGTCCTGCCGGACGACCCTTGCCGGAACGCCCACAGCCGTGCAGTTGTCGGGCAGTGCTTCAAGCACCACGGCACCTGCGGCGATCTTGACATTGTTGCCGACCCGGAACGGACCAAGCACCTTTGCGCCCGAACCGACCATGACATTGTTGCCGAGGGTAGGATGACGTTTGCCCTTATCCTTACCCGTGCCGCCGAGGGTCACGCCCTGATAGATCAGACAGTCGTCCCCGATGACAGCCGTCTCCCCGATGACAACACCCATTCCATGGTCAATGAAAAACCGCTTCCCGATGGTTGCGCCCGGATGGATCTCGATGCCGGTCAGAAAACGTGACACCTGTGAAATGATCCTTGCCGTCGTGAACATATCGTGCTGATAGAACCAGTGTGCAGCCCGGTAGTGATGGATGGCATGCAGACCGGAATAGGTCAGCAGGATCTCAAACGCATTTCTTGCAGCCGGGTCACGGTCTTTGACTGCCTGAATATCCTCTTTTAGCTGTGCAAACACAGAATCCCTCCTAACAAAAAAGTCCCCCTTGCCATGACGCAAGAGAGACGTAACGCTACGCTTCCACTCCGGATACTTACGTGTCTGTAACGCAGACCTGCGCCGGAGGATACTTGCCGCACACGGTTTCCCCTCCGGAGCTGACAGCCGCACTTCATACAGGATGCTCATGCCGTCCCACCATCCCGGCACTCTCTGAAAAGCCCTGTCCTGCACTACTCTGACTGCTACGCTTTTCTCATATCTATATTATTATACACGATTCCCGGAAAAATGTCAAGAGCAAGATTCTTCTGTTTACAGCAGAAACGGGAATGCTATTCTTCATCCTCCGCATCCTCCTCCGGCATATCCTCTGCCGGTGTATCTTCTGTTTCTTCATCCGGATAGTGGGAATCAATGTCAAGGTATTCTTCCAGCGTGAGTCCCTGCTCATAGATTTCCGTTGCATACTCCACGCCCACATACCGGATGTGCCACGGTTCATAGGCATAGCCGGTGATGTTTTCCCTGCCGAGGGGGTAGCGGATGATGAAGCCGTATTCATGGCAGTGATCCCGTAACCAGATGCCTTCCGGCGTGCTGCCGAAATTGGTGTCGATGGTATTGCAGTCGATGGTGTAGCCGGTCTGGTGTTCGGAGTGACCGGGTCTTGCGGAGTAGGCATCGGCATATTCCTTGCTGTAGCCGCTGACCATGCTGTTATAGACAGTGACCTGAAACTGGTAATCCCGGTAGGAAGAGGACTCGTAGATATTCAGTCCCTCCTTGGCGGCATCCTCACAGAGCATGGAGAAGGCTTCTTCTGTAATGGGGAGTGTGCCGGGGTCATAGTCCTCCGGCAGTCCGTAGGTCTTGTTTGCCACAAGAATGCCGTCCACATAGGTGCAGTTGTCCACGACCGTCAGTTCCCGGACAGTGACGGGAATTTCAAGCACATCGTTCTCATACCGTGCCGTCACGGTGCATTCGCCCTTGGTCAGCCCCACGATCGTCCCGTCGGACACATCGGCAATGCTGCTGTCACTGACGCTCCATTCGATCTGTGACTTGGCAAGACCGCCGGTCAGGCGCAGGATGATATCCTTCGAGTGGTTGATGCGCAGATAGATATGCCCCTTGTCATAGTGCATATTTCCGTTCGTGGAGACGAACGCAGGCACGGCAGGCATGGTCGTTTCGGCAGCTTCCGCTGTTTCCGTTTCCGTCTCCGTCACAGGGGCAGAGGTATCTGCCTGAGATGCGGCAGACGAGGGTTCTGTCTCTGTCAGTACCGGGACAGAAGTCTGCGTTTCCGCAGGCGGCAGTGATTCGACCGAGGGGAATTCACCGGGTTCTGTTCCGCCTTTTACGATGAGCAGCACACCGAAGATGAGCAGTATACAAAGAGCCACGATCATGGCAATATAGTTCCGTTTCTGATTTGCTGACATATTGAAGTCCTCCCTTTCCGGCTTCCACATCCGGCTGACAGGGCAGTTCCCTGTCTGTGATATGATACGTTCTTTTCTCTGTCTGACGTAATTCTGATTCTATTATAACATAAAAAATCGGATTTGTCACCCGTTTTCCGGAAAAAATTTCAGAAAAAGGGCATCCAGTTTCTCCCGGCAGAGGAAAGTATTGGCAGTGCCTTGTCAGATATGCACAAACAGAGAAGTGATTTTTGTGCATCTCTACAAAAACGACAAAAAAGAAAAAGTTTTTTCCAATCTTTTTCCATTTCGTGTGTTAATAAGGGTGAAAGAGGTTATGCACGCCGGTATCTGTGACCTGCACTTTGCAGACACCGGCATCGGGCACCCATTTCCTTTCAGGATATCTCCTTGAGACAAAAGGCTCTCCCGTCAGTGGGAGAGTCTTTTGTTAGTTAGCAGTCCTGCACAATTCGGGAGACAGGTTTTTGTGCAGAATATGGAAATCTCATGGGGGTGTAGAAATTTTACAGCATTTATGCTATAATAGTATAGGAGAACGTGTCTTGCGGAAAGGAGCGCATAATAATGAAAGATCTGATAAAGGCGCTGTGCCTGCTCGGTCTGATTCTGGGCGTTATGTTCACAGCGGTGATCCTCATCCGGCATCTTACCAAACGTACTTATATTACCATTGAAGAAGATTGACCTGCGGTGCAGGGGAGGGAGATTGTTATGCTGTATACAGAGGACTATATCGGAAAGATCATGATATCCGATGCGTATTTGTATGAACTGACGGAACAGAGCGTGCTGCAGTGCTTTGGTGTGGCAGGATTTGCAAAGCCGGGCTTTCTGGACAAGCTCATTGACGGCAGGTTCAGTCCGGTGGAGATCCGTGCAAAAGACAACAAACTTGATATTTCTGTCCACATCCGGGTGGTGTATGGTGTCAGCATCCCGGCAGTGGCACGTGCGCTGATACATAAGATCGAATTTGTGGTTCAGGATGCAGTCAGACTGCCTGTATCCCGTGTCCGTGTGTTCGTGGATGAAATTGCGGAGTAAGGAGGGGATACATCATGAATGGCAGACTTTTACGCTCTGCGGTCTGTAGTGCTGCTGTCGTCATCGACAGGGAGCGCAATGCAATTGACGAGCTGAATGTGTATCCCGTCCCCGACGGCGATACCGGTACGAATATGTCCATGACGATGGCAGCCGCCAAACGTGAGCTGAGTGTCATGCCGGAGGATGCGACCGCCGGAGAGGTGGCAGAAAAGGCAGCATCTGCGATGCTGCGTGGCGCAAGAGGCAATTCGGGCGTTATCCTTTCACTTTTGTTCCGGGGGCTTGCAAAGGGACTTGCCGGACTGGAGGAGGTGCAGGGCAGAGATCTTGCCAATGCGCTTGAGATCGGCGTGCAGTCTGCGTATAAGGCAGTCATGAAGCCGACCGAGGGCACGATCCTCACCGTCGCACGCATGGGCGCACAACAGGCACAGATCACAGCACGCACCAATCAGGATCCTGTTGCTGTCTTTTCAGAAGCACTGGACGCAGCGATGCAGGCACTTGAAAAAACGACGGAACAGCTCCCCATCCTGAAAAAGGCAGGCGTGGTGGATGCCGGCGGAAAGGGGCTTGTGACCATCTGGGGGGCAATGCTTGCCGTGCTGAGAGGGGAAGCTCCGGCAGAGGAGGATGCATCTGTTACGAAGAAGGAAACTGTTGCCATCGGACGTGTAGATCTGGAAGAGGAGATCACCTATACCTACTGCACGGAATTTATTCTTGAAAAGAGCAAGGACTGCCCCGACCCCTTCAAACTCCGGGCATATCTGGAGACGATCGGCGACTGCGTGGTCGTCGTGGAGGATGAAGAGATCATCAAGGTGCATGTCCACACGGACAGCCCCGGTCTTGCGCTCCAGAAGGCACTTGAATTCGGGCAGTTCATCAATGACCCGAAGCCGAAGGTGGAAAATATGCGCATCCAGCATGCCGGAAAGGTGCGTGAAGCGCAGAATGCCGCACAGGATGAGACTTATGTACGGGCAGAGCCGGAGAAGAAATTCGGCTTTGTGGCAGTGGCAGCCGGAGAGGGCTTGCGGGATATGTTCCGTGAGCTGGGTGTGGACTGCGTGGTCAGCGGCGGACAGACGATGAACCCCTCGACCGAGGACATCCTGAAAGCCATCCATGCAACACCGGCGAAAAATGTCTTTGTCCTGCCGAATAACAAGAACATCATCATGGCAGCCGAGCAGGCAGTGGGACTTGCGGACAGGAATGTGCTTGTACTTCAGACGAGGACGATCCCACAGGGCATGTCGGCGATGCTGGCATTTGACGACGGGCTTGATTCCGAGGGGAACCGCATTGCCATGACGAAGGCGTTTGAGAAGGTGTCCACGGGGCTTGTGACATATGCGGCACGGGATTCCGAGCTGGACGGACATCCGATCAGAGAGGGCGAAGTACTTGCGCTGGAGAATGGCAAGCTTGCGTTTACAGGGCGTGAACTGAACCAGACAGCCTATAAGCTGGCAAAGCGGATGATCAGCGGAGATACGAGCTTTGTGACGGTGACATTCGGACAGGATGTCAGCAAAGAGGATGCGGATGCGCTTGCGGACAGATTGCAGGAGAAATATGGTGACCGCATTGAAGTGATGCTTGCTGACGGCGGACAGCCGGTATACTATTATATGATCGCTGTGGAATGAACGGGAGTGCGCAAGCACTCTCTTTCAGAGAACGGGGGCTTTGGCAGAGCAGTGGAATCTATGACAAAGTTATTTTTATCCATCCAGAATCTGAAAGGCGTAGGGCAGAAGCGGTTTGCTGTCTACCAGAAGATCGGTGTGCATACGCCGTATGACTTGCTGTACTATCTGCCGAGGACATATCGGGATTATCGTGAGCCGATGCCGGTGGCAGAGACTGTACCCGACCAGACGGCAGTGGTGCGTGTGACGATCATATCAAAACGCCGCCCCATCCATGCACGGGGTGGTCTGGAGATATTCTGTGCCGATGCCGAGGATGCCGACGGTACGCCGCTAAGCATCCGTATTTTTAATAATTTCTATGGATTTCAGGCACTGAAAGTCGGCGAGACGTATTCCATGTGCGGCAAGATCACCATGAACGGCGATCGGCGAGAGATCCATGCACCGCAGCTCCATAGGGAAGAAGATGCCCCGATCGAAGCGATCTATCCGCAGACGACGGGGCTGACCAGTGCAATGGTGCGGACGAACATCCGGGAATGTCTGCAATTACTGGACGAAGCCCCGTTTGAGACGCTGCCGCCGGAGATACGGGAACGCTATGTCCTCATGCCCCTGCCGAAGTCGATGCATGCCATCCATGCTCCCGAAACGATGGAGGAGACAGAGGAAGCACATCGCAGGCTTGCGTTTGAGGAAATGCTGCGGTTACAGCTTGGATTGCGTCTGCTCCGGCGAAGGTCGGCACAGGCGACGGACTATCCGATGCAGAATGTGGAGATGCAGCCCTATTTTGACAGCCTCCCCTTTACCCTGACAAAGGCACAGATGCGTGCAGTCGGGGAGATCATCGGGGACTTGTCGGGCGGTGAACCGATGAACCGTCTCTTGCAGGGCGATGTCGGCAGCGGCAAGACGGCAGTTGCAGCGGCAGCATGTTATTGCTGCGTAAAGAACGGCTGTCAGTGTGCGCTCATGGCACCGACCGAGATCTTGGCAGGGCAGCATTTCCGGACATTGCAGCAATTCCTTGCGCCGCTTGGCATAGAGGTCTGCCTGCTGACGGGTTCGCTGAAGGCAAAGGAGAAACGGGAGCTGTATGCCAAAATTGCCGATGGTACGGTGCATGTTGTCGTGGGGACACATGCCGTGTTCCAGAAAGCAGTGGAATATCGGAAACTGGCACTCGTCATTACGGACGAACAGCATCGCTTCGGCGTGGCACAGAGGGCTGCACTGGCAGAAAAGGGCGGTGTACCGCACAAACTTGTCATGTCGGCGACACCCATCCCGAGAACGCTTGCGCTGATGGTGTACGGAGATCTTGACGTATCGGTGCTGGACGTGATGCCGTCGGGGCGAAAGCCTGTGGAGACGTATGCCGTCACGGGAAAACTCCGGGCAAGGGCAATGGGTTTTGTCATCAGGGAGCTGGAGCAGGGCAGACAGGCATATATTGTATGTCCGGCAGTCGAGGAGGGAGAAAGCGACCTGAAGTCCGTGACTGCCTATGCGGAGGAGATGGGCAGCACCTATCTGAAAGGCTGGCGAACCGACATTTTGCACGGACAGCTTCCGGCGCAGGAAAAGGACGCAGCGATGGAGAAATTCCGCAGACACGAGACGGATGTACTCATCTGCACGACGGTAGTCGAAGTGGGTGTGGACGTACCGAATGCGACGGTGATGGTGATCGAAGATGCGGAGCGTTTCGGGCTGTCACAGCTCCACCAGCTGCGTGGGCGTGTCGGACGAGGGGAGCAGCAGAGTTACTGTATTCTGGTGACGGAGCATGTCAGCGAGGAGAGCAAGGAGCGGCTGCGCCTGTTGTGCAGCACGACGGACGGATTCAAGGTAGCGGAGGCAGATCTGGAGCTGCGGGGACCGGGTGATTTTTTCGGGAACATGCAGCATGGCTTGCCGCCGATGAAACTTGCTGACCTGACAGACACGAAGATGCTGTATCAGGTGCAGGAAGCAGCGGAATGGCTGCTTGCGGACGATCCTGATCTGCAAAAAGAGGAGCATCATGCGCTGTATATGGACATTGTGCGTTTGTTTGCACGCTATGGGGAGAATGGGCTGAATTAGCGGACTGATGTAAAATTGCAATATAATGGACACGGAAATTGTACAGATTTAACAAACCGGATTTTTTTTGAAAAAACGCTTGACAAACGGGACAAGATGTGGTATACTAATAAAGTCGCAGGATGCAGGAGATACGAAAGCAGAAATGCGGCGGAATGTGTGGGAGTTTAGCTCAGCTGGGAGAGCATCTGCCTTACAAGCAGAGGGTCATAGGTTCGAGCCCTATAACTCCCATCACTTTTGGCCCGGTAGTTCAGTTGGTTAGAACGCCGCCCTGTCACGGCGGAGGTCGTGAGTTCGAGTCTCATCCGGGTCGCCAGACGCTTCTGTAGCTCAGTCGGTAGAGCAAGGGACTGAAAATCCCTGTGTCGGCGGTTCGATTCCACCCGGAAGCACCATGCGGATTTAGCTCATCTGGTAGAGCGCCACCTTGCCAAGGTGGAGGTAGCGAGTTCGATCCTCGTAATCCGCTCCACATGTATCGGGGAAATATTCCCGGTATAGCATGTCCCGAAGTGAAAGCTTCGGGATTATTTTTTTAGAAAATACAATTTAGTTAAGGGGCATTTCTGATGCAAAAGTGCATCGGAAGTGCCTCTATACTTTTTTCTGCCGCTTTGCTATAATAAAAATAAGCCGGAAGGCTGAATCAAATGTCACACTGTGAAGCAGTTTCTGACAGAAAGGGGAAAGTATATGAAAAATCTGAAGCGTTTGTCGGGTGTTTTGTCGTTCATTTTGGTGGGCGCATTGCTCGTGGGATGCAGCACAAATACGACGTCTGATTCTGTAACAGAAGAAAAAACAACGGTCGCTGCAGAGAAAGAGACAAAGGCTGCAACTAAGCCTGCAACCGAGCCGCCTGCTCAGCCAACTACCGAGAGAAAAAAGACAATAGATGAAGTTGCTGATGAAATTAGTAAGGAATTTGATGACAGTGAAGTTTATCAAGTATCACCTCAGAGCGATGGGGAAAATATCTATCTTTATGTTTATACAGACAACCTTAATTCCGTGTTATCACGCTGCCGTACAGATGGGAATTTTTCGACGGATTGCTACGAAATTTGGCTTGATTATAAATCTAATTGGAAGGAAATGTCGAGAGCCCTTTCAAACGAATATCCGGATTATACGATTACAATATATCTTTTGGATGACAGAAATACAAGTCTGCCCGTAACTGGTGAATTTAGTTATTTAGCAGAGTTTGGAGGCGGCTATTGTACTTACGACTGTAGTAATTAGTAAATTTGTTTCACAATAAGCAAACTGTCAGCCGGATCTTTTGGGCTGACAGTTTGTTTATGGCAAAATAACCAAATTCGGTACAACTTTTTTGTGTGAGAAAACTGTTGACAAAACAGGGAATGTATGCTATAATAATAAAGCTGTCTCACAAAGGGCAGCACCACGAGTCCACAGGGCATTTCAAAAAAAGTGAAATTTTTTTTGAAAAAAGCCTTGACAAGCGAGGCGAAGTGTGGTAGAATGGTAAATGCCGCTG
>CANRJB010000003.1 GCA_947630845.1 uncultured Clostridia bacterium
GCTTCTGTGCTTTCCACTTCTGCGGCAGTTGTTGCAGGAGCTTCCGGAACGGCAAACTGCGCCATGAGATCGTCCATCGCATTCGCCTTGGGAGCTTCTGCGCTTTCCACTTCTGCGGCAGTTGTTGCAGGAGCTTCGGGAACAGCGAACTGTGCCATGATGTCATCCATGCCGGAAACAACAGGCTTTTCCGGTGCAGCCGGAGCAGGAGCAGTCGGAGACGGAACAGCGAACTGTGCCATAATGTCGTCCATGCCGGAAACAACAGGTTTTTCCGGTGCAGCCGGAGCAGGAGCAGTCGGAGACGGAACAGCGAACTGTGCCATAATGTCGTCCATGCCGGAAACAACAGGTTTTTCCGGTGCAGCCGGAGCAGGAGCAGCCGGAGACGGAACAGCAAACTGTGCCATAATGTCGTCCATGCCGGAAACAACAGGTTTTTCCGGTGCAGCCGGAGCAGGAGCAGCCGGAGACGGAACAGCGAACTGTGCCATAATATCGTCCATGCCGGAAACAACAGGCTTTTCCGGAGCAGCCGGAGCAGGTGCAGGTGTCGGTTCGCCAAATTCTGCCATCAGCTCATCGATCGTGGAGGATTTGCTTTCCGGGGTTGTGATCCCGAATTCTGCCATAATATCATTGACAGAGGATGTGGCAGCCGGAGCTGGAGCAGGAGCTGCGCCGGGAATGGCGAACTGCGCCATAAAGTCATCCTGTACGGGTGGTGCTGCCGGTGCGGACTGCTTCTGTTCGGCAAGGATGTTCGGGTTTTTGCCTTCGTTGGCAGCAAAGGCAGCGGCAGTCGGGTCAGCCTGCTGTGGAACGGCAAACTGTGCCAGATCGCTGTCCAGTGCAAATCCGCCGAATGAAGTAGTGGTCGGACGGGGACCTGCTGTCGGTGCAGCCTTTTTCTTGGGCGGCACATATTCTTCATATGCCGGGAGCTGCGGTTCGGGTGCAGCGGAAGCCGCCTTGATGGCAGAAGCCTCTTCGGCAGCACGGAGTTTTTCGGATTCGGCAGCAAGGCGTTTCATATTCTCTGCCTCTTCGGCAGCACGCTGCTTGGCAGCCTCTTCTGCCGCAGCACGTTCAGCGGCTTTCTTTTCCTCCTGCTCAGCACGTCTTTTGGCTCTTTCAGCTTCTTTCTGTGCTTCGATGCGTTTCTGTTCCTGTGCTTCGGCAAGGTTGACCATATTGCTGTCGTCGGTTTGTGTCTTACTCTGTTCCTTTGCCATTTTCTGCATCTGTTTGCTTTCGAGCTTCATAAGCTTTTTGACAAATGTATCGCTGCATTTCTGGCAAGTCACTTTGTCGAGTACACCCATGGCATCGTTCACAGCACCATTGGCTGTGTATCTTGCCGTATTTTCGGGTTTTGTCAGATTGATCCTGCATCCGGTTGTTTTTTTCGTTTCAGACCCATGCACAACACCGTCTCTTGTATCCTTATAGAGATAAATCTGCATAGTGATCCTCCTTCATCATCATTTAGGATCGTTCAGAACAACGCATCAGAAGCGATCCCATTAGCTCACTTTCTATCATAACATATTTTCAAAAAAAAATCAACTATTTTTTAAATTTTTTTCAGAAATATACAAATTGTATAATTTAGGCATATGCCGCAGGGGATAAAACGTTTTCGTTATTACAGCCTGAACATTTCAGGACATGCAATAAAAAAATTAAAGAAAATTTCAAAAACTATTGACATTTTCGTAAAAATCTACTAAAATAGAATTATATTATTACGTGCGATCCCCCAAACAGAAAGAAGGCTTTTACATGATGAAAAAACATTTTGGCAGACGCATCCTTGCGTTCCTGACCATTGCGGCAATGCTGATGACGGCATCTGCCACACTTCAGGCAGGGGCAGCCGCCGGCGAGGAGCTTGACCCGATCCCGGACGAGGAAAAGACTTTCCCCGACCCCGATACCCTTGAACCGGCAGATGTCAACTTTGCTAAGGCACTCCAGCTCTCCCTCTATTTCTATGATGCCAACAAATGCGGTACGGGCATTACCAATGGCAGACTGGAATGGCGTGGTGACTGTCATACCGAGGACGCTGCCGTGCCGCTCATCCCCATGACGGAGGAAATGAAGGGTACGAACCTGTCACAGGAATTTATTGACGAACACCGGGACATCCTTGACCCGGACGGGGACGGGACAATTGACGTTTCCGGCGGTATGCACGATGCCGGCGACCATGTGAAATTCTGTCTCCCCGGCAGCTATGCAGCATCCACTCTCGGATGGGGCTACTATGAATTCCGGGATGCCTACAAGGATGCCGGACAGGCAGAACATGCCGAGGAAATTCTTCACTGGTTCAATGACTACTACCTGAAATGTCTCTATTACGATGAGGATGGCGAGGTGCTTGCGTTCTGCTATCAGGTCGGCGAAGGCAATATCGACCACAACTACTGGATTGCACCGGAATTGCAGGGTGAACATCTGCTCGATTTTGCAAGACCTGCGTATTTTGCCACAGAGGAAACACCGGCATCGGATATGTGCGCAGGCGTGGCTGCATCGCTTGCGGTCAATTACCTCAACTTCAAAGATACCGAACCGGAATATGCCGAAGAATCCCTGAAAGCAGCACTTGCACTGTATCGTTTTGCCGTCAGGACGCATTCCGAAGCGACCAACACCAATTCAGACGGTGAAACTGCCGGAAAGACGGACGATACAGAATACGACCCCGAAAACCCGGACGATGTGAATGCCAGCATCGAAAATTCGAGCATGGTCGTGACCTCTCTGGGTTATGACGGAGGTTTCTATACCTCAAGCTATGACTATGACGAGCTGGCATGGGCTGCGGTATGGCTGTATGAATGCACAGGCGAGTGGGACTATATCGACGATATCGTCAGTGTCAACGAAAATATCTCCGGCGACATGGGCGCACACCCCTATACCGGCTACATCCGCCGCATCATCAAGGATACCGGTAACTGCTGGCAGAACATCTGGGTACACTGCTGGGATACCGTCTGGGGCGGTGTGTTCGCAAAGCTTGCGCCTATCACCAATTGTGCCCGTGACTGGTACATTTTCCGCTGGAATCTTGAATTCTGGAGCGGTATGACTCCGGCAGATGCCGAAGCTGCGGAAGGACTTCCGGCTGCGGTCACTGCCCACAAGTATTTTGGCATGGATGATGAGCTGTGGAACAAGACCATTACTGCCGAAGAGATCGCCGACCTCCCCGAAGCAGACGGCGCATGGCTGAAAAAGACCCCTGCCGGTTTCGGTATGCTCAATGATTACGGTTCGGCAAGATACGATGCCGCTGCACAGCTTGAAGCACTTGTCTATGCAAAAGAGACCGGCGACATGACCTTTGCTGACTGGGCACAGGGGCAGATGTCCTATATCATGGGCAATAACCCCATGGGACGTTCCTATATCGTCGGCTATGACCTTGAAAACGGCGCATCCCATCCGCACCACAGAGCTGCTCACGGTTCTACCACCCTCAACATGGATGACCCGGCAGACCAGACACATGTACTCTGGGGCGCACTGGTCGGCGGTCCGGATGCCAATGACTGGCACAGAGACCAGACGAAGGATTATATCTATAATGAAGTAGCTGTGGACTACAATGCAGGCTTTGTCGGTGCATGCGCAGGACTGTACAATTACTACGGCAAGGCAAACGGCGACGAGCCGATGAAGAACTTCCCACCGTCCGAAACAGAACTAAACGGCAAGGAAGCACAGGAGTTTACCCTTAAAGCTGCTGTCGGGCAGGAAGATAACATGGCGACACAGATCCTCATTGAGATCGAGAACCATACCTCACAGCCGCCCCGTTATCTGGAAGGAATACAGGCACGGTACTACTTCAACATTGCAGAATTGCTTGCAAATGCGCAGACGATCGATGACATCGAGGTGCGTGCGGATTACGATTCCATCAAATCCAACACCAATGGTGAATATCAGGTACAGTGGGAACTTGTCCAGTACAATGACAAGGGCGATTGCTACATTGAGCTGCAATTCCCGGGTTACAAATTCTATGGCACAGAGCAATTCCAGTTTGCCCTCATGGACACCACACAGAATGATGAGTTTACCTTTATCTGGGATCCGACCAATGACTACAGCCGGAAGGAACTGCACACCAATGAGGAGCTTGGCAAGGAGCTGAATGAAGCACCGGAGTTTGTGGATTCCATCACGATGTATGCAGAAGATAAGCGTGTATGGGGCACACCGCCGGAGGATGCGCCTGAGCCGGATTTTGTGGATACGGACACATCAGAGGACACGCCCGACGGCGTTCTGTATGGCGATGTGGACTGCAACGGTACGGTGCAGATGACGGATATGATACTCCTGAACAAGTACCTGATGATCGGTGAGGAGATCACACCAGAGGGTCTGGTGAATGCAGATGTAAACCTTAACAAGGCAGTAGAGGCGGATGATGGTCTGAACATCCTGCGTGCAGTGATCGAGCTGGTCACACTTCCTGTCAAATAATATGCGATCCCCCTGACCCATGTGGATCAGGGGGATTTTGTATGCACTGCGCCGCAGAGCATCATTCAGCAGAATGTGCCACGGAAACCGATTCTTGACAGCAGGAGTTTGTATTTCCCGAATATACTGGTATCGCTGCGTTCCATATTGGTGGTGAGCTCAAGGGAATGGATGGAATCGGAGACGGGAAACTCCAGTCGGCAGGAAGACATGTCGCCAAGCTGATTCTGCATCCATTTGCCGTTGTATTGTTTGCAGTAGGCATTGAGCAGCATCCGTTCGCCGTCCGGTTCGCCGAATCCGCTGATCCTGCCTGCCAGATCATTGCGTTCCTCCGGCGTGGGTGTCATGTTGATGGTGATGCACACGGTATCATTTGCCTTTTCAAGGTGAAGCTCCAGCTCCTGACGCATATTCTCATCCCGATAGCAGAGTGCGATCGCCGACAGTATCACCGTCTCGAACACATCCATATCACCGTTGATATATGCCTGTCCATCGCAGTTGAGCGTTACGTCCATCAGATCACCAAGCGTATTTTCGATCTGTTCTTTCATGTGTATCAGAAGGGATCTGACAGAAAAACATTGCATTTTCCATATCCCTCTGCGCCTGCGGTCAAGCTGGTTCTGGAGATAGGTCATGCGGACAAACTTACAGCAAGCTCCCGTGATGACACGGACCATGTCAAGCTGCTCCGGCGATTTCTGAACAATGACCGAGCAGGCTGCACTGATGCTCTGCACGGCATCATTGATGACACTCGTACTCAGTGCCGAATTCTCCGGATAGCAGAGCGTGACGATGCGCACGCCGTCCTGTTCATTGGCTGTCAGGTTGCAGAGAAACCTGCTTTCTCCGATGTGTACCGTCTGGCAGCAGCTTTCCCAGCTGTTCTCGTCAATGCCGAGCAGTTCCGGCAGATAGCCGATGCCCGGGTCATGGGTACACCATACCACGTTCCATTTCTCGTCCAGCAGCAGTACTGGTTCACTGCTTCGTTCATAACACCGCCGGAGCAGCTTCAAAACTTCATTACTCATTATAACCCCCTGACTTCTGTTTTTTCAACAGAATGACAATGAATTGGTATCCATTATGGTACTTATATTTATTATACATTGATTTTCGACAAATGTAAACCCCTATAAACGATAATTTGGACTGCGCAAAATGTATAAATATTGAGCGATAAATTTGTAAAAAATGTAGATTTTTCACATAAGCACCCGAAATGAAAATAAATTCACAGCGGAACACTTGCTTTTTTTCTGAAAATGGTGTACAATAGAAACATAAAAATCATAGGAGGTAATTTCCAATGTCAGTAAAAGTTGCTATTAACGGTTTCGGCAGAATCGGTCGTCTGGCTTTCCGTCAGATGTTCGGTGCAGAGGGGTATGAGGTTGTTGCCATCAATGACCTGACCAAGCCTTCCATGCTTGCTCATCTGCTCAAGTATGATACCGCTCAGGGCGGTTATGCAGGCAAGATCGGTGAGAATCTCCACACCGTATGCGCTGATGATGAGGCTGGTACTATCACTGTAGACGGCAAGACCCTCAAGATCTATGCCGAGAAGGACGCTAAGGATCTGCCGTGGGGCGATTTGGGCGTTGATGTTGTACTTGAGTGTACAGGTTTCTACTGCTCCAAGGCAAAGTCTCAGGCACATATTGATGCAGGTGCAAAGAAGGTCGTTATTTCTGCTCCGGCAGGCAATGATCTCCCGACTATCGTATTCTCTGTTAATGAGAAGACCCTGACTGCTGATGATACCATCATCTCCGCAGCTTCCTGCACCACCAACTGCCTTGCTCCGATGGCAAAGGCTCTGAATGACTACGCTCCCATCCAGTCCGGTATCATGAGCACCATCCATGCTTATACCGGTGACCAGATGATTCTTGACGGTCCTCACAGAAAGGGCGACCTCAGAAGAGCAAGAGCAGGTGCTGCCAACATCGTTCCGAACTCCACCGGTGCTGCAAAGGCAATCGGTTTGGTTATCCCGGAGCTGAACGGCAAGCTCATCGGTTCTGCACAGCGTGTTCCGGTTCCGACAGGTTCCACCACCATCCTGACTGCTGTTGTCAAGGGTGAGAATGTGACTAAGGAAGGCATCAATGCCGCTATGAAGGCTGCTGCTTCCGAGTCCTACGGCTACAATGAAGACCCGATCGTTTCTTCCGATGTCATCGGCATGAAGTACGGTTCTCTGTTCGATGCAACCCAGACAATGGTTGCTGAACTCGGCGATGGTCTGTACGAGGTACAGGTTGTTTCTTGGTATGACAACGAGAATTCCTACACAAGCCAGATGGTAAGAACCATCAAGTACTTCGCAGAATTGGGTTGATTACCTGATATCAACATGAATCCCCACTGCCTGTGCAGTGGGGATTTTTTATGGGGGACAATATGAAAAACTTGCTTTCCATCAACCAGACCGCAGCTACCGGACTGCCCGACGGGGCAGCTTTCCTGACACGGCGTGCCGACCGGGATGAGATACGAAAGATGCAGAGCGTCCATAGACAGGGTGTGGAGCTGCATGCGAACAACGGCACGGGGATAAAGCTCGGCATCGTGCGGTGGGGATGTTTTCTGCTCCTTGTATTTGCAGCAAGTGATCTGCTGCGACAGCGTGTCAGTCTTGTGGAATTTGCGCAGAGCCGTGGCTTTCCGGCGACTGTCGGGCTGCTTCTGCTGTTCCTGATGACGTTTCCGATTGGTAGTTATATCAAACAACAGCATCAGGCGAAAGTCATCTTGACTGCAAAATCAATGCAGGAATCACTCGGCATCAGCCCGGACTGCACGAAGCTGAAACTCCTCTGGTACACCTATCAGGAAGCGGACGGCACAGAGATCAACAGACAATGGGCATGGATGCATTGCTTTGCAGAGGTGCAGGACGGCAATCTGTGCCTCTCGAATCTGACCATGCGATTTGAGATACCGCTGTCCTCGCTGACTGCCATCCATCCGGAGGATGAAAAGATTCCACTTGCGGACGAGGACACTTTACTGCATTGCTGTATTGCAGAGATTCACGATGCAAAGGGGGATTTCTGCATTGTCATGCCGGAGGAAAGTGTGGAGACATTCTGTGCGTTGACAGGACTTTGTCAATAAATGGAAAGAGTGTTAGCGTAAGATGATACGATCACAGATATCCGGAAAGATGAAAAGCGTACCTGCACAGCTGTACAGGTACGCTTTGTTGTTAAAGTAACCGCCTTGCCGTCATATAGAGAATAAAACCAAGCGTCTCCGCAAGGTGGGTATCCCCCCGGAAGTCTCTCGCTCCCAACGTCCGAATCCATCCGCATGCAGACGGAAACGGGAGGTCTGCAATCCTCAGCCGGAGACAGGATTCCCGTAAAATAGGTGTTGGATTATAATAACTATATTTACCCGAACAAGGCAGTAAATGCGGCTCAATCTACGTCGTCGTCCTCGTCGTCATCATAGCTTTCGAGCATGTCCAAGAAAAGCTTGCCGATACGTTCGTATTCCTCATCGTTATCAATGGTGGAGAGGAATTCCTCACCATTTTCTTCGCCGACTCTGAGAATCACAAGCTCTGTGTCCTCTTCAAGCATGGCTTCCGGGTCGTCGACATACGGTACGAGCCCGTAATACACATTTCCCTCATGCTCCAGAATATCAAGCAGCTCAAATTCATGCTCGTTTCCTTCTTCATCAGTCAGTGTATAGATTTCGGGGGTGTATTCCATCTCATCCATTGTCAGCACTCCTCTTCCTTTATGATAATACTATTATACTATATTTCCTGTAAAAAATCAAGAGGAAAATCAAAATTTTTCTGATAATTTCAGGAAATATTGCTCCGACCGCATCAGCGGCGGGTGAAAACATCCGAAGAAGCGGCAGTTGTGACTGTTGTAGTTTCAGAAACGGCAGCAGCAGTACCTTCTTCTGTGGCAGCAGTTGTTTCAGCAGGAAGAACATCCGGAGTATCTGAAAGATTGACCGTATTTCCGATAATATCCCTACCGATCCCCGTGTAGCGGTCAATGGTGTACCACTCAGATGCGACTTCATACCCGTCAGACATCGTTTCATAGAGCTGGATCACAATGAACTCATCGTAATCGATCCACACATAGCTTCCGTCTGCATGGTTGCCGCTTTCCTGCTCATACAATGCGATCGCCCGTTCCGACAGTACGGAATTGGGATAGAACCGAAACTCTGCATAGGGGTCATCCGACAGACGTGAAAAGCTGCCAACACCATTGTCCCAGATCACATTGGCAGTATTTTCATCAAACCAGCAGACATCCGCACTCTGCACGGTTTCTCCGATGTGGAATATTGCCTTGTCCGTGCCCTGCATCTCATAGGTAAAGGGCGTTTCTGTGCCGTCATCCTGTGACAGGTATCTGCCTGTCCCGTCACCGTAGAAGAAGTAATATTGTTCGCTGTCGTCCTCCTGTCTGCACAGATAGACCGCTGTGCCGAAATCATCGGGCGAATCAACGAGATTGTGCGGAACCTCTCCGCTGCTTTCATTTGATGGTGATTTTGTGCTTGTATTTTCCAGCATCTTGTCAATTTCTTCCTGCGAAAGTGTTTCGGGCGGAGCATACGCTTCCGATGCGATGGTTTCCGTAGTCGTCTCTGTCGGAAAGGACTCTTCCCAGCCAGTCCCCTCATCACATCCGGTACAGAACATGGCGAGCATTCCGCCTAACAATACCAGCATTGCTGTTTTTTTCATGATCTCTTCCTCCTGTTTAACGGCTTATGCCGATATTATTATTATAGCGGATAATCCCGTTTCTGTCAAGCAATTTTGTCCGATTGTGTGAAAGACAGTCAAAAACTACAGAAATTCCATTGACTTCACAGGAAGAATATGTTATAATACATATTGTATATGACGGTATCGCCAAAGCAGGCGTTTCCACCCCATCCAAATTATCACAGATGGATGGGGATAATTCTGAGCAGAAAAATAGAACATGGAGGATGAATTTTATGAATTATGCAAGACTTCTGACTGTACAGGACATTTCCTGTGTCGGGCAGTGTTCCCTGACGGTAGCATTGCCGATCCTGTCTGCATGCGGAGTGGAGACTTGTATTCTGCCCTCTGCGGTGCTGTCCACCCATACAGCAGGCTTTACGGGCTTCACTGTCCGTGACCTGACGGCGGACATGCCTGCCATTGCAGCGCACTGGCAGAAGGAGGGCATCCTGTTTGACGGCATCTATACAGGCTACCTCGGCAGTACCGAGCAGATCGGCTATGTGCAGGATATGTTCCGTACCCTGCGCAAGGAGGGAGCAAAAACCTTTGTAGATCCGGCAATGGCAGACAATGGTGTGCTGTACGGTGCATTTGACATGACCTATGCCAATGCCATGAAACCGCTTTGTTTCGGGGCGGATGTCATTCTGCCGAATCTGACGGAGGCATGCCTGCTGACGGATATGCCTTACCGGGAAGAATATGATGAGGAGTATATCACGGAAATAGTGGACAAACTCTGCGCCGCTGGAGCAAAGACCATCATCCTGACCGGCATCGGCTATCAGCCCGGAAAAACGGGCGTGGTCGTAGTGGACGGCGGCAGGACACAGTACTATGAACACAGAAAGATCGCAAAGGGCTGTCACGGTACAGGGGATGTATATGCATCCGCCTATGTAGGTGCAGCATTGCAGGGCTTTACGCCTTACGATGCAGCAAAGCTTGCGGCTGATTACACTGTGCGCTGTATCGAGAACACACAGGATGATGCAAGTCATTGGTATGGTGTCAAATTTGAGACTGCGATTCCGGAATTGATCGACATGTTCCGGAACAGGGCATGACGGAGACAGTGCATGATGGAACTGCTATTGCAGATCGGCTTGCTGATCATTGGTTTTATCTTGCTTGTAAAAGGAGCAGATTTCTTTGTGGACGGCAGCTCAAGTGTTGCAAAACGCCTGAAAGTACCATCTTTGATCATCGGTCTGACCATTGTCGCTATGGGTACATCGCTGCCGGAATGTTCGGTCAGCGTGAGTGCTTCCATTGCCGGGCGCAATGAGCTTGCCATTGCCAATGCGATCGGCTCGAATATTTTCAATCTGATGGTAGTCTGCGGTGCATGCGCACTGTTTTGCCCGCTGATCGTACAGAGATCATTGCTGCTGAGGGAATATCCGCTTTCAGTCTTTGCGGCTGCGCTGCTGCTGATATTCGGACTGATGGGGAATCAGGTCGGGCATATCGAAGGCGTGATCCTTGTCATCTTTTTTGTGGCATTCATGGTCTGGATGGTCATGTCTGCGAAAAAAGCCCGGAATGCCATGACAGAGGACAACGGAGAATATAAGATCATGCCGGTATGGCAGTGCATCCTGTGTATTGTAGGCGGTGCTGCGGCTATCATCATCGGGGGAGATATGGTTGTGGATTCAGCATCGGCGATTGCCTCTTTCTTCGGTATGTCGGAAAATCTTATCGGTCTGACGATCGTGGCATTCGGCACAAGTCTGCCGGAACTGGTGACATCGGTTGTGGCAGCTAAGAAAAAAGAAGTGGACATGGCACTTGGCAATGTCATCGGCTCGAATATTTTCAACATTTTCATGGTGCTTGGTATTGCCGGTGCGATCTCTCCGATGACGTTTACAGTGGAGAATGCGGTAGATATTGCCGTATTGCTCGGTTTCAGTGCCATTGTATGGATATTCTGCTGGGTGAGCAAAAAGCTGAAACGCTGGCAGGGCGGTGTGATGCTTGCGGCATACGCAGGATATGTGGTATATGCATGTATGCGATAAAACCAATCAAACAGGAGGGATTCACATGAAAGAGACACTGGAAGATCTGAAAACAAGGCGGAGCTGCCGGAAGTACAAGCCTGACCAGATCACGGAAGAGGAGCTGCAAGCCATCCTTGAAGCAGGGACATATGCTCCCACGGGCATGGGGATGCAAAGTCCCGTTATCGTTGCCGTGCAGGACAAGGCGGTAAGAGATCAGCTTTCCCGAATCAATGCGGCGATCATGGGGACGGACAGCGATCCGTTCTATGGTGCGCCGACGGTACTGATCGTGCTTGCAGACCGTTCCCGGAGGACATATGTGGACGACGGCAACATGGTCATCGGCAATCTGCTGAATGCAGCGCATGCTGTGGGCGTGGACTCGTGCTATATCTATCGGGCAAGGGAGACATTCCAGACCGAAGAGGGCAAGGAACTGCTCCGTCACTGGGGAATTGAAGGTGATTACGAGGGCATCGGGAATGTCGTTTTAGGCTATGGACTGCCCGGGGGCGTGAAAGAAGCTGCACCCAGAAAAGACGGATATATCATCAGAGTTTAGAACGACAGGAAATGACAGATCGTCATGGATCGGTATCAGAATCAAAAGCCCGGATGCCTGCATAGAGTGTCCGGGAAATTTTTTTGGAAAAGCTATTGACAAACCTTTGCATCTGTGCTATAATACAATTGAACAATCATTCAATTGTTCAATTATAAAAAGGAAGTGGTGCTATGAAGATCATATATGAAATAGAGAATCTTTGCTGCCCGAACTGTGCCGCAAAGATCGAAACTGCCATCCGGAAACTGGACGGCATCGAGGAAGCGAATCTCTCCTATCCGACCATGCAGCTCCATGTTACGGCAAACATAGAAGAAGGGCTGCTCGCACGCATTCAGACCGCTGCGGACAGTATCGAAGAAGGCGTGCTGTTCCATGAGAGGGGCACGGCTCATGCAAAGGAACATCATCATGACCACGAACACCATGAGGATTGCTGCCATGAACATACGCATGAACATACCCACGAACACGAACACATCCATGAACATGGAAATTCCGATATCATTACTCTGATCGCCGGAGGGGTGCTGTTTTTGCTTGGCATGGCGGCACATTGGCTGTTCACCGATTCTGGCTATGTCTCCATGATACTGCTGCTTGCGGCATACCTTGTCATGGGGTGGGAGGTGCTGCTCGACTCTGCCAAAAGCATCGGAAAGGGGCAGATTTTTGACGAAAACTTTCTGATGAGCATTGCAACCATCGGCGCACTCTGCATCGGGAGCTGGGAGGAGGCAGCAGGCGTAATGCTGTTCTTCCGCATCGGGGAGCTGTTTGAACACTTGGCTGTGGAGCGCAGCCGGAAATCTGTCATGGAGGCTGTCAATCTCCGTCCGGAGACGGTGCAGCGTCTGCATGACGGCGTAACGGAGACGGTTTCGGCTGAAGAAATTGCAACCGGCGACCGCATTCTTGTGAGGGCAGGCGACCGTATCCCTCTTGACGGCATCATCCACAAGGGTGAAAGCGCACTGGATACTTCAGCTATGACTGGTGAGTCGATGCCTGTTTCCGTGCAGACCGGTGACGAAGTGATGTCGGGGTGCATCAATCTGGATGGTGTTCTCGAACTGGAAGTTACGGCAGAGCTGAAAAATTCTATGGTGCAGCGTATTCTTGACAGCGTGGAGAATGCCGCTGCCGGAAAACCCAGACTTGACCGCTTCATTACCCGTTTTGCGAGAATATACACCCCCATTGTAGTGGCGATCGCACTGGTAACGGCAGTCGGGATCCCGCTGCTATTCGGCGACTGGGGCAGATGGGTGTACACGGCACTTAATTTTCTGATGATCAGTTGTCCGTGCGCACTGGTGTTAAGCGTGCCGCTTGCATTCTTTACGGGCATCGGCGCAGGTTCAGTGCGTGGCATCCTCTTTAAGGACGGCATCTCACTGGAAGCACTAAACAGGGTGAAGGCAGTCGTTATGGATAAGACCGGCACACTCACAAAGGGCAGCTTCTCTGTCACGGAAACAGACGGCGACAAGGAAACACTGCTGCGGTATGCCAGTGCCTGTGAAAGCTTTTCCACACACCCCACTGCAAAGAGCATCGTTGCCTGTGCGCAGGCACAGAATATCCCCGTCATTCCGGCAGAACAGGTGCAGGAGATCGCCGGAAAGGGCATCACCGGCACTGTGGACGGCAAGCATATCGCCTGTGGCAATGAAAAGCTGATGGCAGCAGAGGGCGTTGCTGTTCCGGATGTGCAGAAAGCCGGGACGTGCGTCTATGTTGCAGCGGACGGCAGCTATCTCGGCATGCTGGTGCTGTCGGATACCCTCAAGCCGGGTGCAGCGGAGACGGTAAAGACAATGAACCGCAGGGGACTGTATACCGTCATGCTGACAGGCGACAGCCCCGTTCATACCAAAGCTGCTGCGGAGACGCTTGGTATTGCGGAATTTCATGCAGGGCTGCTCCCCACTGACAAACCTGCTTACATGGAGCAGGTACGCAAGGAACATGGCGCAGTACTCTTTGTGGGTGACGGTATCAACGATGCGCCTGTGCTTTCTGGTGCGGATGTGGGTGCTGCAATGGGCAGCGGCGCAGATGCGGCAATGGAGGCAGCGGATGTGGTATTGCTTGGCTCTGACCCACAGTCCATCCTTACGGCTGTTGACATTGCGCAGCGTGTGAACCGAACTGCTATGTTCTGTATCATCTTTGCGCTGACGGTCAAGATCGGCATCATGCTTGCAGGATTTTTGGGATTTGCCAATATGTGGATGTCGGTCTTTGCCGATACGGGCGTGACGATCCTCTGCGTGATGATCGTACTCTGGCGGATCCATTTCCACTACAGAAGCAAACGAACATAATACACATGCACAGCCCCCTGTACCGGTTACGGTGCAGGGGGCTGTGGAATGCTCACAAGGAAAAACGATATGATTTACGAAACCTTCATGCATTATTAACAATTTATTTATTGAATTTGTTGACAGAGTCTAAAAAATATGGTATAATATTAACAAAGAATTTGTACAGATCGGAGCATAGATATGTCGATTCAGAAACGTCTTGGCAGGACATTGGCTGCTGTTTCGGTACTCTTTTTGCTCATCAGCTTTCTGGTTTCACTGGTTTGCATCATCGTGCTCAGCCGGAGCTACCGGACATCACTTGCAGATGCAGCCGGCGGATTTGCTGCTGTGACCATTGATGCGGATGATGCCCGGAATTACCTCACCGTCCGTGAAGGCGGCGAAGCCTACGATGCTGTCCTGCAAAAACTCTGTGCGTATCAGGAAAATAATGAGACTGTCGAACGTATTTCCTTTGTCAGCTTCAGCAATACCGCTGGCAACTATATCTACGATACTGCCGGCAGTAAGCTTGGCGACAGACTTGAATATGACAGCTATACGGATTCCGTTCAGGAAGCGCTGCTTGACGGGCATGAGAGCTGGAGCCGCTATGTGGGCGGCAGCATCATCCTGTATCGTCCTCTGCGGACGATCGACGACAAGCTTGCCGGTTATCTGATCGTGGAGGTCAGAGATACATTCCGTCTGCCCTGCATCCTGCTGATCGCAGCGGCATGTCTGGTGCTGTTGGGTGTGGGGATCGCACTGACACTGTTCATGATGCGCCATATGGGACTGCGTGTGTTCCAACCGATACAACGTTTTACCGATGCAGCACTGAGCTTTACCGGCGGCAGCAGTACGGAGACTGATCTCACAGAGTTGTTCTCCAACCGAAATGATGAGATCGGTCGTCTCGGCAGTGCCATCCAGAAAATGTTCATCGATATCAGCAGCGGTGCAGAAAGCCTGAACCAAGCCATCTATGAAGCCAATCACGACGGTATGACCGAAGTGCTTAACAAAGGCTGTTATATGACGATGGAGGAGAAATTCCGGAATTGTTCGTCGATCTGCGTGATCTATTTCGATGTCAACAACCTCAAACTGATGAACGATACCCTCGGACACGAGCGGGGCGACTTCGTCATAAAGCAGGCGGCAGATTACATCCGCACCTTTCTGACACCGGCGGATTACTGTTTCCGTATGGGCGGCGACGAATTTCTCATGGTCATGACAGAATGCAGTTTCCGGGCAATTGATGCCCTCGTGGAACGGCTCGATGGCGACTCGCCATACATCCTCAATCCGGGAGAGGAATCGGTTCACTGTGCCCTCTCTTATGGCTATGCCTATGCCAAGGGGGAATACTCCTATGAGGCTCTGCTGGTGGAGGCGGAGGAAAACATGTACATCAAGAAAACTGAACTCAAAAAGCTCATGCAGATGCCTGACCGGTGAGGGGGAAGTGCTTTGAAAAAACGAAAAAAAGGCTCACCCTTTTCTCGTCTGCGGATGGGACAGAAATTTCTGATAATTGATATTGCGGCACTTGCGGTCATCATCGTGATGCTCTGCATCCTGACGGATGCCATCAGGCGGGATGAACAGAACCGCAGAGATATGATCAGTACGATCACTGTTACTTCAGCAGAACAGTGCATGAACACTGCAATTGAGACGGGTGTATCTGTTGCACGGAGTCTGTACACGAATGCAAAACTCGCTGCCTTCCTGAATACAGAGTATTCGTCCTCCGCAGTGTATTTTGATGCCTATTATCAGTTTCAGCAGGACGAAAATCTGCCGTTGGCAGAACTCAATATCGTGAAGGACTACACCATATATTCTGCCAATACGACCATTATGAGCGGCGGCAACATCCGCAGTTTAGAGAGTGTCCGGAATGCAGGATGGTACCAGACACTGCTGCGCAAGAACAAGTCGATCATCCTCTACTGTGATCCGGACAGCCACGTGCTGTCTCTGATTCGCAAACTGGATTATTATGACATGAATGTAGGGGAGTGTATTCTCAAGCTTGATCTGAACACTTCGGCACTGGAAGACTACTGTGATGCACTCGGATTTGACGGGGAGCTGGACATTACCTGTGAAGGGGCACTGCTGTACAGCAATGCGGCAGAGAGTATGGAAGAGGTACGGATCAATCAGGATTTCCAGCAGAGTACCAAAAATTACTATACCGTTGATATTGAATATTATGCACGGACTGCGCCGCTGTCCATATTCGGACTGCTGACAGGAAACTGGGTGCTGATGGTGCTTCTCGGAGTCACGGTGGTACTGATGGTGCTGTTTGCATGGCTGCTTGTCCGTGAACTGCAAAAGCGTATCCGCCGGACAGAAACTCTCTACCAGCAGGAAGGCAATGTGACTGCCCTGCGTGCGGAGGACAACGGACAGGATGAGATCGGCAGACTCATCCGCATCTGTATTGCGCTTTCCGACAAGGTGTCTCTGAAAACCAATCAGCATCAGCATGTACAGGAACAGCTTTCCGACAAACAGGAGAGCTACAACAGACTTTATCAGATCGCCGTCCGGCAGGATGTGCAGCTTTCCATGCAGCGGCTGTATCCGGCACTCTGTACGGATAAGGATGTCCATACGCTGTCGGAGGAAATGGCGATCGTCAGAGAAGTGGTGTCTGCCTATCCGGAGAGTGCAGTGGATGTGCCGAAGGATGTGCCGGCAGATTTTGATGTACCGGTGTATGCGCTGGCACTTGTTGTGGATGATCTGCTGCGTACCGGCAATGAGGTCGTCTTGTCCTGCACGGAGGATACGATCACGCTGCATTGCCAGAATGTTGCCGTACCGCCGCCAGCCCGTATGCTGAAGCTTGGGGCGATTTTTGAAGAAGGAAACATCAGCAGTGAGTATTTCTTCCGACCGCAGTATGCGTACAATCCCTATCTTTATCTGAAATACACACTTGATGATCGGGTGCAGGTCTTGATCACAAGAGAAAACGGCTTTTTCATGGATCTTACCATTAGCAAATAGGAGGTGTGTTATGAGAATTCAGAAAATCGCTGCCCTTTTAGCATCGGCATGTCTGCTGCTTCCGGCAGGGGGATGCAGTGAAAGTACCCGTCCCAAAGAAGTACAGGTCTTTACTACGGCATTTGCTGCGAGCGGCACTGCCATTCCGGAGGACAATGAGATACAGCAGCTTATTGGCGAAAAGATTGGTGCTTACTGTCTTGAGACATGGCTCGGTGACCGGGATACAGCGGAAAAGGCTTTCAGTGATATGATCATGAACAGTGAATATCCTGATATTGTTGTTCCCGATTCCGAAACCTGTCAGAAGATGATACAGGTCGGCGCACTCATTCCCATTGACAGCTACTGGGATGATTACCCGAATCTGAAAAATTATTTCACGGATGAAGAATGGGACAGAGTCCGTGCCGAGGACGGGCATATCTACTACATTCCGCCCTTTTCTAATGTCTACATGAAGGATACTGCCACGCTGCACAATGACGAGGCATTCTGGATCCAGCTTCGTGTGCTGAAGTGGGCAGGCTATCCGGAGATCAAGACGCTTGACCAGTATTTCGACCTCATCGAGTCGTATCTGGAGGCAAATCCGACGGATGAGAACGGCAATGCCTTTATCGGGCATGAGATCTGTGCGAATGATGCCATCTTCTTCGGACTGGACAATGCGCCCATGTTCCTTGACGGCTATCCGAATGACGGCTGCTGCATCGTTGACCCGGAGACGCTTGAGGCGAAAGACTACAATCTTTCCCCTACGGCAAAGCGTTGGTTCTCCAAGCTCAATGAGGAATACAAGAAGGGTGTTGTGGATCCGGAATTTTCCTTCCTGAGTCTGGAAGAATATATGGATAAGCTTTCCACCGGTCTGGTGCTGGGGACGGTCGATCAGTACTGGAATTACAATAATGCGGTCAATAACCTGCCGCCGGAATGTACCTACATCCCACTTGGACTGACCATAGATGAGGGCATTGAGGAACGTTATCACTCCCGGACTGCATTTGACCCATCAAGCGGTGTGGGCGTGACCATCAGCTGCAAAGACCCGGAAGGTGCGCTGCAATTCCTGAATGACATTCTCTCTCCGGAAATCCTGCGGCTGCGGTTCTGGGGCATAGAAGGTGTGGACTATGAGGTCGGAGACGACGGCGTTTTCTATCAGACGGAGGAACAGGCAGAACGTTTCCGTGACAAGGATTATGCCAATCAGCACATCTGTCTGTACAGCTATCTGCCGTTCTACTGGGGCATGGATCATGACGGCATCAATGCCTACAACCCATCCAACCAGCCGGAAGAATTCTACAAGAGCTGTTCTCCGGAAGTCAGAGAATGCTTTGATGCCTACGGGGCAAGGACATATGTGGAGCTGCTGAACCCTGCGCCGGAGAATGCGCCGTGGTATCCGATGTGGTCATACCAGAATGCCCTTCCGCAGACTTCCGATGTCTACAAGGCTTCGCAGGCAATTGAAAGTGCCAAGCACCAGTATCTGCCGCAGCTCGTCATGGCTGATGACTTTGAAGCGGCATGGGCTGACTACAACGAAGCCTATGATAAGCTTGACAGTGAAGTGTTTTTTGATGCCCTGACTGAGGAAGTGCGCAGACTGAGTCAATGATATACAAAAAGATTGCCCGTTGGGGCAATCTTTTTTCCATCACGTCACTTTACAAACCGTGGATTTTATTGTATAATAAAGAAAAGGGAATTTTCCCATCACACATACAGGAGGAATGTATAATGACGATCACATGTCTTGATCTGGAGGGTGTACTCGTACCGGAAATCTGGATTGCCTTTGCGGAGGCAAGCGGCATCCCGGAACTGCGCAGAACGACCCGTGATGAACCGGATTATAACAAGCTGATGGAATACCGTCTTGCGATTTTGCGTGAGCATGGACTGGGACTGAAGGAAATTCAGGAAACCATCGCTAAAATCGACCCGATGCCCGGCGCAAAGGAATTTCTGGATGAGCTGCGCAGCATCTGTCAGGTCATCATCCTGAGCGATACTTTCACACAGTTTGCCCATCCGCTCATGGTAAAGCTCGGTCTGCCCACCATCTTCTGCAATACTCTTGAAGTCGGAGAGGATGGCAGCATCACTGGATTCCGTATGCGGTGCGAGAAGTCAAAGTATGCGACGGTCAAGGCATTGCAGTCGGTCGGTTTTGAGACGATCGCCGCCGGCGACAGCTTTAATGACCTTGCCATGATTCAGGCAAGCAAAGCAGGTTTTCTCTTCCGCAGTACGGAGCAGATCAAGAAAGATCATCCGGAGCTTCCGGCGTTTGAGACTTATCCTGAACTTCTTGCTGCGATTCGGGCAGCTTTGTAAGTGCAGCTTCTGATGCGTTTTTGAGATTGGGCATACGGTAGGTTTTCTTGAATTCCTTTGGCGTAACGCCCATGTAGCGTTTGAAAATTTTAATGAAATAACTCTGTGAGCTGAAGGCGAGCAGGTTGCTGATCTCCAGATCTGTGTAATCCGAGTAACGGAGCAGATTGGCAGCAGCCTCCGCCTTTTTTCTGTTGGCATAATCATTGAAGGTCATGCCGACCTCTGACTTGAACAGACGGGACAGATACGCTTCGCTCAGCCCCAGATGTGCAGCAGCCCCTTCCAGCCGCACACGGCTGTGGAGATGGTCGCTGATGTAGTCAATGGCACGGACGATCTGCTTGGAGTAGATTCCCTTGTTGCGGACAAGACGCATCTTCCGGGTATAGCCTTCCAGCATGGCAGTGTGTACCTCATGGACAGCCTTGACTGACCGGCACTCGTCCGCACGGATGATATAATAATCACTGAGCTGATAAGCCTCTTCCGGCGACATGCCGCTGCCGATGCAGAAACGTGCGATCATGGCTGCGGAGATCACAAAGTGGTACTGGATATTCCGTATTTCATCCCTGCTGAGTAAGCCGTACCCTTCGCTGCAAAGTGGTGTTGCCAACATTTTGACTGTCTCGATGTCACCGGAACAGATGCTCTCATAGAACGCCATTTCCCTGTCAAAGGATGCATGGACGAACAGAGACTCCCGCTGACTCACGAGGTGAGCTGACAGATTTTTCTCATCATTCATTTGAAGCACCTCCCTTTTGAATTATTATAACACAGTTTTTTCAAAATAGCAATAGGAAAAGCAGTTTTTTTTCCTGTTATGTCTTATTTTTTTTCCCTTCTGTATGTCCGGGACGAGGAATGGAGGAGGAGATCTGTGCAAAAAAAGATGAGCAGAGGGTTATTCTCTGCTCATCTTTCATAGAAAGGGGAGGATCATTTGTCATAGGTGACCCACTGATACCGTGCGGTCAGGGGCGTTTTGCCGTCAAACGGAGCAAGCCACTCATCTACGCCTGTGCCGGGCCATACATTCATCATGATCTTGCCGGGAGTTGACGGGATGTTGTCAGTTGCCGTATAGACCGGTTCGCCGTCTACATACCATGTAATATGGTCTGCCTGCCAGTCAAAGCCGAATCTGTGGAATCCCTCGGAGGCATCAAAGCCGAGATCATACATGTACTCATGGTTACCAACGCCATTGGTATAGTAATTGAACTGTACTTTGGTGGTATCCTTGCCAAGCACCTCGATGTCGATCTCATCCCATGGATTGTTGTCAGAAGGACCTGTGTAGGTGAAGAACGAGGAGACAACGCCGGGATTCTTGATTGCCTGCATGGATGTTTCATAGTAACCGTAGCTGTAGAAATCGTTGGTTCTGTATTCTGCTGCGGAATATGCGTACTGTCCGGTAGCATCCTTGTCAATTGTCAGACTGAGCATGCCGCCGTCAAGGGAAGTGTTGCCGGCATACCATCCGCAGTTGAACGGGTCGCCGTTTGTCCAGCCGTCAGATGCAATGAACAGCGGTGTTGCACCCTTGCGGAAGTCAGCAACAGCATCTGCCTGTGTATTCATACCACTCTCATCCTTTCCGGATGGCTGTGTTTCGGTCGGTTCGGTAGGAGTATTTTCTGTAGTCTCCGGGAGAGTTTCCTCTGTAGGCTGTGTTGGTTCAACAGGATCATTCTCTGTCGGCTGCTGTGCATCGCCGATCGGGAGTGTAACCAGACCAATGACGCAGCGCAGGATATTCAGTCCGTCATCTGCCTCAGGCTTGCCGTTCAGATTGACATCTGCATTGATAAGACCCTGCGGTGTGACCTTTTCGCCGATCATCAGGTATTTGTTCAGGAGTATCATGTCTATCATCTGAACCTTGCCGTTTTCATCCACATCGCCGTAGACCGTCTTACCGTCACCGGTCGTTGTTGTCTCGCCATTTGTCTCTGTGACATTTTCCGAGGGTTCTGTCACATCTTCCGACGGATCTGTCACATTCTCAGAAGGCTCAACTTCTGCCGGCTCTGCATCCAGAACGGACAGCAGATAGGTCAGCGGAGAATTCCAGTAGATGGTGATCTCATTGGTGGAGTAGCTTTCAGAATTATCCACATAGCGCAGTGCAGGTGCAAGCTCCTTGCAATATGCCTTTGCTGCACTGTCCTCAAGGTTCTGGTTGACACCGCCGACCAGCATGCCCTTCATTGCCTTGTCCTTTGCCATAGAGGGACGATGGTGCGGATGTTCCGGAGAAACAGTACCGTAGCCGGTCACAAAGCTTGTACCGATCGGGTTTGTGCCGAGCAGGTAGTTCAACTGTGACTGTGCGCCGTTCAGATAGGGTTCTTCGCCGGTGAGCTGATAAGCCAGTGCCATGATGATGCCGGCATTGGCAATGGTCATGTTGCTGCCCCACTCATATCTGGACAGTGCCACACCGTAGGGAGAGTTGCCGGAAACTCCGGAAAGTGTGCCTGCTTCCTTGATGACAGCGGACTTTGCAGTCTCATACAGCGGATTGTTTTCTGCATCCTTCATGGTAAGGATAGCAATATTGCCGTAGTCGCCAACAGTTGCCCAGTCCAGACCGGATTTGCTCTTTTCATTGAAGGACTGTGCAGCAGTCTGATACTTGGAATCACCAGTCAGACGGAACATCTGTGCAGCAGCCCAGTAACGTTCATCTGTGTCGCTCTTGTCGCCGTATTCACCGGTCACGATATCATTCGGATTTGCATAGGCAATGATGTTCGGATTCTGTTCAAGGAATGCCCATGCTTTTTCAGCAGCAACCTTGCACTTTTCGGCATAAGCGGAATCATAGTCCTGATATACCTCAGCAGCCAGTGCCATGGAAGCACAGAAATCAGCCGTTGCGGTAGTAGAGATCGGCATCACGATCAGCGGATCTTTCTCATCTTCAGGCATCACATATCCCGGGAAGCTTGCGCATGTTACCTTATGGTACACGCCGCCGGATTCAGCCTGCATCTTGAGCATCCAATCAAGCTCATACTTTACTTCGTCAAGAATGTCAGCCTTGCCGTTACCGCTTTCCGGAATGCCAAGACCATCAGAATACATCTCCGGTGCAGCCATATACGCATACATCAGGTCTGCAACAGCCTTTGCGCCTGCAACTACATAGCGCCCGTAGTCGCCTGCATCGTGCCAGCCGCCGCTGACTTCGATCTGCTGATTGGTCTGATAGATGGTTGCGATCGAGTTGTGGCATGCCGGATGTGCAAAATCGGCATCCTTTATCTCTGTGCCGCAGCGTTGGAGATAGAGCATCTTCACGGAATCATCAAGCAGTGAGCTGTACACATTTTCCCCGATCTCAAATGCATAGGAATCATCCATACCATCGCATGTGACGATATACTTGCCGGGTGTGGTAACTTCCGAGAAATCGAAAATATAATCTGTTTCATCTGCCGAGCTGTTGGTAATGCCATTGCTGATAGGCGCACTGTAAACTTCCTGTTTTGTACCCGCATTGACAACATGAGCCTGCACGGTCCCGTCGACCGCAGGTGTCTTGCGGATAACAGCGATTTTCTTGCTGTCAGGCTGATAGCCGACCTGATTTGTGATAATGTCAGGCTGATAGGGTCTTGCGGCACTGTAATCCACCTTGCTGTCGTCGATCAGTTCAAGGGACACATTGTCCAGATAGATGGTATGCTCAGGCAGGTCTGCCGGATCATCCTCTTCAAGACCGCAGTTGAAGCACATCTTTGCCATGATGTCGGTAGCTTCTTCCATGGTGAATTCCTGTGTGATGGTCTGCGGTACGGAGGTAACGTTGATCCCCTTCCATACATAAGCCTGATAAGTACCGCCGTTCTGCTGTATCATGCATTCAACATATCTGTCTGTTGTTGCAGAAATGTCATATGTCAGGCGGTAAACACCGTTCTGGTACAGCGGAATGATGTCATAGTAAAGCTGTACAGCATAATTCTTGGTGCCTCTGTTGGTGATGTGGAATGCGAGCTTGCCGTCCTCTACGCCAAGTGAAGCAACACCACCGCTTTCCTTGTACATGCCCCAGTCAGTACCTGCGATACTGCTATCAAATGTACCGTTTTCAATGAGTGTGCCTGCTGCGAAGGAAGAGAGCGGCAGTGCCGACGATCCCGTTGCCATCACAGCGATTGCAGCGATCCCCGCTGCGATCCGTTTCAGTGCATGTTTCATATTCTTTCCCCTCTCAAAAAGACAAAAATAGAGCCATTATTAGCCGGACTCCGGCTATATAGTTTTATTTTAGCACACTTATACCAAAATAAATACAACTTTTTTGACAAAAATGACAGTATTTTGATATATTTACAAAAGTACACAGGGATGATGTCCCTGTGTACCGATGTTGTTTGTCATTTCTCCGGAAAGCGGAGAAAGCTTTGTTGTGCTGCATGGGGATGTGTTCAATGCCCCTTGGGGTGCGACTCGGATTCCAGCACTTCACCAAACTCGGAGACTTTGTACTCATACTCCATGTCGTCCAGATAAAATTCAAAGTCAAAGATGAGCTTGCCGCCTTCTGTTTCCCAGTTTTCCTCTGTAAAGACGACATCGTTCTGTCTGTCCATCAGACCTGCACCGGAAAGGGCAATGGTCTTGGCATGGTCGATCGTTTCCTGACTGGGTGTGCCAAGCTCATTGGCATCAAGCTTTTCTGTTTCACGCTTGCGGATGCTGCCGTCAGCGACTGCGATCTCATAGTCATATTCCGTATCTGCTGTCCGGAACACAAGCTCATAGACCTGTACGCCATTGTCCATATCCTCTTTGGACTCCGTGAAGGTCACGGCATCGGCAGTCAGACCGGCATCCTCCAGTGCCTTTGCTTTTGCATCTTCCATAGAGAGTCCTGCTGCGGCATTGGTGGATGGCTGCTGGGTTGTGGGCGGCTGTTCGGATGAGGGCTGCACGGTTTCGGGTGCAGCGGCAGAAGATTCCGTGGCATCCTGTACAGGGGGAGCAGTTTCCTGCGGCTGTGTGTGCCTGATGATCTCGCCGTGCTGACCGCTTGCGCCTTTGGAATTACGGTAGCGCAGCGTGCCGTCCTTTGCGAGAATGATGTATTCATATTCAATGCCGTCCACATAGAATTCGATCTCATACTGATAATGACCATCGTCAAATTCCAGATCGTCCTTGCAGAAAGACGGTGTCACGCCTGCATCTTTGAAGGCGATCTGTTCGGCTGCATCCTTGCCGATGAATGAGCCTGTGACGGCAAGCACCGTGATCACTGCCGCAGCAACGAGTACGGCGATCACAATGCCGACGATCAGCTTTCCGTTTGTTTTCTTTTCCATGATGTTCCTCCTTGAAACCTGTATCTGTTTCTATCTGTCGCCGGTCTTCTGCTGTCCGGATGAAAAAACGGAAGGCAGAGGATCAGCATAAAAGTACAAATAAGGTATACTTTTGTTTCCATTATGCCATACAATCTTGAACGGGATGTGAAAATATGATGAATGAGATATGAATAATTAACGTATATTTTTCTGAAAAATTTACAATTTCTGCTTGACCGTCGTGTAAAAATGTGGTAAAATAAAATCAGTAAATTATGAAACCCAAGTAAGGAGTGGTTCAGATGAATAAATTACTTATCGGCAGTGGCATTGTTGCCGGTGCGGCAGCAACTGCTGCCTTCGCAGGTGCTATGAAGCTGTTCAACAGTGTCATTCCCCGTCAGGATGGCGTAAAGGTCGATATCAGCGAAATGGCTGATATGGAGCAGTGGGAGGAGTACAAGAAATTCATTGACCCCCGCAAGGAAGCTTTGCTTGCCAGAGAGTATGAGAAAGTGGAGATCTTTGCACGGGACGGTATCCGCCTGAGAGGCTATTATTTCCCCTGCGATATGCCTTCATCCCGTTTTCTCATCGGTCTGCACGGCTACACAAGCAAGGGACTGAGCGACTATGCGGCACCGTCCAAATTCTATCTGGAGCATGGCTACAATCTTCTCATTGTCGATCTGCGTGCGCATGGGGAGAGCGAGGGGGACTATGTGGGCTTCGGCATCCTTGACCGCCACGACTGCATGGAGTGGATACGCTACATCATCGGTCGGTTCGGCAGGGAATCACAGATCGTTCTGCACGGCGATTCTATGGGCGCAACAACTGCGCTGATGACAACAGGCTTTGCTGACCTGCCGGAAAATGTGAAGTGCGTTGTGGCAGATTGTGCGTTTACATCGCCCTATGATGTGTTTGCCCATATCCTGAAACGGGACTACAAGCTGCCGCCCTTCCCGGTCATGAATATCTCCGATATGATGTGCGAAAAGAAAGCCGGCTATCGTTTCCGTGACTATTCCACACTGCTTGCGATGCATGTCAATGACAGACCGGTATTCTTCGTCCACGGCAGCAAGGATAATTTCGTCCCCACACGCATGAGCAGGGAAAATTATGATGCCTGCCATGCACCCAAAGAGCTGCTCATTATAGAGAATGCCGGACATGGTGCAAGCTATTATGAAAATCCGGAACTGTTTGAGGAACGGCTTGCCGCTTTCCTTGAAAAATATGTATAGTGAGAAAGGAGATGTATGAGCATGAAGGAGTTTCAGGTCAATGGCGTCAATCTGCAATGCTATCCGCTGACAGCGGCACAGAGACTCCATAACTACACGGTGATGTTCTGTCCGTTTCATCAGATCCTGAACATCGGCACGGGTCTGTATATCCAGATGGATACGGATTTTGAGATGCTCAGGGAAGCCATCTATGAAGCGTATTGGCGCAATGATTTTATGCGGCTGCGTTTCCATAAGGATGTGGATGACACCGTGTACCAGTTTCTTGTGCCGTTTGAGGAACGGGACATTCCGATCGTGGATTTTTCAAACTGGCAGGAAGAGGATGCCAGACGGCAGATGGAGGAGTGGACAAAGATCCCGTTCAAGCGTTTCCATTCGCCCATGAATGAGATCAGGATGATCAGGATGCCGAACGGCTACAACGGCATCTACATGAAAATTGACCATATGACGGCGGATTCGACTGCTGTGGTCGGATTTTACAAGGATGTGCTTGAGATCTACTGCTCCAGAAAGTATGACTACCCTGCACCCAAGCCGATGAAATCCTATATCGAAGCATTGGAGAAAGATCTGGCGTATGAGGCAGGTTCGGCAGCAAGAAAGCGTGATGAGGCGTACTGGAAGGCGATCATTGAAGACCCCGACGAACCGATGTATACCGACTTCAACGGCATGACACGGCTGCTTACCCAGAGAAAGGAAAGCAATAACCCTGACCTTCGGAGTGCGGTGGTCGTTTCAGTCAATCCGGAAGCTGCCATTTCCAAGTACCAGCTTGAAAAAGAACCCTCTGACCAGCTGATGCAGTTCTGCGAGGAACACAAGATCCCCATGGTCTGCCTGCTGCTCATGGGGCTGCGTACCACGCTTTCCAAATTCAACAACAACGAGAAGGATGTCTCCATCAATAGCTGCGTGGCAAGACGTGGTACTCTGCTGGAGAAAAAGTCCGGCGGCACAAGGATCCATTTCTTCCCCCTGCGTACCATCATAGAGCCGGAAATGACTTTTATGGAAGCACTGAAAGTCATTCAGGAGGAGCAGAACAAACTCTTCCGACATGCCAATTTTGATCCGATCGAATTCAGGAGCCGCCGTACCAGATACCGCCAGATGAAGCCCGGCGCAAGCTATGAGAGCATCAGCCTTACCTATCAGCCGCTGACGATCAGATCGCAGGATGACAATATCCCGGATATTCCCTACAAGAGCGATTGGTATACCAACGGTGTGGCAGGACAGCCGCTGTACCTCACAGTGATGCACCGTGTGGAGGACAACGGGCTGTGCTTCAGCTTCGAGTACCGGAAGGATGCTGTCACGGACTATGAGATGGAGTATCTCTACTATTATTTATGCCGTGTGCTGTTCCGGGGCATTGAGAACAGTGAACGCACTGTCGGTGAAATACTGGATATGATCTGAGGAGGTAGCTATCATGCTGGAAAAATTCAAGGAACTGATCTGTGAGTATGTGGAGGCGGAGCCGGATGCCATTACGGAAGAATCCCGTTTCATTGAAGATCTGCACTTTAATTCCTACGACTTTGTTGACTTTCTTGGTGCGGTCGAGACAGAATTCGACATCGTCATTGACGAGTCGGAGATCATGGATCTGCATACCGTTGGCGATGCGATCGCCTATGCCCAGAAACTGCAAGGAGAATAAACATGGACAAGACAAAAGTACAGACATTACGTGATCTCATCATGGAATCTGCTGCATGTTACGGCGACAAGGTCTTTATAAGAGAACGTGCCGGAAAGAATGTCATCGAGCATTCCTATAATGACCTGCGTGACGATGCGCTGCGTCTGGTAAGCTTCCTGCGGAAATTGACAGGCGGACGCATCCATGCCGCTGTGACAGGTGTGACATGTTATGCCTATCTGGTGAGCTATTTCGGGACAGTCATGAGCAATGACATTATCGTGCCGCTTGATGCACAGCTTGGGACGGAAGATCTGATCGACCATTTACAGCGTTCGGATTCGGAAATTCTTTTTTGTGACAAGCGTCATGCTGCCATGCTTCCGGAGATCCGGAACGCCTGCCCGAAGATCCATACCTGTATCGTATGGCAGGATACTGCCGTGGAAGGGAGCCTGACTCTTGCGGATATCCTTGCGGACAATCCTGTTTCAACAGAGGACATTGCCATTGACCCGGCAAGCTGTTCTTCCATCCTCTACACTTCCGGTACGACCGGCAAGAGCAAAGGGGTTATGCTCCGGCATTCCAACCTGATCGACAATGCCATGTGTCAGGATAACGAGAGTACACCGGAGGACAGCCTGCTGACGGTGCTGCCCATCCACCATGCGTACTGCTTTACCTGCGATATTCTGCTTTCCCTGCGCTATGGGACTACAGTCTGCGTGAATGATTCGCTGCTGCACATTTCACAGAATCTGCAATTCTTCCAGCCGACCACCATACTGCTCGTGCCGATGATCGCAGACACCATCTACAGGAAGATCAAGGCTGCCGCACAGGCAAAACCTGAAATTCCGGTCGCTGCCATTGCACAGAATGTGTTCGGCGGCAGGATGCAGGTCATCTACAGCGGCGGTGCTTACCTGAATCCGGAGCTTGCGGAGGCTTACCGTTCGTTCGGGTTTATCATGGCACAGGGCTATGGTATGACGGAATGTTCGCCGAGAATCTCCACTGCAAGCCGTTCCATCGTGACCCATGAGGATGTGGGGCAGGTTGTCAACGGCTGTGAGATCAAAATCGTGGATGGCGAGATCTGGGCAAAAAGCCCGTCTGTCATGATTGGCTACTACAATAACCCCGAAGCGACCGAAGAAACGCTCACAGAGGATGGCTGGCTGCGGACGGGCGATCTTGGCTATGTGAACGAGGAGAACCGCCTGTTTATCACGGGCAGAAAGAAGAATCTCATCATCCTTGCCAACGGTGAGAACGTATCGCCGGAGGAGCTGGAGAACAAATTCTCCGGAGTGGACTTTGCGGCAGAGGTACTGGTGTATGCGGAGGATGATCTGATCTGCGCAGAGATCACGCCGAATCCGGAATTTGTGGCAGCCGGCGGTGATGTAGTAAAAGCGTTCACAGAGCATGTTGCTGCCATCAACAAGCAGCTTCCGCCATCTAAGGCGATCCATCGTCTGCGTGTGCGTGAGGTTGAATTTGACAAGACACCTTCCAAGAAAATCAAACGTCAACAGACCACGCAGGGTGCGATCATCCAATAACAGAAAGGGGGAACGGCGAACCGTTCCCCCTTATTTTTGTCCGCAGCATGGCATCCGCCCCATGCGTATCCGACGCATGGGGCGGAGACTTGCCGATGTAAACTCCCCGTCGCTCATCCTGTTTCTGTGGCATCTCCGGCAGCAAGCTGGGAATAGTAGCTGCTCAGATGCTGAGCGATGTGGGTGAGTAACTGATTTGCCTGTGCCGCACGGGTTTCATTGGCATAAAGCCCGATTCCGGCTTCCTTTGCAGCTTTTCTGGCATAGATGACTGCTGCCTGCAAATTCTCTGCCTGACTGCTTTTGGCGAGCGATCTTGCCATTTCCAGATAGGCGATGCTCCGCAGGGCGTGAAGCTCATCCTCTATCTGTTCCGACTGCACTTCGAGGGCTGTCAGCTCTGCATATTTTTGTTCCTTCAAAAGTGTTTTTGCATTTTGCAGAACGGCAAAGCTCTTCTGCTCCGAGCCATAGCAGCTATATTCGGAGAACAGCTCATCCATCGGTACTTCAAGCACACCGGACAGATATTCCAGTGTTTTCATGGATGGCGTTGCCGTACCGCTTTCGATCTGGGAGAGCATATTGCGTGTGATAAAGCTGCCGACTACATCGCTCTGCGTCATTTTTTTAGAAAGCCTTGCGGATTTCAGTCGTCTGCCAAGCTCTGCACTATCCATGTTACTCATCTCCTTTTCGTGTAAATATCGTTTACTGTCCGTGATTTAATCATACCATATTATGAGACAAAATGCAAGTCCTTTTTTTTGAAAAATATGTGAAAGAGAAAAAAAAACAACTTCCCTTTTATTCATAATTTGTTCACATATAGGCAGAAAAAATTTTTGCAAACCTATTGACAAGAGCAGGGAAATGTTGTATAATAAAATCAGTAAATTGAATTTACATAACAGAGGTGATCTCTATGCAGGAATGGTGGTCTGCACTCAGCATGACGCTGCGTGTGTTGTATTGCATTGCTGTACCCTCTACACTGCTCTTGCTGCTTCAGATGCTACTGACCATCGTCGGCGGCGGACATGACGGCGGTGTGGATATATCCGATACTTCGGGCATTGATATGCCGGATACTATGGACTTTGATATAGATGCTGACACGGATGTGCCGGATACCATAGACGGCGGCAACCCGGCAGATTTCGGCAATCTGCGGCTGCTGACCTTGCAGACATTGGTAACATTTTTAGCAGTGTTCGGGTGGGTGTCCATCATCTGCATCAGCTCAGGTATGCCGAATCTGGGAGGCATTGCGATCGGTACAGCATGTGGACTGGCGATGATGTTCCTTGTGGCAAAGATAGTGCAGGCATCCCGGAAACTTGTCGAAAACGGTGTGCTGAACCTGAAAAATGCCATCGGTGAGACGGCGACTGTCTACCTCACCATTCCCCCGAAAAATGCCGGCAGCGGCAAGATCACTATGCGTCTGCAAGGAAGGTTCGGGGAGTTTGATGCCGTCAATGCCGGTCAGACAGCTCTGCCGACCGGTGCGCAGGTCATAGTGACAGATGTGGAAAATGACATGCTTGTGGTGGAGCAGAACGGGTGATGCGGAAAGTACGCTTTCCTGTCAGATAGAAAATGGGTATCACATAAGGAGAATGAATCATGAATATGGATAATCTTGGGATTTTGCTTGTCATTTGCGTCCTTGTTGTCATTTTGTTTGCAACGCTGGTCGCCATCCTGTCGAGGTACAGAAAATGCCCCTCTGACAAAATTCTGGTCGTTTATGGTAAAGTCGGGACGGATGAAAACGGTCTGCCCCGAAGTGCAAAGTGCATTCACGGCGGTGCAGCCTTCATCGTGCCTGTCATCCAGTCGTACCAGTACCTTGATCTGACTCCTATTTCCATGAATGTGGATCTGCGTAATGCCCTTTCAAAGCAGAACATCCGCATCAATGTGCCGTCCCGATTTACGGTCGGCATCTCTACTGAACCGGGCGTTATGCAGAACGCCGCAGAACGGCTGCTCGGACTGAAAATGGTGGAGATACAGGAACTGGCAAAGGATATCATTTTCGGACAGCTTCGTCTGATCATTGCGACGATGGACATTGAGGAGATCAATGCTGATCGGGATAAATTCCTTGTGGCAGTGTCGAAGAATGTGGAAATTGAGCTGAAGAAAATCGGTCTGCGCCTGATCAACGTCAATGTTACGGATATCACCGATGAATCCGGCTACCTGAATGCTCTCGGTAAGGAAGCAGCTGCCAAGGCTGTCAACGATGCGAAAAGGAGCGTTGCGGAACAGAACCGTGACGGTGAGATCGGTCAGGCAAATGCACAGCAGGAACAGCGTGTTGCTGTTTCTAAAGCGAATGCATCTGCCATCGAAGGCGAAAACATGGCAAGAGTCGCTGTTGCAGAGTCCGAAGCCCTGCGCCGTGAGCGTGAGGCAGAATCCCTGCGTAAGGCGACCGCAGCAGAAGCTGTTCAGGCTGCAAAGGCAAAACAGGAAGCCTACACTGCACAGCAGGAAGCAGAGTTGACCCGTGCGGAACTGGAAAAGGCAACACAGAAAGCAGATGTCATCGTTAAGGCAGAGATCGCCAAGGAACAGGCGGAAATTGATGCCGAAGCCGAAGCTGAGGTAATTCGCCGCAAGGCACGTGGTGAAGCTGATGCCATCTTTGCACGTATGGAAGCAGAAGCAAAAGGTCAGCAGGAGATCCTCACCCGTCAGGCAGAAGGTATGCGGCAGATCGTGGAAGCTGCCGGCGGCGATGCCAATGCTGCCGTCAAGCTGCTCATTGCAGAGAAACTGGAAGATCTTGTTGCCATTCAGGTGGATGCGATCAAGAATATCCGGATCGACAAGGTCACTGTCTGGGACAGTGGTCAGAATGCCGACGGACAGACTTCGACTGCCGGCTTTATTTCCGGTATGATGAAAGCTGTGCCGCCGCTGAATGAACTCTTCAAGCAGGCAGGCATGGAGCTGCCCGAACTGTTAGGCAAGGAGATCGCAGAGGCAGAAGCGGAGAAGGCGCAGACAGCCGGAAGCGAGGATGTGCCGCAGGTGAAAACGGAGCTTGTGGAGGATGATGACATTCTTTCCTGAATCCATATATGAGAAAACCGTCCGGATGGGCGGTTTTCTTGTGTGCTGCCAATTTGATAACACCAAATGTTCTGCCTTTCAGGTGTTTTCGTGTCTGTCCTGTCATGGACAGATGTTCCTGCGCATAGAATAATTTGCAGAAATTTGAAAAAACTACTTGCAGTTTTTCCAAAGATATGGTACAATAGAAATAAGTGCTATCATTAGCAGGAGGATAAGAAGCAGGAAACAAGATCCCTTATCTCTCACAAAGGAGTGTTGTTATGTCGAAGATACGAGTAGCGGTGCTGTTTGGCGGCGCATCGAGTGAGCATGATATTTCGCTGAAATCCGCAGCACATGTCATTGAAAATATCCCGGAGGATAAGTACGATGTCATCTGTGTCGGCATCACCAGAAAGGGCAGATGGCTCTACTATCCGGGTGCAGTGTCTGCCATCCCCACGGGCGAATGGGAGCGCAATCCGGATTGCAGCTCCGCTGTCTTGTCGCCGGATCCTATCCATAAGGGACTCATTGCCATTGAGAACGGCACGGCATCTGTTAAGAAAATTGATGTGGTGTTTCCGGTGCTGCATGGCAGAAACGGTGAGGACGGAACGATACAGGGTCTGCTCGATCTGGCAAAGATCCCCTATGTCGGATGTGGGCTGCTGTCGTCAGCCTGCTGCATGGATAAGGCGGTCACACATACCATCCTTGACTACAACGGCGTGCGCACAGCAAAATGGCGGATGCTGCTCGAACGGGAAATGAATCAGCTCCCGGAGCGATGCAGGGAAATTGCGGATACACTGGGCTATCCGCTGTTCATCAAACCTGCAAATGCCGGCTCGTCCATCGGTGTGAGCAGGGCAGAGAATGCCGAACAGCTCATCGAGGGCGTGCGGCTTGCCTTCTCACATGATGAGAAGGTCATCGTGGAGGAATGCATTGACGGCAGGGAACTGGAAGTGGCAGTGTTCGGTTACGATGCGCCGTTTACATCGTTTGTGGGAGAGATCTCGTCCTGCAAGGAGTTTTATGACTTCGATGCCAAATATGTACTCGACGGTTCACAGCTCTCCATCCCGGCAGAACTGACACTGGAAATGAACCGGGAGATCCAGAACATCGCTCTGAAGGCATACAAGGCAATGGGCTGCAAGGGACTGTCACGTGTGGACTTCTTCCTGACGAAAAAGAACGAGATCATCCTCAACGAGATCAACACCATGCCCGGCTTCACGAATATCAGCATGTATCCGAAGCTCATGCGGCATCTGGGGATGAAACCCTCTTACCTGATTGACAAACTCATCGAACAGGCACTCGACAACAACGACAGAGCCTGTTAGTGTAGGTGATGAACATGAATAATGATGCGATCGGTATTTTTGATTCCGGCATGGGCGGACTGACGGCAGTCAAGGTACTCAATGAGATCCTTCCCCATGAAAATATCATCTATTTCGGTGATACCGCACGCATCCCCTATGGCACACGCAGCCGGCAGACCATACAGCGTTACACCAAGGAGGATATTGCCTTTCTGCGGCGGCATCCGATCAAAATGGTCATTGCCGCCTGCGGTACGGTCAGCTCGATGCTGGGGGCAGACTCTCCGGTGGACGACATGCCTTTTACGGGTGTGGTCTATCCGGCAGCACGTAAGGCTTGTGCCGTCACCAAAAACGGCAGGGTCGGCATCATCGGTACGCCTGCTACCGTCAGCAGCGGCAGTTATGAACAGGCGATACACAGCATTGACGGCAATGTGGATGTGACGGCAATGGCGTGTCCATTGTTCGTCCATCTGGTGGAATACGGCTACACGGACAGGGACTGTCTCATCACCCGGCTTGCCGCCGAGGAGTATCTTGCCCCCATCCGGAATGCAGGTGTGGATGCACTGATTCTGGGCTGCACCCACTATCCCATCATTGCACCCGTGATCGCCGATATCATGGGGGATGGCGTGACTCTCATATCTGCAAGCGAAGAAGCGGCATGCTATGCCAAGCAGTGTCTGGAGGAGCAGGGACTGCTGTCGGACAGGACGGAGCCGGGACGCAATGTGTATTATGTGTCGGATTCGGTGTCCATGTTCCGTGAGAATGCAAGGCATTTTTTGGCTGATGCCGTCAACGGGCAGGTGTTCAGCAGCCGGATCTGATACGATTTTCTGTTGTCCCATATGCTGTGGGACGGTGGAGAATGAGTAGAAGGAGTACAGAATGAAGGAACAATGGATCATGACGCTGAAAAGCGTTCAGTATGAAGTGGGAGAGATATTTGAATCCGTACTGGATACGGAGGTGGATTACAGCATCGACCGCAACGGCGACCGGATCATTGAATATACCGAGTCCGAAGCGACCGGCATGGAGGGGTCGGAAATGCAACTTCGCATTTCGCCTGACGACATGGTGTCGATCGTCCGGTCGGGCGCATTCAACACCCATCTTGTCATTGAACAGGGCAGAAAACATTTCTGCCATTACGACACGCCGTTCGGGGAATTTGCGGTGGGTGTTGCGGCAAAATGGATCCGCAATCACCTGACCGATGAAGGCGGCAGCCTGAAACTGCGGTATACGGTGGATGCTGACAGCACACTGCTGACGGACAATGAGATCGAGATCGCTGTCAGAAAGATGTCGATGTAATACGGAGGATAACTATGACCAATATGATGGAAGCTGCACAGGTGCAGCTGCGTGAGATGCTGCTGCATGCACTCGGCACACTGGTGGCAGAAGGGAAAATTCCGGCAGAGCCGATCCCGTCATTCAAGATCGAAGTCCCGGCGGACAAGTCCCACGGCGACTTTGCAACCAATATTGCCATGGCATCAGCAAAGACACTGCGTATGCCGCCGAGGGCGATCGCAGAGCTGCTGTGCGGTGCAATGCAGTTTGAGGGGACATATTTTGCCCGTGCAGAGATAGCAGGACCGGGCTTTCTCAATTTTTTCCTGCAAAAGACATGGTTCACAGATACCGTGAAGGCAGTACTCCATGAGGGGGATGCCTACGGACGTTCGGAGAGCGGCAAAGGAAAACGTGCGCTGGTGGAATTTGTCTCTGCCAACCCCACAGGACCGATGCATGTCGGCAATGCGAGGGGTGCGGCACTCGGCGATGGGATCGCTGCCCTGCTTGAATGGACAGGATGGGGCGTGGAGCGTGAGTTCTATGTGAACGATGCCGGCAACCAGATCGAGAAGTTTGCCACATCCCTTGAAGTGCGCTATCTCCAGAGATGCGGACAGGACATCACCATGCCGGAGGATGCCTATCAGGGACAGGACATTGTGGTACATGCAGAACATTTTTATGAACAGCACGGCGATCAATATGCCGGTGCGGACAGCAGGGAACGCCGGGATGCGCTCGTGAATTTTGCGCTGCCGCAGAATATCGAGGGTCTGGAGCGTGACCTGCGCAGTTACCGGGTGGAGTATGACCACTGGTTCCGGGAGAGCAAGCTGCATGCCGACGGGAGTGTGGCAGACATCGTAAAGCAGCTCACGGACAGAGGATATACCTATGAGCAGGATGGTGCGGTCTGGTTCAGGGCAGAGCAGTTCGGGGCGGATAAGGATTTCGTTCTTGTGCGTGCGAACGGCATCCCGACGTATATCGTGCCGGATATCGCATATCATGTAGATAAGCTGGTGACAAGACGGTTTGACAAGGCGATCAATGTGCTGGGCGCAGACCATCACGGCTATGTGCCGAGACTGAAAGCGGCATTGAAGGCGTTGGACGTGGACACGGACAAGCTTGATGTGGTGTTGATGCAGATGGTCATCCTGATGCGGGGCGGTGAAGTGGCAAAGCTCTCGAAACGCAGCGGCAAAGCCATTGGACTGGTGACGCTCCTTGAAGACATTCCGCTTGATGCGGCACGGTTCTTTTTTAACATGCGTGAGGCAAATTCGCATTTTGAATTTGATCTGGATCTGGCAGTGGAGCAGTCCTCACAGAATCCGGTGTACTATGTGCAGTATGCGCATGCACGTATATGCAGCATTCTGCGGAATCTGAAACAGGAAGGGCTGTATGAGGAGACGGATGCGCCGACAGCACTTGATACGCCGCAGGAAACTGAGCTGATACGGCATCTTGCTGATTTCCCGGCAATGCTGGAGGCGGCAGCAAGGGTCTATGACCCGTCGAGGGTGACGAAGTATGCAACAGAGCTTGCGACACTGTTCCACAGGTTCTATGATGCATGCAGTGTAAAAAATGCAGAAACGCCGGAGCTGTGTGCATCGAGGACGGCACTTTGCCGTGCGGCTGCACAGATACTGCGCAATGCCATGTCCATTCTGAAAATTGATTGTCCGGAAAAAATGTAGCAGATAGTCCGGAAGGAGAATGTCCTGCACATTCGCTGCATCCTGTCAGGATGGCAGGGCTTCGTATGACAAAGAAAATGACGCAATGGTTACAAATTTATTTCTGATTTTGTGATGAATACACAAACTGGATGAAAAATATTCGCCGTTTTCACGAAAAAACAAAGAAAATTAACAAATTATTCATATTGCGTCCATGAATTTATGTTACCATTTTCTTATGTGGAAAATGCTACATGAATCCAATAGAGAAGGGAAGTTCGTATATGTCCAACAGACTGTTCCAAGGACTTGTTCATCAGATGCGTGATACCATGGATGCCGTCATCGGTGTCGTGGATGAGAACGCTACCATCATCGCATGCAGCGACCTGACAAAGGTCGGCACAACCAATGAATTCGTATCTCTGGATCTGAGCGATTCACATGATATCTTTATCCGTGACGGCTATACCTATAAGCCGTTCGGTTCACGCCAGAAACCCGATTATGCTGTTTTCGTTGAGGGTACGGATGATACAGCCGCAAAATATGCATCCATCCTCTCCATCACGCTTTCCAATATCAAACAGTATTACGATGAAAAATATGACCGTAATAATTTCATCAAGAATGTCGTGCTTGATAATGTCCTGCCGGGCGATATCGTCATCAAGGCAAGAGAACTGCACTTCAATGCCGAGATCAGCAGAGTTGTGCTTCTGATCCGTATCATCTCGTCTAACGATATCTCCGCTTACGATGTCATCCAGAATCTCTTCCCTGACAAGAACAAGGATTTCGTGTTCAATATCACAGAGTCTGATATCGTCCTTGTCAAGGAGATCAAGAGCAGCGTTGATTCCAAAGACCTTGAAAAGCTTGCACGCTCCATTGCAGATACGCTGTCAAGCGAATTTTACACAAGGGTGAATGTCGGGATCGGTACGGCTGTCACCACTGTCAAGGATCTTGCCCGTTCCTTCAAAGAGGCACAGACTGCCCTTGAAGTCGGGAAGGTGTTCGATACCGATAAGATCATAGTCAGCTATGATAACCTCGGCATCGCACGGCTCATCTATCATCTGCCCACGACTCTCTGTGAGACTTTCATGCATGAGGTGTTCAAGCGTGGCAGCATCGAGTCACTTGACCATGAAACTCTGTTCACCATCCAGAAATTCTTTGAGAACAATCTGAATGTCTCCGAAACATCCAGAAAATTGTTCGTCCACAGAAATACACTGGTCTACAGACTCGAAAAAATCAAAAAGCTGACAGGTCTTGACCTGAGAGAATTCGATCATGCGATCATCTTCAAGATCGCCCTTATGGTGAAAAAATATCTTCAGGCAAATCCGACAAAATTCTGATATATTCCGCTTTTGCCTGCTGTTCTGCATTCAGGACACAGGCAAAGCTTTTGCCTACAGAAAGGATCATTATGGTAGAACTGAAGGATGTTTCTGTAACGTATTCGAGCGGCGTGGATGCACTTAACCATGTCAGCCTGAAAATCAATGACGGTGATTTTGCCTTTGTGGTCGGCTCATCCGGCGCAGGAAAAAGTACCATGATCAAGCTCCTGCTCAAGGAGATCGATGCGACCGAAGGGACTGTTATTGTCAACGGTTATAATCTCTCCCATCTGCGCAGACGTAAGATCCCGGAGCTGCGCAGGACGATCGGTATCGTGTTTCAGGATTTCCGGCTGATCCCGTCCATGACAGTGTATGAGAACATTGCATTTGTGCTGCGTGTGATCGATGCGCCGAAGAAATATATCCGGAAACGGGTGCAGTATGTCATCGGACTGGTGGGCTTGCAGCTGAAGGCGAAGAGCTATCCGGACGAGCTGTCCGGCGGCGAGAAGCAGCGTGTCGCCATTGCAAGGGCACTGGTGAATGACCCGAAGCTCATTATTGCCGACGAGCCGACCGGAAATATTGACCCGGAGCTGTCATATGAGATCGTTAATCTGCTCCGGGAGATCAATGCCTGCGGTACGACTATCCTTATGGTCACGCATGAGCATGAGATGGTGCGTCATTTCGGTGGGCGCATCATCAATATCACTGACGGCGAGATCGTGTATGATGAGATCATAGGAGGCGAAGATGAAAGCGAGTGGAGTCAAATATCTGATTGAACAGGGCGTTGACAATGTGTGGAAAAACAGGATGATGGCATTTGCATCGTTCTGTGTGCTGCTGGTGTCGCTGCTGATGGTCGGCATTTCGTCGCTGGCGTATATCAACATTAACTCCATTGTCGGCGGCATCGAACAGAAAAATGAGGTCATTGTCTACCTCGATGACAACATCACGGATGCGGAGATCGCCGATTTCGGCAATGCATTGCGAAACATGTCAAATGTTGCGGAGGTCAGCTTCTATTCTAAGGAGGAGGCATATGCCTCCCTGAAAGAGGATATGGCAGAATATGATGTGCTGTTTGAGTCTCTCGGCGATGACAATCCCCTCCCCGATGCCTACCGCATCAAGGTAGCAGACATCGGCGAGATCGACAGTACCATTCAGGAGATCCGTTTGCTTGACCATATTTTTTCCATCCGTGCGCCCTACGATTTTGTCAACATTCTTGTACAGTTACGTTCGATTCTGACCTTAGTGATGAGTGCGATCATTATGGCGATGGTCATCGTCTCTATGGTCATCATTTCCAACACCACAAGGACAAGCGTCTTTGCACGGCGTGAGGAGATCCAGATCATGAAGTACGTCGGTGCGACGGATGCCTTTATCCGGTTTCCGTTCTTTGTAGAGGGAATGATCACCGGATTCTTTTCGGGCGTGCTGGCACTGGTCATTACGTGGCTGGTGTACGATGCAGTCGTGAATGCACTCCAGAACCAACTGAGCCTGCTGAGTATCATCGGCACAGGTAATATCATCCAGTTCAGTGATATCTATCTGCCGGTCACACTGGCATATGTAGTGGGCGGTGCGCTTACGGGTGCGATCGGCAGTGCCATCAGTACGAGAAAATATATCAATGTCTGATAGGAGATCATTATGATGAAAAGCAATTGCAGAAAGCTGCTTGCAGCCGTTATGGCTGTGATATGCTGCATGGGGGCATTCTCTCATCCGGTACAGAACAGGGAGATGACCGCAGAGGCAGTCACTATCGCTGAGCTTGAAGCACAGAAGGAAGAGAATAACAAGAAGATCAAAGAGTATGAGGAAAAGCTCTCACAGTTTCAGGCTGACCAGAAACAGGAAGAAGCTTACCAGAATGCTTTACAGAATAAAATTGATACCATCCAGAGCAATATGCAGATCCTTGATACCGAGCTGGAGGAGATCAAGAAGAATCTCTATGATCTGGAGGTCGGCATCTCCGACATGGAGGATCGCATCGAAAAGCAGGAGCAGGATATTGATGAAGGTCTGGAGGAATTTAAGCTCCGTCTGCGTGCAATGTATGTCAACGGCAATGACAGTCTGGCATCGGCACTGGTGGGGGCAACGGATTTCTATGATATGCTGTCAAAATATGAGCTGATATCACGAGTGGCAAAGCATGATGATGATCTTGTCAATGACCTCAAACAGGAGCTTGCGGACTACGACCAGAACCTCCGTACCCTTGAAGCACAACAGGAGCAGGAAAAGAAAACACAGGCTGAGAAGGAAGCAAAGCAGCAGGAAATGAAGACATCTATGGTAGAATTGCAGGATGCCTATGCAGAATCCGCTGCGGAACAGGAACGGCTTGCAAAGGAAGAAGAACTGGCGAATGCATCCATTGATGATCTGAAGGAGAAGAACCGGCTTGCGGATGAAGCAGAGAAAGAGATCTATGAGGAAATTCGCCGTGCTGAGGAAGCTGCAAAGAAGAAAGCGGAGGAAGAAAGGAAGAAGGCAGAAGAGGAAGCAAAGAAGAAAGCTGAAGAAGAGGCAAAGAAAAAAGCCGAAGAGGAAGCAAACCGTCAGCAGCAGAGTACTCCTTCTGCTCCTGACAGCAACTCTTCTTCCGGCGGCGATACGTCCTCCGGCAATTCTTCCGGCAATTCGTCCTCCGGCAGCAGCACTTCGGGGAATGATGCCTCGTCGCAGGGCAGCTATTCGGATTCTTCCTTCGGATGGCCGTGTCCGGGGCACTATTATATTTCGTCCACGTTCGGCAGCAGATGGGGAACGATGCACAAGGGAATCGACATTGCCCAGAGTAAGGACTCAGATGTAGTGGCATCCCGGTCTGGATCTGTCATCCGTGCGGTGAACAGTTGTACGCATAACTACGGCAAGAGCAGCAACTGCTGCGGCAACGGCTACGGCAATCACGTCATCATCATGCATGACGACGGCACGTATTCTACGCTCTACGGGCATATGTCCAGTATTGTGGTATCCGTCGGCGACTATGTGCAGAAGGGACAGACCATCGGTTATGTCGGCTCGACCGGATATTCCACCGGTCCGCATCTGCATTTTGAGGTGCGCAAAAACGGAACAGCAGTCGATCCGAGCGGTTATCTGAACTATTGATATTCTTTCCTACCATCCTGTTTCAATGGGATGGTAGGAAATTCACATCAGAACGGGGGGACAGAATGAATCATAAGGTGAGTCTGGGTGTGACGATCAGTATCGCAGCCATTGTGTGTGCAGTGACCTTTGTGCTGACATCGTTTTTTTCTTTGCAAAGCTTCAATGAGAAGGTGCAGGCAGTCAAGGAGAAGGCGGAAAAGTATGAACGTCTTGAAGCACTCGATACGTATGTGAGAGAGAAATATTATACAGATGAGATCGACGAAGATGCTCTCATGAACGGGATGCTCAAAGGCTATGTTGCAGGTCTGGGGGATCCCTATTCGTCTTATATGACGGCAGAGGAGTATGCAGAACGGATGGAAAAGGAGTCTGGTCAGCAGATCGGCATCGGTGTGACGGTTTCCATGGATGAGGATGGCAACATCTTCGTGCATTCTGTAGAGGACAATTCTCCGGCAGCAGAGGTGGACATCCGGGCGGAGGATGTCATCACGGCAGTGGACGGCAATATCGTTACGGAAGTCGGATTTGATACAGCAGTAGAAGCCGTGCGTGGTGATGAGGGAACGAGCGTCAGGCTCACCATTCTGCGTGACGGCAAGGAACTGCAAAAAACTGTTGTCCGGAAAAATTATGATGTCAAAACTGTCTACTCCCAGATGCTGGACAACCAGATCGGCTATATCCGTATCACGGCATTCCGGGAGAATACGGCACAGCAGTTTCAGGATGCCCTTGACGGGCTGAAAGCGACTGGTGCCCGGGCATTGCTGTTTGATGTCCGGAACAATGGCGGCGGTCTGCTTGATACACTGGAGGACATACTTGACCCCCTGCTGCCGGAGGGCGTGATCGCTACGGCAACCTATCAGGGCGGCGATACGCAAACCGTTGTCTATTCCGATGCGGAGGAGACTGATCTGCCGATGGCAGTGCTGGTGAACGGCGGCTCGGCAAGTGCAGCAGAGCTGTTTTCCGCATCGCTGCGTGACTTCAAAGAAGCCAAGCTCGTTGGAAAAACGACCTATGGCAAGGGCGTGATGCAGCTCACACGGCAGATGGAGGACGGCGGCGGTCTGACACTTACTGTTGCCACCTATCAGACGGCTTTGTCCGACTGCTATCAGGGCGTAGGACTGACACCGGATGTTGAAGTGGATGTCGGGGAAGATGTGGACATTACTGCCTGCGACCCGGAGACGGATACCCAGCTTGCTGCAGCGATCAAGCTGCTGTCAGAGTGAGGTGTATGCATGACAACGGAAGAAACCAATGAGATCGTATCTGCCATCGGGGACGAAGCGGAACATGTCAGCACGCTGCTGACTTCTGTTCTGAATTACATCCGGGGCATGCTGCCGTCACTGGCATTTGCGGCGGTGGTTTTTATCGCAGGAATGCTGCTCACAAAGCTTCTGCTGCGCATCCTGAACCGCACCCTTTCCAAAAGCCGGCTTGAACCGACAGCAGCAAGTTTCCTGCATTCACTGCTGAGTGTGATTGCCTATGTGCTGGTGGCAGTGATCGTGCTGTCGGTGCTGAACGTGCCGATGACATCCATCATCACAGTCATTGGTACTATGGGGCTTGCCATCGGGCTTGCCCTGCAAAACAGCCTGTCGAATGTGGCAGGGGGGTTCCTGATCCTATTTTCCAAGCCTTTGAAGGTGGGGGATTATGTGGAATTCGGGGGCGTGACGGGAACGGTCGAGAGCATTGCCATTCTTCAGACCAAGATGCGCCGTCCGGACGGAACAACGGTATTCATCCCGAACGGTAAGATTGCGGATGCAATGGTGCTGAATTATTCGGAAGACCCCATGCGCCGGTTGGAGCTGGACTTCGGCATCGGGTATGATGCTGATGCCGAACAGGCGAAAGCCATCATCAGGGAGCTGCTTGCCAAAAGTCCCTTTGCCGAAAAAGACCCTCCTCCTCTTGTGCGGATCGGGGAGCTGGGGGAAAGTGCGGTGGTTCTGCATGTCCGGGTGTGGACGCAGCATGAGCATTACTGGGAGCTGCACTATGATCTGCTGGAGCAGGTGAAGCAGGCTTTTGATGAGAACGGCATCAGCATTCCCTATCCGCAGATGGATGTCCATATTGAAAAATAGCGAAAGACCGTCCTTTTTGCAGGGCGGTCTGCTTGTCGCAGATGATGGGGAAGCTTATCTCCGTTTTCCCCTTGATTTTTTCTGCCATATCATATATAATAAGATAAGAAGGGAGCGATGTGTATGAAATTCAGCAAAATGCATGGCATTGGGAATGACTATGTTTATGTCAACGGATTTCAGGAGACTGTGAAAGACCCGGAGAAAACAGCGATCCTTGTCAGTGACAGAAGGTTTGGCATTGGTTCGGACGGGCTGATTCTGATCTTGCCGTCTGACAAGGCAGACTGCCGTATGCAGATGTTCAATGCCGACGGTTCGGAAGGGATGATGTGCGGCAATGGCATCCGCTGTGTCGGCAAGTATGCCTATGACCATGGTATCGTCAGCAAACCGGAACTGTCCGTTGAGACGAAGTCCGGCATCAAGTACATTACGCTGCAAATCGAAAACGGCAAGGCAACCGGTGCAACAGTGGACATGGGCAAGGCAATTCTTCGTCCGGCAGACATTCCCGTCAGGGCAGAGGGAGACAGTTATATTGCACAGAAACTGAATGTAAACGGAAGTGACTATACCGTGACCTGTGTATCTATGGGAAATCCGCACTGTGTCGTGTTCATGCAGGACGACCCCATGACGCTTGACCTGCCGGGCATCGGTCCGTCATTTGAGAATCATCCGTTGTTCCCGGAGCGTATCAATACGGAATTTGTGCAGAAGATAGACGGACACACGCTTTTTATGCGTGTGTGGGAGCGTGGCAGCGGAGAAACATTTGCCTGTGGTACAGGGGCATGTGCAACGGCTGTGGCAGCAGTCCTGAACGGCATGTGTCAGTATGATGAGGAGATCACGGTCAGGCTTCGGGGTGGTGACCTGCACATCACCTACCGCACAGACGGTACGGTCATGATGACTGGTTCAGCAACGCATGTTTTTGACGGTGAAATGGATTTGCCGGAGATGTGATAAATGGCACTGGGCAGTGCAAGCCATTCACCTCCCAATGCGCCTGCGGCGCAAAGGTCGGGCACTGGGCAGTGCAAGCCGTCTGCCTCCCAATGCGCCTGTGGCGCAAAGGTCGGCACTGGGCAGTGCAAGCCATCCGCCTCCCAATGCGTCTGCGGCGCAAAGGTCGGGCACTGGGCAGTGCAAGCCATTCGCCTCCCAATGCGCCTGCGGCGCAAAGGTCGGCACTGGGCATAAAATTCAATACGTTCTGGAGATGATCAAATGGAGGAACAACAAATCATTTCTGAGATTCAGCAGAAGCTGAATACCCTTGAAGCAGAACAGCATATCCGCATTCTGCATTGTGTGGAATCGGGCAGCAGGGCATGGGGATTTGCATCGCCGGACAGTGATTATGATGTGCGATTTTTCTATGTGCGGGAGCCGGACTGCTATCTGCGGCTTGACCCCATGCGTGATGTGATCGAATACGAGCTGAACGAGATCTACGACATCAACGGCTGGGACTTGCAGAAAACATTACGCCTGCTCTACCGTTCCAATCCGACACTCTTTGAGTGGAACAATTCGCCGCTTGTCTACCGGACAACACCGGAATGGGAACTGGTGCGGAAGGTCATAGACAGCTACTTTGTGGATAAAAAAGGCGTGTACCACTATCTGAGCATGGCAAAGACCACCTACCGGGAATACCTGCGGAAGGATACGGTGCTGCTGAAAAAATATTTCTATGCCGTGCGTCCGTTGCTGGCATGCCGGTGGATTCTGGAACATCATTCACCGCCGCCGATGCTGTTCACAGAGCTGATGGAAACCCAACTGCCGGAACACCTGCGGCAGACGATGGAAAGCCTGCTTGCACTGAAAATGCAGTCCCCCGAACTCGGCACGGGAAAACGTATCGACATCCTCAATACCTACATAGAGGAAGAAATAGACCGGCTCGGCAAGCTTGTTCACAAGCTCCCCGAACGGCATGAAGGAACGATGGAAACGCTCAATGCGTTATTTTTACAAATTTTGAGATCTTAGGAGGTCATTATCATGGTCAAGGTCAACGAAAATTATCTGAAACTGGAGAAAAACTACCTCTTCATCCGCATTGCGGAGAAGGTAAATGCCTTCAAAGCTTCCCATCCGGATGCAACGCTCATCCGTATGGGTATCGGTGATGTGACACTGCCGCTTGCGCCCGTAGTGGTGGATGCCATGAAGAAGGCTGCTGATGAGATGGGCGTCAAGGAGACGTTCCGGGGTTATGAGGACAGCGGTGCAGGGTATGATTTCCTGCGGCAGGCAGTGTCCGGATATTATAAGAGTTTCGGTGCAGATGTACCGATGGACGACATCCGCATCAATGATGGTGCAAAGTCTGACTGCGGCAATCTCGTGGATATTTTCGGCGATGACAACATCGTGCTGGTGACAGATCCGGCATATCCGGTCTATGTGGATTCCAACCTCATGAGCGGCAGAAAGCTTGTCTATGCCGATTCCGACGAGAGCAACAACTTTGCTGCACTTCCCTGCGAGGAGGGCTATGTGCTTGACGGCGTGATGGTGCATCCGGACATCATCTATCTCTGTTCCCCGAACAATCCGACCGGCTCTGTCTACACCAAGGAACAACTTGCCGCATGGGTGGCATATGCCAGAGCGCATGGTTCCGTCATCCTGTTCGATGCCGCATATGAGGCATTCATTACAGATGCCGCTCTGCCGAGGAGCATCTATCAGATTCCGGGTGCAAAGGAAGTTGCTATCGAGATGTGTTCCCTCTCCAAGACCGCAGGTTTTACCGGTGTGCGCTGCGGCTACACAGTCGTGCCGTCTGAACTGACAGCGACAGCATCCGACGGTACACAGGTCAGCCTGAAACAGCTCTGGAACCGCCGGGAGGGTTCTAAATTCAATGGCGTGTCCTATCCTGTACAGCGTGCCGCAGAGGCAGTCTTTACCGACGAGGGCTTGAAGCAGATCCACGAGAACATCCGTTACTATCAGGAAAATGCCCGTGTCATTGCCGAGACAATGACGGCATTGGAGATCCCGTTCACAGGCGGCATCAATTCTCCTTACATCTGGTTCAAGTGTCCGGATGGTATGGACAGTTGGGCATTCTTCGACAAGATGCTCAATGAGATCGCTGTTGTCGGCACGCCGGGCGCAGGATTCGGCAAAAACGGCGAGGGCTGGTTCCGGCTCACTGCCTTCGGTGACAAGGAGAATACCATCGAAGCAATGGCACGTCTGCGCAAGATGCTCAGTAAATAATGAACGGAAAAAAACTGACAGGGTGGCAGATCTTCTGTCTGGTGGTCGCCATCCTGCTTGCCATCTATCTGGTGTATCTGCTGTGCTTCGCAGGTGAAAAAAATGTCCGAAGCATCAGCAAGGCATGCATTCTGCTCGTGTCCTATCTTGCCGTGGTCTTTGGGGTGAAGAAAAGACAACCCCATAGTGGTCACAGTGTACCTGCAAGGATGTATCAGGAACGCTACGGCGATATCATCGGTGATGCCTTTCAGAACGACCGCAAATCGTTCCGCCGCCTGATACAAGCCATTGATGACTACAACAACGACCATTTTGATAGGGCACACAAGACATTGACTGCACTGGAACAAGTCGCTCACTCCCGTCAGGAAACTACCGCTGTGCTGATGTTTCAGGCACTCTGTTATGCAGATGAAGGGCTGCATACAAGTGCGGCAGCGACGTATGAGACTTTGCTGCAATATGACCCCTATAATTCCCGTGTATGGTCAAATTTGGGACGGCAATATGATGAAATGGGGAAGTCCGAAAAGGCAGTCCATGCCTATGAAGAAGCCATCCGCTGCAACCCGGACAACCCTTACCCCTATGTGAATCTTGCTTCGCTCTACATTCATGCCGGCAGGACGGAGGAGGCTATCGACGCTGCCAAAAAAGCTCTTGTACGCAATGCTAAGCTCTATCAGGCAATGTCGGCACTTGCCATCGGCTATGCCATGCTTGGTGACAGGGAGCAGTCCGAACATTACCATAAACTCTATGCTCTCAACGGCGGCGATGGTAAGGCTTTGAAAGACTATCTCGATCAGATCGGTGTATCGTGATGTGAATACGATTTTCTACGCCGCAGCCCTGCGCTGCGGCTGTGTTTAAGTCTGCTCGTGTACACGTTGACATATTGAAAAAAGTGTGTTATAATAAAGGAAGCAGAAATCAATGCAACAGGGAGGAATGGCATGGACGACCGGCAGCTTGTACAGCAAGTGCGCAGAGTACTTACAGAAGGATTGCCGGGAGCATCCGGTGAAACGGTGCGGCTCTGGTTTTGCCGCCTGTGTGCCCTGCATTATGCAAAGGTGAACCGCATCTTCTTGGAAAGGGCGAAGCTGCGCCTGTTTGCGGATATCCCGACAGAATGCCCCGGGACGCTGCGCCCGGCAATGGCACTGCTTGCACAGATACCGGATGCTGCATGGCATCATCCGGAATTTGTCGGGTGGCTGTATCAATACTACAGTCTGCCGGAACGGGAAGAGGCGTTCGCAGGACTGCGCAGCAATGTCAAAATTCCGCCATCACATATCCCGGCAGCCACACAGCTTTTCACGCCGGCATGGATCGTGTACTATCTTGTGCAGAATGCGCTTGGGTATCTCTGCCGTCCGGCAGAAGGATGGAAGTATTACATTCCGCCGGAAACGCCCTTTGCAGGGGGGAGAGAGGTTTCCTCCCTCTGTATCATTGACCCTTGCGTGGGGGTAGGACATATTTTAGCGTATGCGTTCGATGCGTTGATGGAGCTTTACCTTGCAGACGGATGGCAGGCAGAACAGGCAGCGGTGCGTATCCTGACGCAGAATCTCTGCGGACTGGATATTGATGATACCGCCGTGCAGCTGACAGAGTTTGTGCTGTGGATGAAGGCGTATCGGTATTGTCCCTGTATGGGGCATGTGCGGATGCAGCTCTATGGGTTTGCGGATGTACCGGCAGGAGAGCTGTGCGGCTCACTCCTGCGCACGGAAGGAACACAGGGAGCGTTGCAGCTCTTGTCACGGGAATATGATGCCGTCATCACCAACCCTCCCTACCTTGGCAGCAGCGGTATGGAGAAGGAATTGTCCGACTATGTGAAGGCATACTATCCGGCAGGACGGTATGACCTGTTTGCGGCATTTATGCTGCGGTGTGCGGAGCTGACGGCGAGGGACGGATGCTTTTCCATGATCACCATGCAGTCATGGATGTTTCTGTCAAGATACCACGGACTTCGGGAACAGATGCGGCAGCATACACTTCTGAGTATGGTGCATCTGGGGATGCGTGCGTTTTCCGATGTGGGAACGATCGTGCAGACGACTGCATTCATCGCACTCGGTGAGATGCTTCACAACTATCCGACCGTTTACATCCGCCTGACGGAAAAGGAGAATAAGATACAGGCATTCCATGACCCGGCATTGCGGTATGTGTGTACGGCAGAACGGTTCGATGCCATTCCGGGACAGCCGCTGAGCTACTGGGTAAGTGACCGGATGCTAAGAGCCATGAAATTGCCAAAATTATCAGAGTATTGCAGGATCTGTCAGGGCATGACCACATCAGACAACAAGCGTTTTCTGCGGCGATGGTATGAAGTGCCGCCGGGGAGCATTGCCTTTGGGTGTAAGGATGCAGAACAAGCCCGTGCATCGGGAAAAACATGGTTTCCCTACAACAAGGGCGGCAGACTGCGCCGCTGGTACGGCAACCATAACTATGTGATCAACTACCGCAATGACGGCGAGGAACTGCGTGCCTTTCATGCCGTCCTCAACAAGACAAGCTGCGGCGGCAGGCTGAAAAATGCGGACATGTATTTCCGTCCGGCACTGACATGGAGCTATATCACAGAGCATACCCGGTTCGGCATCCGTGTGCAGCCGGAAGGATTCCTGTTTGATGTGTCGGGGTCATGTTTGTTTCCGGAGGAGAGAGATGCGCTGTATATCGCCGGATTTTTGTCATCCACGGTAGCACTGAAACTGTTGGAGCTTTGCAACCCGACCATGAATTTTCAGGTGGAGAACCTGAGCAGCCTGCCGATTTTGTTTGACCGCAGCCGGCAGCCGGAAGTGGAGGCATTGGTGCGTACCTGCATCCGGCTTGCCGGAGAGGACTGGGACAGCACGGAGCAGAGCTGGGATTTTGCCATGCATCCGCTTCTGCATTACCGGAGCCGGTCGCTCCGGGAGGCATTTGCATGCTGCCGGAGAGAATGGATGCAGCGTGCGGAGACAATGCGGCAGTGTGAGGAAAAGCTCAACCGCATCTTTGCGGAGATCTACGGTCTGACAGAGGAGCTTGACTGCCGTGCGCCGGAGTCCACACTGCGTCCCTTTGATGGAAAAGAGATGGCAGAAGGACTGGTGAGTTATGTGGCAGGGTGCTTGTTCGGGCGGTATGCCTGCCCCGGCATTACGGCACTGGAGGACAATTTTCTGCCATTATCGGAATTTCCGGCATATGTGTCGGACTTTCTGCGCACCACTTACGGAGAGGGACAGCTTGCGGACGATCTTGCTTGTTTAGAGGAACAGCTTGGCGATACGCTGGTACATTACTGTAATGTGCAATTTTATGCGTCCCATTGCAGGCGGTTTCACAAGCGTCCGCTCTACTGGCTGGCATCAAGCGGCAGGGAGCATGGAGTGTACGGACTTTGCTATTATCACAGGATGGGCAGCAGCCCTGTGCCGGAGCTGCTGCGTCTGACGGAACGGATGCAGGGCAAGGAAATTGCCATGTTCCGTGAACGCCTTGCTGCATGTCAGAGTACCATTGACCCCTTGCGGAGCATTCAGGAGAACCATAGCCATTTCCGCAGCATATTCGCAGCCATCAGATAAATCATGGAGGTCGTTGTCATGGATCAGTTTGCTGAACAGCTCGTCAAAAAATACCACACCACATCCGACGATATCAAACGTGTCGCCATTGTGGTCATTACAGTGCTTATCACGTCGGTATCGCTGCTGCTTGCCGTCATGGGATTTCCGCTTGCACTGATCTTGCCTGTCTGTGCGATCTGGGCAGCGATCTATCTGCTGAAGATGAGTTATGTGGAATATGAATATTCCTGCACAAACGGCAGTCTGGATATTGACAAGATCATGGGACAGAACAAGCGGCGTTCCATGCTGTCTGTGGAGGTGCGCACGTTTACAGTTTATGGAAAGGCGGATGCAGTCGAAGAGTCCGATGCCGAGATGACTACCTTTTCTGCTATGGGAGAGTCCATGATGGGAGAGGAGGATGATGCGGCAGACTACTATGCAGAGTTTGAGCATTCGGAATATGGGAAGTGCTGTCTGTTCTTTTCGCCGGACAGCAGACTGCGTGATGCCATCGAACCGTATTTATCACGAGAGGTGAAACGGAAGAACGGAGGAAAGACATGAAGCGGACACTGCCAGTGGTGCTGATGCTGCTGCTGACCGGATGCGTCCCTTCCGGCTCACAGGAGTCAGCCCCCGAAACGACTGCCCCTTTGCAAACGACTGCCCCCCTGCAAACAACAGAAGCCGTGGAGTCACTGCCACCGCTCATCCTTCCGACGGAAACAGCCACAGCGCCGAAGTCAGACGAAGCGTACTACCGGGACGAGCTGGAGAGACTGTTGGAGGAAGGGACGGAAAGTCGTTTTGCGATGTGTGATGTGGATGAGGACGGCAGGGATGAGCTTGTCGTCATCAGCAAAACGGAGGATGGCGAGACAGAAACTGTCTTTGATGGCAGCAAAGAGGAATATCACGGCAGCCCGGCTGTGTTTTACCACAACGGCGCAGCACTGACAGAGGGCGATGCAATGCCATCGTGGTATCTGCCTGTCACCTCTGCCACCGGAGACACGGGTACATCTGAACCACCGCAGACAGACGGATTTACGCCCTATCACCTGTACCAGTACGATGCGGAGTGGGACGGCTACTATGAGGTGGTATATGTAGACAGGCTTGACCTTGCAACCCTTGAAAAGGGTGGACATGCGGATGAATATCCGGAGGATGCCGACACGAGCGGAAGTGGTTTTGTCTATCTGATCGGGAATGGCGCTCCGGTAGATGTGACGGAGTATGCGTTGTGGCGCAGTTCATGGGAAACGGAAGAAATTGTGATTTCCTTTACAGAGCTGACTCCGGAGACTGTCGGCGGCGTTACCGGAGCAACTCAGGCAGAGAGCGTATCAGAAACGCATTCCTGACAGCCTGAAAGAGAAATAACAGAAACAAATACCAAACCAGCAAAGGAGGAATCAATATGGTTGTCACACCAGATCAGATGCGGCTCTTGGAGGGGCTGACGAATCAGAGCGGAGTTTCGTATGCGGAGATGATGGAACGTGCCGGAAAGACACTTGCCGATGCCGTTATGACTGGATTCCCGGAGAAAAAGAGAGTGCTGCTCCTTGCCGGAAGCGGCAATAACGGAGGGGACTGCTACACGGCAGCGTATTATCTGAAGCAGGCAGGTTGGCGTCCGGAGATCCTTGCCCCCTGTGGCAGACCACGTACAGAGATCAGCCGTGCTGCCCGTGACCGTGCAAAGAACGAGGGCATTCCGGTCTATGCCGAACCATATGACTTCCTGTTCACAGAGCCGGAGCTTGTGGTAGACGGTCTGTTCGGTACGGGATTCAGGGGAGAGCTGCCGGAGAACATCCGTCAGATCCTTGAAAAGACCGAAGGCAAGCCCCACATTGCCTGTGACATTCCGAGCGGCGGCAATGGCAGTTCGGGCACTGTGAGCAAGGGCACGGTAAAAGCCGTTCTGACGGTGACATTCGGTGCGGAAAAATTGGGGATGCGGCAATATCCGCTCTGTACTTACTGCGGAAAGATCGTGGTGGCAGATATCGGTATTCCCGAGAGTGCCTTTGCGCAGATCGACCCTGCGCCGATCGAAGTCATGCAGCTTGAAGGCGCACAGCATCTGCTTTGCGACCGGAAACCGGATGCGCATAAGTATGAGAACGGACACCTGTTGGCAGTTGCAGGGAGCGCAAGGATGCGTGGTGCGGCAGTGCTTGCGGTGATGGCAGCATTGCGCAGCGGCGTGGGACTGGTTACGCTTGCATCGGCAGAACAGGCACTGACAGCCGTTGCCGGACGTACACCGGAGGCGATGTGCTATCCGCTCGTGACCGATGCCAAGGGATTTCTCTGCTTTGCCGACAACGAGAACGATCTGACGGCACTTCTTGACGGCAAGCAGGCACTGCTGCTTGGCTGCGGACTGGGTGTGACGGAGGAGACAAAGCAGCTGACGGCATTTTTGCTGAAAAACAGCACATGTCCGGTGATTCTTGATGCGGATGGTCTGAATGCGGCAGTCTCCTGCATAGAATGGATACCGAAGGGACGAACCATCCTCACACCCCATCCCGGAGAAGCCGCAAGGCTGCTTGGATGCACCACTGCTGACATTCAGGCAGACCGTCCGGATGCGGCAAAAAAGCTTGCACAGCAGACGGGGGCAGTTGTTGTACTCAAAGGTGCAGGCACGCTTGTGACGGATGGCAGACGGATGGCAGTATGCAGCATGGGCAATCCGGGCATGGCAAGAGCCGGCAGCGGTGATGTGCTTGCCGGAATCATGGCATCGCTTGCGGCGCAGGGACTTGGGTTGTATGAGGCAGCCTGTGCAGCGGTGACATTCCATGCCGCAGCAGGGGATATCGTTGCGGAAGATCTGCCGGAGCGTTACATGCTGCCGCAGGAGATCATCACTGCCCTTCAGGAAGTGCTTGCGTAGGCATAAAACAAAGAAGCCGGAAATGATAGGAGCGCAGGTATCCGGAATTTCCGGCTTTTTCATACATAACAGACAGGCTGTACAAATCTCAATAACATTCATGAGGTGATGGTATGAAAAGGATACTGGCGACTGTCTGTGCAGGGATCTGTCTGACGGGCTGTACGATGCAGACACTTCCGGGGAAGACCCGGAACCGGATGTGCGGCAGTTTTGTGGCAGATGTGACAATGACGAACGCAGAGAGCGAAACAAAGGCGACCCTCACTCGCTACGGACTGGATGCATGGTGTGTGGTGTTCAATGAACCGGCTGCATTGTCGGGGGTACAGCTTGACTTTCTGGATGATGAGGTGAAGGCATCCTATAAGGGGTTGGAATTTTCTGTGCCGCAGTCGGCGCAGGCGTTGAAAACGGAGCTGTCCGGGCTGATGGAGGTCGTAGACAACATGTCGGCGCAGGCGGAGCTTGACGGCAGGACGGAGGAAGGACAGGTCATATGTGAGGGAGAGTCGGAGACGGGGAGTTATGCATTATGCTGTGCGGAGGATGGGATGCCGCTGTCATTTTCGCTGCCGTCGTATGGATTGGTGGTGACGTTTGACAGCTTTGCGGAGCAGGAGATAAATCTCAGCACGCAGACAGAAACCATCCCCAAGACGTATCCCATAGAAGAACCGACCGATACACAGTCCGTCCCCGGCGAAGCCAATGAGGAAGTACCTCCGGAACAGGCAGCACAGGCAGAACCTGAACAGCCTGTACAGGCAGAGCCGGACGGAATACAGGGAGAGTGACGACCACTGGCGTGATGGTCAAGTGAACAGACGAAACCCCACATCACTGGTTTTCAGTGGTGTGGGGTTTTTCCGGACTATCTGTAAAACGGAGTGCAGCTTTCTTTCAAAGTGTGCAGATGCACAGAGCATTGCACGCTTAAAATCCCGAAATATAGCCGATGCACGTCTGCACGCCATTTTTTGAGTTGGCATTATATATATATATATATATATACATATTACTTATACTATTTTTTAACTATATAAATAATAATAATAATAATAATATAGAATAAAGGAGTGCAGGCGTGCAAAGTTCTATAAACAGGCAAAACAGGTATGTGCAGATGGTGTGCAGATGGTGTGCAGCGATAAAAAGGTGTGCATTTTACGCTGTAAGCCAATCCACTCCCCACAACCACCCCCATTTCACATTCTCACCCCGACAGCAGAACTACGCACTCAACGTGCGCCGTCCCCGGAAACAAATCTACTGCCCGTACTTTTTTTACCGCATATCCCGATGCCGCAAGCTTTGCACAGTCCCTTGCTGCCGTTGCCGGATCACAGGAAATCATGACGATACGGGATGGCTGCATACAAGCAACTGCCTGCAAAGTGGTTTCATCACAACCCTTTCTTGGAGGGTCAAGCACAATGACATCCGGCATCAGTCCCTGCTGCTGCAAATGTACCGATGCTGCCCCTGCATCACTGCATAGAAATGTCGCATTGACAGCATGATTGCGCTCTGCATTCGCCTTTGCATTCTCCACAGCCTCCGGCACGACCTCCACTCCGATCAGCCTGCTGACACCGTCTGCCATCGACAGACCGATCGTCCCTGCACCGCAATACAGGTCAAGCAGCACTTCCTCTCCATGCAGTCCGGCATAGTCTCTTGCGATGGCATACAGATGCTCTGCCTGTGCCGTATTGACCTGATAGAATGCCTGCGGCGATAATTCTACCTCCACCCCGGCGATCCTGTCCGGGATGGTATGCTTTCCGGCAAGCGTTGTTACTGTTTTTCCCATAATGACATTGGTCTTTTCCGGATTGACAGATTCAACGATGCTCACGATCATCGGGAATTTCTGCATCAGCCTGTCTGCCATGCTGCCGATCTTGTTCCGGACGGAGTGCCGCACTACCAGACAAAGCATCATTTCCTCCGAATGATACCCTTGTCTGAAATAGATATGCCGCAGTTCCCCGGTGTGGCTTGTTTCATCATACGCCGTCACGCCGCATTGCTCCAGCATCGGCAGCATCTCCCCAAGCACCTCTGAAAATAACGCCGGCTGTAAAAGACAATGCTTAGTCGGAACAATGCGGTGACTGTGCCTTGCATAGAATCCGCACATCAGATGGTTGTCCTGCATCGTGACCGGATACTGTGCCTTATTGCGGTAGCCTGTGCGCCGGGTATCGCCAAGTATCGGCTCATAAACCGCATCAATGCCCCCGATGCGCAGGAATGCATCCTCCACAAGCTGCGCCTTATATTGCAGCTCCGTCTCATAGGTGACATGCCGGAAAGCACATCCGCCGCATTGCCGGAACACAGGACAATCCGGCTCACAGCGTCCTTCTGCCGGGCGGAGCAGCTCCGCAATGATTCCGAATGCATACCGCTTCAATACTTTTACAATGCGCACATTCAGTCTGTCTCCGATCGCTGTCATCGGCACAAACACTGCCATTCCACCGATTCTGCATACCCCTGTGCCCTCAGCAGTCATTCCGGTGATTTCGGCTTCATAGATCTCATTTTTCTGCATATCGTGTCTCCATATCCGCAAGCCGTTTGCGCAGCTCCTGTTTTTTCTCCATCATCTGCACAAACCGGTCAATGTATTCATAGGGAAATTTATAATTCATAATGCGTGTGATATCTCCATCCGGGCAGACCACCTTTGTCGATGCCGCACATCCGACCCCCAGAATCGTCTGTGTCTCATCCATGATGAGGATGTTGTACAGATTCTCCTTACCGGACTTTGCATAGCCGACATTTTCAAGGTTACCGAGCGTATTCTTCTGCCGGTAGAGATAGTACGGCTGATACCCATGCACAGGCAATGCCGATGCGGACAATGCCGTCATGCGCTCCACTTCTGCAATGGCAGTATTTTCATGATATGCCTTCTGATAGAGTGCAGCCGCACGTTTGACCGTCAGGGTATGCACCGTGATGCTGTCCGGACAGAGTGACATGACACGTGCAAGCGTATCGGCAAAGCCCTCATATGTATCTGTCGGCAAGCCTGCGATCAGATCCATATTGATGTCATCAAACCCCATTTCCCTTGCCAGACAGAATGCTTCTATTGCCTGCTGTGCCGTATGCCTTCGCCCGATGGCTTGCAGCACACTGTCCTGTAGGGTCTGTGGATTAACGGAAATGCGTGATACACCGGCATCCCGGATGACCGCAAGTTTCTCCCTGTCAATGGTATCCGGTCTACCTGCCTCAACAGTATATTCCCTGCATCCGGACAAGTCCATCTCCTGCGAAAGAGCCGCAAGCACACATTGCAGTGCCTTCGCCGGAATGGCTGTCGGCGTACCGCCGCCGACATAGAGAGAATGTACCCTCAGTCCGTACTCACGGATGATCTCCCCCGTGACCCGTATTTCATCAACGAGCTTTTCCACATAGGCAGGAATCAGCCTTGCTGCCGTCTCCATTGAATGCGACACAAATGAACAATAGCTGCACCGTGTCGGACAGAACGGGATGGAAACATACACCCCGATCTCTTTCGGGCTATGCGGCAGCATGGGCATCTGGACAAGGGCGCATTGCCTTGCCAGATGCAGCTTTTCCTCCGAAACGAGATAACGCTCCCGAAGGTCAGCAACTGCCTCCTCCATCGTCATCCCCCTGTCGACCGCCTGTACAAGCTTGCGCACAGGACGGATACCCGTCAGCATCCCCCACGGCGGCTGATAGCCTGTCATGGTAACGAGCATGTCAAACAGCATCCGACAGAGGGCATATTCCTGTTCATTCCGGGAGATGTGTTCCCGTTCCATCTCCTTGCCCTGCAAATGAAGCCGCACACGCAGAATGCTGCCATCTCTGATCTCAGTCAGGATATAATCACAGTCCGGAACAGTTCCGTCCTCACAGAGCAGAAACCGTTCTCCCGGAAAGAACAGCTTTGCCACAGCCTGTACCTCATAGCAGAACCGATGCCCCCGGAACACAAGCGCATAGTCCCGTTTCATCCCACATCCCTCAGATAGGGGTTATGCTCCCTTTCCCATGCCAGTGTGGAGCTTTCGCCATGCCCCGGACAGACCTCATACTCCCCCTTCAGATGCAGCAGTCTCCGCAGAGATGCCTTCATATCCTGCGCATTGCCGCCCAGATCGATCCGACCGATACCGCCTGAAAAAAGCGTATCGCCCGTAAAGATCAGGTTTTCCGTCAGATAACAGACACCACCCGGCGTATGTCCGGGGGTATGCAGCACCTGAATGGCAGCATCCCCGATTGTCAGCACCTGTTCATCATGCAGCACCACGCAGCTTTTCACCGGCGTAAAGTCATCCATAGCGATCTGATACGCCAGATTCTTTTTTCCGTTATAGAGCATGGCTTCCTCCTCCTCATGGATATAGACCGTCGCTCCCGTCTCTGCACGCATTTCCTCCACACCGCCGATATGGTCATAATGCCCATGTGTCAGCAGTATGGCTTTCAGAGTCAGATGGTGTTCGTTCAGCAATCGCCGCAGTCTGTCCGGTCTGCTCCCGATGTCAATGGCAGCACCGATACCGTTTCCACAGTCAAGCAGATAACAGTTTGCACCGAGTTCCCCCAAAGGGGTGGAATAAAAATTCATACAAAATTCTCCTTTCGTTTTTGTACAAAACAATATAAATTTATGCTTGCTTTTTTTCTTAGTGTGTGATATAATAGAAAACAAAGAAGGAGACAAACTATATTTAGTGGAGGGATCAACCATGAGCTACAAGATAGAGGGTGGCACACTGCCCGAAGAGGAAGCACAGGCATATGTACGCATGCTCCGTAAAAAGTATCCGGAGCGTATTTTCAAGGACATCACATTCAAGGTGGACGGAGATTTTGTTGACGTATCCTACACCTATGATGTCGTACCGTTTGACAGGATCCGCCGCATCACGGGGTATCTGGTCGGCACACTGGAGCGTTTCAACGACGCCAAGCGTGCAGAGGAAAGCCAGCGTGTGAAACACAATGTATAAAAACTGCCGTCCGGAGCAATGCGCCGGACGGTTCTTTTTTGTTATGTCGTTTCCGGTTCGGGGTAATGCTCCACAGACTTTACAATGACCGATGCCGCCGCATCAATGCCGAGCATCCCACTGTTGAGACACATCACATAGTTACCCTTGTCATGCCAGTTTCCGCCGGTGTTGATGTTGTAGAATTTCTCACGTCTGCTGTCAATACGTGAGAGGAGAGAATCAATGTCCTTTGCCGGAACGTCATAATGCGTCTGCGCATATTGCAGCCGGTAGTCTCTCCGGGCATAGATGAAGGTGCTGAACCGGCAGGGGTTGTCCCGCAGGATCCAGTTGGCACAGCGTCCCACAATGACACAGCTCCCCTCTGCGGCAAGCTCCTTGATGATCTGCGTTTCGGTGATGTAGAGCTTGTCAGAGACGGGGATATTATCTTCCATCGTCCTTGCCGGATTGGAGTTAAGGAGCAGGGTATACAGGAAACTCTTCGGCGAGCTTTCTTCCGCACCCTCCAGTTTCGGCACAGGAATATTCATCCGTTCAGATGCCATTTCAAGAATCTCATGGTTGTAAAACGGAATATTGAGCTGTTCAGCAACTAACTTGCCGATCACACTGCCGCCGCTGCCGTATTCACGTTCTATGGTAATAATTGGATGCTTCATAGCAATTCAACGCCCCTTTACTAAAGATATTGCTCTTTTCAGTCGCCCACGAAATGCCGCACCTGTGTTACAGAGCATATTTTTATTATAGCATACTTTGCACAAAAAATCACCTGTTTTTTTCAAAAAAACGGACATGATTTGAAATTCTGCATTTTTGCTAAATCAGACAGCCGTTTTTTATGCACATTGGTAATGATTCCCTTTACAAATTGTATGTCAGAGACAGTGTTTTGGAGGATAAAATTGTGAAATCTTACGATTTTTACAGAATTTGAAAAAAAGGACTACACCCGTGAGACATATTATGGTATAATATATGAGAACGCATAAAGGAGGAAACCTTTTATGAATCCATATTTACCAAAGCGCATCACAGCCCTGCTGCTTGCAGCCATGCTTGTATGCTGTGCAGGCGGCTGTTCCTCTGACAAAGAGGAAAGCACCTCTCAGCAGGATACATCACAGTCAGAAGAAACCGCTGCCCCCACATCCGCAGAAGAAGTCCCCACAGAGGCAGAAACGTCCTCTCCTGAAACAGAACATGTCAGCCCGACAGAGATCGTCACTTCTTCCCTCGGTACACAGCTCGATGTCAACGCTGCGCTCAACAAGGACAGCGAAGATGACAGTCAGAAGAATTATAAGGCATCTCTCTCTGCACTCATGCAGGCAGGCGACAGAGTGGAGTCCTTCACCTTTATTTTCAAAAGCGATGCAGACATCGGCACTTATCAGGGCGGCTGCGGTATTTCGGTCACACAGGATTGCCCTGCTGCAACCGATGAGGGATGGTATCAGTCTCCGGACTTTGAGGTGCAGACAGAAGGACAGTATGCCGAAGTCACATGGCAAGTGCCGGAGGAGATCAAGGACAATATCAGCCCCGATGGTGACGTGCAGATCGGTTACTGGTGGGGTGATACTTCCACCGTTACCCTTACCCAGATCATCTGCAACTATACCCGCACTGTAGAAATTCCCGTTGACGGCACACAGACCATCAGCGTCGGACAGAGTTTGCGCCATAGCAGCGATGAAACCAACAGCATTCAGGTTCCCATCGGCGACGTGCTCAGCGATACCGGCGTACCGCAGGCAGTGATCTTTGACATCAGTGCCGGCAGCAGTCTGGATAAATTTACCGGCGCATTCGGCATTACCGCAAACGAAGATATGTACATGACAGACACCGTTGCCGTCCTGACAGATGCCAGCACATTGCAGCTGACATGGATCATTCCGGATGAGATCAAGACATCCATTCCGCAGGATGCCGAAGTCCTGTTCGGCTACTGGTGGGGCGAACCGGAGGAGATCACACTACAAAACATTACCATAAAATACAGCGATGGTGCAGGCACAAGCAAGCCCGTCAGCAAGGGGGAGACAACCGTGGATTCAGGAGCTGCACAGATCGTGTCCGACATCAGAGTCGGCTGGAACCTCGGCAATACGCTTGACTGCTACGATGAGACTAACAAGGCAAAGAACCTCGAAACTTACTGGGGTAACATCTCCACAACAAAGGATATGATCGACGCTGTCAGAGCGGAGGGATTCAACGCCATCCGTATCCCGGTATCATGGGGGAATCACCTTGACAGCAGCAATACCATTGCTCCCAAGTGGCTTGACAGGGTGCAGGAGATCGTGGACTACGGCATCGACAATGACATGTATGTGATCCTGAACATGCACCATGACGATTATCTGTGGCTGCATCCGGTCTATGCCGAGGAGGATGCTGTCAGAGAAAAATATCTTACTGTATGGAAACAGATCGCAGAGCGTTTTAAGGACTATGACAACAAGCTGCTCTTTGAGGGCATGAACGAGCCGAGAATGGTTGGCACGTCTGCTGAGTGGACAGGCGGCACAGAGGAAGAACGGGATGTCATCAATCACTTGCAGGCTGCCTTTGTGGAAACCATACGGGCATCCGGCGGCAACAATGCCAGCCGCACGCTGATCGTCACCACCCATGCCGCATCCATCACGGATGCTGCTGTGAGCGGTCTGGTCGTGCCGGATGATGATAACCTCATCGTCTCCATCCACAACTATGCCCCATGGCAGTTTACTACACTGGAATATCCGGATGCCAAGAACTTTGAAGAGTCTGACAAGGATGGGCTGGAAAACCAGTTTGCCACACTGAAAGCCATCTTCATTGACAAGGGTATCCCGGTCATCATCGGGGAGTTTGGTGCGGAAAACAAGGGTAATGAAGAAGAACGTGCAGAATATTATGCATCCTATGTCAGCATTGCCGCAAGCTACGGCATTCCCTGCTTTATCTGGGACAATGGCAGTGAGGACAGCTACGGACTGCTTGACCGCAAGAGCAAGACATGGTACAGCGACAAGATCGTAGACAGTCTGATGGACGCACTTGAATGAAAAGCAAGAAAGCCTGAGCATTCCGCTCAGGCTTTTGTCATTACAGACTTTCTTCTGCAATAAAGAGTATCATCGCCCCGATGTGGCATACCATCAGCAGCAGCATCAGCGGAGCTGTCAGCATCACACGCAAGCCCCGTTCTGTCTGGGCAGGCATTGCCTTCGGAAACCGTTCGATCACATACATCCGGATAAGCAGCACAAACCCTATGAAAACAAGCACTGTATACACGATATTTGCCATACTATATGGGAAATCCCATCCATAGCTCTCGCAGACAGAGAATATCTCTGCAAATCCGTTGACTGCCATATGACAGATGATGGACGGGATCAGGGAGTTATGCTTGACGGTCAGATAGCCGAAGAAACACCCTGCCGCAAACGCCAGTACAAATTGTGCCACATTCTCATGCCAGATACCGAACAGGAACGCACTTGCGATGATGCCGAATTTCTGTCCGATCCTGCTCAGATTTTTGAGTACAAATCCACGCATCAGCAGTTCTTCCGTGACGGGTGCAATGATGACGCTATAGAGAATGGACAATATCGTGCTTTTCAGCTCCGGCTGTCCGGTGAGATCTGCTTCATAGAGCGTGATGCCAACGCCCTCCATCAGAGCGGTCAGTCCTGCCGCTACATAGCCCATTGCCGTCTGAATGAACAGTGCGATCGTGATATAGCTGAAAGCCTTTCCTGCTGAAAAATTCCGGGTCTGGAAAAGATTCGGGACAGGGATCTTCGTCACCTTGCATCCGATACATGCTACCAACACATTCAGTATGCCGAACGCTAATATATTGATGGCGATCATGCTTGATGAATTGGACAGATAATCTGACAGCAGCTCCTCATAATTGACAGGGAGCGTACCATCCGCACTTGCGGAATCCACAATACCCGTCAATCCATAAAATATCCCGATCAGCACGGCTGCGATCACATTGGACAGCAGAAAATGCCCTGCCAGAAATCCTCCTACAATATTCTCATATCGCCGTATCCTGCTTTTCTCCCTGCTGTTTGGTTTCAGAGGAATGCGGCAGCCGGGAATGCGTATCTGTGGTACGATCTCGCCATAATCCCCGTTATAATATGCAAACTCTGTTTCGTTACCAAAAGGATCATGCGGATCGATCGTCACTTCTCCCGCAGTCTGTTCCTGAAAATCGTTCATATCCTACTCCTTTCATTGCTTCTTATATTTTACCATAAAAAATGAATTTCGTAAATACTTTTTTCAAAAATATTTTTTGTCATACTCATTTTGAAAATTTTTTTCAAAAGTGACAAAAAAATGATAGACAAAAGGAATAAAATATGTTATAATCAATATAACAGTGAATCATGCTCAGAGAAAGGAAGCGAACAGAATGCGGCATGAAAAGTCCTGCGGAGCGATTGTCTACCGCAGATTTCATGGGAATATCGAAATTTTGCTGATCCGGCACATCAACAGCGGGCACTGGTCCTTCCCGAAAGGACATGTCGAAGAAGGGGAGACAGAGGTGGAGACCGCAGTCCGGGAGATCAAGGAGGAGACTTCTATTGATGTCATCATTGACCCGACATTCCGGGAGACTGTTTCCTATTCCCCGAAACGGGACACCCAGAAGGTGGTCGTCTACTTCATCGGCAAGGCAAAGAATTATGATTATGTGCCGCAGGCGGAGGAGATCTCCGAAGTACGATGGGTGGATATCGGGTATGCTTCCCGGATACTGACCTATGAAAATGACAAGAACATTGTCATTAAAGCAAAAAATGTCATAAAAAGCGTAGCAACATAAAAAAACAGAGTGACATTATGCCGCTCTGTTTTTCTTTTTTCAACTCTGCTGTGCTGTCTGGACAGGCTGCTGTTTCTGTGAAGTCATCTGTTCTGTCAGTCGTGCCAGCAATTGTGTCTGCTGTGTCAGCAGATTTTCATATGCTTCCCGTTTAGCGACCGATGCGAAGATACTGCATAACCGCACAGCAAAACCGATCGTAATCACAATGCTTCCATAAATCATGATAGCGTTGATCATTTTTATAAGATCATCAAGATTATCTGTTGCATGGCTGACCTGTTTGTGGATCTCCGTGTAGAAATCTCCACCAAAAGTTTCATAACCACCGCTGTAACCATTAAACCCCTCTGATATGACCCAGATCAGCATGATGATACCTGCCACCACTCCCAGAACGCAGAGAATGAGCTGAAAACGTTCAGATGCTTTCATTTTCGACCACATTACATTTCCTCCTTTCATTCTATTCGGGTCTGTTGCCCTGTCTTTATTATAGCAGAATTATTTGATAAAAGATAGATTCACTATAGCATCAGAAACGCATCATATCTACATACAAAAAGGCGGCAAGAGATCTTGCCGCCCATTCCTATTAGTACATGCCGCCTGCTGGCATCGGAGGTGCCGGAGGCTCAGGTTCCTTGATATCGGCAACAAGGCTCTCTGTTGTGAGTACCATTGCTGCAACGGAAGCGGCATTCTGGAGCGCACTTCTGGTGACCTTTGTCGGGTCAACGATACCAGCCGGAATCATGTCAACATATGCCTCATTGTAGGCATCAAAGCCATAACCGACCTTGCCGGAGCTGATGATCTTGTCGATGATGACGCTGCCTTCCAGACCTGCATTCAGAGCGATCTGACGCAGCGGAGCTTCCAGAGCGGTGCGGATGATAGCTGCACCAGTCTTTTCATCACCTTCCAGCTCGGAGACAAGCTTCTCCACAGCCGGGATGGCATTGATGAGAGCTGTGCCGCCGCCGGCAACGATACCTTCCTCCACTGCTGCCTTCGTAGCTGCGAGAGCATCCTCGATGCGGAGCTTCTTCTCCTTCATCTCAATTTCCGTTGCTGCGCCCACCTTGATGACAGCGACACCGCCGGAAAGCTTAGCAAGACGCTCCTGAAGCTTCTCCTTGTCAAAGTCAGAGGTAGCAGTTTCGATCTGGGACTTGATCTGTGCCACTCTTGCCTGAATCTTCTCAGAGCTGCCTGCACCGTCCACAATGATGGTGTTCTCCTTCTGGATAACGACCTGACGTGCCCGACCGAGCTGATTCATCTGTGCATCCTTCAACTCCAGACCGAGTTCCTCAGAGATGACTTCTGCACCAGTGAGGATAGCAATGTCTTGCAGCATCTCCTTGCGTCTGTCACCAAAGCCCGGTGCCTTGACAGCAGCACACTTGAATGTGCCTCTCAGGTTGTTCAGGATGATGGTCGTCAGAGCCTCGCCCTCGATATCCTCAGCGATGATAACAAGCTTTCTGCCAGCCTGTACGATCTGTTCGAGCAGCGGCAGGATCTCCTGAATATTGCTGATCTTCTTGTCAGTCAGCAGCAGGTAGGCATCATCATAGACAGCCTCCATCTTCTCCGTATCCGTTACCATATAGGGAGAAATATAGCCTCTGTCAAACTGCATGCCCTCTACGACCTCAGAATAAGTCTCTGCGGTCTTGCTCTCCTCAATGGTGATCACGCCGTCGGAAGTTACCTTCTCCATTGCCTCTGCAATGAGCTTGCCGACGTTCTCATCTGCGGAAGATACGGTACCGACACGGGCAATATCATCCGAACCCTCGACAGGCTTGGAGTTTGCCTTGATGCTTTCCACAGCGGCATCCACAGCCTTGGCAATGCCTTTTTTCAGAACCATAGGATTTGCACCGGCAGCGATATTCTTCATGCCCTCATGCACGATTGCCTGTGCAAGCAGTGTAGCAGTCGTTGTGCCGTCGCCGGCTGCATCATTGGTCTTGGTAGCGACTTCCTTGACGAGCTGTGCGCCCATATTCTCGAAGCCGTCCTCAAGTTCGATGTCCTTGGCGATGGTCACGCCGTCATTGGTAATAAGCGGAGCGCCGAATTTCTTATCCAGAACGACATTTCTGCCCTTGGGTCCGAGTGTGATCTTCACGGTATCGGCGAGCTTGTCGATGCCGGTCTGGAGTGCCTTTCTGGCTTCTTCTCCGTACTTGATATCCTTTGCCATAATCTCTCTCCTCCTAATCTGATTTCATCAGTCAGTCACGATTGCCAGAATGTCCTCCTGACCCACGAGGGTATACTCCTCGCCGTCGATCTTGACCTCTGTGCCGCCGTACTTTCTGGTAAGCACCTTATCGCCTGCTTTTACGACCATGGGAATCAGCTTTCCATTATCGTCATACTTTCCCTCACCAACAGCAACGACTTCAGCGACCTGCGGTTTTTCCTGTGCGGAAGCAGCAAGGATGATGCCGCTCTTGGTGGTTTCCTCAGCCTCTGTCATCTTGATGAGTACCTGATCGAACAATGGTTTGATCGTCATAATGTAGTCCTCCTTTTCAGAAATTGGGATAAAACATCTGCGACCTTGACCGCCGCTTGATATTAGCACTCTCTCTCTTTGAGTGCTAATACTATTGTACCACCTTTACGGGAAAAATCAAGTGCATTTCTGGAATTTTTCAAAATTTCAGCCATTTGCACAATTTTCAACGTTGAAAGGCATATATTTCATGCGGTTTCCAGATCGATCCAGTTTTCCTGAACACCGCAGTCAGCGCACTGTGTGTCAATGGTGATCCAACTGAAGGCGTTCACAAAATCCTCCGGTTGAAAACTATCCGGTTCTTCTGCCACGACTTCTTCCATAAACTGTTCCTCATCTTCCGGTTCAATGGAAACCGTCATCCGGAACTGACTGCTGCCGCATCCGCAGAGATGCGGATGCAATGTGCCGGGGTCTGCCGTCTGATAAGAATGACAGACAAACCCGTCATAGCCATGCTTTGCTTCATCAACGATCACACAGACAGCACCGCACTGCACGCAGGTTGCCTGAATCAGCAGCCCGTCCTCTCCATACCCCCGGGAAGGACTGTTTTCATTGTCCGAAACATGAAACACCTCTCCACCACAGGGACACACAATATTGCCTTTCAAAAAGCCATTCTTTGTCAATTCCGGATGCCAGACAGCTTTCAGATGACCGGGAACAGAACTCATGATCTTCTCTCCTTCTTATCCGTAATTTTCCGTTCCGTTCCCTCTTTCAGACGTTGGATGTTAGAACGGTGCATAAATACGACCATCCCTGCCATGACTGCCGTCATGCAGAAATGCAATATGATCTGCGGCATGGTGTAGTGCGTATCTAAAAGATACTGCACCACAGCCGTCACGAACGGACAGCATGATGCTGCAATGACAGATGCAAGACTTACATATTTGGAGAGCAGCAGCACCACCGCAAAAATGCCGATGAGAATGCAGAACACCCTCCAGTCCAGTACCAGAAAGATGGATACCCCCACCAGTACACCCTTGCCGCCCTTGAAGTGATGGTAAATCGGAAACACATGCCCGAGGATGGCAAAGCATCCGGCAAGACAGCCAATGAAATATGTGTCCCCCGTCCCCTGCATCCAGAGGTCGGTCAGATACCGGCTGATGAGTACTGCCACAACGCCCTTTGCCAGATCGCCGATCAGCGTCAGTGCCGCACAGCCTTTGCCGAAACAGCGCAAAGTATTCGTCAGCCCGGCATTGCCGCTGCCGAAATTCCGGACATCCTCATGTTTCAGAAGCCGTACCGTCAGGATCGCCGAGTTGATGCTTCCCAACAGATACCCCACAAGTGCTGCCACAAGACAGCAGAGTAGTAGCATACCATCGCCCCCCTTATGTGTCATTCCGGCTGCGTTCCCGGATGACAAAGCGCACAGGTGTCCCCTCCAACCCGAACGTCGTCCGTATCTGGTTTTCCAGATACCGCTGATAGGAAAAATGAAACAGGTCGGCACGGTTCACAAACAGCACAAAGGTCGGCGGCTTGGTGCTTGCCTGTGTCATATAGTAAATTTTCAGCCGCTTGCCCTTATCTGATGGGGGCTGCACCCTTGCGACCGCATAGGCAAGCACATCATTGAGCATACCCGTGCTGATGCGCATAGAGTTCATTTCATTGACCTGCTTTATCATGTCAAACAGCTTTTCCACACGCTGACCGGTCTTAGCTGAAATGAAAATGAACGGCACGTAGGACATGAAGCTAAAATCGTTCTCAAGCTTTTTCTGGTATTCCTGCATGGTCTTGTCGGTCTTTTCCACTGCATCCCACTTATTGACGGCGACGATGCACCCCTTGCCCTGCTCATGGGCATAGCCTGCGACCTTGGAATCCTGCTCCGTGAAGCCCTCCAGTGCATCGATCATGATCACACAGACATCCGCCCTGTCCACAGCCATATATGCACGCAGCACAGAGAAATGCTCCACACGTTCCGTGATCTTCGACTTCTTCCGGATGCCTGCCGTGTCAATAAAGACAAACCGTCCCTCTTCCCGTTCAATGACGGTATCTGTTGCATCCCGTGTTGTGCCGGCAATGTCGGAGACAATGACACGCTCCTCACCGGCAATGCGGTTAATGAGGGAAGATTTTCCGGCATTCGGCTTGCCGATGACAGCGACCTTGATGTCGCTTTCGTCGTAATCATCCGTTTCTTCCTCCGGAAAATGGCTGACGATCTCATCGAGCATATCCCCCGTCCCATGCCCATGTACGGATGATACAGGAAACGGCTCACCAATGCCAAGATTGTAGAATTCATAAATATCCATCGGCAATTCACCGGGGGTGTCGCACTTATTCACGGCAAGCACAATGGGCTTTCCGCTCTTCTGGAGCATATCAGCAACGGCATAGTCATTTGCCGTCACGCCGCTGCGCACATCTGTCACAAGCACGATCACATCCGCATGAGAGATGGCAATTTCTGCCTGCTGCCGCATGAGGGTAAGCATCTTGTCGTTCTCTTTCGGTTCGATACCGCCCGTATCCACGACCATGAATTGATGCCCTCTCCATTCGCATTTCGAGTAAATTCTGTCCCTTGTCACGCCGGGCGTATCTTCCACAATGGAAAGCCGCTGTCCGATGAGCTTGTTGAACAGCGTGGACTTGCCCACATTCGGGCGTCCCACTACGGCAACTACTGGTAATGGCATGTGTTTCCTCCTTTCAATTGAGAACCGCATCAAGCAGTTCATATCCGTCATTCGGGACGATGCGGATCTTCGTATGCAGTACACGCTCCACATCTGCAATGGTCAGATCATCCAGAAAGACTTCACTGTTTTTCCGGAAAATCGACTCCGACAGCAGCAGCATCTCCCCTAAAGGCTTGCCGCTGAGCTGCCTGATGATATCTTGTCCGGTCAGCAGTCCTGTTACGGTGATACTCTCTCCGAAAAAGTCATTTCGTATCCCATACACATTGCACTGAATTTCCGGAAACCTCTGCTCCGCCTCCTGCATCAGTCCGCAGAGAAACGAATATGCCGCCATGCCCGTCGCAACAGCAACCGTCCGTTTCCCCGGTGCATCTGCCTCATCAAGCGCAGCATGAAATTCATCTGCCAGTGACCGCAGCATCCCTACGCCGTTCTCATACTGCGGATATCCCTCATAATAGCTCTCATCCGGCAGTTCCCGTCCGGCAAGCAGAAAAAATTCATCCGACGGGAACACAGCTCTTGTTCCGAATTTCTCTAAAAACTGTTCCTGAAATGCTGCAATGAGATCGAGAGTCGCAGCCGCCGTTTCCGGCGTGAATGGTGTCAGCGGATACAGCTCCTCCCGGAATTTCGACAGTCCCACCGGAACGACTGCCACACTCGTCAGGTGCGGCAGCATCTTTCCCAAGTCCGTCAGTGTTCTCTTTAATTCTTCGCCGTCATTCAGCCCCGGACAGAGTACGATCTGACAATTGAGCTGAATGCCTGCCTTTGCCATCTGCCAGAGATAATCGAGCTTTTCTCCGGCAAAGCGGTTCTGCATCATTTTGCAGCGCAGTTCCGGATTTGTCGTATGGACGGACACATTGATGCCAAGGCGCATGGCAATGATGCGGTCAACATCCTCCTGTGTCATATTGGTCAGCGTGACATAGTTCCCATGCAAAAAGCTCAGCCTTGCATCATCATCCTTGAAGTAGAGTGTCTCACGCATACCGGGCGGCATCTGGTCAATGAAACAGAACACGCACTTGTTCCGGCAGCTCTGTTTGCTGTCCATGAGAAAGCTTGCAAATTCCAGTCCTGTATCGTCATATTCATCCTTTTCAAGATGATAATGTGCCTGTTTTCCGTCCAGTTCGGTCACGACATCCAATGCCGTCTCTGCCGCATAATACATATAATCCACAACATCCCGGATCACATGTCCGTTGAGCGACACGAGCTGCATCCCTTTCCGGATGCCGGCATGTGCCGCAGGGGAATCCTGTATCACGCCCGTGATCTCGACCATTTCTCCACCCCCATGCAAAAATAATGGAGAGAAGGGATACCCTCTCTCCGCCTGCCGCTTATTCAGCGTCCATCTTCAGGACTTCTACGCCCTTATAATAGCCGCAGTTCTTGCAAACCTTGTGCGGAGCTTTCAGCTCACCGCAGCGGTCACATCTGCACATAGCCGGAGCATCGAGCTTCCAGACTGCACTGCGTCTCTTATTTTTTCTTGCTTTAGACGTTTTTCTCTTCGGTACTGCCATTTCAGGCACCTCCTTACTTAATTATCTCTCACTCATACAACCGCATTCTGTGACATTCCTGTCACAGCCACACACCGGACAAAGTCCCTTGCAGTCCTCCCGGCACAGCAGCTTTGCCGGCAATTCGAGAATGAGGTCTGACACTGCGATCTCCACCGGATCAATGCATTCTGCCCTTGCAATAACATAGTCATCTTCATCCTCTTTAGATGCCACAGACCGGACGACCGTATGCAGTTCGTCATAGGCAAGCTCCTGCACTGTCTCTTTCAGACAGCGGTCACATGTCACCAACAGGGAGCAGGTAATCCGGAACGAAAGCGTGACCACGCCGGCACGGTTTGCGATCTGCCCGTTTACCCTCACAGGTGAGGCAAAGACATACCGACTGATCTGCGCCAGACGCTCCTCCGGGATACAGAAATCAATTTGTTCCGAAGTTCCGGGAATATTCAGCACGTTTTTGACATTCATCCGTCAGATACCTCTTTCTTTGCAGAGCATCGCAAATTCTATTATACCAAAAAAAGCCTGTTTTGTCAAGCCCTTTCCGGTATTTTTCAGAAAACTATCCGAAAGCTGTCAGCACAGACCAGCAGCTTTCATGCGCATTGCCTATCATCCTGCCGGGGAAGGACGACAGAAAACAGCAGACATTCCCTGACGATCTGATGTCGGTCAGATCATCAGGGATGCGCAGCAGTATCAGAAATGGTTCAGAGATACTTGGTCACAGATTCCGGCAGATCAGCATTGTCAGCCGATACCGTAAAGGTGACGAGAGTATCGTTTCCGGTGAGCTTGTCCAGTCTTGCGAGCATTGCACCCAGCTCATCGTAATCCCTGCCGCCGATCTTCAGGATGCCGTCGATGAAGATCTCCTTGATGTCATAGTTGCCGGCAAGCATTCCTGCGAGGAATCCGTAGAAATTCTCATAGCCGGTAATGTCAAACTGCTCCACACCGACCCAACGTACCTTATAGCTGATGGAGCGGCGCAGTGTTTCACCCTTTTCGATGCAGACAAGGCAGCCGTTGGTTTCTGCCACAGCAGTGTTGATGAGTTCAATGAGGGTCTTGGTCTTGCCAGAGCCCTTCTTGCCTGTAATCAGTTTAATCATGATATGACTCCTTTCCATGCCCTGCGGCATGATAAAATAGCGATTAGTGACCGAGCTTTGCTTCGAGCGCAGCTTTTGCGTTCTCATAGCCGGGTTTGCCGAGCAGAGCGAACATATTGGACTTATAGCTCTCCACACCGGGCTGGTTGAACGGATTCACACCGAGTACATAACCCGAAACAGCGCATGCCTTCTCAAAGAAATAGATCATATAGCCGACGCTGTATTCCGTGGTATCCTCCAGTTCCAGAATGACCTGCGGCACGCCGCCCTCCGTATGGGCAAGGATCGTACCTTCAAATGCCTTGCGGTTGACGAGGGACATATTCTGTCCGCAGAGGAAGTTCAGACCGTCCAGATTCTTTTCATCCTTTTCAAGGAAGAGATCCTGCTTCGGTTTCTGGATATCCACAACTGTCTCAAACATCAGCCGTGCGCCCTGCTGGATGTACTGCCCCATGGAGTGCAGGTCAGTCGAGAATACCACCGATGTCGGCAGCAGACCCTTACCGTCCTTTCCTTCACTTTCCCCGAAAAGCTGCTTGTACCACTCGTTCATGAGTGCAAAGCTTGGGTCATAGGCAACGAGCATTTCCGCAGATTTTCCCTTTCTGTAGAGGATGTTGCGGATGGCAGCGTACTTGTAGCAATCGTTGCTGTCAAATTCTGCCATATAGTCAGCTTCTGCCTTGGCAGCACCTTCCATGAGCTTGTCAATGTCGCATCCTGCCACGGCGATCGGCAGCAGACCTACAGCAGTCAGCACAGAGAACCGTCCGCCGACATCATCCGGAACGACAAATGTCTCATAGCCCTCCGTATCGGACAACTCCTTGAGAGTCCCCTTCTTCTTGTCTGTGGTGGCAAAGATATGGTGCTTTGCTTCCTCTTTGCCATACTTATCCTCAACAAGTTTCTTGAACACACGGAATGCTAAAGCAGGCTCTGTGGTCGTGCCGGACTTAGAGATGACATTGACCGAAATATTTTTCCCCTCACAGATGGAGAGTACCTCATTAAGATAAGTCGGGCTGATATTGTTGCCGACATAATAGATGTCGGGAGTATCTTTCTTCATATTATTGTAGAACGGGCTTTTCAGCAGTTCAATTGCCGCTCTTGCTCCGAGATACGAGCCGCCGATACCGATGACGATCAGCACGTCCGAATTGCTCTGTATCTTCTTTGCCGCAGCTTTGATACGGGCAAATTCCTCCTTGTCATAATCTGTCGGAAGTCGCAGCCAGCCAAGGAAGTCACTCCCCAGCCCCGTCCCGCTGTGCAGCATCTTCACAGCCGTCTCCACCTGCGGACGGATACCTGCAATATCCTCCTTACCGATGAAGCTGTCAAGATATTTGGTATTCAGTTTCAGTGCCATAATCAACGCCTCCAGAATTTATCAGAATCCATTATCTATCATACTATAATTTGCAGAATTTTTCAAGTATCTGATGCCATCCTTTCACAACATTGTGAAAACAAGACAATTTTCATGCTTGTTTTTTATAGAATATGTCAATGCTTTTGGATAGCAGACGGCGCATAAACTGAATACAGAGCTAACTGACGGAGGGATAGTATGAAACGAGCAAAGTATTTTCTGGTCGGTGCGATCCTGTTTCTGCTTTTTTTGCATCCCACTCCCGTGGAGGGAACGGAAACAAAAGCGACACTTCTCATTGAGGCGAACACGGGATCTGTTCTTGCAGAAGAAAATGCCGATGAGCGTCTGCCGGTCGGTTCGCTGGCAAAACTCATGACTGCCTATCTTGCCGCACAGGCGATCGAAAACGGCACACTTGCCAACGTCCTGACCGCCGGAGAAAGTGTGCGTGAGGTAACGGGGGCAGTCATCTGGCTTGAGCCGGGCGACACTGCAACAGCAGAGGAGCTGCTTCTGGGACTGCTTGTGGGCAATGCCAATGATGCTGCCGCCGTCCTTGCAGAACAGATTTCCGGCAGTCAGGAGATGTTTGTCATGGACATGAATGCTGCTGCCTTTGACCTCGGCATGCGTGACACACACTTCACCTCCCCACAGGGCTATGATGACCCGATGGCATATTCCACAGCCCATGACATGGGGCAGCTTGCCTGTGCCGTGCTGCATTGCGAGATGCTGATGCCATATGTCTCCACATGGCGCACTGTGATCCGTGAAGACCGTCTACCGGCAGAACTGGTCAACGAAAATCGTCTCACCCGGACAATGGAAGGCTGTCTGGGGCTGAAGGCTGCCCATTCTCCGGATGCCGGAAATTGTGTCATTGCGGCAGCCGAAAAGAACGGCATGGTCTGTGCAGCAGTAGTGCTTGGCTGTCCGGATGAGGACGAGCGTTTTGCAGCCGCAAAGCAGATGCTGAATTCTGCATTTTCCGGATATCACATCTCAACGCCCGGTTTCTCCGAAGAATTTCTCCAGCCCATGAAACTCCGGGGCGGTACGGAAAATGCAGTCCTGCTCGAGCTGTCTGACCTTCCGCCGCTTGCCCTGTCGTCAGGGAAAGCACCGACCTCTGTCATCGTCCTGCCCGAATACTGCACTGCTCCCATCCGGAAGGGGCAGGCTGTGGGGAGGGTCTGCTTCTATCAGGGCGACACGCTCCTGACAGAAGCGCAGCTCCTTGCAGCCGATGATGTTCCGGAGATGAGTTTTGGCGCAGCATGGAGAAAGGTGATCCATTTTCTTTTCAGTGCATAACAAACAAACGGACTTTCTGTCGGAAAGTCCGTTTGCTGCAAAACACTTTTTTTATTTTTCTCTGAAATCGCTTACTTTACAATATACTTGTCGATGGCTGCAAACAGCTCCTCAGCATCTTCTGTGTGTGCCTTGAGGATGATCGGCTTTGTGAGGTCGAGGCTGTAAATACCCATGATGGACTTTGCATCCACAATGTAGCGTCCGGACACCAGGTCAATGTCAAACCCGAACGTGATCAGGATATTGACAAATTCCTGCACATCGCCAAAGGTCTGCAACGATACTTTTGTTTCTGTCATAACACTACCTCCTTATGACTTGTTCTTTTTTTCCTTGTGTACAGCTTTTTCCGGCTGTGACTATAGCATACCACGAAACTGTTTTTCTGTCAAGGGTATTGCAAAAAATTCGGCATTTTAGTATAATGGGAATAGGGAGAAAAGAAATTTTTTATTTACGTTGCCAACACTCCATTGTTGATTCCCTTTATTATGCCATTCTGGAAGGAGCTGCCCATGAAACTCTATCTTCACACGCTTGGCTGCAAAGTCAATGCCATCGAATCTGACAGCATTGCCGCACTGCTCGGCATGCACGGATACCACGTCTGTGCATCGCCGGAGCAGGCGGATGTGATCGTCCTCAATTCCTGTACCGTGACATCTTCCGGCGACAAGCGCACTGTCCGGATGCTGCATACGCTCCGGACTGCCGCACCGGATGCTGTCATAGTCCTGACCGGATGCTATGTACAGGCATTTCCGGAGGAGACATCCCTGCTTCCTGAAGCAGACATCGTACTCGGCACACGGAACAGGGCTATGCTTCCGGCACTGCTTGCACAATATTTCCGCCATCCGCAGCACTGCATGGCTGTCCCTGCCCACCAGACGGAGGACAGCTTCGAGGAACTGCCGCAGGGGGGAGATGCTGCCCACACCAGAGCTTTTCTGAAACTACAGGACGGCTGTGATCGTTTCTGTACCTACTGCATCATCCCCTATGCAAGAGGACATTCCCGTTCCCGGCAGCTTACCTCCGTCCGTGAAACAGCAGAAGCACTGTACCGGCAGGGCTATCAGGAACTGGTGCTTTGCGGCATTAACCTTGCCTGTTACCGTACTGATGCCGGTGAAACACTCTGTGATGCCGTTCAGACCTGTGCAGATGCTGGGTTTCCACGGGTACGGCTCGGCTCGCTCGAACCTGACGGGCTGACAGAGGACATGCTCTCCCGGCTTGCCGGCATTTCCGCACTCTGTCCGCAGTTTCATATCTCCGTCCAGAGCGGCTGTGACCGCACGCTCCGGGCAATGGGGCGGCATTATACTGCCGGAGAATTTGCATCTCTGACGGAATACATCCGTCGCTGTTTTCCGGATGCTGCCCTGACGACGGACATCATCGTCGGTTTTCCCGGTGAGACGGATGCCGATTTTGCAGAGACACTGCACTTTGCCGAAACAGTGGCATTTTCCCGTATTCATAGTTTTCGCTATTCTCCCCGTCCCGGTACGGCTGCTGCCAACTTTCCGGAACAGGTGGCAGATGCTGTAAAAAAAGAGCGTGCCGACCGTCTGCATGCGCTCGGAGAACGTCTGCACACTGCCTTTCTGCAAGACTGTATCGGAAAGACCATGTCTGTGCTGTTTGAACGGGAACGGGGCAATGGCTTTCAATGCGGACATGCCCGTAACGATGCCGTCGTACTCGTTCCCGTACAGACCGATGACGACTGGCGCAACACCATCCGGAACGTCCTCATTACCGGCATAAGCGATGGCAAGCTGACAGGTATCATACCGTAACGCATGTGCTTGTGAGGAGTGCGCCGACATATTTCACAGGGCAAACAGAATGCGGCAGCCGGCTTTCTTGCCGGACTGCCGCATATTGACTTATATCGGTGATTTTAGAGTTGTACCGCTTTGTCTTTTCTTCCGATAGTTGAGCATCAGCTGTGAAATGGTGTGCGTCTGATCGGAGGGATCAAAACGGAACTGGTAATTCACCCCGAAATCTGCACCCAGACACTTCTGCATCGCCAGTGCAAACGCCAACCGGTGATAGCTCTCCTTCGGCGGAGATTCAAAGCCCATCTCCTGAAAATTATAGATCTCCTTCATCAGCACACGCCGGTTATCCACAATATCTGTCAGATAGGTTACTTCAATATCATTATTGTTGAACGTGATATCCCACAGCACGTCGTCATACTTCATCCCCTCTTGGATCCGCATCAGCAGGTCATGTACCAGCCCCGACCTCTCATATCTCGGCAGCAGTGTCTCTGCCTTTGTCCGGAGCGCATTTTCAGCAGCTCTGCGCAGACTGTCCGTTTCTGCTGTATCCTGATGTTCCGGTACATAGACCGGCAGTGCAGACGGTCTTTCACGCAGTTTTTTGTTCAGCCCTGCATTCTGGATCCAGAGAATGATGATCACAATGGCAAAAATAAATTCCATTTGTCATCCCCCCCTTTTTGCTTTATTATACCATGTTTTTTTATAAAAGTCAACAGTCTGAAATAATTTAATGAAACTTTAATCATCTGTCAGAGCATATCTGAAAAAAATAAAAAAAAACATTTGCCTTTTCCGGAAAAGTGTGATACAATAGAAGAGAGGTGCCGGTCATTCCGGCAGTAAATGGAAAAGGAGAAGTATTATGTCTGTTTTTCGTGTCTATGTTGAAAAGAAGCCGCCCTATGCCGTAGAAGCACAAGCAGTTCTGAACGATGTCAGGACGGCACTGCGCCTTGACCTGACAGGCGTGCGTATCCTGAACCGCTATGATGCTGACCATCTGACGGAAGAGGATTTTCAGATGTCCATCCCGAATGTATTTTCTGAGCCGGCAGTAGATGAGGTCTACAACACGCTTCCGCCGCTCGCACCGGGTGAACGGATGTTTGCTGTAGAGTATCTGCCCGGGCAGTTTGACCAACGTGCCGACAGTTGTGAGCAGTGCATCCAGATCCTTACGCAGAAGGAACGCTGCCGGGTCCGGAACGCAAGAATTTACATTATTTCAGGCAATCTGTCTGATGCGGATTTTGAGCGTCTGAAGCACTATCTGATCAACCCTGTGGAGAGCCGTGAAGCAAGCCTTGGCATCTGCCAGTCACTGGATACGAATTATGACATTCCGACCACAGTAGAAGTGCTGGAAGGGTTTATCCGGCTGAATGAAGCCGGATTGAAAGCTTTCCTGAAGGAATTCGGATTGGCAATGGATCTCGACGACATCCGCTTCTGTCAGGATTATTTCCGGAGAACGGAAAAGCGTGACCCCACCATCACAGAGATCCGCATGATCGACACTTACTGGAGCGACCACTGCCGACATACCACCTTCCTGACAAATATCAGGGATGTAACGATCCCGACCGACTACATCCGCCGCACCTATGACCGCTATCTTGCCGACAGAAAGGCTCTCGGACGTGAGGACAAGCCCCTCACACTGATGGATCTTGCCACCATGGGCGCACGGAAGCTCAAGGCTGACGGACTGCTCAAGGAGCTTGATGAGAGCGAGGAGATCAATGCCTGCTCCGTGAAGATCAAAGCAAACATTGACGGCGAGGAAGCCGACTGGATCCTGATGTTTAAGAACGAGACACATAACCATCCGACAGAGATCGAACCGTTCGGCGGTGCAGCGACCTGTCTTGGGGGTGCGATCCGTGATCCGCTGTCGGGGCGTTCCTATGTATATCAGGCAATGCGTGTAACGGGTGCGGCAAATCCCCTCATTCCGGTAGAGGACACCATCGCCGGAAAATTGCCGCAGCGTAAAATCACGGTCGGTGCTGCCAACGGCTACAGCTCCTACGGCAACCAGATCGGTCTTGCGACCGGTCATGTTGCAGAGGTGTACCATCCGGGATATATGGCAAAGCGACTGGAGATCGGCGCAGTATTGGGTGCTGCACCGGCTGAAAATATCCGCAGGGAAGTACCTGTACCGGGGGATGTGGTCATTTTGCTCGGCGGCAAGACCGGACGTGACGGCTGCGGCGGTGCAACGGGTTCGTCCAAATCCCATACCCTCGAATCCCTCGAAAACTGCGGTGCGGAAGTCCAGAAAGGCAATCCTGCCGAGGAACGCAAATTGCAGCGTCTTTTCCGTAACCCCGAAGTGACTGCTATGATCAAACGCTGCAATGACTTCGGTGCAGGCGGTGTGTCCGTTGCCATCGGTGAGCTGACGGACGGGCTTGTGATCGATCTGGGAGCAGTGCCGAAGAAATATGATGGTCTGGACGGCACAGAAATTGCCATCTCCGAATCACAGGAGCGTATGGCAGTTGTCGTTGCGGCAGAAGATGCGGAACGGTTCATTGCAGAAGCAGGCAAGGAAAATCTTCAGGCGACCAAAGTGGCAGATGTTGTTGCTGAACCACGGCTGAAAATGATCTGGAACGGGTGTGCCATTGTTGATTTGTCCCGTGATTTTCTCAATTCCAACGGTGCGGCAAAGTATACAGACATTGTCATTGAAGAACCTGAACAGAATGAAAAGGTCATCCCCTCCGACCGTCCCGAAAGCTGGATGGAGATGATGGCAGACCTCAATGTCTGCTCACAGAAGGGGCTTGTGGAGAAGTTTGATTCCACCATCGGTGCAGGAACGGTACTCATGCCCTACGGCGGTGCTTACCAGATGACACCCTCGCAGGCAATGGCTGCTAAACTTCCGGTACTGGAGGGAGAAACTGACACCTGCTCCCTCATGGGCTGGGGCTATAATCCCGAAATCAGCACAAAAAGCCCATACCACGGCGCACTTCTTGCTGTTGTGGAATCCATTGCAAAGATTATCGCCGCAGGCGGCAGCCGGTCGCAGTGCTGGCTGACGTTTCAGGAGTATTTTGAACGCACACAGAACGACCCCAGACGTTGGGGCAAACCGCTTGCAGCACTGCTTGGTGCATATAAGGCACAGCTGGAACTGGGCTGCGGTTCGATTGGCGGCAAGGACTCCATGTCCGGTACCTTTGAGCATATCGACGTACCGCCGACGCTCGTCTCCTTCGCTGTCTCCACTGCAAGTGCCGGCAAAGTCATCTCCACGGAATTCAAGCATCCGGGCGATAAGGTCATTCTGCTGACTCCGGAGTACGATGGCTACGGTCTGCCGAATTTTGACAGTCTGAGAGATACCTTCAACAAAGCAGAAAAGCTCATTGCTGCCGGCAGGGCAAAGGCAGTCTGGGCTGTCGGTTATGCAGGTGTGGCAGAGGGGATCGCAAAGATGTGCCTCGGAAATCGTCTGGGCTTCACCTTCTCCGGACAGCTTTCGCCTACCGTGCTGTTCACACCATGCTACGGTGCATTCCTGATCGAACTGGACGGCGATGCACAGCCGGATGAACATGTCATCGGCTCTGTCATTGAGGAATATAAGATCTATACACTGGACTATTCCGTCGCTCTTGACAAACTCCAGAGGGTGTGGGAGGAAAAACTCGAAAGCGTGTTCCCCTGCCGCATCAGAACTACATCTGAAACACCGCAGATCTACAGCTTTGATGCTGCCAAACGTCCGGCATCCTTCATCCATTATGCAAGACCTCGTGTCCTTATTCCGGTATTTCCCGGCACAAACTGTGAATACGACACGGCAAGAGCATTTACCCGTGCAGGCGCAGTCACAGAGACACTCGTCATCCGTAATCTGTCCGCATCTGACATCGAAAGCTCCGTCCGGGCAGCCGTGGACAAGATCGCCAATGCACAGATCATCATGATTCCGGGCGGTTTCTCCGGCGGTGACGAACCGGACGGCAGCGGTAAGTTTATTACTGCCTTCTTCCGTAATCCGGAGGTGAAAGAAGCGGTACACACCCTTCTCCAGAAACGTGACGGTCTGATGCTCGGCATCTGCAATGGGTTTCAGGCACTTGTCAAACTCGGGTTGGTACCGTTCGGAGAAATTGTCGATATGACCGATGAATCTCCGACTCTGACATTCAACACCATCGCACGCCACCAGAGCATGATGGTCAATACCCGTATTGCCTCCAACAAATCCCCATGGCTTGCAGATGCGAAGGTGGGCGACATCCATACCATCCCGATTTCCCATGGTGAAGGACGTTTCGTTGCTCCCCCAAGCCTGATCCAGCGTCTTGCCGGCAATGGACAGATTGCCACACAGTATGTTGACCTCAACGGCAAACCGACCATGGACATCCGTTACAACCCCAACACATCCATGAGTGCCATCGAGGGCATCACTTCGCCGGATGGCAGGGTACTCGGCAAAATGGGACATTCGGAACGTATCGGTACGGACATCTGCAAAAACGTACCCGGCAGCAAAGACCAGCATATCTTTGTAAATGGGGTGAAGTATTTCCTGTAAGAGGAAATTTTTCCCATGTATCTCATGAAATGAGAAGCATGGAAAGCAGCAATAAAAACCTACAGAACAAACAAATGCCGTTCCCATCCGGGAACGGCATTGTCTATCCGAATATCTTATTCTTCTTCGTCTTCATCCTCATAGTCATCAGCATCGTTCAATGCTTCTCTGATGGAGAGGGAAATTCTCTTGCTGTCTTCATCAATGTTGGTGATCTTCACCTTGACGATATCGCCAACGGAAACGACATCCTTGACATTCTCAACCCGGCGGTCAGCCAACTGAGAAATATGGATCAGACCATCCACACCTTCAATGATCTGTGCAAAAGCACCGAATGTGGTGATGGATACGATCTTCGCCTCCACAATATCACCGATCTCATAATCGGACAGGAATTTCTCCCACGGATTGTCCTCTGCACGCTTGTAGCCAAGAGAGATACGGTCTTTCTCCTGATCAAGATCCTTGATGTAAACCTTCAGCACATCGCCGACAGAAACGACCTGACTCGGATGCTTGATCCTGTTCCATGACAGCTCGGAGATGTGTACCATACCGTCAATACCGCCAAGATCAACGAATGCACCGTAGCTTGTGAGGGACTTGACTTCGCCCTCATACTCCTTACCGATTTCGGCAGTCTCCCAGAATTTCTTCTTGGCAGCTTCCTTCTCACGGCGTGTTACTGCCTTGATCGAGCCGACAGCACTCTTGCGGCGTTCGGGAGCTTCGATGATGACAAACTTCACCGTCTTGCCTTTAAGCTCAGACAGATCAGCCTCTCTCGGCAGACCGGTCTGGGATGCCGGGATGAACACACGAACGCCTTCATAGAAGACATTCACGCCGCCCTTGACAGATGCAGCCACTTCTGCTTCGAGAACCGTTTCTTCTTCCTTAGCCTTGATGACCTTCTCCACGCCTGCCTGCTCGTCCACTCTCTTCTTGGAGAGAGTAGCCATGCCATCCTGATCGCTCACCTTAATGACGATCAGCTCCAGCTCATCGCCTACATTGACCAGATCAGAAGGCTTTTTGGACGGATCATTTGACAGCTCAGATGCCGGAACACTGCCCGTCTGCTTTGCACCAAGGTCAACGATGACCTCGCTGTTGTTCACAGCCATGACGCAGCCCTTGACTCTTGACCCCGTATGTAGTTTCTTGAAGGTTTCATCGATTGCCTGTGCAAAATCAATGTCCTCCTCTGTAGGATTTTCCTTGTTCAGAATTTCTTCCATAGTAGTAACTACCTCCTTAATAATGGTGGCAGGGGTGCTTGCCCCAGCCGTAATGCCGATCTTCTCAGCATTGGATAGGTCTAAAGTGTCGAGCTCGTCCGCATTTTCTATATGGTACGTCCTGCAATGCCGTGAGCAGATATCATAGAGCTTCACTGTATTGGAGCTATGTTTTCCGCCGATGACGATCATCAGGTCAGAATCCGCTGCCAGTGCCGCTGAATCGGTCTGCCGCTGTTCGGTTGCAGTACAGATTGTGTCATATACGACGATATTCGGATCATCTTCAGGAAGAACTTTCAAACACTCTCCCCATATTATATTATTATACGTCGTCTGAGAAATAATTGCAAGCTTTTTTTGAGAATTCCTTTCAAAAAAAGCTTTTAGCACAATTTCGTCTTTGAAAACAAAATAATTTTGTTCACAATGCCCAACGATTCCCTGCACCTCCGGATGATGTTCATCTCCGGCGATGAGGATAAAATATCCCTCTGCGGTCTTTTCTGCTGCGATCTTATGGATCTTTGCCACAAACGGACAGGTCGCATCAATGATGGGGTTACCAAGTGCATGGATTTTTTCATAAACATCCCTGCCGACACCATGCGAACGGATGACCACATACTCTCCCTGCCGCAATTCGGACACTTCCTCGATCACCCTTGCACCCTTTTTGATCATATCGTTGACAGCATCCCTGTTGTGAATGAGCGGACCGAGAGTTGCCACCTGCTTGCCCTCATCAAGTGCCTTGTAAACTTTTTCCACAGCCCTGTTGACACCGAAACAGAAACCTGCGGTCTTTGAAACAGTCAGCTTCGCCATGTTATGCCCCCTTCTCTTCCGCTGCCGGTTCATCCACCAATGCTCTGATCCCATCCATAATGGGCGGTACTACTTCCTTTTTCAGGTAACGGAGCAGTTCCTTGTCTGTCATTCCGTCGGCAATCTGAAACCGTTCTGCCGGAATGGGTTCTCCGAGCCGGACTATGACCTTGCTCCGAAAATGCAGCTTACCTTTGAAATTGATACCGACCGGGATCACATCCGCACCGGCACGGGCTGCAATGAGTGCCACGCCCGTCTTTCCTCTGCCGACTGTGCCGTCCTTGCTGCGTGTGCCCTCCGGAAAAATCAGCAGATTGACACCGTTTTTTACATTATCAATGGCTTTGTTGATCGCTTCCATATCGCCCTTGCCACGCTCCACTGGAAATGCCCCTAAGTAGCGTATCAGCCATGCAAACAGCGGCTTCTCAAACAGCTCCGACTTTGCCATGAAACTGAATCGTCCCCGTCCTGCCAGAGTCACAAGCACCGGGTCTGCATAGGTGCGGTGATTGGAGGCAAAGACAAACGCCCTGCCTTTCGGAATATGTTCTCTCCCCTCAAAGCGCAGGTCAAACCAGATGTGCATGGCGAACCGCACAAGGAATACAATGATACCGTACATGCCGCACCGCCCGTCAGTCCAGTTTTTCCCGGATGAGGGTTTTGATATGCTCCACGACCTCATTGAATCCCATGTCGGACGTGTCCACCAGTACCGCATCCTCTGCCTGTTTCAGCGGAGCGATCTCCCTGTGCATGTCGTCATAGTCACGCTGTTCGATGTCACGGAGAATTTCCTCATATGTCGGACAGTCCGGCTTCTCCCGCAGCTCCAGATAACGGCGGCTTGCCCTTTCCTTTGCAGATGCCGTGAGGTAAATTTTCAGGTCAGCATCCGGCAGTACCACTGTACCGATGTCCCTGCCGTCCATGATGATATGATTCTCTGCTGCGATCTTCTTCTGCAAATCAAGCAGATGCGCACGGACTGCCGGGATCGCCGACACTTTTGAAGCTGCCATCGTCACTTCCGGTGTGCGGATCTGATCGGTCACATCCTCACCGCAGAGCATCACACGCTGTGTACCGCCGATGAATTTCAGCGTGACATCTATGCTGTCAATGCAGTCTGTCATCTGCTCCGGCGACAGACAGTGATTTCTGACAGCATACAGCCCGATGGCTCTGTACATTGCACCCGTATCCACATGGATAAAGTGCAGATCGGATGCGATCGTTCTGGAAATGCTGCTTTTCCCGGCACCGCCGGGACCGTCAATGGCAATGTTGATGGTTTTCATACGATTTCTCCTTTATGGGCTATGCCCGATTTTTCCCTGATCTCGCTGCAAGGTATGCTGTTGCCCATGCGATCTGTAAATTGAATCCCCCCGTGTATCCGTCACAGTCCAGCACCTCTCCGGCAAAGTAAAGTCCCTCCACGAGTCTCGAAGCCATTGTTTTCGGGTCTACCTCCTTGCAGAGTACGCCGCCCCTTGTGATGATGCCTTCTGCCATCGGACGGGTACAGCGGACTGTAAATGCGAAATTTTTCATCTCCTCGCAGATGCGCCGCCGCTGCGGCTTTGTCAGTGAATTGCCCTTTGTATGCACCCGGATGCCGCACCGTCCCAAAAACGGCATTACCATATTCGCCGGCAGCATCCGCCGCAGCAAGGACGGCATCTCCTTGTTCGGGGCAGCCTGTATCTCCCTCTGGATGCGCTTGTCAAGCTGTTCGGGTGTGAGTGCCGGTTTCAGGTCAATATGGAGTGTATACGTTCCTTTGCCGTCCATATGCGCCGATGCACTCAATACCAACGGTCCGGATACACCGAAATGCGTAAATAGCATCTCCCCAAGCTCCTCATAGACCGTCTTGCCGTCCTTACTGAGTGTCAGCGTGACATTTTTCAGGGAAATTCCCATCATCTCTGCACAGTCTCTCTCCAGTGTCTCCAACGGCACAAGAGACGGACGCAGTGCTGAGATCGTATGTCCTGCCTGTTCTGCAAGGTGATAGCCATCTCCTTCCGAGCCGGTTGCCGGATAGGTCGCACCTCCGGCAGCAAGAATGACCCTGTCTCCCGTGATGCATTTGGTACCGCAGCGCACGCCCCTGCATATGCCGTTCTCCAGCAGCAGTCCCGTTACCCGGTCATGCAGCACCTCCACATGCAGACGTTTCATCTCCGTCCCCAACGCTTCTGCCACCTCTGCTGCCTGATCGCTGACAGGGAACACCCGGCTGCCACGCTCCGTTTTCAGTCTCACACCAAGCCCCTCAAAATACGCCATCACATCCTGCGGTGAACAGGCAGCAAAGGCACTGTACAGAAAACGTCCTCCGTTCGGGATATTCTGCATCAATGTGTCAGTATCGCAGTTGTTGGTGAGGTTGCAGCGTCCCTTTCCGGTGATACGCAGTTTTTTGCCGAGACTGTCATTGCGTTCAATGACAAGCACCTGTTCTCCCGATGCTGCCGCTTGGACTGCCGCAAAGCATCCTGCCGCACCGCCGCCGATGATGATCGTTTTCATGATTTTCTCTCCAACAGCCTGCGTCTGCGTTCGGCAAGGGATGCACGCCGGGTTTGTTCTTCTACCGGACATAACGCCCATCCCTGTTCTGTTTTTATAAGTATGCTTCCCTCATGTATACCCTCCGGCAGTTCCGAAAGCGGTATGTCTATGGATACGCCGTCCTGTTCTATGACGGCGATCCTTCCCTCGATCCGGTCTATGGTCGTCATTGCGTATCTCCTTGTGCAGTGCTGCCTGTGATGATCTGTTTCGTTCCGGTATCGGCATCATAGAGAAATACAATATCTCCATCCTGCGCCGTAATGTACACATCATCCGTATAGTTTGCTAACTTGTCAAGTGTCACCTGTGCCGGATGTCCATAGGAATTGTTCACGCCGCAGGAAATTGCCGCAGCCTTCGGCTGTGCCCATTGGAGAAACATTTCGCTTGAAGAAGAATCGCTCCCATGATGCCCGACTTTCAGAAAGTCTACCTCATGGTTCTCGCTGTCAGCAAGCAGTTGACGTTCCTCCTCTTCCTCGGCATCACCCATGAGCATGACCTGCGCATCGCCGTAGCGGATGTCAAGCACTAAAGAGGTATTGTTGATGTTGCTGATCTTCACGTCGTCATTGTGATCCGGCGCAAGCACATTTACCTGCGCACCGCCGAGTGCAAAGTTCTCCTTCGCCTGCATGGTACGGTACTCTGCACCGGACTGCTCAATGGCATCAAGATAGCGTTCAAATGTCTTGGTCGTAGGGAGCAGGCTGTCGGGACATTCGGAATCAATGATAACCTTCGTCGGAATCGCTTCCAGCACCTGCGCAAATCCCCCGATATGGTCGGCATGGAAATGCGTGGAGACAAGATAGTCCAGTTCTGTGATACCATGTTCCTTCAGGTAGGAAATGATGGTATCCGCCTGATCGGATTCTGCCGTATCGACCAGCATCGTCTGTCCGTCAGCGATCACAAGGATACTGTCCCCCTGCCCGACATCCAGTACATGCACCTGAAACTCTGCATCCGGCAGAGCGATACTGCTGTTTTTCTGCTGCATGCTCATCCGTGCGCTGTACAGCGCAACGGCAAACAGGATCGTAACTACAATACAGTACAGTACAACATTTTTGGTTCTGATCTTATGCGGCATGCTGTCATTTTTCCGGCGCATGGCGCTCACCTCACTTCATCTTGCGCAGTTTCCGCTCGTCATACTGCTCTTTTGTAAGCAGCACCCGGCGTGGCTTTGCACCCTCATACGGTCCGATGATACCCATTTTCTCCAGCTCATCCATGATTCTTGCCGCACGCCCATAGCCCAGACGCAGCCTTCGCTGAAGATTGCTTGTGGATGCCTGTCCTGCTGCAACGACAACTTCGATCGCCTGCTCGATGAGGTCTGCATCCTCGTCGATCTCCGGCTCTCTGCCGGTATCCGCAGCAGTCTCTTTATTCTCATCCGGCGGATTGACCGTCAACTGGTCAACTGCCTGCATGATGCTTTCATCATACTCGCTGTCGTACTGCGACTTGATGAAATTCACTACTTTTTCGATCTCTCCTGTGGAAACATAGCACCCCTGCACACGAATCGGCTTTGGCTGTCCGTTCGGGAGATAGAGCATGTCGCCGTTACCGAGCAAGGTTTCCGCACCGCTGACATCAAGAATGACACGGGAGTCGATCTGCGACTTGACAGAAAGGGCGATACGGCTTGGAATATTGGCTTTGATAAGACCTGTGATGATGTTGGTCGTCGGTCTTTGGGTCGCAATGACAAGGTGCATTCCGGCAGCACGTGCAAGCTGTGCCAGACGGCATACGGAATCTTCCACTTCCTTCGATGCCGTCATCATCAGCTCTGCTAACTCGTCGATACAGATGATGATCTGCGGCATTGTTTCCAGATCGGAGCGTTCCTTGCACAGATGGTTAAATTCGCCAAGATTACGCACGCCGTTCTCTGCAAACACATCATACCGCCGCAGCATTTCCTGTACAGCCCAGCTCAATGCCCCGGCAGCCTTCTTCGGGTCGGTCACGACCGGGATCAACAGATGCGGAATGCCGTCGTAGACCCGGAATTCCACGATCTTCGGGTCTATCAGGATGAGCCGCACCTCCTCCGGAGAGGCATGGTACAGAATGCTCATGATAATGGAATTCGTGCAGACGGATTTACCCGAACCTGTTGCACCGGCGATGATCATATGCGGCATCCGGGCGATGTCTCCGATAATGACATTGCCGGCAATATCCTTCCCCACACCAAATACCAGCTTGCTCTTTGCTTCTGTAAACTGTTTGGATTCCAGCAGTTCCCGGAGTGACACAGTATCTCTGTGGGAATTCGGCACTTCAATGCCGACTGCCGGTTTGCCGGGAATGGGTGCTTCGATGCGCACGCCCTCCACTGCGAAATTCAGGGCAATGTCATTGGCAAGATTGGTGATCTTCGATACCTTGACACCGGCTGCCGGCTGCACCTCATATCGGGTGACAGACGGACCTCTTGCGATATTTGTAATACGAGTCTCCACATTGAAGCTTCGCAGGACCTCTTGCAGCAGATCGGCTTTTTCACGCAGCTCCACACCGGCTTCTGCATCATTGGCATGGGTCTTGCCCTTGTTAAGAAATTCAATTTTCGGCATCCGGTAAGGCGCAGGATGGGTTTCCGTCTGCTGTGCGACTTCGTCCGCAATGGCAAGCATTGCTTCGAGCTTTTCATCCTCTTTGGTCTTTTTCTTCGGCTTTTCCGTCGCCTTACGAATGAGTTCCTCCAGTGCCGCATCCTGTTCCGGATCAGGCGGTACAGGATCACTGAGAATGCCCTCCTCCGTCATATCCTTCAGCTCATTGAAAGTCTGCACCTCCTGTTGATCGCTCACAGTCTCATCGGGCATGGGGATATCAATCAGGAATTGCTTTTCCGACGGCTTGGCAATGCTGTTTTTCTGGGCAATGGAGAGTGCTTCGGATTCGGTGCGCTGCTGCTCCCGTTCTTCCTCTTCCTCCATCTCCTCCAGAAGTTCACTGTCCTCCTTGTCCTCATGCATCCACTCCGACAGTCTCCGGAATGGTGCTGACACCATATGGAAAAAATCAGAGAGACTCTTCTTGGTCATGATCATGATACTCACAAACAGCAGCAGGCAAATGGTGATCTTCGATCCGACATCACCGAGCAGCTTTTGAAACGGATACGCCACAAAGCCCAGCATTCCGCCTCCGCTCCATGCAAGCCCGTCCTCATACAACAACGTCATGGATTCATTCAGCTTCAGATCCTGCAATCTGCCGCCGCCGAACATGATCTCAATAAAACCGCTCATGAATGCCGTCACCAACAGCACATGCATACCCTGCCGCATGATCTTCTGCGGCGTAGTATCCTTTTCCATCCTGACCGCTATGTAACAAAGAGATGGTGGGATGATCAGCAGCGGCAGCCCGAAAAATCCCTTCAACATCCTGTGCAGCACCAGCCATCCGCTTGACCCCTGCACAAGTGCCAGCATCAGGATCAGAACTGCTGCCGCAAACAAAATCACTGCATAAGCCTGATTCTTAGTATTGACAGCATTTGCAGCTTTTTCCCGTTCCTCACGGGAGGATGGACCGGGTTTCCGGGTTCCGCTTTTCTTCTGTTGATTTGCACCTTTTTTCTTTTTCTCAGCCAACAGGTACCTCCTTGCACCGGCATTCTGCTGCCGGTATGCCCCATCAGCAGCTTAACTGATGGGGGCAGCTTCTACACATCGACCGGCATCATGTCCGATCTGTATTCTTTGGTATCTCATCCGGATAACGTGGCGGACTGGTTTCGATCAGCTCATACAGCCCCTCCACAGCATCACTCAGCGTCCCGATGCTGTCGATCAGCCCCATTTCCACTGCCTGCGCTCCGGACAAAACCGAGCCGACATCCGTTGCCAGCTCTTCCGTATTCATCATCAGGCTGCGGAATCTCTCTTCCGTAATGCGGCTGTTCCGGGTCACAAAGTCTATGATCCTGTCCTGTATCCGGTCAATATACGTCAGACTCTGCGGCACACCAAGCATCATGCCGTTCACCCGTACCGGGTGGATCGTCATAGACGCTGACGGCACGATATACGAACGCTTTGCACTCACTGACAGCGGCACACCAATGGAATGACCTCCGCCGACTACAAGCGATACCGTCGGCGTGCGCATTCCTGCGATCAGTTCCGCAATGGCAAGCCCTGCCTCCACATCACCGCCGACTGTATTCAGAATGATCATCAGTCCCTCAATGCTCCTGTCCTGCTCAATGGCAACCAGTGCCGGGATGATGTGTTCATACTTGGTCGTCTTGTTCTGTGAAGAAAGCACATAGTGTCCCTCCACCTGTCCGATCACCGTCAGACAGTGTATCAGGTGTTTGGCATCCTGCGGACGCACGCTGCCGCTGCGCTCGATCATCTCCTGCTCATCAAGCTGCTCCTGCGTCTCACTGTTCTGCTCCTGTTCATCCTCTTTCGGGGATTCGCCGGGCGGCTGGTAGACGCCGCAGTTCTCTCTCATAGCATCACGCCTTTCTTTCCGTAATACCCTTATTATACCGGAAATCTGCGGCATTATGCTATGCGCCTATCTTCTATTATACCACAGAACAGAAAAAAGTCAAGGCTGCCACAAGAGAGCGCATCTGTCCACGCCGGAAAGCATCAGCTCTCCGCATCCTCCTCCAGTACGGATGCCACGGCTTCCTCCACCGTCATGTTGTGTCCGACAAGCCCGTTCAGAACGCCGGCTGTCCGGTCAAGAATGTCCAGACACAGATATATCCGCTCTGCGATCTCTTCTTCATCCGGCAAAGCTTTCCCGAATAGATTCCCAAGTCGGAACACCGGCAGCATTTCATTGGTATCCAGATACAGACACCCCATCGGCAGTGACATATTCATGGCATTCATAAATGTCATCACCACATTTCCTGCTTCCTCGGGGACTGCGCTGTCCAGTGCGGTCATGATGACCAGACCATCCTCACCTGTGCTGATCTGTATCATTGCTCTCACATCCTCATGGAGCATGATATTGCTTTCAAACCAGTCATCAAAGCGTTCAAACTTCCAGTTTTCCTGCTTGAAAAAAGCTTCCACCACATCAGGTATTGTGTGATGCGTCATGATTATCTCCTTTCTAATGAAAAGTCTCCCCCGAAAACAGGGGAGACATGTATGCGCATCTGTTATTCGGTCGTAACAGCACCAGCAGCAGCCTGCTCCGCAGCCTTTTCTGCTGCTGCGATCTGCTCCTCAAGGGAAGGTTCACCTTCTGCTGTCGGTGTTGTCTGTCCAAGCTCAGCCATCAGACGCTGAAGCTCCGTATCCACTTTGGCATTGTTCTCGATCTGCTCGAAAGTTTCATAATCCTTCGCAACCGATGCGCCTGCCATCTGGGAGAATGCTTCTGCTTCTGCCTCTTTGCGCATGACCTTTTCTTCCATACGATTGAATTTCTCGAAAGAACTGGACGTGTCGATGCCGCCGATGGACTGTGCCAGAGACTTCTGGGTATCTGCCATCTGGGAACGGGCAATGAGCATTGCCTGCCGGCTCTTTGCCTCTGCCATCTTTGCCTTCAGGGTCTCCACCTGCGCACGAATGGCTTCGCTCTGATTGGAGATGGTCTCATGCATCTCTTTGTAGGTCGCAGCCTCTTCATCAGCTTTGACTTTCTGTGCGAGGGCACGCTTTGCAAGATCGGTATTGCCGGATGCAAGTGCAGCCTTTGCCTTTGCTTCCCAATCGGCAGATTTTCTCTGGGCATCGTTGAGCTGCTTTGCAGCCATACGTTCGCTGGCAACTGCCTTGCCGAGAGCCTGTGTGGACTTCTGAAGCTCCTTGTCCATATCCATGATGATCTGCTTTACCATTTTTTCAGGATCCTCCGCACGGTCAATGAGGTCATTGACATTTGACTTGAAGATGTCGCTGATTCTGGAAAAAATTCCCATATCGTTTCCTCCGTTCAGATGTACAGTCTATGCTGTACCATCAATGTATATTTTTATGATACCATATCTTCTGCAAAATGTCAAGGGTTTTTACAAAAACGTCTGCAAATATAATGTCGTTTCCCAAACAGCAGATGTACTCTTCCGGACAGCATCCTGTGAGAGGAAAGTCAACAGAACGTCTCACAGCTCAAAGACATTCCGTATGCTGTCATAATGCAGGAAAATGCCCTGCCGTGCAAGCTCCTCGATCTGTGCCTTGTCCGCAAGCATGAACCCCTGCATTTCCGAAAACTGCGGTCTGACATCTGACTCCTCAAATGCAAGCATGAAGCGGTAAATGTCCACAAAGTAATTGTCCCCCTCGCTCTCACGCCGGTAACTGAACTGATAGCCGCCCTCTGCGCCTGTCACATCAAGTCCTGTCTCCTCAAACACCTCTCTGCGGACAGCCTCTTCCGAAGTCTCTCCTGCCATCACGCCGCCGCCGGATACCTCCCACCAGCCTGCTGCCCAGTGCTTGTTCATGGCACGCTGTGTGATGAGAAATTTTCCGTCCGGACGACAAATCACACCAAGCACCGTCAGGTGATAGTCTCCCGGCTGCATGGTGAAATCATTGCGCTGCATCGTCCTGCCGGTACGCTGCTTGTTGATGTCATAAATATCCCAGTATTCCATATTTTCCTCCTGTTATGATTCGTCTCCTGTTCTCTTTTCATACCGTTTCTTTCATTCCGATGGACAAAATCTATCAGAATGAAGCCGCTGAAAGCTGCGTTAAGGATTTGTATCACACAGCTTTTCCCAGTTTTCCATGCTGCAAAGGAACAGTGCCTGTGTATATTCCGACGGGTCGATCTGCACATTGCCGCTCTCTGCCATGTTCAGATTCACAATATGGATCTCGCTGTAATGCTGCAAGAGAAACGTTATCATGCAGTCCCCGAAATCGTCCTGATAGAGCAGCAGCTTTTTGCCGTTGTCAAGATTCGTCTTGATGACGAGCTGCTCACATGGCGCACCAAGATAGAACCGATACATATCCTCCGATAAAAGTGCCGATTCGCTGTAAATAGAATTTCCTCTGCTCCCTGAAGAACCGTCCGGGTACCATGCCGTCACCTCTGTGATATGTGCGCCCCCTTCATAGCTGTAGCAGTCAAGCACATCCGACCGGACATTCTCATACAGCGTCCGTTCATAGAGATCGCCCCGGAAATCCGTTGACAGATGCGAGATCACATATCTGTCATACGGTATGGCAGTAAAGCCCATTTTCTGAATGGCAGACTGGTAAACATAGTATGCGCCGTAGCTTGTCCAGTGCGTATCGGTGCGGTAGTAGATATAATTGTCTTTCTGCGACTTCAGGACATTGCATGCATCAATGCAGTGTACACCGTTTACTGCTGCGTCATATACCTCTTGTATCCGGCTCGTCTGTTCGTCACTGACCGCATTAGCCGGCAGAAGTGTCCGGTAGATCTCAGATGCCGACGGAACGAGAATCAGGAATGTCGGGATCTGCGTCTTTTCGTAAAAGTCACTGACCGGTGCGGCAAGATCTTCTGGTGTAAGTGTATTGTCTGCCGTCAGCTTTTCGAGCAGCATTTCATCCGTGACATAGACATCCCGTATTCTCTTTTCACCAAGCAGCAGATCTGCCTGACTCTTGACCCGGAACAGCGTGTCATGGAAACCGATATGCTCTGTCAGATAAGTCTCTGTCTGCTCCGCCCATGTTCCGTTGATCAGACCGTAGAAGGTCGGCATCGGAAAATCCGAAAGTGAGAATACATGGAACGTTTCGCCAAGCAAGATCAGATAGACCACTGCAATGACCAGTACCGTCCAGCGGTGCAGATTGTTCTGTTTCATCCTATCCCTCCTACAGCCGCAGCCAGAATCCCTGCACCCGGTCGCCGTAAAGCATGGATGCCACACAGAACAGCATGAGCAGCCCATACAGCACCGGCTGAAAGACATGCAGGATCTTTCCCCATTTTGTGGAATGCAGACGCTCTGTGATGTTGCGGAACAGATCTGTTGCGATATACATGCCGATCAGCAGCAGAGCAATATAGGAGGTGAAGAAGTACACACCATGTTTGTCGATCAGCCCATTGCCGAATCCCAGCATTGCAGCCCAGATGCTGCCGGTCTCTGACAGGGAATCCCCAAAAAACAGCACCCATACGAACTGCATCACGATCCCTGTATAAAGCATACCTGCCACGAAATTTTTCCGGAACACTTTTTCCAGTACAAGCTGATCGAGTGTCAGCAGTACCCCGACTGCCAGTCCCCAGAGCAGGAATTGCAGTGTCAGTCCGTACCATGCCCCGATCAGAATCCACATCAGGATAAGAATTGCATATTTCTGCCATTTTTTATGTCTGCTGCCAAATAGGAAATAACGGAAGTTGGTCTGAAACCAGAGTACCAGCGTGATATTCCAGCTCTGCATGAATCCCGTCACGGTCGAACGGAAGAAAGGCTGACTGAAATTTCTCGGAAGCTCCAGACCAAAACATTTGCCCAGTCCTCTTGCCATCTCCGAGACACCGAGCATCTCAAAATACAGATACAGCGAAAAGGTGATCGTCGTCAGCCATGCCGTCAGCATACTCATGCCATTCGTCTGCCGCAGTTCCCGGAACACATAGCCGAAAGTATCCGCCAGTACGACCTTCTCCGCCAGTCCACGGATATAGAGTGCCAACCCTTCGCTCAGATGGACAATGGAGCTGTGATTTCTCCGGATCTGTTCGCTGAATTCCAGATATGTCGTCATCGGTCCCATGTAGAGGATCGGGAAAAAAGACAGATACAGTGCCAGATGCAGCAAGTTTACAGCCGCAGGATGCCGTCCCCGGTAAACAGCGATCAGATAGCCAAGCCCCTGCAAGGTATAGATCGCAAATCCGAACGGATACAGCAGTGCAGTCGCCTCTGCATTGCGTACCCAGACCATCGCTGCCGTATGCACCACTGCTGCCGCAGCCAGCACCGCACAGCTCAGCGTCTTTTTTTCACGCCAATGCTCAAGCAGCAGCCCGATGCCATAGTCAAACAGAATGCATGCCGCAAGGTACAATACCCTCAGCGGACTGCCCCACCCATAAAAGATAAAGCTTGCTGTCAGCAGTGCCGCCTGCTTGCCCTTGTTCGGCATGAAATAATAGCACAGCAGCAGCACAGGCAGTCCTGCCACCAGAAATGTCAGCGAGGACAGGTTCATCCTCAGCCCCCCTTCCGGTCGGTCATTTTCAAAAACGCCTCCCTTGTCATCATTGCATTGAGTACCTCAAGCAGACCGCCTGCGGTCAGACCCGATGGCAAGCCAAGCTCTTTCTGAAGCGCATGACGGCGTTCCGTGCATCCGGGTGTTCCATTCAGTCCTGCCAGATAGAGGTCGGTTTTGGTAATGGGTTCGCCGGACGGCACCTCTTCTGTCAGTACGCCTGCCTTCCGGAATGCCTCATACAGTATCTCCGCTTCCATTCCCTCCACGCCAAGTTTTCCCTCAGCAGAGGGTTTCTCCTTGCGCTTTTCCTTACCGAACACATCAGGGATGTAGAGATTGCGTACATCTCCCTCCGGCACTGCGCCTTTCAGGTAATTCCGGATACGAAATCCCGCCCTGTCAGAGTCCGTCAGGATGAGAATGCCTGTCGTCACAGCATAGTACCGTATCAGCTCCAGAAGCTCTGCATCCTTGAAGATCCGGAAACCGTGTGTCGGAATAATGACCGCCTTTACCAGAGAGGAAAGCTTGATCTTATCATATTTTCCCTCAACAATGATTGCCTGACTGATTTGCAGCATACGCCCCTCCCGGTTCATCTGCGGAGCATTTCCACGATGGTCTGCTCAAGCAGCACCCTCTCGTCCACTGCTTCCGAATGCATCTTCTGCTCCGCCCTGCTCAGCAGCAGCAGACAGCGGTCAATATGCTCCTGTGTTTCCCCTGTGCTGCTGCGGAAGGCATTGTCCACGATAAAAGAAAAGCCGTAGGAAAAATCATGTGCCACATTTTCCGAATTTCTGCCTGACTGTCTTGCCGCACAGGCTCTTTGCACATCGATCATCGCACCCGAGACTGATGCCATCAGGTATGGCATCTCCACACGCATTCCGAGCAGCTCCTCCAGCGCACGCATCGCATCCGGTGCTTTGTGGCGCATGACGGCATTGGTCAGCGCATAGACCGTTGTTTCGATCTGCGGCGTGACCATCTCACGTACCATCTGCTCTGTGATCTCTCCTCCGTCCGCATAGGCGCAGAGCTTGCCCATCTCCTGTGAGATACGCAATGTCTGCGCACCGCAGAGTTCTGCAAGCAGCACCGCTGCCGGACTTCCCATGGTACAGCCGCTGTGCTTCGCCATTGCCATGATTCCGGCTGCCGCCTGCACGGGTGTCTTTGGCTCAAAGCAGCATACTGTACCATTTTTGGCGATATAGTCGATTATTTTCTTGTTTTTAGGAGTGGGCCGCTTGTTTTTTCCCGTCTTGCCGCCATAAATATCATAACCCGTCACATCAAACACCAGCACCGTCTGTGGTGCAACATTTTCCAGAACACCCTGTACTGCCTTCCGGACATCCTCCCTCTGTTTCTCCAGATCGAGGTCGTGGATCCAGATGCAGTTGTAGTCCGCAAACATCGGGCACAGCTCCGCTTCATCTGCCAGCCGGCTGACATCCAGCTCTCCGCCGTCAAGCTTTGTGATGCTGTCCGGATCGTCGGCAGATATCTCCTTCAGGAGCAGCTTTATACTATTTTCCACCTGTGCTGTGTCACTGCCGTAGAGGTAGTACAGATTGGAAAAAGCCTTCTTCTTCAACTGGTCATTCAGTTTTTTTGCATCAAGTACTGCCATACAATCTCCTCACCCGGCATGTGCCGTCATCTGCGATCGTCAGCTCCAGATTATTTTCTCCCACATAAGTATGGGCATCTGCCTGATAGGGACTGTTTTCATCAAGCAGGATGTAAATGCCGCCATCCGGCAGAGTTGTTTTGTTTTTTCCGTAGAGTATCAGGATCTCCGGTGTACCCTCCGGAACATGTCCTTCCTTTGCGCAGACGCATGTCTGTCCTGCATATTCGATCCTGACCGTATCCGCTCCCATCGTCAGTCTTGCGCCATGGAACAGCGTCTGCCGCTCCGCATCCTCTGATATTACGCCGATCTCTTCCGGGCAGATCAGATATTCACGATAGCTTTCTGCACTCTGTTCCGGTGACTGGTACAGATAAAGCGCACTGACCTCCACAACACCGCTCTCTGTCAGAAATGCATCCGCATAGGCAGGCGAATTTCTGTCCCCGGTCATATCCACTATCAGTGCCTCGTTTCCGCAGGTCAGCGCAAGAACACAGTCTTTCCCGTCACCCAGCACACCAATGCGCAGTGCATCCGCAAGGAGCGTCTGTTCTCCCCCGACATCAAGCACTATGATCGTCAGGGCTGCGAGCAGTGCCCGTGTCACAAGCTTTTTGTCTCTGCTGATGAGACAGCAGGCAAGTGCCAACAGTATCCCTGCCGCAAGCAGCGGCACAAGGAGACTGCCAGAGGTCGGTGCATGTGTCCATGCCATCCCGGACATGTACTCCGATATGCCTAAGATCAGTCCGTTCAGCCGATCAGACAGGTACAGAAACAGCAGCGCAGGCTGACTTGCCGCTCCCAACAGGATCGCTGCCATGCCGCACAGCATGGATACCATGCAGACCGGCACGAGAAAAATATTGCTGAGCGGTGAGATCAGGGACACCTCCCGGAAATACACTGCACTTGCCGGCAATATCGCTGTGAATGTCCAGAATGATACCATAAAACTCCGCATCAGTTTCTGAAGTGAGCTTTCTTTCCGCATCTCTTTCGTCATATAGGGTGCAAATACCCCGACACCCCATGTTGCCGTACAGGACAGCCAGAATGCCGCACTATGGACGACAAACGGATTTTCCAGTCCCAGCAGCAGCACCGCAATGCCAAGAGAATTGAAGGGATCTGCCGTCCGGAACACCAGTCCTGCCCCCACACGCAGCAGGATCATGATGAAGGCACGCTTTACGGATATCGTCTCTCCTGCGCAGAGTACGAATGTGCCGCAAAATATCACCGTCAGCACAAAGGTCAGCTTTCTCCCTGCACGCATTCTTTCAAGCAGCCATCCGAGACATACCGCAAGAAAGTCCAGATGCAGCCCCGATACTGCCAGCACATGCCCGATGCCCATACGATACAATGCCGTTTTGCTGCTCCGGCTCATTGCAGACTTATCTCCGAACAGCAGCCCGATGAGCAATGCACCGTTTTCCGCATTCATGGATGCAAGAATGCGCTCTGTCATGTTCATCCGCCAGTGATAGAGTACGCTCCTGACTGTCGGTCTGTCAAGCGGTATGATCTGCCGGATCACGGGGTAATCAAATCTCAGGAAAATACCCTCTCCCATTCCCGAACGCTTTGCATCATAGAGATAATCCGATGTCAGCAGCTCCGGTGTGCCGGAAAGAGTGACCGTGTCGCCATAGTCACACTCTGTATCGCAGAACACTTCCACCTTTGCCCGTGTTCCGTCCGGAAAGCTGCCGTTCAGCACACAGGTCGCATAGCCGCCGCTGTAATGTGTCAGTTCCGTGACCTGTCCGGTGAAGTCCGTTTCCGTTCCTGCAAACGGTAATTGGCACAGATACGTCACATTCTCCGTATGCCAATAGACACAGCACGCCGTCAGACATGACAGCGTGCCAAGCAGAACATATTTCCAACAGTTTCTGCGCCACATCAGCACTGCACCTGCCACCGCTGTCACACCGCCGCAGACCGGTATCCATAGCCGAGTACACGATGCGAGTACCAGTCCCAGAAGAAACGGAAATCCGATCCAGAGTGCCGGGCGTTTCATCAGTCTTTGAAAAAGAGCGGCAATTTCTCCAGATAAATGATGTCTGTCCGTTCTGCCGCATCGCCCTCCGCAAGCACTGCCGTACAGCCGGCGATCCTGCCGCCTGCCTGCTGCGCCAGCTCCACCAGCGCACGCAGGGATTCTCCCGTGCTGATGACATCATCCACGATCAGCACACGCTTGCCGATGAGCATATTGTAACTGTCCTCACCGAGGTACAGCATCTGTTCTTCGGCTGTGGTAATGGACTTCACTTTGACGCAGACAACATCCTTCATGTAGATCTTGACAGATTTCCGGGCTACCACATAAGGCTTGCCGCATTGTCTTGCCATCTCGTAGGCAAGCGGAATGCCCTTGCACTCCGCCGTCAGGATCACATCAAAGTCCGGGCATTTTCCGAGCAGAGCCTTTGCGCTTGCAATGGTGATCTCCACGTCCGAAAACATGATGAACGCTGCAATGTCCAGCTTTTCACTCACAGGGAATTTCTCCAGTTTTCTTGTCAGTCCTGCGATCTGCATTTCATAGTATTCAGCCATCTCCGGGACCTCCTTTTCAGCCAAGCGATTGTTCGCCCCAGCCCATCTTTTTTCCTGCCAGAAGGTGGAAATGCAGATGCATCACGCTCTGTCCGGCATCCTCGCCGCAGTTGTTGATGACACGGTAGCTTTCGATGTTCTCATCGGCTGCCACTTTTGCGATGGACTCAAAGATTTTTGCAACACTTCCGGAATTTTCTGCTGTGATTTTCTTAGCACAGCAGATATGTTCCTTCGGGACAAACAGATAGTGTACCGGTGCGATCGGCTGGATGTCCTTGAACGCATAGACAAATTCGTCCTCATATACCTTGGCAGAGGGGATCTCCCCTGCGATGATCTTACAGAATAAGCAATCCATATCCATTCTCCTTACTGAATCAATTCTGAAACAACAGATCCCAGTGTCTGCAATGCCGTTTCCGTCAGCGACTGGTCGCCGATGCCTGCCATGGCACTGTCGGGTCTGCCGCCGCCCTTGCCGCCTGTGAGGGCTGATAGCTTCTGGACGATCTTGCCGGCATGCGCACCCTTTGCCACAGCCGCCTTGCTGCATACGCAGTAGAGCTGTCCCTTTTCACCGCCGACACCTGCAAGCACTGCGATCAGGGCATCTTCTGTCCCCTTGAGCTGATCACCCATTTTCCGCAGCATATCTGCATTTGCACCTTGTACGGCAGTGCCTGCCACTTTCACGCCGCCGATCTCCTTTGCGGACTTCAGGATGTCCGTCACAGAATTTCCGGCAAGCTTCTGTCTCAGTTCCTCAATGGTCTTTTCGGCATCTCTGAGCTGTGCCATAACAGCAGCGCACTTAGCAGGCAGATCATTCGGGTTGCCGAGCTTCAATGCCTTTGCACTCTCGTTCAGCGTTCCCTGTACGTTATCGAGCAGTGCAAGTACGCCGTTTCCGGTCACAGCTTCGATACGGCGCACACCGGAAGCGACCGAGCTTTCCGAAACGATGCGGAACAGCCCGATATGGGTCGTATTGTTGACATGTGTGCCGCCGCAGAATTCGATCGAAACGTCGCCAGCCTTGACAACTCTGACGATATCACCGTATTTTTCGCCGAACAGTGCCATTGCACCGAGCTTTCTTGCTTCCTCGATGGGCATTTCATTCACCTCGACCGGGATGGCATCGAGGATCCACTGGTTGACAAGCTGCTCCACCTTCCGGATCTCTTCCGTGGTCATGGCACTGAAATGAGAGAAGTCAAACCGGCAGACTGCGGCATTGACAAGCTGTCCTGCCTGATGGACATGTTCACCCAGTACCTGCCGCAGGGCTGCCTGCAACAAATGTGCTGCGGTATGGTTGCGCATGATTTGCAGACGGCGTTCCCAGTAAAATTCTGCCTCCACTTCATCGCCGACACGGCAGATGCCATGTGTTACATGACCGTGGTGCAGGTAGTGCCCGTCTTCATCCTTTGTGACAGCGGACACCTCAAATACATCCTCTCCGTCTTTCCGGATCTCACCGGTATCGGCGACCTGTCCGCCGCTTTCGGCATAGAATGGTGTGGTATCGAGTATCAGCGTGATCTTGCCCTCCGTCTGTGCATCCACAGCATCCACGGCAGTGTTCTCACGGAGGATCGCTAAGATCTTCGCTTTTGCGGTATATCTCTGATAACCGACAAATGTCGTTTTCGGCACATCAAGTTTGACGGAATTATCTGCCCACGAGGAGCTTGCCTTTGCCAGATGGTCAGCCTTTGCAGTTGCTCTCTGTTTCTGCACCAGTGCCCGGTAGCCCTCCTCATCGACTGTCAGTCCACGCTCTGCTGCGATCTCTACCGTCAGATCAAACGGGAAACCGTAAGTGTCGCTCAGCCGGAACACATCCTCACCGGACAACTGTCCGTCTGCCCTGTCCATCAACTCGTTGAGCAGTTCCAGTCCCCGGTCAATGGTCTTGGCAAATGTCTCCTCTTCGACCTGAATGATTTTCTTGATATAGCTGCGTTTTTCTTCCAGTTCCGGATAGGCGTTCCGGTTTTCGTCAATGACCGTATCGCAGACTTCATGCAGGAAAGTTCCCTTGATGCCGATCATTCTGCCATGCCGTGCAGCTCTGCGCAGCAGACGGCGCAGCACATAGCCCCGTCCCTCATTGGACGGCAGCACACCATCGCCTACCATGAATGTTGTGGAACGGATATGGTCGGTGATCACACGCAGCGAGACATCCCTTGCAGCATCCTCTCCGTAGGTAATGCCTGCAATACGGGAAATATGCTTCATGATGTTCTGCACGGTGTCCACCTCGAACAGGTTGTCCACACCCTGCATCACGCAGGCAAGCCGTTCCAGTCCCATACCTGTGTCGATGTTCTTGTGTTCCATCTCGGTATAATGCCCGTTGCCGTCGGAGTCAAACTGGCTGAACACCAGATTCCACACTTCAACATAGCGGTCACACTCACAGCCGACATGACAATCCGGTCTGCCGCATCCCTTATCTGCGCCACGGTCAAAATAGATCTCCGAACATGGACCGCACGGACCGGAACCATGCTCCCAGAAATTGTCCTCCCTGCCCATGCGCACCATGTGGGACGGGTCAACGCCGATCTCCTTCGTCCAGATATCGTATGCTTCATCGTCATTCTCAAAGACAGAGCAGTGCAGCAGTTCCTTCGGCATTTCCAGAACCTCTGTGAAAAATTCCCATGCCCAGCGGATGGCATCACGCTTGAAATAATCGCCGAACGAAAAATTACCCAGCATTTCAAAATACGTGCCATGACGAGCTGTCTTGCCGACATTCTCGATATCAGGGGTACGGATACACTTCTGACAGGTCGTCACACGCACATTCGGCGGTACAGCCTGTCCCAGAAAGAATTTTTTCAGCGGTGCCATGCCGGAATTGATGAGCAGCAGGCTTTTGTCTCCCTGTGGAATCAGGGATGCACTTGCCATCCGGGTATGCTGCTTGCTTTCAAAAAAGGAAAGAAACTGCTCACGCAAGTCATTCAATCCACGCCATTCCATATTTTTCCACTCCCATGTTCAGATTTCCGGGCGTTCGCCCATACATATACAGTATAGCAAATTTCCGGAAAAAAGTCAATCGCCTGAGAGAAAAAAATCAATTCTTCTCTGCAAGCGATCTTAATGTGTTTATGTACACACATGCCCTATCCATTTCCGGAAAAATGAAAACGACGATCGGATACAAATGCTGCTCTCTGACAACCTGACAGGCATCAGATCATCAGAGCATACCTGCGGCTATGATGCTCAGATCTGACCGCCCGGTCGCTTGAACATCACCCTTGGATGTGCTACAGCCTGTTCAAACTGTTTCAGGTTTCTGGATAATGCTGCCACAGGCAGTCCCACAACATTGAAATAATCCCCCTCAATGCATTTCACAAGCAGCGCACCCTTGCCCTGAATGCCGTATGCCCCTGCTTTGTCAAATGGTTCACCTGTGTCCAGATAGGCATCAATTTCATCATCGGAGAGCGTAAAGAAGGTGACAGCCGTTTCCACTGTAAATACAGTAGTCTGTCTGCCATGATAGAGAGAGACACCGGTCATGACAGTATGAGTCTCGCCGGAGAGTTTCCGGAGCATGCGGAAGGCATCCTCTCTGTCTGCCGGCTTGCCCATGATCTCGTCATTCAGCACAACGACCGTATCGCAGCCGATCACGATATCTTCCGGGAATTGTGCAGCTGCGATACTTGCTTTCAGGTCGGCAAGAAAGGCAGCCGCCATCTCCACAGGCATCCCCTCCGGCAATGTTTCCTCCGCATCGACCGGATGCACCGTAAACTCCTCCGTGATCAGCCGCAGCAGCTCCTGCCGTCTCGGTGAACCGGATGCAAGGATCAGGCTCATTTCAGCAGCTCCTTCGGGTCATAATCAGGTTTCTGCACAAGATTGGCATTTTCCGTCACCTCAATGCGGTACTGTTCCTGCCATTCCTCCGGCGTGAAATCCTCCACAGAAACGGAAATATGCGACGGCGTGCATCCGATGGCTTCCACAAGCGCAGCAGAAAGTTTCTCAGCTGCTGTTTTCTTCTGCTCATCGGTACGTCCTTTGAGCATTTTCAATGTAATATGCGGCATGATAAGCATCCTTTCTGTTTTTCTTTATTATACCACATCCATCTGAAAAATGCAAGTCCCTGTATGTACCGTTTGTCAAAACTCACCCCCCTGACCTGAGAAGGCAGCGTTCTCTCCGCACTTTCCTGCCTTTACCGCAAGCAGATGCTGTGCCTCCTCCAGTGTCATGGCGGTATAGAACACATACTCCCTTGCCATGTCCTGACACAGCTCTGCCGCCTTCCCGTCCTCCGGCAGATACACCAACAACACACACCGCAGTATCTCTTCATCCATCCATGCGATCTGAGAGGCATAATGATGCAGTAAAGCCTTTGTGGACGGACTGCCGTCCGGTACGGGCAGTATGGCAAACGGCTGCAGCACCTCCTCCTGTGTCTGCTCCGGCACACACAGCAGCACATATACCAGCACGCCCCCTATCGCTGTCAGCAGTATCCCTCCGACAAACCATAACCCATACATAGACAGCCCTCCGTTTCTTCCATCTGCTGTCATTCTATGCATTTCAAAAAAAATTGTGAATTTTTGAAAAGAAGTATGGAAATCTGTCTGCTGATGTGTTATAATGGATATGTATACCCGAAAGGAGAATGTCTATGCTCGACTGTCATACCCACACGGAGCTGTCACCGGACAGTAAGGCGAAGCTGCCGGATATGTGCCGTGCCGCAAAGGAAAAGGGGCTGCATGCCCTTGCGGTCACAGACCATATTGAGCTGTGCCGCTGGTATCCGCAGGACTACTACAAGGCTCGTCCCCGCAATGAAGAAGATTTTTATCACTATGCTGCACGCTTTGAACGCTCCATGGAGCAGAATCTGCTTGCAAAGGAAACCGCAGACGGTTTTGTGTTCATGAACGGCATTGAAATGGGGGAACCGGATGCTGACTTTGCCTTAGCGGAACGGCTCTACCGGGATGAAAGGCTGGATCTTACCATTGCTTCTCTGCATGAGCTGCCGGGCAGACTGGATTTTTATTTTCTGGATTATGCGAAGGAAGATATACCTGCGCTGCTTGGGGACTATTTTGCGGAGCTGCTGAAAATTGCAGAGCATGACTGCTATGATGTGTTAGGTCATATTACCTATCCGCTGCGGTACATAGAGGGCACAGCAGGCATCCCCGTGGACATGGGGGGATACCGGGATAGGATCGCTGCCATTTTCAAAACAGTCATCGGCAAAGGCAAGGGCATTGAGCTGAATACTTCCGGCTACCGGCAGTCCTACGGCAAGCCCTTCCCGGACAGGGAACTGCTATGTCTTTACAAAGACCTTGGCGGCAGCATCCTGACACTCGGCTCGGATGCTCATGCACCGGAGGATGTCGGGAGCGGTATCACGCAGGGGCTTGCACTTGCGAAAGCATGCGGATTTGACAGGGTATGCTGTTATTTGCGGCATGAACCGCAATTTATTACGATCTGATGCGAATCTGTCAATAGATGGAAAGAATCGGTATGATCTCAATAAGGAGGAGTTATGATGAATGATTTGCTGAATCTGCTCAAGGAGAATGCACGGCTGACCAATGTACAGCTTGCGGATATGCTCGGTACGACCGAACAGGATGTCGCCGCACAGATCGCTGCACTCGAAAAGAAGGGCGTGATCCGTGGCTATACTGCCATCATCAATGAGGAGCTGACCGAAAGCTCGGAGGTGGAGGCACTTATTGAACTGCGTGTCACACCGAAGCGTGATTTTGGGTTTGATGACATTGCCAGAACCATCATGATGTATGATGAGGTGGAAAGCGTGCTGCTGATGTCGGGAGCATATGACCTCGCACTGACGGTCAAGAGCAACAGCCTGAAAGATGTGGCAATGTTCGTGTCACAGCGGCTTTCTGCTATGGAGGGCGTGCTGTCCACTGCGACCCATTTCGTCCTTAAACGCTATAAGGAAAAGGGCATCTTCATTGAGGATGAAGAGCAGGATGAAAGGAGCATGATCTGGTGAATTATGAAGCTATCCTGTCCAGACGTGTGCAGCAGATGAAGCCGTCGGGCATCCGGCGTTTCTTTGATCTTGCTGCCACGATGGACAATGTCATCAGTCTTGGCGTGGGAGAACCGGATTTCTCCACACCGTGGAGCATCCGGAAGGAAGCCATAGATGTGCTCGAACGCAAGAAGATCATCTATACTGCCAATGCCGGACTCATACAGCTGCGTGCTGCCATTGCACGCTATCTGGAACGCTCCATTCATACGAAGTATGACCCGGAGCATGAGATCGTGATCACGGTCGGCGGTTCGGAAGCAATTGACATTGCCATCCGTGGTGTGGTGAATCCGGGCGATGAGGTACTGGTGGTAGAGCCGTCTTTTGTCTGCTATGCCCCCATTGTGGAAATGGCATGCGGCGTGCCCGTGCCGATACCGACCAAGCCGGAGAATTGTTTCAAGCTCACTGCTGACGAACTCCGGGAAAAGATCACGGATAAGACCAAGCTCCTTGTCCTGCCCTTCCCGAACAATCCCACAGGTGCGATCATGACGAGAGAAGATCTCGAAAGCATCGCAGAGGTGCTGCGTGGGACGGATATCATGGTGCTGTCGGATGAAATTTATGCGGAGCTGACCTATGGCAGAAAGCACTGCTCTATTGCGGAGATCGACGGTATGCAGGAGCGTACCATCCTTGTCAACGGCTTTTCCAAGGCGTATGCCATGACGGGCTGGCGTCTGGGGTATGTCTGCGCACCCGAACCGGTCACAAAAGAACTTGTTAAGATCCATCAGTACATCATCATGAGCAGTCCGACTGTCAGCCAGTATGCAGCCATCGAGGCATTGGAACACTGTGAGGACGATGTGAAGCGCATGACGAAAGAATACAATCTGCGCCGTCGTTATCTGGTCGAAGCATTCAACCGCATCGGCATGACCTGTTTCAATCCGGAAGGGGCATTCTACGTGTTCCCGTCCATCCGGTGTACAGGAATGTCAAGCGAGGAATTCTGCGAACGGCTGCTCGATGAGGAGCATGTTGCCGTTGTACCGGGCAATGCATTCGGGGAGAGCGGTGAGGGATTTGTGCGTGTGTCCTACGCCTATTCGCTCCGCCATCTGATGGAAGCAGTGGAGCGCATCAGCCATTTTCTGGAACGGCATGGAGGGAAACATGAAACATAATACTCTGACACTGCGCTGTGCTGCAAAGCTCAACCTCTCCCTCGATGTGACCGGAAAACGCCCTGACGGCTATCATACGCTTGAAAGCATATTCCAGAGCATTTCTGTATATGATACAATATCCCTGTCCGTCAGAGAGGGAACAGGCATCACTCTGACCTGTGATGCACCGGGTGTGCCGTGTGATGCACACAATTTAGCATACAAAGCAGCTGCCGCATTGCTAAAAGCATCCGGACAGGATGTCGGCATTGTCATTGACCTGCATAAGGAGATCCCTTCCGGTGCAGGCATGGGAGGCGGCAGTGCTGATGCAGCAGGAGTACTGTACGGACTGAATCTGCTGCTCGGCTGCGCTTTTTCCAACGAACAGCTCCGGGAGATCGGTGTCCGGCTCGGAGCGGATGTACCGTTCATTCTGCTGGGCGGTACGGCATATGCAGAGGGTGTGGGCGAATTGCTGACGCCGCTCAGACCTCTCCCGGAACTGCCGGTCGTCGTGGTGAAGGGGACACAGAGCATCTCCACGCCGGCTGCCTATCAGAAAATCGACACCCTTGTCTGTCCGTCCCATCCGGATACGGCTGCTGTGCGGAAAGCGATCGACACGCAGGACATTGCACTTCTGTGCAGAAGCTGCGGCAATCTGTTTGAAGCGGCTGTGGAATGTGAAGATGTCACAAGGGCAAAAGCACGTCTGCTTGCATGTGGTGCGCAGTGCGCCGTCATGACGGGAAGCGGTGCAGCAGTGTTCGGCATCTTTCCGGATGAACAGACAGCACAGGATCGTGCAGCACAATTGCAGACAGAATTTGCTTTTGCAAGGGCAGCAGTGCTGACGTCCGCCTCCTTTCTCACAGTACCGGAGGTGACAGATGAAACGATATAATCTATTTGCGCTGCTGACGGCTGGGATATGCTGTCTTGCTCTTATACCGGCATTCCCGGCAAAGGCTGGATCTTCCATCCGGCTCGGACATTTTGAAAACAACAGTCAATTCCGCTCTGCCGCAAAGAACGGCATTCTGACTGCCGTCCCCGATGTTGCAGCAGACACGGGGGGATCTCTTCCGTCTGCCTATGATCTGCGTGAGCATGGACTTGTCACAAAGGTGCAGGATCAGGGAAATTACGGGATGTGCTGGAGCTTTTCGTCTTTGGCATCACTTGAATCCACACTCATCACCCGTGACCCGCTCGTCAACCTCTCGGAATGGCATCTGGCATACTACACCTACTCCGACCAATTCGGTCTTTCCTCTGATGCGGAAACCATAGAAGATGTCTTTGAAACAGGCGGCAATGCCTTCATTCTCTCTACATTGCTTACAAAATGGGCAGGTCCTGTCAATGAAGAAACCTATCCGTCCGGTAATTTTGAGCTGCTCGACCCGGATGCTTCGCTCGAAGAGGTCATGGAGGGAGATACTTGTCATATCACGGATGTGAAGATGATGAATTACAACTGCTTTTCTGAGGTATTTGAGGAGCAGATCGACAGCATCCGTCAGGCTGTGTATGACGGACATGCCGTTTCCATCAGCTACCAGAACCGGGACATATGCTACAATGACGACAAAACCACCTTCTATTCCGATATCTACGATGACGGTGTCAGCAGCTATCATGCCGTTACCATTGTCGGATGGGATGACAATTATCCGGCAGATGCCTTTGTGAGCGACCCCGGCAGGGATGGTGCATGGCTCATCAAGAACAGTTGGGGACCGGACTATGGGGAGCATGGGTATTTCTGGATGTCCTATGCAAATGCATCCATTGTGGAATGTTTCTATCTCGAAGCAGAACCGGTGCAGGTGCATGACAAACAGTACCGGTACGATGATTATGGCTACTGGACTTCCTTCTCCGTTGAAGAGGAGGATGAAAGCGACTACATGGCGAATGTGTTTACTGCCGAAGAGGATACATGGCTGACTTCTGTGATGTTCTGCACGGCTATGCCGGAGGAGGACTATACCGCAGAGGTGTACACGGGTCTGAAACGAAAAAATGTCCCCAATTCCGGCACGCTGCGCACATCCGCATCCGGACATCTGTCAGCGTATGGCTACCATACTGTTGATCTGGAACAACCTGTTTATCTGAAAGAGGGGGAGACATTCTCCATTGTGGTGCATCTCTCCGGCGATTACGGACAGCACATCCCCTGTGAATCCTATCTCCGCTATACTACCACCTATTCCGACGGTTCGACAGAGGTCGATGAATCTATGGTGAAGGAGGAGATGATCGATCAGAATTTCCATGCGGGAGAAAGTTTTTACAGTACTGACGGTAAAAACTGGAACGATTTCTATGATGAAGAAGTTTATAGGGAAAGCTATGAGATCATTGTCGACGTAGATGAAACAGCCACGACAGATATCTATGCCAGAATGGGAAATGCCTGCATCCGGGGACTGACGCAGTCACCCGGTAAGGTCGTATTCTCCGACTATGCGGAAGCTGTTCCCAGCGGCACGCAGATCACTCTCTCCTGTCCCGGTGCGGATGCCATCTATTATTCCGTCAACGGCGGTGAGGAACAGCTCTTTTCTGATCCCATCACCATCATGGAGGAAACAGAACTCTCTGCCTATGCTGTCTCCGGAAATACTGTCTGCCCCGTTTATACCCAACACTATGGCATACAGGCAGCACAGCTCTCCAGTCTGCTCGAAACCCAGAATAACAGCTATGTGACATTTGAACCGCTCGGCGGCAATGTCTATACAACTGTCATCACAGACAATGCCCCTGCTTTCCTGCCCATCACGACCGGGACGATCACCTGTGAACAGGCGGAATTTACTTCCGGTCATATCACACAGCCGGATGCCTCGCTGCCTGCCATCTCGTTCCGGGTCAGTGAGGGCGGTATGCAGGACAGCCTGTACATCATCTACCGCACAGAGGACTACATCGGCGACACCAACCTCAACGGCATTTTGGAAACTGCTGATGCGGCTGATATTCTCGTACAGATCGCCAACGAGGGCGCAGGCAATACGGAAAGCGTTCCGGATGCCGCATGGGTCGTGCGTGCGGACTATCATCAGGACGGCATCATTGACACATCAGATGCCGCTTCCATCCTGACAGCCATTGCCGAACAGGGCGCAGGCGTATCATTCTGATAAAAGGAGTAAAGTATGCTTTTACAGTTATTTCAACTCAACAGCACAGACAGTCTGCTGCCGGCAGCGGCTGTGGCATTTCTGCTGACGCTGCTCGGCATTCTGGTCGGCACACGCTTTCTTCCCAAAGATCATGGCAGGGAGTTTGCTGTCAACGGCGCACTCTCCAAGGGTAAGGCAAGGGGAGCCGGACTGATCCTGATACTGGCACTGATCGTGTCGGCAATTCTCTGCATTCCGCTGAAACTGGAATACATCATCTATCTGGCAGCACTCTTTCTGGAAATGATGAGCGGCTATCTGGATGATGCCGCCGAAAAGGCATGGGGAGAGCTGAAAAAGGGACTGATCGACCTTGCCATTGCCGTGGCAGTTTCGTTCACGATCTACTGGTTTCACGGGAGCGATGTGGAGCTGTTCGGACTTACATTCCACATCCCGGCTGCACTCTACATCATTCTGGGTATCATCCTGATCTGGGCAAGCATCAATGTCACCAACTGCGCTGACGGCGTGGACGGACTCTGCGCAAGCCTGTCTATTGTGACGATGCTCACTGCCGTTACATTCTTTCTCATCCTGCCGGATACGGATGACGACATGCTCGTCATGCTGATGATGGCAGTCGGGATGCTGACGGCTTATCTCTGGTTCAACTGCTCGCCGAGCAGCATCCTCATGGGGGATGCCGGGTCACGGGCACTGGGACTGCTGATCGCCATGGGCTTCATGATCTCTGGTTCTCCGTTCCTTTTCATCCCGGCAGCACTGCTGCTGCTCATAGACGGCGGCATGGGACTGCTCAAGCTCACAGTCCTGCGTGTCACCAAGTCCAGTACATTCATGCAAAACATCCGCACGCCCATCCATGACCATGCCCGGAAAAACAAGGGCTGGAGCGATACACAGGTCGTGGTACGGTTCACCTTATTGCAGGTAGTGCTTTCGGCGGCGGTGATCGTGGCAGAATATATGACGTTGTAACAGAAAATGCCGTTCCGGATCTCCGGGACGGCATTTTGGCGCATATCAGTATGACAGGGAATTGGTAGCAGACGCTGTGATCTGTTCAGCTATCGTCCGGAAAATGGGGGCAGCGGCATCATTCCCGTAACCGCCGTCCTCCACCAGCACAGTGACAGCATACTTCGGATCTTCGATCGGAAAATACCCTGTGATCCATGCATGACACAGCTCGATCTCCTCCTCATTGTATCGTCCGGTCTGGGCGGTGGAAGTCTTGGCGGCGGCATAGACATTGGACGGCACAGCGTTGGAATTATCACTTTCATTGATGGCAGCGATCATCATGTCCTGTAGGTAATACGCTGCATTCCGGGGAAGGGCATGGGCATACATTGTCTCCTTTTCATTCCCGACCGTTTCGCCGTCCTCCGTATACCCCCGTATAAGACGTGCAAGGGGCATGTCGCCGTCATTGGCAATGCCGCAGGTCATCTGTGCTACCTGCAAGGGGGATGCCGTCAGCAACCCCTGCCCGAAACAGAAATTTGCCATCTCCGCCGGCAGCTGCAGATCCTCCATCGTCGGCAGCGTGCCGCTTGCGGAAACAAGGCTGCTTGTTAATACGATCTGTGTACCAAAGCCAAATCTCTGCGCCGTCTCCCGCATTGCAGCCGGGTCAAGCAGTGTACTCAGATTGACAAAATACACATTGCAGGAATAGGTCATTGCACGCTTCATGTCCAGTACACCATGTCCCCTCCAGTCATGGCAGCGGAATACCTGTCCCTTTACCTCTGTCTTGCCGGTACATTCGGTGATGAAGTCTGTCGTTCCCTCCTGATAGGCTGCCGCACAGGTCATAAGTTTGAAAATCGAACCGACGCTATAGGCACACAGACAGCGGTTGATGAGCGGACTGTCCTCCTGTGCCATTGCTTCTTCGAGCTTGTCGGGGTCATAGGACGGATAGCTTGCCATCCCCAGAATGTCGCCGCTCTCTACATCCATCACCACGACTGCCCCTTTTGCAATGGGCTGTTCCTCACAGAGTTTCTGGATGTCTGTATCCAGTGTGGTGACGACACCCGGATTGGCATGTCTCACAGGTGACACCACCGGTATCTCACCAAGCAGTACCTTTCCTTGTGCATCGACGGTATAGGTGACTGTGGCAGTATCCTTTGTACCACGCAGAATACGGTCATAGTCTGCCTCCAGTCCCGTTATGCCGGAATGTTCCTGTGTGTAACCGATGACATGCTGCGCAAGCAGCTTTCCGTTCCGGCGTTCCGGTACGGTCAGCATGATGATGTCGTCACAGTCCACCTGATCTGTACTCACCCGGCAGATAAACGGCTTTCCCGTCCGGATACCTTCCATGATCGGAGACATCTCCTCTGCAATGGGCAGTAATATTTCTATCGCCTCCCTGCTTGGGATCACAGAGGCATAGTAAACGTCCCTCTGGTTGACAAGCGGAGTGAAGCGGCGGTCATAGATCATGCCCTCTGCCTGTCCGGCAGTGAGGACGGTCTGGCTCTGACGGAGAGAGGCATCGGTATAGTCGGTATTCTGCATCTCTACCGCTATATTTGCCACCAACAGCGTAAAGCTCAGCACCAGTACAGCACCGACGAGCGTCATTCTTCTGTACATAAACAGTCCTCCCATGCTTTTTATCAGAAGTATGGGAAGCTCCGGAACATATTATTCGCCGGACTGCGCTTTTTTTGCCTTTGTTAAGGCAAGCAGGAGCTGTTCTGACGGATCCTTGCCGTACAGCTCACACCATGCAAAAAATTCCTGCAAGGTGAGTGTGCCGGGCATATGATAGCGGCGGCGTGCGGTACGTTCGGAAATACCGAGCTTGTCTGCGATCTTTTTGAAATCGGATGTTCCGTTTCTCCTCCACATGATCAGACTGAGCTTGATGGCATCAATAAAGCAGTCATACTGTTCCGGGTGGCTGATCTTTGGTTCCTGATGTTCTGTTTTCATGAATGCTCCTCCTATGCTTCAAGTATGATGGTAAAAGGACCGTCATTGCAGAGCTGCACCTGCATCTCTGCACCGAATTTTCCGGATGCAAGGTGTCTGACCTGTGGGCGCAGACGTTCCAGAAACACTTCATACAGATTCTCTGCCATCTCCGGCGCTCCGGCATGGCAGAAGCTCGGTCGGTTCTTTTTACAGTCAGCATAGAGCGTGAATTGGGAGATGACAAGCACCTCTCCGTCCACATCCTTCAGTGACAGATTGGTCTTACCCTCCGCATCCGGAAAGATGCGGAGTTTCAGCAGCTTGTCCGCAAGGCGGCATGCCGTTTCCTCCGTATCCTCCCTGCCGACTCCCAGCAGTACGACATAGCCCCTGCCGATCCTGCCGATCACATTTCCTTCTGCTGTGACAGCTCCTTCTGTCACACGTTGTATCACAAGTTTCATCGTATCCCTTCCTTTCTGTTCATTTACATTATAACCGATACCCGTCCGGATTGCAAGAGGTGTGCTGTTTTTTTCAAAGCAGATCCGGAGTACACACTGATGGTCAACACTCCGCAATGGATCATCTCTGTATACTTGACAAGACAGAACAGATATGTTATAATAACGGTGAGAAGCTACTATGGAGGTGATCCTATGGAATTCAGTGCAGAAAATGTCCGCAGAGCCATTGCACAGGAGGAATTGCAGGCTTATTATCAGCCGCAGTTCGATGCCATTACCGGTAAGGTCAAAAGTGCAGAAGCTCTTGTCAGATGGATCCAGAGCGATGGAACGGTCGTTCCGCCGTTTGCATTCATTCCACAGGCAGAAGAAAGCGATCTCATTATGGAGATCGACTGGTACATGGCAAAAAAAGTCTGTGAGACTCTCATCAGACAGAACGGCAGAAAACAACATCCCATTGCCGTCAATTTCTCCAGACGGCATATCGGGGAAGCGCATTTTACAGAAAAGCTCACTGCGCTTGTGGACAGCTATCATCTGCCCCACCACCTGATCGAAGTGGAAATCACGGAATCTGCCATGGTCAATGAATCGGAAAAGATTTTGGACTGGGTTATCTCTGTCCGCAGTGCCGGGTTTACAATTGCGATCGACGACTTCGGGAGCGGACTGTCCTCTTTGCAGTTTGTAAAAGATATGCCGGCAGATGTACTGAAAATTGACAAATCCCTGCTCAGCCATAACTGTGAGAATGAGAAGGAACGTATCGTTCTGGAAAGTATCTTCTATTTTGCACATCGTCTGCATATGACGACCATTGCGGAGGGTGTGGAGACTAAGGAACAGCTTGCCTTTCTCCGAACCTGTGACTGCGGAAAAATACAGGGTTTCCTCTTTGCAAAGCCCATGCCGGAGGCAGACTATCTCACTCTCTGCGACGAACATGTGGAAGATGAGTCCGTGGACATTCTTGAGATACAGACACCTGCAAGTGCTGCCGATCTGCTGCGGCGTGTCATCTTTCAGAAATATCCGCTTGTCATCTATTCCAATCTGACCCGAAACAGTTTCTATATGATGGCGTATGAGGATTTTTCTTCGACCGGATGTCCGTCTACAGGTGTGTTTGATGAACTCATCCAGCACGGTGCATCTTCCATGTACCCCGACGATCAGCAGGTATTTGCCCAGACCTTTTCAAGAGAGCATCTGTTGGCAGAATACCATGCCGGCAAGACAGAGGTGAAACTCATCACAAGACAGCTTGGCAACGATGGATGTTACCGGCGTGTCGAAACAACGGATTATTTTGTGAAAAGCCCGTCATCCGAGGATGTGCTTGTCATCACGCTCTGTGAAAATCTGCCGGACGAGGAATAGGCATGAGAAATATATGCACCTTAGGCTGCGGCATTGCCGCAGCCTTTGACATTGACAGAAAGTCTGATCCGGTGTATAATAGATACAGAGAGGGGGGAGCGTATGGGATTCCAGAATATCATGGACAGATTGCTGCGGCGGTTTGTGATCGACAAGGAAGGTGTTCTGGTACACTATAAGGGCAAGGCGAAGCATGTCGTCATCCCGGACAGGGTCACTGCCATCGGTACGGGTGCATTTGAGCGGAACAGCACACTGGAATCCGTGACGATTCCACAAAATGTTCATGTCATCATGGAAAAAGCATTCCTGCGTTGCAGCAGACTCTCCAGACTCCGCCTCACCAAAGGGCTTTACAGCATCGAATCAAAAGCTTTCTCCTACTGTCCCATTGAAGAGCTTACACTGCCTGCCGGATGTCAGTTCATCGGGGACAGCACCTTTGCCGGATGCAGCAGGATGGTGTCCCTGACGCTTTCCTCCGGTCTGCAAAGTATTGATGCATATGCCTTCAAGGATTGCAGGGAGCTGAAGGACGTCATCATTCCCGACTCGGTTTCTCATCTTGGCATCGGAGTATTCAAGGGCTGCACGGTACTGCGCAGTGCCGTCCTGCCGAAGGGAGAATCAGCCCTGCCAGAAGAGCTGTTCTGCGAATGCAGCCATCTCCGGGATGTCCATATTCCGGACAGTGTTGCCTATATCCGGAAAAATGCCTTTCTGGAGTGCCATAGTCTTGAAAGCATTCAGCTCCCTTCACACCTGATGGAGATCGGAGACGCTGCCTTTCAGCACTGCATTTCCCTGCAAACCATCAGCATACCGGATTCTGTCTGTCTTATGGGCATGGGTGTCTTTTCCCGCTGCGATGTCCTGAGATCTGCAAAACTTTCCTGTACCCCCATCAGGGAATCCATGTTTGAGAGCTGTCCGAATCTCTGTGAAGTCCATATGCCGGACGGCATCCGGTCGATCGAGGACTATGCCTTCCGTTCCTGCGGCAAGCTCACAAATATCTCCATTCCTGCCACAGTCAAAGAATTCGGGACTGATTGCTTCGGAATGACTCCGTTCTTTCAGAAATGTCCGGGAGAGCTGGTGATCATGGGCGATGGTGTGCTGCTCTCCTATCGGGGGCATGCCAAAAAGCTTGAATTGCCGCCGGAGGTAAAATCCATCCATGAACAGGCATTCATGGACGATCAGCCGAAAGTACTGGTCATCCACGAAACGGTGGAACGCCTGCGCTGGAAATTCATCCCCGGTCTGATCCTGATTTTCTGCCGGAAGGGATACCGTGTGGACATTACATTGTATGATAAATACACACATCTGGGGCAGGATGAAAAACGTATCATCAGTTTCTGGGAAAACAAGCACATCATCCGCAGACACAGGATGTTCTATGAGATCCATGACCCGGTTTACAAATTTCCACTTTCGGTGCTGATGTTCCTGTCAGAGCCGGAAGATCCGTTTTTTGCGGAATATGTGAAACGTAATGCCAGAGATATCCTGAAGAATCTTATCATCCGGAACGATGTGGAAAATCTGGAACACTTCCTCTCTCTCGGATTTGTCAATGCGGACAACATCGACGAGCTGATCGCATATGCAATCAGCCATGCACAGGAAAACGGAAACATGGAACCGCAGCTTGTACTGATGGACTATAAGAGAGAGCATATCGGCTATTCCGACATTAGTAGCATCATCGGAAATGCATTTGATCTGTGATGCACCACACAAGATCACACCATACCCCTCATCCAACTGAGATCGGATGAGGGGTAACATTTGCTGTGTCTGGTTTGCAGAGTGCAAAAGGAGGTCAATCATAAAGCTGCTTGCTACCGTCGTCATCAACAGCAAGGTACTCCTCCCATTGCAGATACAGCTCATCGGAAATATCCTCAAGCAGGAGCAGCTCCAACGGATTGTGGAAAATGTGAATCAGCTCATCACGCAGATACAGGATCTCATCGGCAAGCTCCGCAGTACATCCCGGCAGAAGCATCAGCTCCTCTTTCGTCGCCTTATTCAGATTGATCATGGGTATGGTCGGCGGCTCTGTCTCCGGAGCAGGAACCGTCATTTCCTCTGGCGGTGCCTCTGTTGCAGGCGGTTCTGTAGGTGGTTCTGTCAGCATCTGTTCGTTCTCCAGATACAGATACGACATGATCGCATTCAGCTTTGCCTCCCCTATTCCATTGACTTCAAGCAGTTGCTGACGGTTCGTAAAACCGCCGATCTTTTCCCGGTAGTCTATGATCGCCTGTGCTGTCACTTCTCCGATTCCCGGCAGCGTGCAAAGCTGCTCAAAAGTCGCTGTGTTCAGATCAAGCGGATAGGAAACTGCTGCTGTGGTTACTATGGTAGTGGTAGTGGTTTCTGTGCTGGTTGCTGTGGTTGCAGAAGTGGTCATCGGCACTGTTGTTCCGGTCAGAGTAGTTTCCGTCACCACAGTAGCAGAGGAAACCGTTTCTGTCTGTATCATGGGATGCTGATAGGGCAAAACATTCTCAAAAGAATCCCTGTAATTTTTGTACTGCCAACAGCTCAATCCGATCACTATGCAGAGATATATGACAAACAATGGAGCAATCTTTCGTTTCATGGTCAGTGATATTTATAGACTGTTACACCCTCAAAACCATCCAGCAGATTGTTGATTTTCTGGAAGGCAAGTCCCGTTCCCTTCGCCACGCAATGGATGGCATCCTTTGCAAGCACACAGTTGACATTCAGCGTCCGGTGAATCAGCTCACGCAGTCCGCCCAGCAAGGAGCCGCCTCCCGTCAGCAAGATACCGTTCTCATAGATGTCTCCGACCAACTCCGGCGGTGTTTCCTCCAATACCTTCTTGACTGCCTCCATAATGGCAAAGATCTCATCCTCCATCGCATCAAACAGCTCCATCTCATTGAGCTCAACGGCATCCGGCAGTCCACGCATCATGCTGCGACCCTTGACCGTCATGGTGATATCATCCCGGGGGTCATAGAGATTGGTAAGTTTTTTCTTGACCTGTTCTGCTGTCTGGTCGCCGATGAGGAGCTTGTAGTGGTTCATCATGTATTTCTGAATTGCCTTGTCGATCTGATTGCCGGCACTCTTGATGGAATGTGAGGTCACAATACCGTTCATGGACACAATTGCCACATCGGTCGTACCGCCGCCAATATCCACGACCATATGCCCCTTCGCTCTGGCAATGTTGATGCCTGCACCAAGCATGGCTGCGATCGGCTCGTCAATAAGATATGCCTTCCGGCAGCCTGCCGCCATGACGGCATCACCAACAGCACGCTTTTCCAGATCGGTAATGAAAGCCGGCACACAAATGATGATTCTCGGCTTAACGAGCTGTCTACCGCAGACCTTGATGAGAAATTCCCGTATCATGCACTGTGTCAGCAAATCGTCCGAAATGACACCATCCGACATCGGATGAGCGACATCTATGTAAGACGGCGTTTTTCCGATCATCTTGTAAGCTTCCTCGCCCACAGCCAATATGCGCTGTGTGCTGGTGTTATAGGCAATCACGGATGGCTCCGACAGCACGACACCCTTTTTTCCGTAGGTCATGACGATATTGGCAGTACCAAGATCAATGCCGATATCTGCTGTATTCATTGTGTTTCCTCCTTTGTTAGGGGTGGTTTTAACATGGGGACAGTCGTTGCCGCAGCGGCAATGACGACTGCTTCTGCACCATTCTGTTTGAGCAGTGCTGCACAGCGGTTCATGGTGCTGCCTGTGGTCAGAACATCATCGCACAACAGAATCCGCATCCCGTCGAGAGGAATGTCATGGATCCCGAAACTTGACACATTGCGCATCCGTTCCTCTGCGTTCAGTTTATGCTGTTCCTGTCTGTTGTTGTCCTTGCAGAGGATATCATTCCGACAGGGGATCTCCAGCAGCGATGCCATTTCCTCTGCGATCAGCTCTGCCTGATTGTAACCTCTCCGACGCTGCTTTGACGGATGCATCGGTACGGGTACAACGCAGTCAAATGTGCCGTAATTCAGACTGTACCGGATGCGGTCAGCCAGTATTCTTGCCGAAAAGCGAGCAAAATTGGTGTTGCGGGAACGTTTCATGCTGACGATGGCAGATACTGTCTCGTCCCGGTAACGGCAGGCAACCACTGCCCGGTCATAGGAAAAACTGCGTTTCTTACAGACGCACAGCACCTTGCCGCAGGTATGACAGACCGCATCATGCGGCAAAATCATCCGCTCTCCACACGATTCACAGACCAGCTCACCCGGATACAGGATCGCATCACATCCCGGACACCGGTTCGGGAACAGAAATTCAATGAGGTAATTCATCCATGTTCTCTTCATGTTCATCCTCCGGACGAATACTGCTCTCCAACATACTTTTCAGGCAGGAATAACGGTTCGTGCTCCGCTTATTCATGACCATCTGTTCGATTTTCTGTGGTGTCCCGATGAGGATGAGCAGACGTCTTGCACGGGTCACTGCGGTATAGAGCAGTTTCCGGTAGCTGAGCTTTTCAAACTTTCCGAGCAGAGGGATGATGACAGCCTCAAATTCACTGCCCTGACTCTTGTGTACTGTGATCGCATACGCAAGCTCAAGCTGCTCCATCAGCATGAGCGGATAGATCGTCATACGTCCGTCAAAGTCGATCAGAGCTTCACCACTGCGGCGGTTGATCGTCTGGATCTGTCCGATATCTCCATTAAAAATGCCCTGTCCGCTCTCGCCGTCCTTCGTCCATGTGATGTCGTAATTATTTTTGGTCTGCATGACTTTATCGCCCTCACGAAATTCATAGAGGGTAGATTTGAGCTGTGCCTTGCCTGCCTGTGGGGGATTGATCCGTGACTGCAATACTTTGTTCAGCTCAATGACACCAAGCAATCCTCGCCTTGACGGACAAATGACCTGAATATCTTTGGTCGGAGAGAAACGATACTGCGGTGCAGCCGGCAGTCTCCGGCATACCAGATCAATCAGCAGCTCTGCTGCCTGTGGAAATTCCGTGCGGTGGAAAAAGAAAAAATCACTGTTTTTCACTGTCAGATCCGGCATTTTACCCTTTACGATCAGATGGGCATTGGTGACGATGCAGCTCTGCTGTGCCTGACGGAAAATCTCCTTCAGGGCAATTGTCGGCATGCAGCGGCTGGCAATCAGGTGACGGAGCAGATTGCCTGCCCCGACTGAAGGGAGCTGGTCGCTGTCGCCGACCAGAATCATCCTGCACCCCAGCCGCATTGCTTTCAACAGATGCGAAAACAGCAGTACATCCACCATGGACATCTCATCCACGATCAAAACATCACATGCAAGCGGATTATCTTCCTTATGGATAAATTTCTGCTGACCGGAGGGGTCAAACTGTACTTCAAGGAGACGGTGAATCGTCTTGGCATCATAGCCCGTCAGGTCAGAGACACGTTTGGCTGCACGTCCGGTGGGAGCTGCGATCATAACACGTCTGCCCAGCTTCTCAAAGCAGGAAATGATGGCATTCAGCGTGGTGGTCTTACCAGTACCCGGACCGCCTGTCAGGATGAGCAGCCCCTGCTGCAATGCGATCCGGATCGCATCTTTTTGCAGGGCAGCATAGGTGATGCCGCTCTCCTTTTCTGCATCTGCGATCATATCGCTGAAATCCGTACTTTCCCGGACACTAAAATCACGCATCATGCCAATGCGTTCCGTGATGCATTTTTCTGCCTCATAATATTCTTTCAGATAGACAAATTCCCGGTCACGTCCCGGCTTGCGGTATTCAACGATCTCACCTTCCGCAAGGAAGGCATTGTAACCGGCATAGAAGGCAGGCTCATTGATGCCGAGAAAGGATGATGTTGTCGGACACAGCTTATCCAACGGGATGCAGGTGTGCCCCTGTCCGAGGTTATGGCGGAGAATATGTACGATGCCTGCGCCCACCCTGCATACAGCTTCCGGATCAATCCGCAGATCATGTGCATAGCTTTCTGCATGCCTGAAATCCAGCCCGATCTCCTCATTGCAGAGCAGGTAGGGATTCGTCTCGATCACATCCTGACACTTGTCTCCCCATACCCGGAACGCACGCATGGCATACCGGGACTTGATGCCATAGCCCTCAAAATAAGAAATAACGCCCCGGAGTCTGAAGATATTCCTTGCTTCGTCTGCGACCTGCTCACACTTGTTCTTGGTCATGCCCCGTATTTCCATCAGACGCATCGGCTCGTTTTCTATGATCTCCAAAGTTCTGCTGCCGAACGTATCCACGATTTTGTCCGCCAGCACCTTGCCGATTCCTTTGATGACACCAGAGGACAGATAGCGGCGGATATTTTCTGCTGTATCCGGCAGTCTGCGTTCACAGCTTTCCACCTGAAACTGCTCTCCGTAGCGTGGATGGGTGACAAACGCACCTGTCAGCAAAAGGTACTCTCCCGTTTCCACATCACCCAATTCACCCGTCACGGTGACGGAATCTCCGTTGGATTTCAGGTCAAGGACAACATAACCATTTTCCTCATTGCGGAACAGAATGTTCACAACCGTTCCCTCCACACGCAGCAGTTCAGGCATTTTTCCACCTCCCAATCTCTGATTTCTATTTTATTATACAATAAAATCAGAGAAATTGCAACCTTTTTTCATAGATTTCCACATTTTTTCGCTGCTTCCATACCCTACAGGCTTTCTCCGCAGAATTGCACAGCCGTCAGCTATGTATAAGGCAAAAAAACAGAGCCGCACCAAAGTGCAGCTCTGAGTTTTGATTTGTTTACTTAACAGGAAGTGTGATGAGATCAATGCATGCTCTCAGGATGTTCAGACCGTCATCCTGCTCAACTTCACCGTTGATGTTGACATCGGCATTCACAAGACCCTGCGGAGTTACTTCTTCACCGATCATCAGGTACTTGTTCAGCAGAATCATGTCAACCATCTGTACTTCACCGTTGCAGTCTGTATCACCGTACAGAGTTGCACCCAGAGACTCAGAAGGATCAACGTTCTCAGACGGCTTTTCTGTTTCAGAAGGCTCTTCAGTCTCAGAAGTAGGCTCTGTCGGAGGAACATCCTCAGAATCCGGTGTCAGGTCAGGATAGAGATTTGCCATTGCGCCGAGTGCCATCATGATGTCGCCTGCATGCCAGAATCTGTGGTATGTCAGATCAACTGCTGCAACATTCTTGAATCCTGCAAGCTGTTCTGTACCCTCTGTGCTGGATGCGGACAGATCCGGATCAAATTTCGCACCTGCTGCAACGTCCTTCTCATAAGCAGCCTGCAATTCCTTCACAAGATCAATAGCTTCCTGTGAGGTCTTTGCGCCTACGCACTTGCTGCTGTCGAGGTACTGAGAACGGATGTCAAGGAACTTGATGCCGTTCTTGATAACATCGCCGTTCGGCATTTCGCCCTGATAACCATCAGGAACATAGATCGTCTGTGCAAACATACGAGCGAAGGAACCATTGTGATCCACTCTGGACAAGCCGATATCGTCACGACCCAGCTCCCACTCACGGTCAAGAAGCTCCTTAGCCAGATACAGGCTGACTGCACCCAGATCTTCACTGTCAGCAGTGTAGGTCTTGGAACCAGCCTTTACAGCTGCATTGTCAATGCCGCCTGCATAGGAACCACCAACATCAGAATCGGAATAACCTGCGATCTGATCAGCAGTAACGCCCTTAGCACTTGCATAGTAGATCAGGGTATTTGCCAGAGAAGATACGCAACCGAGGTCTGTGTTGCCATAGCCAGTGATCTCACAGGTCAGACCGCTGTTAGCAGAGGAAGAACCCTTCCACTCATCAGGCTGACCGCTCCAGTTGAGGTTGGACGGAATGTAGTAATCTGTGCCGTCAACCAGTACGGTGTTGTTCAGGAACCAAGCAACCCACTTGTCAAGGATCTGCTCCAGAGCTGCATCCATTGTCATGCCGCCCGGATTTACGAGGCTTTCATCACCGTTCTGCTTCTCCCAGTAGTACAATTCAGCAAGACGCTGTACTGCCCATACCTGGTTACCGATCCAGTGGTTGGAACCCGGGTCAGCGTATACAGGATGCTCAACATACATCATGCCGTAGAAAGTGGATACACCAGACGGATATGTCTCATAACGACCCTTATAGGAGTTGGTTGCACCGCCGGCGATCGGACCATCAGAGGACTGGAGCCAGAGATAGAATTCAAGCTGTCTCTCCAGAGAGGTCATGTAGTCATCCTTTGCACCGGAAGCCTTCATGCCATCAGCCAGATCTGTTACCAAAGCATAAGCTGCCAGCGGGTTCTGATAGAATTCATGGCAGTGTGAGCAGCCGATCTGCCATGCCCATGTGCCATCAAGTGCGCCGCCCCAAGAGGTGTACCAGTTCATCAGGTAATGTGCACTGGACTTTGCATCGCCTGCTGCACTGCTCCAGCTGTTGGCAGCACCCTGAGCATCGCCTATCTTGCGATAATACTTGTCATACATGTTGTTACGCAGCTCGTCACCCATCTTGGAAGCCAGTGCGCTGACACTGGAATCTTCTACGCCCCACTGGGTGGACTCATAAACGCCCTGAATTGCACGGTCTTCGGCGTCAGGTGCATTGGTGTAAGCATACTGCGGAGCTACATTTTCATCTCTGTTGAAGATACCCTTGATACCTCTGGTAGAATTACCATACTTCAGCTCTTCCACGCAGGGCTGCGGAACAGTTTCCCAGCAGGACTCCATTTCGCCACGCTGGAAGGTATTGATCAGGATGCAGTCTGTAGAACCCTGACCGCCGAAACCATACCAGTTGTCAACGTCAGCCAGCCAGTTCATCAGGTACAGACCCTTATCACCGGAATATGCAGATGTAAAGAGCTTGTAGATCGGGTTTTCAGCCGTCTTGTCAGCCTCACCTGCCCATGCTCCCGGGCACTGATCGGGAGTGTCGTACTCACCGCAGTACTGTGCGCTGACACTGTCACGGGTCCAGAAACCAGACTGTTCCTCCGGAATCAGGTTCTCCATGGTGCTCCATGCCTTTGCAAGCTCATTGGTGTTGGTAACACTGCCGGTGCTGACCAGATCTGCATGATTTGCTGCGATGTTGTCTCTCATAGCAGCGGTCCATACCAGATAGGACATAGCCTCGGAGGTTGTTACATGACCATAGTCAGGAGCCTCGACGATAACTTCTTCCACTGCATGGTAAGGGATCCCTTCAGATGAGAGATAACCGTTTGCCTTTCCGTTGGTGACAACGTCATCATACAGGGACAGGAAACGCTCTGCATAAGTAGAGTCACCGAATGCTTCAGCCTTGGATCTTGTGCCGGCAGCAGAAGCACTCATGCTTGCGATCATTGTGCTGGAAGCCATCGCAGCGGACAGCACAGCAGCAATAACAGCTTTGCTCTTTTTAAAAAGCATTGTAATTTCCCCTCTCGTTAATTTTTTTGGCAGACAAGCTGCCGATTTGTGTTTGGCAGAGAGAAAGCTCTGCCCCTTTGCGCTCAATCGAAACACCTCACGCAGACACTGGCAGTGCGCATGATGCCCGCATAGGTTTTTCACATTTAATTATAACCAGTTTCTCTTTCTTTGTCAAGGCTTTACAGAAAATCCAGATACCGTCGTCATTTTTTTCAGCGTTTTTTCCATAACCGCAGCTATCTTTTTGTGGATTTTGACAAGAGATTTCATTTTGCCTTCACAATTTGTCATTTGATTTGACATCATTCTTACATAGTTTTTCCCATTCCGTAACCGTTTTCACATCATCCGTATACATTTTCATGTTATACTGTTGTAATGAAATATGCCGATATTTCTGAAAATGTCAGGTATCCGGCAGAGAAGTCCATGTTTTTTTGTGCCTTTGCTCCTCTTTCAAAAAATGTACACATTTTATTCATGTTCCGTACAAGATTATATGTCATAATAAAATGTGTGTGTATGTCCGCAGGACTGCATGACTCTGAAACTGAAAAGGGTGACTCTATTTATGGTCGAGATCAAACATCTCACAAAATACTACGGCAAACACATTGCCGTCAATGACATCGACTTCCAGATCCATGACAATGAGATTCTTGGCTTTCTCGGACCGAACGGCGCCGGAAAATCCACTACCATGAACATCATTGCCGGATACCTCCCCTCTACCAGAGGGACTGTTGTCGTCAACGGGTTCGACATTACGGAACAGGCTGCTGATGCCAAAAAATGTATCGGCTATCTCCCGGAAATCCCCCCCGTCTATCCGGATATGCGTGTGGAGGAGTACCTGAGCTTTGTTGCAGGTCTGAAGGGCGTGAAACGGAAGGATATCAAAAAGCAGGTGGAGACATCTATGGAACGCCTGCACATCACGGATATGCGCCGCCGCCTCATCCGGAATCTCTCCAAAGGCTATAAGCAGCGTGTCGGCTTTGCACAGGCACTGCTCGGCGACCCGAAGATACTCATCCTTGACGAGCCTACTGTCGGTCTTGACCCGGCACAGGTCACAGAAGTCCGTAAACTTATCTTAGACCTGAAAAAAGATCACTCCATCATTTTCAGCTCTCACATCTTAGCTGAAGTAAGTGCAGTCTGTGAGCGTGTGGTCATCATCAATAAAGGCGAGATCATGGCGATCGACACCATCGAAAATCTTGAACGCAGCATGACCGCTGATACGCTTCTGAAACTGACGGTGGATGGCAGCAGGGAAACCATCGAACGTCTGCTCAAGGATATCCGGGGTATCAAGAAGATCGTGGACATCACTGAGACGGCAAACAATCGCTTTACATGCAGGATCGAGCTTGAAAATGAGGAGATCCGGAACGAGATCATGACATCTTTCGTGGCAAACAAGCTCAACATCGTGGAAATGTCTATGGACAAGCTGAATCTCGAAGAAGTCTTTCTCAAACTCACCAGTCAGAAAAAGAAACGCTCCGGTCTGGAAGAAATACTTGAGGAAACACCGGAGCAGCCCGAACAGCCGGCTGAATAGGAGGTCACCATGTTTGCACTATATAAAAAGGAGATACAGTCCTTCTTCTTCTCGTCGTTTGCCTACGTTCTGTCGGCACTGTTCATGTTCATTTTTTCTGTCAGCTTCGTGACGGCGATCTCCGACATGACCTCCAACACCCTGAAATTTACCTTTTCAAGCATCTTCTATAACAACTTCTTCTACTTCATCTTCCTCATCCCGATCCTGACAATGCGTTCCTTTGCCGACGAACGGCGGGGCGGTACGGAGGTTCTGCTGCTGACGAGTCCGCTGTCTGTGGCAAAGATCGTAGCGGCAAAATTCCTTGCCATTCTCACTGTCTACATCATGATGTTGTGTACGACACTCTTTTTCCCCATCTACGCTGCCTGCACCGGTCAGGTGATGTGGGCACCGCTGATCTGTGCTTATCTGGGATTTTTCCTCTGGGGAATGGTCTGCATTGCCGTGGGCATGCTGCTGTCCTCTCTGGTCGGCAATGCCATCATTGCTGCCATCATTGGTGAGATCATTATGGAGGGGCTGCTCTTCTTAGACAGATTCGGCAGCAGCGCACTGGTTGACTCTTACCCGAAACTCAATTCCCTCGTCACATGGTTCTCCATGCAGCGCAGATTCATTTTCTTCTCGAAAGGGATCTTCCGGCTCGAAGATCTGGTGTTCTTCCTGAGTACCGGAGCTATGATCCTCTGCTGGAACATCATCATTATCGAAAAACGCCGCTGGAGTCGTGGTTAAGGAGGACGCTATGGAACAGAAAGAAAAAAGCTTCCGGAATCTGAAAAACCGGAAATTCACCCTCTATGCCCTGATCCTTGCAGTACTGGCGTTTGCGATCACCATTCCGCTTAACCTGCTCGCAAGCCGTCTGGACATTCAGTGGGATATGACCCCCACTAAGATTTATAACCTGACAGATACCACCAAAGATTACCTCTCATCACTTGACAAACAGGTTGATTTTTATTTCCTGCTCGACATGGATCTTTTGTCCACGGATATGAATTCCATGGAACTGTATCACACCCTCGAACAGTATGCATCCTACGACTGTATCAATTTCGTTTCCTTTGACCCGGATGATGAACCCACCCTGACCAAGAAACTCATGGATCTTGGATATACGCTTTCTGAGGGAGACATGGTCATTTCCTGCGACGGCAGAAGCAAGCACATCGAGGCAAGCAGTATGTACAGCACCCAGTATTCTACCGATGACAGCGGCAACATGATCGCTGATTCCGCCTTCTTCAACGGCGAGAACATCATCACCGGTGCCATTGAGGCTGTCGCATCCGGCAGGGATACCAAGGTGTTCTTCCTGACAGGACATGGCGAAAGACAGATCGACACCGACTACACCAAGCTGAAAATGAACCTTTCCAACCGGAACTATGATTTGCAGGAACTTGACCTTGCGGCGGAAGAAGCTGTGCCGGAGGGGACGGCATTCGTCATTCTTGCTGCACCGCAGACCGATATCTCCAAAGATGAACTGCGCAAGCTCAATGCATATCTTGACAATGGCGGCAATGTGTGCTTCTGGATGTCACCGAATGCATCCGAGACACAGTACAAGAACATCGAATCCATCATGAACAGCTTTGGCATTGCAATGGACTATGACAGAGTCAAGGAAACTGACTCCAGCATCCATGTCAGCGATGACCCCTACACCTTCCGCTGTACGGTCGTTGCTTCTGAGGATGAAGTTGACCTGACCTATGAGATCATCGAAAATTATCTGAATCAGGGCTATTCTGCCTATATGAGCAACACACGCAGCTTTTATCAGACCTATTCTGCTGATGAGACTTCCTTGAAAGTCGGTTCACTGCTCCAGACTATGACCTCAACGGATGATATGGGACAGGATGTCTCCACTGCTGTGGGAGAAGCCTACGGCGGCAAAAATTCCAAAAATGTAAAGGAAGGGCAGATACTTGATCTTGCCATGTATTCTACCAGTACAATGCGGAATAATGCCAAGATCATGGTCATGGGCAATGCGGATTTTATTGATGATGCCAACTTGCAGGAGGACTACATGATCGTGCCGGTCAGCCTGATGCTCTCTACATTCTCGTGGATGTATGACAGTAAACTGGATCTGGACATGGGTATCGAGAATAAAGAACAGACTTATGATTCCTTCTTCCTTAATTCCGAACAGGCTGCCAATACTGCATCCATTGTATTTATCTGCGTTCCCTTTGCTGTGGGGCTGATCGGTCTTGGTGTATGGCTGAAGAGGAGGTACTCATGAGTACGAAGAAAATGCTCCGTCTCATCATCATCATGGCTGTTTTAGTTGTGGTATCCATTGTGGGGTATCTTGTGGTGGACAACAATAAGCGGAAAGAAGAACAGGCACAGATCGAGGAGGAACAATCCCTGCAACTGTTCAATTTCAATTCCGACCTCGCTACGGAAGTAATCTTCGACTCAAAGGAAGCCTATTTCAAATGTGAAAATAAGGACGGAACATGGACGCTGACGGATACAGACTACCCTTTTAATCTGGAACTGAACCATTACTACATCAATGTGGTCTGCTCCACGATGTCTTCCCTGTTGGCTGAGGAGAAGATCGGGGTCGATTCCTCTCGTCTGGAAGAATACGGTCTGGATGACCCATCAAGCATCACCTGCTATGCAGGCGGTATCGAATATAAGCTGTTGCTCGGCAACACCTCTGCGACCGGTGAGTATCGGTATGTCATGCTTCCGGAAGATGAAAATACCGTCTTTTGTGTTGATGCCACAACTGCAAGCGCACTGGAGGGAGAAAGCCAGTATCTTCGCATTCATGACATCATCCCCTATCAGGAGAATGACATCATAGGATACCGCATTGACCGTAAAAATGACAGCGTGAGCCTTGAAATGCAAGACGGTCTGTGGCACATGTCCGAACCGCTGCCGGATGCCAACGTAAATTCTGCGACCGTCAATTCCATGCTGACGACCATCACCCGTTTCGAGGTGGACGGATTCCTGACGGCAGACCCGGATGCGGATCTCTCCCAATATGGTCTTGACCAGCCGGATGTCACGTTGACGATTCAGACGGCGGACGAGACTACTGTTCTGCAATTTGCCGATCAGGGCAACGGGCTGTATAATATGCTGAATGAAAATACCGATGTAGTCTCCACAGTCACAAACTCCGGTTTTCTTGAGACGAAGGCAACAGAGCTGCTGATGGATACCGTCATTTCGCTCTCCTTCTATGATGCCTCTGCCCTTGAAGTCACATCCGAGGATATCTCCTTTACTATGGAGATGGATCATGAAGCCGGGCAGTATCTGTTCAATGGCGAGGACGTTGCACCGTTGGGCGAGGATGCCGTCACTGCCTTTACCAATCTGTTCCAATCCGCTGCACAGATTCCCTTCACGGATATGGATGCGGATGCAAAGATTCCGGAGGATGCAGAACCTGTCTATACCTTCCGCTTCACCATGAATGACGGCACAGATACCACACTGACCCTTGTCCAGAAAGATGCGGACAACTATTATGCTGTTGCGGACGGCAAGTATACGGGGTTGTACATCAGCAGTGATGTGATGTCCGAAACACTGGGGCTTTATCAGACATACGAAGCCCTGACAGACATTGTAAATGATGCATGATGCAGCCCCGGATGGAACACATTTCTGTTCCGTCTGCTGAGAACGCCGGTGTAGAAACGCCGGCGTTACTTGTTTCTGAAAATACATAACAAAAGACCGCCCATGCGTGGGCATGGGCGGAGATGTCTCACAGATTTGAGAGCAATTCTGCTTTTTTAGCATTAAACTCCTCTTCGGTGAGGATACCCTGTTCTTTGAGAGATTGCAGGGATTTAAGCTTGTCGGTGATTGAGGTTTCCGGAGAGGTGGGAACGGGTGCAGACGCAGCAGTCTGACTTTTCCTGTATATTTCGAGCTGCTCCATGGCAAGTCTTGTAAACTCCTCGGCATTCTGCACACAGGGAAAATTGACAAAGCCGGAATTGGAAGCAATGCGGACAGTACGACCGCCGCCGCCGTAAAGCCGGTCGATAAAATTATAGCGGACAATGATGTTATCAATTTTTGACATTGGCATCAGGATCTGTTCGTCGTTCAGAAACCATTTATGCGCACCGTAGATTTTTTGGTTTGTCAGGACGAGGTTTGATTGAGAGCAGTTCTTGCGAACCAATGCTCTCCAGATAAAAAATACCAATGGCGGCAGCAGAAGTGCTATGAAGAATATAGGTGAAAAAAATATTCTAGTAGTGTTCCGTGACGGATGGTGTACATAATCAGTATAACTAAAGAGCCTAATACCATACCAGCATATTCTATAAAGATGCCATTCATCATCTATACCTATACGGGTTTCATTTATTTTTGTCCCAAAGAAAAAACCAACAATGAGCAATATTGCATGAACGATCAAGAAAATGATTATCGTTTTATTAGAAAAACCGCCCTTGAACCTTGCCCTACACAACTCCTTTTCTTCCATTTTCAGTACCTCCGTTATGACATATGTATCAAATTGAAACTCGGATTCAGATTCAGATTGATTTTCCGTCCGGATACTGTCTCTTCTCCGGCTTTTGTCAGAGAATAGCGGAGCATCAGACAAGGCTCGTCCGGTTTGTCAAGCAAGTTCAGATATCCGTTTTCTGCAAGTGCCGCCAGATAGTGTTCAAAAGTCTCACGGGAAATACCGAGAATGGCAGCATTGACATAACGGTTATTGGCATAGCCTCTCAAAATCTTCCGGCAAATACCATCCTGTGTTTTTTCATTCTCACGACATTTGTTGTCCGGTTTGGGAATGTCCGGAATTTCAAGATCTGAAAACCGAACATACGCTCCATTGCAGGTGACGCCCTCTATTTCTTTTACATAAAGATACTCCACGACCTTCTCTGGTTTGACACCCCATTTGTTAGCTGCTTCTGCAATTTTCATGGCAATCACTCCTTTCAAAATTCGCTATGTGATATTATAATGCAAAAAAAAAAACAGGTGACGCTTTCGTGAAAATTGTGTGAAATTTATCGCTTTATCACCTTAGTATGCTCGCAGAGTGCTGCCATGGCAGGAATATAAATTTTTCTTGCATCTGCCGAAAAAAAACTTGCTTTTTTTGTGGATATCTGCTATAATAAAAATAGATTACAGGATTGGAGATGAAACAAAATTGTCAAAATCCCGGAATGATACCCTGCAATATATTTACAGCCTGAGTGCTGAATATGAGAAAAAAGGGTACCGCATCAAGGATTCTAAAATGTCCCTGCGTGATTATGCGCAGTTTGCCATCATGAAGTTCATGCTCTACATTGCCGACAGCGACCGCCATATCAGAGATTCAGAGGTGGACATCATTAACAACTGTCTCGGTTTCTCCCTGACTAAGGATTATGTCGTCCGGTTCGTGGAGGAACATCGCATCTCGGCAGATGCCATCTTTGAGACAGTGTTGGGACTGCTGACCGTTTTTATCAATGCCGATATTCAGGATCAGGCAAAGAACGGCAGTACATCACTCATGCTGCTTGAATTTTTAGATGAGCTTGGACTGGAATTCATTACCCACGACGGACAGTACGACGAACGCCAGACAAAGGCAATGGCAACCCTCATGCTGCGGCTGAAGAATTACCGTGCTGCCTATCTGCGGACTTGGAAAAAGATGAACCATGACCGCATCAATCCTTTTGCGCCCCCCGTTGCCAATGACCCGGAGACACGGATGGAAACACCTGCCAATGTCCCGAAGGAACAGCCTTCCGCAGAACCCGAAAGAAAAGCCCTCACCGATCCCCTTAAACCCGTGGAGGAAAAAGAACCTGAGCCGGAAGAACCGGATGTTTCCCTCGAAGAACTTCTTGCAGACCTCAACAGTCTGACGGGTCTGGATAAGGTCAAGGAGGATCTGAACAGTCTCATCAACCTGCTGCGTATCCATAAGATGCGTGAGGAGCGTGGACTGCCGCAGGCTTCGGTGTCGCTGCACATGGTCTTTTCCGGCAATCCCGGAACGGGCAAAACGACCGTCGCACGGCTTCTGGGCAAGATCTACAGCAAGCTTGGCGTTCTCAGCAAGGGGCATCTGGTGGAGGTCGATCGTTCAGGACTTGTCAGCGGCTATGTCGGACAGACGGCAACAAAGACCAAAAAGGTTGTGGAAAGTGCCATCGGCGGGCTGCTCTTCATTGATGAGGCGTATGCCCTCACGGCAAACACCGGATCGAATGACTTCGGCACAGAGGCTGTCAACACGCTGCTCAAAGCGATGGAGGACAACCGTAATGATCTGGTTGTCATTGTCGCAGGTTACACTGATCTGATGGAGGAATTTTTAGATTCCAACCCCGGACTGCGCTCCCGGTTCAACAAGCAGATCAAATTTGACGACTACACCGCAGAGGAGCTGCTTGACATCTTCATGGGCATCTGCTCGAAATCTTTCTTTGAGCTGACGGATGAGGCAAAGGAAACCGTGAAACATTTCTTTGCAGACCGTGTGGACAGAAAGGAAGAGCTGCCGGGCTTTGCAAACGGACGTGATGCACGCAATTATTTTGAAAAGACGCTCACATATCAGGCAAACCGCCTTGCTACAATGGTTTCCGTCACCGATAAGGATCTTGTGACCATTACCAGAGAAGATGTTGAGCATGTGGAATTATACTAAACGGAGGTAATCTATGGTAGTAATTGAAATGGAAAACGGAAAGCAGATCGAAATTGAGCTGTATCCGGAAATTGCACCGATCTCCTGCGAGAATTTTGAGAAACTGGTAAAGCAGGGATTCTATGACGGACTGATCTTTCACCGTGTCATTGAGGGATTCATGATTCAGGGTGGTTGTCCGGACGGCACGGGCATGGGCGGTCCGGGCTGGCACATCAAGGGGGAATTTTCTGCCAATGGTGTGAAGAACGACCTCAGGCATACCCGTGGTGTGCTGTCTATGGCGAGGGCATCTGCGCCGGATTCTGCCGGGTCGCAGTTCTTCATCATGCATGCCGATGCACCCTATCTGGACGGACAGTATGCAGCTTTCGGCAAGGTAGTATCCGGAATGGATGTGGTGGATGAGATCGCAGCTACTCCGACTGACCGCAACGATAAGCCCAACACCCCCCAGCGCATGAAGCGTGTTTACCTGAAATGAGAAACACGCAGTACATGTCTGTTTGCCACAGCCAATTGTAACCTGCACAGCAGGAAATCCCTGACGATCTGATGTTGAACAGATTGTCAGGGATTTGCGTTATATGGATTGTGTAGGATGGTAAGCGCCAATCATTCCATAACGTTGTCAGCGGCAGAAAAATGTGCTAAAATAGTTCCGAAGAAAATTTTTCC
>CANRJB010000004.1 GCA_947630845.1 uncultured Clostridia bacterium
CAGATTACCTCATACCTTTTGAGCCGAGTTTAACCTCGGCTCTATTTTTTTACCCACGGGATTGGTTGGCGCTTACTCTTTTTCTCATCAATTTTTTTTTTTTCGATATTATATTATGTAATCTTTACATTTGCGTTTCTCCTGTTACCACAGGGATGTCACTTTTCTTTTTACGTCCGCCTGACTTCTTTGGTGCAGGCTTGTCTGTTGTTTTTGATACTGACTTTTTTTCAGCCTCCGCAGGAGCTTTACTTTTCTGTTCGGTTTCACCGTCAAGCACTCTTGCAATCGTTTCAGCAGAAATGACCTTTGCGTTATACTCCAAATGACTATACAGATTTGCAGTGATTGCATAGTTACTATGACCGAGCCATTGCCGAGCCGACCTCTGCTTAATTATGTCATCTGGAGAACGGAAATGCCACACAGAGCTGTCCGAGCCTGCGTAGTGGAAACTTAACCGCTGAAAAGAAAAAGCCCTCAGAAACGCTTACAGAGCGTTTCTGAGAACTTGCGGTTAGCATTCCATTTGAATATGTTAAGTGTCATAATACTGAGTAAAATAGGACATCATTGACAAAAGCCGTTAAACACCACAGAATTATCATCAGATTCATTGGAATCTGTATAATTTGGTTCAAGACGTTCAGGTTCGTATTTTTCAGGTGACCAGTCAGGACTGCACATCACTACAATAGCTCCATAGGGAGAATTTGGATCTGACTTTACCACGAATAATACATCTGTTGATTCTTTGACTGTATATACACTGTCTTCCGGAGAAATACGATAATTAAATTCAGTGCTGTACTCTCCATTGAAATCACCAACCTTACCTATATATTTATCCTGTGTATATGCAGATACATTTGCTGCATCATTATCACTGAATGTGATTCCATTCCATTCAATACTGCTTACCATAATACACCACCAGTTATCCAAATCGGATGAGTCACCCGAATTGTTAGGGACACTCTGTACTTCAAGATCACTTTGTTGAACAGGTGGAGCAGTCTGCTGAACCGGAGTTTCTGTTTGCACAGAAGGCTCTACTCTTTTTGGTTCATTATTTTTGTTTATGGTATTGTCTGATGCAGACATATTGCTGTTATCAGATGCAGAAGTATTTACATCAACAGAAGCAGTATCTGTTATGTTTTTCTCACTCGTATTTTCCTCAGTTGCATTGTGGATAATGGTATCTTCGTTTTCTGCCTGCTGATCCGATGTAGAGGAGGATATTGCAGGCTCAACCCCTATGTTAGTGTCATTCTTATCACTTGCGGAGTGATTATCTGTCGATATATCGTTGCTCTCAGGCAGAATAATTTCAGATGCCATAGATTCTGAAAGTCTGTTTATAAGCTGATCATTGTGAGATGTCAGTACTCCGCCTTTCCACAAGCCAACACCGACAAGTGTTGCTGTACATACAGGTGTAACCGAGGCGGCTATTTTTTTAATTTTAGCTCTTTTTGCTCTCTGGTCAGATTCATAGGCATCAATACGATGAAGTACATCTTTCGCCATATCTTCATAATTTTTCATAATCAAAGCCCTCCATTTCAAGTTGTAATTTCAGTGACTTTCGTGCTCGATATAAAAGAGACTCTATACTGCGGACACTTTTCTTCATGACCTTTGCAGCTTCCTTGTTGCTTAGTTCCTCAAAATAGATCAGCCATAGTACCTGTTGATACTCAGGAGAAAGTTTTCGCAAAGCCTTATGTACTATGATTTTCTGTTCCTTTTTGACATACTCCGATTCAACAACATCTTCATCGCTAATAAGATTTACATTGTTATCGTCAATGGAAATCTCTATATGCTTTGAATGTTTCCGAAGATAATCTATCGCAACATTTCTGCCAATGGTATAAAGCCATGTCTTGAACGAGCTTTTTCCTTTGTCTTTTGGCTTTTTCGTGCCTATCAGAACAAAGGTGTCTTCTGCAAGTTCTTCCGCTGTCTGAATATTCCCGACAATGCTTGTCAGGTATAAGATCAAACCGTCTTTATAGTCCTTAATAATCTCGACAAGTGCACTATGGTCACCGTCGTCTCGGAAACGGCGGTAGCTACTTGCACCGTTGTCCATTGACATTTCCCTTCCCTTCCGAAAGCCTTTTCATCTGCTTTCACTTATTACACGAAAAAAATGGTGGAAACTACGCACCTTATTTTGAAAAGCGACAAAGTTTGTGCGTTGTGCTGCACTCGTTTTTTGCAATTTTGTTGTTTTTGACCAATGTTGCCAAAGTAAACAGATAGTCTGGAAAGAGAAAATGTCTCTCATTGGCATTTATCCTTACAAAGCGGAAAACTAACCGCTGAAAAGAAAAAGCCCTCAGAAACGCTTATATAACGTTTCCGAGAGCCTGCAGTTATTTGTTCCAATAGGGTTTGTGAAAAGGTTGATTATAAGCTGATCAACTATTCACTTTTACTTACAATTTCCTTTATGATCTGCACCATTTGCTTATTATTGAGTTGCTTTCGGAAGTGAACTGTATAGCCGTCTTTGGATAACATCTCAAAAAAGATTTCTGCACATTCAATACGAACCGCCTCAGCTCCTCTAAGATCAGACTTACCCTCAACATCTTTCGTTTCGATCACTACATTCAAATCCTTAGTGCCGTCCTTTCGCTTTACAACATACATAAAGTCGGGACTGTATGTACCTCCAGTAATTGTAGGAATAGCGATGCTTCTGCGAGGTATCTTACCATATACCACGATTTCATCGACCTCTGCTTCAATGTTTTCCTTTTCAAGTGGAGAATCGTATGCAATCGCATCATACAGATACTTTTTGCTTACTGTACCTGGTACAAGTTTTGTTCCGATTCGCCCTTGTGCAATATCATCTCTCGGTGTACCATCAGCATAGGTAAGTGCCGTAGCTCCAAGCGGTACTTTACTCTGCACATACTTAAACCTTTTTTGATGATTCTCATTTTTCCATGTGATAAAAGCCGAACAGAATGAAGCAATCGTATTTTCATTAAAGAATCTACCGTCAAGCCCATTACATTCAGAACTATATTTGCACAGAGCTGAGTGAAGCATCGTTATAGGAATATTGGTTTGTGCTGATATTCGTTTGAGAAATTCGTTGTATTTTACAGGCTTTTCAATGATATACTGTACGCCCGATTCTGTTACAGTCTGCAATAAACCATCCCTTGCTTCAACCGATTGTCTGCTGCTGGATATTGAAACGTCAGTGAAAATATCACCACTTTTAAGAATGCTCAGTATTGCATCTTCAATTTTATCAGTTAAGTCCTTATCATAGAACAGTAAATAGCGTTGATTGATCTTTTCCCACAACTCACGCAATTCACTGTAAACAGCTTTTCTGATTTTAACAGGTTGCAGCTTTTCCTTGTTTCTGTCCTTAATCTTTCCTGTTTGCAAACCTGTTGCGAAGTCAGGATACTCTGCAAAGAAAGCATCTTTATTATCTGATTTGATTTGATATTTCCTATCAATATAACCTTTTTGAAGCAGCTCAATAAACAAATCATCTGCGCCTTTGCCGAGTTTAGTTGCAACCTCAGCGAGCGTTTCGTCTGTCAGTATCGATGTCTGCGGTATCTCGCCATTTATCTGCTCTACAAGCTGTTGAGCAAAATCCGCTTCTGTGAAGTCAACAATATAATTAAGCTGAAAATCCTCGTTAGCAATTCTGTTTCCGTTTTCATCAACAGGCAGTCGCAGACCTCTGCCGACTTCCTGAAGTTTGCTGATCTCACTTCCGCTTGAACGCAGTTTCGCTATTGTAAATACGTTAGGATTATCCCAACCTTCTTTCAGCGTCCATTTGGAGAACAGAAAACGAAGTGTGTTAAAGCTGCCGTCCTCGTTCTTGAATGAAATAAGCTGTTTTTTACCGTGAAGTATGATATCAACTTCTTTGGCTATATCTTCATCTGAATCGCTGTTATCTTGTGCGAAATATCCTGCATGGCAGGAAGAAATGTCAGCGAGGCTGGCTTCAAGGTAAGCCCTATATTCCGATTCATGTTCGTTAAGACCGCTGGTCGTCTTTTCAATTTGTTCTTTCAGCAAGCGCTCAAAGGTTTTAAGCAAATAAGGTTCTTTACCGCTATCGTCTGTACGATAAGAGGATATATCGTCAATGAAAAACAGAGCTAAGGTCTTTATCTTGTAATTCCTGTTAAAGTTCTCTCTTTCCGTCTCAAAGTGACGATATAATGCGAGTTTCAACATTTGCTCCTGATAAGAGGACATATAAATATCTACATCAAGTTCCTCGCCCTTAGATTTCTCTATGCCATTGGAAAAAAGAACCGATGATTTACCGATAGCATCAATGGTCACACCCTCAAAAGCACTGCTGATGATAGATAGCGAATCATCGGGTTTTAATGTATAAGTTTTGGTAGGTTCACCCTTGCTGATATATTGGAAATTAACAGAATCATTTTTAACAATAGACGTGATCTTGACCTTTTCATCACGCTTAGATAAAGGCTCAAAATGCTCCTTTACTACGCCTTTTATCAGTCCAAGATTGAAAGAATCACAAGCATTCAGGTCATAGACTAAGTTGCGGTAATCACTAACAGCTTGTTTGGATTTGCCCTTGCCGACCGTAATTTCGGGGAATGTTGCTCCGAAACGGATAATACACTGGGGCTTTAATTCCTCTGTGATTGCTTTATAAGCCGTTTGAGTTCTCGAAAAGCGGTGCGGCTCATCTATGATGACAAAAGGCTTTGTCGCTCTCAGCGCATCAAAAGGGCGATAATAGCCCTCTACACCGAAATCGTAATCATCACTTTTCAGCATTTTACTGCCTGTAAGAAGCTGCATATTTACGAGCAGGACATATATCTTTCCTGTATTCTGGCAGGAACCTCTGATAAAGTCACTCACCACATTCGGAAAGAATGAACGTCCTTTCTTCTTGTTCTTGACAGCTTCAAGGACACCAAGCTCAATATCCGTGCCGTAACCACAGCCGTCAGAGAAATGTCTGCGAGCGTAGCCGTCCTGCATAAATGCTGCTGTACCTGCTTTTATAGCAAGTGACGGAACGGCGATGATGAATTTGTTGATACCATAGCGCTTATGCAGTTCATATATCACCTTAGTGTAAACATAGGTCTTCCCAGTACCCGTTTCCATTTTTATATCAAGACTGAGTATATCATCTTCGGGCGGTACATAGCTGTGTTCACCTCTGAGAGATTTTTGCAGCTCTCTGATATTATGTTCAACATTGCTGTCATTAAGGGATATATGGGGATTTTCAAAATACTGCTTTGGGGCAGAGATATGTACTCCCTCAAACACACGGCTTACCGCATCAATAGCAGCCTGCTGGTGAGGAAGGTCTTTTTGTAAGATAAGTTCCATATCAATACCTCACATCGAAATTGACACGCAGGTTTTTCTCCGTATCTTTGAGCCGTTTCACGTTTATCTGCAAAGTATCACGCATTCCCCATGTGAAGCTGTAACCGAACAGAACGATATTTTCAGGATTGAAGTCTGCGTCCGATTCAAGTTTCTCACAGATTGCTGTGATTGCTTCATCGCTTAGTCCCTCATTTATCAAATAGAGGTGTTTTCCGCAGAAATATGCTTCATAGCCTGCAAAATCAAGTGTTTCGTATTTTGCGGTAAAGCCATAGCCATCACGGACGAGCCATGTAGTCAGTACCGTAGGCACTCCGAACTCGTCAAGGAGATTGGAGAACATCTGGTCAGGCGAGAAACTTTCCAGTTTATCAAGAGTTTCTGTTGACGGTTCATAGAGAGTATAGTGCTTGAAGCCGAGGTCTGCCGTTGTATCGGGATAATTATCTTTAATCTGCTTTGCAGCACGAATAAGACGTTCCTGACCAACTTCATCCAATTTATGTGGGCGGCTAACTGAGTCAAGAAAGTCTATAACCATCTTTATCTTTGGCTTATCCGTCTTAGTAGCTATTTCATATTTCGCATCTAAATCTTCTGGTATTTGAACCGCAATAATGCGTCTATGACCACCATCAGATGCATTTAATGACATTACAGCTTCTGCTGATGTTCCTGAACCAGAAAAGAAATCCATGAACAATGATTCGGAGTCTCCGCCAATTGCCATAACCTTTTTGATCAAATATGTGGGCTTAGGAAAATCAAAAGCATCTCCCATTCCATATTTACCAAGCTCCTTAGAGCCTTGTTCTGTAATTACTCCCGTTTCCTCCCAAATATCATCATCTTCGTCAGCAATATCTCCAACGAGGTGATCCTCATACCATATAGTTTTGGCTTTGAATGTACCTTTTCTATACTTTTCATAACAGCCGTACTCGCCAGTAGTTTTAAGTTTTGCAACCACATCACTATCCATAGAAGAAGTAGGATCATTATGTGCAGTGAATTTTTTTGTTCCCCATCTCCAACAGCTTTCCTCACCTTCGCTGTTATAAGGAAGTATCTCAACACTAAACTCATCAGTTCTTTCTAAAGAAACAGGACAGTACCCACACTCGTCAGTAAGATTCGGATTTGCGTAAATAGGATAGAACAAATTAGGTCTGTTAAATCGCCCAAATTTAGGATTACGGTTTCTTAACTCTCGTTCCTCAAATTTACTAATGTTGTCTTTTTTGTCAAATGCTCCTTCACCTTTTGATAACTCATTAAGTATTGCACTATCACTTCTAACATAGACGAGTAAATACTCATGTGTCTTCGATAGTTGTCTATATGTTTGACCTCTCTTATTTGACTGTATAATGATATTAGCGATACAGTTATTCTCGCCAAACACTTCATCACATAGTATTTTTAGATTAGCTTGTTCATTATCATCAATAGAAATAAAGATAACGCCATCTTTATGAAGCAAGTCTCTTGCTAACATTAGGCGAGGATACATAAACATCAGCCATGCAGAATGAGAAGCGCTTCCTCTTTTGGTAAGATCAAGGATGCGTTCTGCCTGTTCAAGGTCTATGGTCAGCCTTACAGACAGTTCTTCAGCAGTAAAAAAGAAGTTGTCTTTATAAACAAAGCCGTCAGTTCCAGTGTTGTAGGGAGGATCAATATAAATGCAATTAACACGCCCTGCATAAGATTTGAGAAGGTGCTTGAGTGCGTCAAGATTATCGGCACTGATATAGATATTTTCACTGTTTGCATTCTCGGGACGGCTATTATGCTCTATATCAGGCGAAATCACTGTAGTAGTTTCTTCGGCTGCCAACAGACGGGCATAATTCTTTCCTAAGAATTTCAACTCATGACCTTCATGCGTTACAGCAACCTTGTCACTCAAAAACGCCCTGAAACGCTCAATATCGAAACTCCCGTCAGACTTGAAGCAGGACGGAAAGTTCTCTTTCAGAATGCTCATTTCTCTGCTATTCGGAAACACTGTTTTGTTGTGAGAAATTATATCCTTTATCATAGTAGATCCCTCCATATTTTCTTCTCTTATATATTGCTGCAACGGGCTGAAGCAATATATACAAAATTTATTATACCACATAATCCTGATGAAATCAATGACATTATATGAAAAGATGACGAAAAAGCATCTGTCATAATGGCAGATGCTTTTCATGCCCCCAAAATTCAGCAAAACGTCCGCTGCACCAACAGTCTGACTGTGTCATGCTCCATTTTCATGCGGACAGTGTTCCTTTTGAAAAATAACATGGTAAGCTTCCTCAGCCATGCGCCGGTAGGCAGCATCACTGGGATGCAGATGGTCACCGCTATCATACCCCGGTGCAAATCTTGCCGGATGTGACGAATCACAGACTGCCTTGTCAAAGTCAATGCAGCCATCTGCCTCATTTGTTGTCCGCATCCACGCATTGATCGCTGTACGAAGCTCTTCCCGGAAGTCTGCATAGGTACGCCAACCCTCGATTGGAAGAAGCGTACCGAGCCATATCTTCATGCCCATCTCTCTTGCCCATGCGATATACTGACGCAGACCTGCGATCATTTCTTCCGCAGTGGGAAGATCACTCCACGGACGGAAGGGATTGACATCCGTGCCGACAGGATGGATAATATCATTGATGCCATGCTGAATGATGACATGATCTGCACCTGTGACAGGAAATTCATGCGGAAAGCGAATCGAACCCTTTAATCCATAAGATTCATAGGTCACATTGTCATATTGCCGCAGGATACGTGTACCACTTGCCGCTTTACGGATGATGGAAACGTTTCCGTCACCTTCATTCAGCGTTTTTTGTATCAGATGATCCGGCCACGCCTGTGCGGTAATGGAATCGCCATAGCAGACAATGCAATGATTGTCCGGAGATGTCAGTATGTCGATGTCACTTAGAAAATAAAAGCAGTTGATTTTTTTGGAATATTCCAGAGGCAGAATGTCCTCATCCGCATAATCACCGACTGCAAAATACCCTTCAGACAGCGGTCCGGTAATGATCACAGCAGACCGCATTTCTGTGAAGCCTTCAAAATACATGCTGACAGCGATTTTTTCTCCACGCCTGACCGGAAATGGCAGGGGATCACTTTGCAGCCTTGCTCCGGCAGGGAGCGTTACGGAACGGCTGCCGTCAAAAGTCAGGGGAACGCTGTCGGAAACCTCTGCACCACGGACAGAGCGTGCAACAGATGCATGATGAATGGTGACAGGTTCATTTCCACAAAAATTATCAAATGTAACCCTGATTGCCTTTCCATCGAGCATCATTGTCATCGGATACCGGAGTGTCAGATGCTTTCCATAATTTTCCGGGCGACGCTCCCGGATGGAGATGGCATTTCCCCATACTGCAACCCATTTTTCATCATTTTTCCGCTCCATAACTGTATCCTCACTCTCCGGCATAATGATTCCTATATTCATTATAACGGATTTATTGTGTTTTGTCAACAGTTGTATTGTGCATTATGAAAAAAACATGGGCTGGCCCTTGACAAAGCAGCACACCTGTGCTATAATGAGCTTATATTGAAAAGGAGGAGCATATGACACACAGCAGCACAGATGATGCGGGTGTCCCGTATCATAGTACGAATACATATCTATCGGCAGGGCATAGCAGGAATTTTGCTATACCCTTTTTGTGTTTCCTGCATGGATCTTCAACGAAAAAGATGATTTATGATTTGCATGATGAGAAGAGGAGATCCGTGAGATGAGTGATATGTTTTCATTGATTTTGATTCTCATTTGTATTTTGCTTTCCATGTTTTTTTCGGCAGCAGAAACGGCATTTAATTCCGTCAGCCGTATCCGGTTGAAAAATAGAGAAAGTGAAGGCAGCAAAAAGGCTGCTCTCGTCCTGAAATTATTGGATCAGTATGACAGGATGCTGTCTGCGATCCTGATCGGGAATAATATTGTCAATATTGCATGTACATCATTGGCAACCTTATTATTTGTGGCATTGTTGAAAGACGAGAATCTGGGAGCAACGGTCTCTACGGCAGTGGTGACGGTTGTACTGCTGATTTTTGGCGAAATTTCTCCGAAAACCATTGCAAAGGAAAATGCGGAACGCTTTTCCATGTTTGCCGCACCGTTCCTGAACGGCATTATGATACTGCTGACCCCGTTTACTTGGATCTTCGGACTCTGGCAGAAAATGCTGAGCCATGTTTTCAAGTCCTCCGGAGACTCCGGCATTACGGAACAGGAGCTTCTGACCATTGTGGATGAAGCGGAACAGGGTGGTAACATTGATGCGGACGAAGGGGAGCTGATTCGTTCAGCCATTGAATTCAATGAGCTGGAGGTCAGGGACATCTTTACACCCCGTATCGACATTCAGGCGATTCGTTCAGACATGACAAAAGAAGAAACGGCAAAGATATTTTCCGAATCCGGTTATTCCCGGCTGCCGGTTTATGAAGATACGATCGACAATATTATCGGCATCATCTATCTGAAAGACTTCTATAATACTGCATTTATGAAAAAGGCAGATATTTCTGAGATCATCAAGCCCGTTATTTTTGTTCCGAAAAGTAAAAAGATAGCAGATCTCCGGAAGGAATTACAGGAGCAGCAACTGCATATTGCTGTGGTGATGGATGAATTCGGATGTACCGTAGGGCTTGTGACACTGGAGGATATTCTGGAGGAACTGGTTGGCGAGATCTGGGACGAACATGATGAAATTGTGAGGGAGATTTCTAAGGTAAATGACAACACATGGGTCGTATCCGGTAAGGCAAATGTGGAAAAGGTTTTTGAAATTCTGGATATGGATTGCGCCTTTGAAGCAATGACAGTCAGCGGATGGGTCATGGAAATTCTGGAAAAAATTCCAAGTGAAGGCGATACTTTCGAGAATGACGGACTGCATGTCAAGGTCCTGCGCATGTATGGGAAGCGCATCGAGCAAGTGGAGATCGTTAAGATACCCGAAGCGGACGATGAAAAAACAGAAGAATAAATGAAATTTGTCAGAATGGTTTTCAGATTTTCCCTTTGATAAATTCACACCGAAAGCTCATACTACTGTTGCGGCACAAAAGCCGCACTTGAAAATGAGATCAAACGCACGATTGAACGTGCATGTAGAGGAGAATGAGTTATGAAGGGTGAATTTACGCAGAAGGGCAAAGAAGCTATGGAGCGTTTCAAGATGGAGTCCGCCAGTGAGGTCGGTGTAACTCTGAAGCAGGGTTACAATGGCGACCTGACTGCAAGAGAGGCTGGCTCTATCGGTGGGCAGATGGTCAAGAAGATGATCGATGCCTATAAGATGCAGTAAAACTCGACACACTTTAACCGTAAAAACGGATGCTGTGAAAAATCTTTCCAGCAGGCAATAAAAAAACAGGCAGAGCTTTCCTTTTACAGCTCTGCCTGTTTTTTATCGATGGAGTTTTCTGCTCAATGAAAAAAGCTTCATATTTAGCGATAAAAACGGTAACATATTTACCGTTTCCAATTTTCTATTGACGAATTAACAATTATGTTGTATAATAAATAGGAAAAATGACAGACAGTTTGGAGGGAGTCTTATGCACAAGTCAGTAATAGACAACATCATAAATGAGTACTACAAAGAAATTTTGAAATATTGCCACAAGCATCTGCACGGTGATATGCATGGAGCAGAGGACTGCACACAGGAAGTATTTCTGCGGCTGCATCAGAAAATCAATACTCTGAATATGCGCTCAGATATTCGTCCGTGGCTGTACCGGACGGCAGACTGGGTCATCAAGGAATATCTTCGTCACAATCCGGAAACGACAGATATAGATGCCATTCCGGAAATTGCCGACACCACGTGGGATGAGGACGAAAGTCTGTTAGATTGCCTGACCGGGGAGGAACGGATGCTTGTGGACGATTACTACAGCGGCAGGGATAAGGAGAAACTTGCTGCTGAAAAGGGCATAACACTGAAATCGCTCTATGTACGTATCTGTCGTATCCGGAAAAAATTATTGTCCGAATTGGACAAAAATAACAAATCATAACCAATTTATTTGTGCATTTCCCCAAAGTTTTCTGATGCATGTTAAGAAAACGGGGTTTTTTGTCAGTTCTATTATAGAGGGCAAAATGTATCCATAATTTCTTTCAGAAAACGTATATCCGAATGGGGAATGCTATGAATTTAGTATCGGGAGGAGTAGTCTTATGAAAACCAATTACCAACATCTGCTTTCGGATAAGTTTACGCAGGATGCCCTCAAGGAGATTGACGCAATGCTGGCAAAAGAGCTGGATAAGCCGGCAAATAGCAGGGATTATGATAAAATCGAGGAATTGATCGACATCTACACCCATCTTACCGGAAAGGAAGAGGAAATCGAACAGGCGGCAGAGGATGGTATTGCCGACTTACAGAAACGGCTGCATACCTCAAAACCTCGCATCAGCGTGAAAGTCAAGGTCATGTTGGCTGTTGCGTGTGTCGTCGTGACGATGCTGATTGCCAACACATTTACCGTTATGGCGTGGGATATGGACGTATTTTCTGTGATCGTCCATCTTAGCGATGGCAGTTTCTCTGTGGTTTTCCCGGAGAAAGAGGCGGTCATTCTGCCGACAACAGAGGAGGATCCCTACGGGATTCGGACGGAGTGTGCAAAACACGGTATGGATGTGGAAGCACCTACCTATTTGCCGGAAGGGTTTTACCTTACGAAAGCGTCTTATGTACCTAATGAAAACTATGCGAATATGGCTACATTCTGGTTTAACAGGGGTGATAATGAAGTTATCATATTCGGTTATGATTTGATTTTTGATGAAGAAGTTGAGTTTAATTATCCGTGTGATGAATTTAATTTATCTGAAATTGAAATCAATGGCAATCCTGCAATTCTTTCAAAAGAAGACGAACAGTATACAATTGTCTGGAAGAATGGAGATATACAATGTGATATTTCCACACTTAATGTTGACTATGATGAGTGCGATAAAGTTGTCGCATCTCTGAAATAGAATTTTAATGAAAGGAGGTAATTCCAATGAAGAGGTTTGTTACAGCGTTTCTGGTATCCTCAATGCTCTTAGCTAACATGGCAGTATTGCCGGCAAGTGCTGAATCTGTTCCATCCTGTATCGCTGCAAATCCGGATGCTGAGATCCAAGCCGCTGGATTGCTGAGCAAATTTGATCTCACAATTCAAGCCAGTAACGGACAGCTTTGTCTGAATGGTACTACAAGAGGATATTCGGAAATGAAGACGATCGGCTTTAAGGACTTCAAAATCGAACAAAGCCAAAATAACAGCACGTGGGTGACTTATGATTACAAACTGGACGACATTCTGGCATCCAATGTATCAGAATGTAATATTCAGAATCTGAAACTTTCTGTTGCCAAAGGTTACTACTATCGTGTGACCTGTACGTTTTACGCCAAAGAAAAGGGGTTGTTTGGGTCTTCGCAAAGTGAGATCCGTACTTCCAACAGCATAAAAGTCTGACAGCAAAAAGTCGTCTGCCCTCGGCGGAATCTGACACAATAGGGTAAAAATTATAATTAAAGGAGAAATGGTTATGAAATTACAAAAGGTTTTAGCGGTGGTTTTCTCTCTGGTAATGGTCACAGGTGCGGCAGCTCTTCCGGCATCTGCGGCTAAGGTAAATGTTTACTCTACCCATTTGGAGACACTTGCAAATGATGTGGTGGCAGAAAATGGTGATGTCGTGCCTGCTGGTACAACTGCCCTGACGGTATCACTTTCTGGCAATACCGGATTCAGTGATGGGACTTTTACGCTCACAATTGGTGAGGGGTATGAAGTCATGACTGATGAAAACGGCGAGCCTCTTTTTGAAAAGGGGTCACTCATGCAGGACTTTCATGTAGCTGTTGCGGCAACTGAAACAAATGCGTGTGTTGCATATGCATCGGCAGATAAAGTCAATTCTGATGGGGAACTGGTGACACTCTATCTCACTGGAAACGGCAGTGAAGAATTCAAGGTTTCCGAACTAAAAAAACCCGAAGTTTCACCAAGCTATGTGGTCTACTCATTGGTCGGTGATGCTAATGGAGACGGCTATATCGGTGCAGATGATGCTGCTACAATTTATTCCGCTAATAGTGCCCATGGTGCTTTACATTACCAAACTCAGGTAGAACACTATAAGGACGATGGTGGAAAAGAATTTCACACCTACTTCCCTCTTGCCTTTCACCCTGTTAATGTAAACTGTTGGAATGAGGACGGTTGGGAAAAAATTCTGGAAGAAACAGGTATAGATATCAGGGTAATCAATCAGAAGGATGGAGACGAAATATTAAACTATATTGCTCATTCAGGTGCAGGTGGTTCCTATACCGGATTGGTAGGTCAGCTGGGAAAAGCAGAGTTTTAATTCCAAGTCAATCTTCTGATTCCTTTTGACATACGGCGACCTCTAAAAACCGATTGGTGAAATTCAACAAAAATTAAATGAAATAATGTTCAAAATGCTGACTTTTTGAGTAAAGAATTGACAAATGATGAGACTCGTGTTATACTTATAATATATATATATATATATATGCACTTAGTCTTGAACATGAAAATGTGCAAACGGGTGGGTTTTTAGAGGTGCCCTTGTTTTGAGTTTCACGCTGTCTGTGATACTTTCTTTGATCGGATGGCAGGAAATTAGCAAGGATTCGCATAAAAAAGCTTGCGCTTTTTATCAAGGAGTGATGATTATGAAAAAAATGATCAGTACAGTACTTGCAATTGCATGCATATCCGGCACTGTCGGTATCACAGCAAGCGCAGAAGAGACATATCCTACACAAAACGAGCTTTTTGGAAAGGGATATGAGCTGACCGATGGCGGAAATGGGCTGGCTATTATCCAGAAGGACACTTACATGACAGATTTGTTAGTCGTTACAGATGGAACAGAACTGGAGGATATTACCAATCCTATGGTTTATTACAACGTGTACAAAGCAGAAAAATGCAAAGAGCTTACTGAGACGGAATTAGGAACATTAGATAATCGTGCTGTGCTTAGTCAATACGGTGATGATGCAAAATATTATATGGTCACACTGAATCACCAAATAGGGACGCCCACTATCTACTACGGCAGAAAGCTGATGAAGGATCATGATTTCATTCTTGATGTCTTTAGCGTATCTACTCACCAAAAAGGGTATGCAAACCCGGATCGTGGTGCACCAGATATTTATATAAATGGTGGGTATCCTGTGGTTAATGAAGAGCTGAGTGCGCTATTAACTGAGTCAAATGAGAAATGGGAAGCTTTGACCAGTGAGGATAATGAAAATTATAAGAAATGGCTGGCAGACCACAAGGATTGGTGGTACGTAGGTGATCCGGAAGATTTTGATAGAACCAAACTTCCGTCAGCACTCGAAGTGGTCACATCTCGTTTAGAATATGGCTGTATGAGTGATTACGATTATATGAAGTTATCTCTGAGCAAAGCAGAAGAACTGAAAGAAGCATTTCCGGATTATATTACCATTAGACCAGGATTTGACTACTATGTGGATTTATGGAGTGCCGAAGAATACAGAGCATGGGGACACCTTACTTCTGTATGGAAATATGTTGGTGATATCAACACAGAAGACATCTCAACAGATGATGCATCTTTGATTCTGAGTCATGTTTCTTCACTCGGTGCTGGGGGTGATGGTGTGATCTCGTCGGATTATACAGCATTTTCGGATATCAACTGCAACAACAGAATCGACACCTCTGATGCAGCGATACTGTTGGAATATATTGCGGCACAAGGTTCCGGCAATTCCGTGAGCTTAGCAGAATTGAGCAGACAAAACGGTTGAACCAGAATTTCCTGTCATGTTGGGTAATTTCCTGCCATGCGATCGGGGTAAGATGTCAGAGTATACGCAATAAGGCTCAGCCAATCGGCTGAGCCTTATCAATTTATGTACTTGTGACCGGCAGTGTGATAAGACCAATGACAGCCCGAAGAATATTCAGACCATCGTCTTGTTCAAGCATACCATTACAATTGACATCCGCATTGACAAGCCCCTGCTCCGAAATAGGCTCTCCGATCATCAGGTATTTGTTCAGTGCGATCATGTCCACCATCTGCACCGTGCCGTTGTCGTCTACATCCCCATAAACAGTCACAGTCAAAGCATCAGTTTCATTTTCTGTCGGTTCAGTAGTATCTGTAGGCGAAAGCAATTCCAATACAGACGGATCAAAATCATCCTCACTGATTTCCGGGAGCGCATATAAATACCGGCTGCGTGTACCCTCCGGAGAATCAGGGATATGGTCATTTTGGTAAGTCTGTGCGCCCTTGGCAAAATACATGTCGCTCACAAACGCACCATGATCATCCCATGTACAGTCTGCATAATAATACTTCCCATCGTCAAGCCGGATCACATTCCATGTATGTCCTTCATTTCTGGAAGTACCGCTGACAAAGATATTTTCAATGCCATAATAATTGCATAGCATTTCATAGATTCGTGCATAGGATTCACAGACACCATACCCTTCTGCAATACCTCCGATGATGGTATGGGCTGCTGTTGTCATTGAAGGAACACCGTTTGCATCATAAGCATAATTCATTGACAGGGCAAGCTTATCATAAATTGCCTTTGCATCCGTATAGAGATAACCACTGCCAGTACAGTCCGCATAATCAGCAATAAATTCCTCTATCTGCGTATTATATTCGTTCCTGACACTGCCCTCAGCAAACTCCGGATAGATTCTGAAATAGAAATAATAATCTTTTTCTCCCATCAGTGTGTTGTAGCCATAGGAAAACTCATTGGAGATAAAATAGAACAGTGGGTTGTCATTGCGGAACATGAAATAGACCTCAGCGGCATCCTCATCGGTAATTCCGTAGTCAGCAAGATGAAATTCTTTCAGAATATAATAATCACCAAAATAACTGCTTATGCTTTCAATATCAGCATCACTGTTCCAGAATTCTATTGAGGTCTGCATCAGATCATGATAGAGTGCCTGTCTGCCTTCACTGTTCGCACGGTTCACGGTATCATGATAGCCATAATACGAGCAGGCACGGTCAGCAAGCGTATTGATCGTTTCAGTGCTGCTGCGAGAGCTTTGCGTCATGGTAAAGGTAACATTTTCCGGAAGGTCGATACGGGTCATTTTCAGTTCTTCGAGATCACCCGTCGGATGGGATTCCGCAGTGACCGGAACAGAAGGAATGTCTGTTATCGCCATTACTGCCACAAGTATTGCGGCAAGGATATGTTTGCATTTCATAAATATGACCTCCCTGTAGGATTCTCTATCAATTTACTGACAAAGTCAGTCAATAGCTGCCTTTTTACTTTCATTTTAGCACTTCCGAACCGAGTTGTAAATCATAAATAGTATCAGCTCTTGCAGATGACAATATCCCCGTCCGGAAACCCTACGCCGATCCCTGCACAAGTAAGCAGCCGATTCCTATGCTTTCCCTGTTTCAAATATGTCTGTACCATTGCAACAGTGGCATCTTGAATTTCATCCCATTCCATATCCCGCTGTTTTGTCATGGTGATCAAACCCAGACTTTTATCCGTATAACAAGCCCAATTTTCATCATTTTCATCAAACGAAGATGTCAGATCGACATAGACTTCATATTCCAGTGCATTACCTTCATGCAGTTCAAAATAAATTCCATTTGCAGCAGACAAATCAGCATTTTCCAAAAGCGTATCAAGCTGCTCTGTAAATTGTTTTTCAGGAGATACCTTGCGTATAGATTTGGTACGCCGATAGGTTTTTTCAAAGCGAAACGTTTCACCAGATTTTATATAGCCATCGATCGTATCCTTGTGAATGAGATAGTGATATAATGTCATGGGTGATTCTTCATACCCTGCTGGGACATCTTTTGAAGTATTGACTCTGTTGGGAACATAGTAATAGAAAAAACATTCGATCGGCTTTCCATCCTGATAGTGATATTCCTCTCCAATAAGTGAGGTGCTGTCAATGCTATAAAATGAAAGGATTCGCCCCTGTTTATCATATTCCATTCGATATAAGGTGGTATATGGTGTACAGCCATTTTGATTCATCTCAACAGCCCACATGTAGCCTTGGTAATTGAAGAAAAAATAAGCATCCTTAATGCCGAATTGATCGGCATTGCGAAAGGCAATGGGCTGATTTTCTGCATCATATGAAATTATTTGATAAGATTTACCTTCAGGAATTGTTTTTATGATTCTCCCTTTCTTATGGTTGCCAATCACGATATGGCGAACAAGGCTTGGACAAACGATTCCCAGATCATACCCTAACGTGGTGATAACTTTTTTTGCTGCATTGTTTTCTGCATCGTGCAGCGGTTCAGATAATGTATCAGCGTATTGTATGACATCACCTCTGCACTTCAGGATAGCATCAAAGCGTTCAAATAAATTATTCATCTCATTCACCCCTCCATTCTATTTTACCATACCACCCGTGCAATGTCAAGCATTCTGAAAGGGAGTAGCGCAGTCAATTGTTGCCTGTGCAGCAAAAATTTACCCATCATCCGATTGACTCGGATGATGGGTAATTCATTTTAATCTACCAGCTTGATGATCGCCATTTCGGCAGCATCACCACGGCGGGGACCGATCTTAATGATCTGTGTGTAGCCGCCCTTGCGGTCAGCGTACTTCGGGGAGATCTCGTCAAAGAGTTTCTTTGCGACACCCTCCTTTGTGATATAGGCAAATACCTGACGTTTGCTGTGCAGATCGTCATTCTTACCCAGAGAAATCATTTTCTCAGCCACGCTGCGGACTTCCTTTGCTCTGGTCACGGTCGTCTCGATCTGACCGTTCTCCAGCAGATAGGTTACCATTGCTCTCAGCATAGCAGTTCTGTGAGCAGAGGTCCTGCCCAGTTTTCTGGTACCCGGCATTCTCATTCACTCCTTTTCAAAAACCAACAGCACTGATTTACGTGCATCGGCATATTCAGGTCGGTGCATCCTCAATCTTCCTCAGAGGACAGGTCAAAGCCCAGTGACTGGAGCTTTTCCTTGACCTCATCGAACGACTTCTTGCCGAGGTTACGCACCTTCATCATTTCTTCCTCGGACTTGTTGATCAAATCATCAACAGTGTTGATGCCGGCACGCTTCAGGCAATTGAACGAACGTACCGACAAGTCAAGTTCCTCAATGGTCATCTCAAGGATCTTTTCCTTGCCCTTATCGTCTTTCTCTACCAGAACCTCGGGAATGCTTGCTTCGTCAGAAAGATCGACGAACAGCTTCAGGTGCTCGTTGAGGAGATTGGCTGCCTGTGACAGAGCTTCCTTTGCGGAGATGGTACCATCTGTCCATACTTCCATCGTCAGCTTGTCATAGTCGGTGACCTGTCCGAGACGTGTGTTCTCTACAGTATAGTTCACCTTTAAAACAGGAGTATAAATGCTGTCTACGGCAATTACATCAATCGGCATATCCGGCATCTGCTGCTTGTTACGCTCAGCAGACACATAGCCTCTGCCTCTGTCGATGGTAATTTCCATATGAAGCTTCGCATCCTTGCCCAGTGTTGCGATATGCATACCGGGATTGAGGATGGTGACCTCGGAATCTGCTACGATGTCGCCAGCGGTGACAACACACTCGCCTTCTGCGTCAATCAGCAAGTTCTTGGGACCTTCACCGTACAGTTTTGCGGTCAGCCCCTTCAGACTCAGGATGATTTCTGTCACATCTTCCTTCACGCCCGGTATGGTGGAAAGCTCATGATGCACGCCGCCGATCTTTACAAAATTGACAGCCACACCCGGAATCGAGGAGAGCAGGACACGTCTGAGACTGTTGCCAAGGGTCGTGCCATAGCCACGCTCGAGCGGAGAAAGAACGAATTTACCATACTTTCCGTCGGGTCTGAGATCTTCTGGAGTTATTTCCGGCTTCTCAATTTTTTCAAGCATATAAACCCTCCTATTTCGTAATTACTCTTATTGTGGATTTCTGATTCTCAAAATCTCCGTAAGCAATTACGCATTACTTGGAGTACAGCTCGACGATCAGGTGTGTTTCTGTCTCGTAGTCAATATCCGATGGATTCGGTAATCTGGTCACAGCAGCAGAGAAGTTTTCTTTATTCACATCCAGCCAGAGAGGGGTCGTTCTGCCATTGGTCTGTTCTACCAAAGACTTGAACTTAGTGCTGGTTCTGCTCTTCTCGCAGACAGCTACCACATCACCGACTGACACACGATAGGAAGGAATATCCACTCTCTTTCCGTTTACCGTGAAGTGACCGTGTGTGACAAGCTCTCTTGCCTCACGTCTGGTCAGTGCCATACCCATGCGATACGCCACATTGTCCAGTCTGGATTCAAGCAGGGTGATGAGGTTGTCACCAGCCTTGCCCTCCATCTTTTCTGCCAGTGCAAAATAGTGGCGGAACGGCTTTTCCATCATCCCATAGATAAACTTCAGCTTCTGTTTTTCCTTGAGCTGTGTTCCATATTCAGACAGCTTCTTGCGGCTGTTGGCATTGGGGTTACGGTTGGACTGCTTGCTGATACCCATAACCATAGGGCTGATGCCCAGATATCTGCATCTTTTCAGGATCGGATCTTTATTTACTGCCATAATACATGTACCTCCAAATCAGACACGGCGTCTCTTAGGCGGACGGCAACCATTGTGCGGAATCGGGGTGACATCCTTGATCATCCGCACCTCAAGACCTACAGTCTGCAATGCACGGATGGCAGCTTCACGACCACTGCCCGGACCCTTGACATACACCTCAACGGTTTTCAGACCATGCTCCATAGCAGCCTTGGCTGCTGTTTCGGCAGCGGTCTGTGCTGCGAACGGTGTGGACTTTCTCGAACCACGGAATCCAAGACCGCCTGCGCTTGCCCATGAAATGGCATTGCCCTGTGTATCGGTAATGGTCACGATGGTATTATTGAATGTGGACTGAATGTGCACGGCACCGCTTTCGATGTTCTTGCGCTCTCTGCGGCGGCGCACAGTCGTTACCTTTTTACCCTTCTGAGCCAAAAGAATTCGCCCTCCTTACTTCTTCTTGTTTGCGATGGTCTTAGCCGGACCCTTGCGTGTTCTTGCGTTGGTCTTAGTACGCTGTCCTCTGACCGGCAGACCCTTTCTATGGCGAACGCCTCTGTAGCAGCCGATCTCCACGAGCCGCTTGATGTTCAATGCTACCTCACGGCGCAGATCGCCCTCTACAGTCAGGTTCTGGTCGATGTAGTCACGCAGCTTAGCTACGTCCTGCTCGGTCAGATCCTTGACTCTGGTGTCGGGATTGATACCGGTAGCAGCCAGAATTTTCGTAGCAGTCGGACGCCCGATGCCATAGATATAGGTCAGACCGATCTCCACTCTCTTTTCTCTGGGAAGGTCGACACCTGAAATTCTTGCCATTTGATGAATTCACCTCCAAATTATCGGGATTAACCCTGACGCTGCTTGTGCTTGGGATTTTCACAGATCACCATGACCTTACCCTTGCGCTTGATGACCTTGCACTTTTCGCAAATCGGTTTTACCGAAGGTCTTACTTTCATTGAGATTACCTCCTTGTTCGGGCTTACTTGGCACGCCAAGTAATGCGTCCCCTTGTCAGATCATAGGGTGACATTTCAAGCTTCACCTTATCACCGGGAACAATGCGGATGTAGTTCATCCGGAGTTTCCCGGATACATGTGCGAGGATGACGTGCTTATTCGGCAGCTCCACACGAAAATTCGCATTTGGCAGTGCTTCAAGCACAACGCCCTCTACTTCGATCAAATCTTCCTTGGACAAATCCATTACCTCCCTGTCTGTGCATACTCACGCAGCATACGGCGCAGCGCCCTGTCGGTGAGATGCTCTGTCTCCCAGACGGTATTCGTCAGGCGGATATGCCTGATGTTCTTGCGCTTCGGGCTTTTCAGTGTACGGCGTTTGCCATCAGCGATCAGGACGCAGCCGTCCTCTATGGCTGTCACCAGATAAAATCCATTCTTCTCTTTGCCGGCGGTGCTGCGTACCACCATACCCTTTTGCAGTTCCATCATTCCGGATCGGTCAGGATGACCGGACCATCAGGTGTCACAGCGATGGCATGTTCAAAGTGAGCAGACAGCGAACCGCTCTTGGTGCGGACTGTCCAGCCATCCTTGGCACGGCGCACCCCATCTCCCCTGACATTGATCATCGGTTCGATACAGATACACATACCTGCCATCAACTTCACACGCTGATCTCCGGAGCGAGGGTCAACATAGTTCGGGACTTCCGGCGACTCATGCAGTTCTCTGCCGATGCCGTGTCCGCAGTATTCTCTCACGATACCGTAGCCCCGTGAGCGACAGTACTGCTCCACTGCTGCGCTGACTTCTGATAACCTTGCGCCTGCGACAGCTTTTGCAATGCCCTCATAGAGCGATGCTTTCGTCACATCCAGAAGTGCCTGTGCCTCCTTCGAGATCTTGCCGACCGGAAAGGTCGCACAGGTGTCGCCGTGAAAACCGTTAAGCTTTGCACCGACATCAATGCTTACAATATCGCCGCTTTTCAGTTTATAGTGTGCACTCGGGATGCCATGGATAACGACATCATTGACAGAGACACAGGCACTCCCCGGAAACCCTGCATAATTCAGGAAAGACGGATATGCCCCCTGTCCCACGATATAGTCATGCACGATTTTGTCAACATCCAATGTTGTCATGCCCGGCTCGAGGGACTGCCCGGCAAGCTGTAATGCCCGTGCAGCGACCCTCCCAGCCTCACGCATTCTGTTGAGATCTGTCCTTGATTTAATCGTGATACTCATTCGGAAGCTGCCCCCACTGCCTTGAGTGTCAGCTTAACCGTATCGGCAACCTCTTCCTGTCCGACAACAGTGTCGAGCTTACCCTGCTTTTCATAATAGTCTTTGAGGGGAGCAGTCTGCTTGTGGTAAACTGCCAGACGCTCCAGCACAGTTTCGGGCATGTCGTCCTTGCGGATAACAGTCTTGCCGCCGCATTTATCGCACACACCCTCAGTCTTGGAAGGCTTGTACTGGATATGATAGGATGCACCGCAGCCTTCACATACTCGTCTGCCTGATACACGGGTTTTGATAGTCTCATCAGGTACATAGATCTCCAGTACCTTGTCGATCTGCACGCCCATGGCATCGAGTGCCTCTGCCTGCGGAACTGTTCTTGGGAAACCATCAAGGATGAAGCCATTCTTGCAATCATCTGCGGCGATCCTGTCCTTCAGGATACCGATAACGATGTCATCTGAAACGAGCGCACCGCTTTCCATAGCAGCCTTTGCCTTCAGACCGTACTCCGTCCCGTTCTTGACAGCTTCACGCAGCATATTGCCGGTGGAGATCTGTGGGATGCTGAGTGCTTCGGAGATGACCTCCGCCTGCGTACCCTTGCCTGCACCGGGTGCGCCGAGTAAAATCAGATTCATATACTTGCCCTCCTTATCCTAAGAAGCCCTTATGATGACGCATCATCAATTGGGATTCCAGCGTTCTTGCTGTTTCCAGTGCCACGCTTACCACGATCAGGATGGACGTACCACCCATGGACAGCGACTGCAGATTCGGATCGAACCACGACAGCATGATCGGGAAGATGGCGATAATACCTAAGAAAATAGCACCTACCAGAGTAATTTTGGACAAAACCCTCTGTAAATAATCAGATGTGGGCTTACCGGGACGGATACCCGGGATCGCACCGTTGTTCTGTCTTAAACTGTTTGCGATCTCAATGGGGTTATACTGCATAGAGACATAGAAATAGTTGAACGCAATGATGAGTACGAAATAGAGGATCGCATACCATGGGCTTGTTGTACGGAAAAAGTTGATAAAGTGAAAATAGAATACTGCCCAGCCGCCGCTTTCTTTTGCAGCCTCCAGCGATTCTGCCGGCTGAAGGAACATACTGATGGTAGACGGCAGCGACATGAATGCCATCGCAAAGATGATAGGCATAACACCGCTCATGATGACCTTGATCGGGATGTGGGTATTCTGACCGCCGAACTGCTTTCTGCCGACCACACGCTTTGCATACTGGATCGGAACTCTGCGCTCTGCCTCGTTCATGAATACAATGAAACCGATCATCAGCACGAACATTACCAGTACAGCAAGTGATGTCCAGAAGTACTTTGGAGAGATCTTGCCGTCCTCCTCACTGAATATCAGTGAGATAAGGTTACCCACATCGGTGGGGAAACGGGCGAGGATACCGGCGAACAGGATCATAGAAACGCCGTTGCCGATGCCCTTTTCGCTGATACGGTTACCCATCCATACCACAAAGGATGCACCTGCGGTAAAGCATGCCACGATGACAATTGCTGCAAACCAGCCATAGAAACCTGTGGTATAGGTCACAGCCCTCATGCTGTTGCGCATGGTAAGGTAGTAGGCGACGGACATGAAGATCGACAGACCCAGAGCCACATACGCCATGATCTTGTTGATGACCTTACGTCCCTCTTCTCCTTCTTCCTGCAAGCGTTCCAATGGCGGCAGCGCATAGGTCAGAAGCTGGACAATGATGGACGCATTGATATACGGGGTAATGGAAAGGGAGAAGATGGTTGCCTTGGAGAGGTTATCGCCGGTAAGAATGTTCAGGTACTCTAAGAAGTTGCCGTTGGTGGCGTTGGCATCCATCCATGTCTGGATGGTAGCAAGGTCAAGAAACGGAACTGTCACAGCACTTCCGATACGGAAGATAATGATCATGATGAGAGTATAGATGAACTTCTTACGGATATCCGGCACGCTCCATGCATTTTTCAGTGTCTGAAACATTTCAGATCACCTCAGCCTTCCCGCCTGCCTTTTCGATCTTTTCCTGTGCGGACTTAGAGAACTTTGCTGCCTTGACAGTCAGCTTAGTGTTCAGCTCGCCGTCGCCCAGAATTTTAACGCCGTCGCAGACTTTCTTGACAAGTCCGCTTGCGCACAGCAGCTCTGTATCAACGACTGTACCCTCTGTGAATCTTTCGAGATCACCGACATTCACAGTTGCATACTCTGCTGCGAAAATATTATTGAATCCTCTCTTCGGGATTCTTCTTGCCAGCGGCATCTGACCGCCTTCAAAACCGATTCTGACACCGCCGCCGGAACGAGCCTTCTGACCCTTGTGTCCCTTGCCAGCGGTCTTGCCGTTACCGGAACCGTGACCTCTGCCTACACGCTTACGATCCTTATTGGAATCCGGAGCCGGTACGAGTTCATGAATCTGCATGGTTGCACCTCCTTACGCTTCTTCAACCTTGATGAGGTGGATGATCTTATGGATCTTGCCTGCGGTGCAGGGGTTGTCGGGCTGAACGGTTACATTGCCGATCTTCCGCAGTCCCAGTGCATGAGCAGTAGCAATCTGATCCTTTTTGCAGCCGATGAGGCTTTTAACGAGTGTGATTTTTTTCATGGTACGCCTCCTTAACCGAGGATTTCCTTCACGGACTTGCCACGCTTTGCTGCGACCTCTTCTGCGGTCGTGCAGCCGGTCAGACCTGCGATGGTAGCACGTACCACATTGCAGGGATTATTGGAACGCAGGGACTTGGTTCTGATGTCCTTGATGCCTGCCACTTCGATCACGGCACGCACCGGACCACCTGCGATCACTCCGGTACCGGGAGCAGCCGGACGCATGAGGACTTCGCCTGCGCCAAACTTGCCTACGATCTCGTGCGGAATGGTCGTGCCCTTCAGCGGCACTCTGACCAGATTTTTCTTTGCATCCTCGATACCCTTGCGGATAGCATCCGGCACTTCACCGGACTTACCCATACCGAAGCCCACCATACCGTTGCCGTCGCCGACAACGACCAGAGCGGAGAATTTCATGATACGTCCGCCCTTGACGGTCTTGGAAACTCTGTTGATGTGTACGACTCTTTCGAGGTACTCGCTCTCTCTTGCATCTGTATTAGCCAATCGTGTTCCCTCCTGTTCCTTAGAAATTCAGACCGTTCTCACGGGCAGCCTCTGCAAGAGCCTGCACTCTTCCGTGATACAGGTAGCCGCCTCTGTCAAAGACAACATCTGTGATGCCCTTTTCCTTGGCAGCCTGTGCGATCATCTCGCCGACCTTTTTTGCGCCCTCGACGTTGCCGCCGTTGCCTTCAAAGCCTTTCACCTTGCTTGAGGCACTTGCGAGTGTCACGCCCTGCACATCGTCAATGATCTGTGCATAGATGTGCTTGTTGCTGCGGAACACATTAAGTCTCGGAACTTCGGGAGTCCCGGAGATCTTTCTGCGCACACGGGCATGTCTCTTAAGACGAGCCTTGTTGCTGTCGAACTTTTTAATCATAGCCGCTTACTCCCTTCCTTACTTCTTACCCTTACCAGCCTTGCCTTCCTTGCGGATAATGCGCTCGCCGAGATAATGGATACCCTTGCCCTTGTAAGGCTCAGGCAGTCTCTTCTCACGCACCTCTGCGGCAAACTGACCTACCTTCTGCTTATCAATACCCTTGATGACGATCTGGTTGGGCTGCGGAACATCGATCTGGATGTCGTCCGTTTCAGGAACGATGACCTGATGGGAGAAACCGAGGTTCATGACCAGATTCTTCCCCTGCTTCTGCGCACGATAGCCGACACCATCAATTTCGAGTGTCTTGCTGTAGCCGTTGACAACGCCCTCCACCATGTTGTGGATGAGGGTTCTTGTCAGACCATGCAGGGAGCGGTGCTTCTTGTCATCGGACGGACGGGTGACAACGACCGAACCATCCTCAAGTGCAATGCCAAGCTCTCTGGAAAACTGATGGGACAGTGTTCCCTTCGGTCCCTTGACAGTGACCAGATTGTTTTCAACCTTCACATCCACGCCGGCAGGAACAGCGATCGGCATTTTACCAATTCTTGACATAGATAGTCCTCCTTACCATACGTATGCGAGCACTTCGCCGCCGACATTGAGCGCTCTTGCCTTCTTGTCGGTCATGATGCCCTTGGATGTGGAAACGATTGCGATGCCCAGTCCTTTACGAACTTTCGGCATATCCTCACAGCTTGTATAAATACGCAGACCCGGCTTCGACACACGGCGCAGTCCGGAGATGACCGGTGTTCTGCTGTCCGTATACTTCAGGGTCACTCTGATGATGCCCTGCTTGCCGTCATCAACGATCTGGAAGTCCTTGATATACCCTTCGTCAGCGAGGATCTGGGTAATTGCCTTCTTTACGTTGGATGCGGGAATGTCGACCGTGGCGTGCTTCGCAGAGCTTGCGTTACGGATCCTCGTGAGCAGATCTGCGATCGTATCGGAAATTTGCATGCCAATGACCTCCTTCCTGAATTACCAGCTTGCCTTTTTGACGCCCGGGATCTTGCCGTTGTTGGCAAGCTCTCTGAAGCAGATACGGCAGATACCGTACTTTCTCAGATATGCATGGGGTCTGCCGCAGATCTTACATCTGGTATAGGCTCTGGTGGAAAACTTTGGGGTTCTCTGCTGCTTATTGATCATAGCCTTCTTAGCCATAGTATAACCCTCCCTTAGTCAGCGAACGGAGCGCCGAGGAGCTTCAACAGCTCTTTTGCTTCTTCGTCGGTCTGGGCTGTGGTGATGAAGTTGATGTCCATACCACGTACCTTGTCGATCTTATCATACTCGATCTCAGGGAAAATCAGCTGTTCCTTGATACCGGTGGAATAATTGCCCTTGCCGTCGAAGGAGTTGCCGCTGATGCCTCTGAAATCACGTACACGGGGGAATGCCACGTTAAACAGCTTGTCAACGAAGTCATACATTCTCTCGCCACGGAGCGTTACCTTCACGCCGATAGGCATACCCTCACGCAGCTTGAAGTTCGCAACGGACTTCTTGGCACGGCATACGATCGGCTTCTGACCGGTGATCTGTGCGAGGTCGTTCATGATCGCATCGATCACCTTGGAATTATCCTTTGCCTCACCGGCACCGACGTTGATGACTACCTTGTCGAGCTTCGGGATCTGCATCACGCTCTTGTACCCGAATTTCTGCATCAATGCGGGAGCAACGGTGCTGACATACTGATCTTTTAATCTTGCCATCTCGTTTCTCCTTTACTCAAAAGACTTGCCGCACTTCTTGCATACACGGAGCTTCTTGCCGTCCTCGAACGTATGACCAACTCTTGTTGGCTCACCGCACTTCGGGCACACAAGCTGTACTTTGCATGCATAGATCGGAGCTTCTGCTCTGACGATATTGCCGGACTGACCCATCTGTGTGGGCTTCATGTGCTTGGTGATCATATTGAATCCCTCAACGATGACCTTACCCTCTTTGGGGCTGACTTCAAGCACCTTGCCGGTTCTGCGGTCAAGATCCTTATTCTTGTATTTGTACTCGGACTTACCGGTACGAAGGATGACGGTATCGCCTGTTTTTACATGAACCTTACTCATTCCTTGCACCTCCATTACAGTACTTCCGGTGCAAGGGAGAGGATCTTCATGTAGTCCTTCTCACGAAGTTCTCTTGCGACCGGCCCGAAGATACGGGTGCCTCTGGGGTTCTTGTCTTCCTTGATGATAACGGCAGCATTCTCGTCAAAACGGATATAAGTGCCGTCCTCTCTTCTAAGACCCTTAGCGGAGCGAACGATAACAGCCTTGACCACATCGCCCTTCTTTACCACGCCGCCGGGTGTTGCTTTCTTAACGGATGCCACGACAACATCACCGATGTTCGCATATCTTCTGCGAGTACCGCCGAGGACACGGATGCACATCAGTTCCTTTGCGCCGGTGTTGTCTGCAACCTTCAGATAAGTCTGCATCTGAATCATGGATGCTTCCTCCTCTCAATTCTGGGCTTACTTAGCCTTTTCGATGATGCTGACAACACGCCATCTCTTGTCCTTGGACAGCGGACGTGTCTCCATCAGCGATACACGGTCGCCGACCCTGCATTCATTATTCTCGTCATGCGCCTTCAGACGAACGGTACGCTTGATGATCTTCTTATAGAGCGGATGTTTTACGTTGTCCTTGATGGCAACAACAACGGTTTTATCCATCTTGTCGCTGACAACAACACCGGTTCTGGTCTTTCTCAGATTTCTTTCAGCCACAGCGTTTCTCCTCCAATCTTACTCAGCGCTCTCTGCTTGACGAAGGCAGGTCTTGACTCTTGCAATGTCTTTCTTGACAGCCTTGACTCTTGCGGTATTCTCCTGCTGACCGACTGCGAGCTGGAAACGGAGCCGGAACAGCTCATCCTTGAGGCTGACGAGCTTTTCATTCATCTCATCCACGCTCATCTCTCTGATCTCTGATGCTTTCATGCGACTCCCCTCCTTTACTCAGCCTGCGATGCAGTTTCTTTCACAACAAACTTGCACTTGATGGGAAGCTTATGCATTGCAAGACGCATAGCCTCTCTTGCCGTTTCCTCCGGCACTCCCTTGATCTCGAACAGCACTCTGCCCGGCTTTACAACAGCTACCCAGTATTCCGGGGAACCTTTACCGGAACCCATACGAGTTTCTGCCGGTTTTTCAGTGATAGGCTTGTCGGGGAAGATCTTGATCCAAACCTGACCGCCACGCTTGATGTAACGGGTCATGGCGATACGGGCAGACTCGATCTGATTGGATGTGATCCAAGCCGGCTCAAGTGCCTGCAAACCAAAATCACCGTAAGTGACGGTATTACCTCTGTATGCCTTACCGGTCAGACGTCCTCTGTGGACTCTGCGGTACTTGACTCTCTTCGGAAGCAGCATTACTTGTTACCCCCTTCTCTTCTCTGTCCGCCGTTATTGCGGTTGCCGGAAGAACGTCTGCCGCCGTCACGACGGTCGCCACGCTTTCTGTCCGGTCTTGCATCTCTGCGTTTTCTTTCGGTTCTCTCTCTTGCAGCCATAGCTCTTGCAGCATCACCCTTGAGGATCTCACCCTTATAGATCCATACCTTGACACCGATCTTGCCATAGGTTGTATCTGCCTCTGCAAAACCATAGTCAATGTCAGCACGGATGGTCTGGAGCGGGATCGTACCCTCATGGTAGCTTTCAGAACGTGCAATTTCTGCGCCGGCGAGTCTGCCGGATACCATGACCTTAATGCCCTTGGCATTGAGTCTCATAGCTCTTCCGATGCTCTGTTTCATAGCACGGCGGAAAGAAACACGATCCTCCAGATCCTTTGCGATCTTCTCTGCAACGAGCTGTGCATCCAGATCGGGCTGCTTGATCTCCAGAATATTGACGGAGACCGACTTCTTCATCATCTTTTCCAGCTCGACTCTGAGCTTTTCAATTTCTGCGCCGCCCTTGCCGATGACGATGCCGGGCTTTGCACAGTGGATGTGGATCCTCACCTTGTCCTCAGCATAGCGTTCGATCTCTACACGAGGCACGCCTGCTGCCTTGAGCTTCTTGAGGATGTAGTTACGAACCTTGCAGTCCTCCACCAGCATGTCGCCGAAGTCTGCCTTCTTTGCATACCAGCGTGAATCCCAATCCTTAATGACACCGACACGGAGACCGTGCGGGTTTACCTTCTGGCCCATACTTAACCTCCTTGGGATCAGTCTTGTTCTCTCAGCACAACCGTGATGTGTGAGGTTCTTTTCAGGATCCGATACGCTCTGCCGTGTGCTCTCGGCATGATACGCTTCATGATCGGACCCGGTGCCACATAGCATTCAGCGACATACAGTCTGTCTTTATCCATGCTATGGTTATGATCTGCATTGGCGATGGCGGACTTCACCAGCTTCTCCAGAATGGGGCTTGCTGCCTTAGGAGTGAGGCGAAGCGTTGCCAGTGCCACATCAGCAGGCTTATTTCTGATCAGATCCAGCACGATCTGCACCTTACGGGGAGAAATGCGGACATTGCTCAGAGTTGCTCTCGCTTCCATTGTAATTCCTCCTTCCGCTTACTTCTTACCGTTGTTGGATGTCTTGGAGCCTGCGTGCCCCTTGAAGGTTCTTGTCGGTGCAAACTCACCGAGCTTGTGACCTACCATATCTTCTGTTACATAGACCGGTACATGCTTTCTGCCATCATGCACAGCAAAGGTGTGTCCGACAAAATCCGGAAAGATGGTGGAAGAACGACTCCATGTCTTGAGCACCTTCTTCTCTCCTGCTGCATTCATTGCCATAACTCTCTTCAGGAGTGCCTCTTGTACGTAAGGTCCTTTTTTGACGCTTCTGCTCATTATGCGGTTCCTCCTTTCCGATTACTTGCCGTTGCGGCGTTTTACGATATACTTGTCTGTACGGTTATGAGCCTTTCTGGTCTTATAGCCCAGAGCCGGCTTGCCCCACGGGGTAACAGGTCCGGGACGTCCGACAGGTGACTTACCTTCACCACCGCCGTGCGGATGGTCATTCGGGTTCATAACAGAACCACGGACAGTCGGTCTCCAGCCCATATGACGCTTTCTGCCTGCTTTACCGTAGTTGACGTTCTCATGGTCAATGTTGGATACCTGACCGATGGATGCCTTGCAGTCAATTGCAACCTTTCTCATCTCACCGCTGGGGAGACGGATGAGGGCATATCCATTTTCTTTACCCATGAGCTGTGCCATGTTGCCGGCACTTCTGACAAGCTGTGCGCCCTTACCGGGATACAGCTCGATGGCATGGATGAACGTACCGACCGGGATGTCAGCAAGCTTCAGTGCATTGCCCGGCTTGATGTCGGCATCTGCGCCGGCACGGACAACGTCGCCCACCTTCAGACCGTGAGGTGCGAGGATATATCTCTTCTCGCCGTCCTCATACTGTACGAGTGCAATAAATGCGCTTCTGTTCGGATCATATTCAAGAGTCTGAACAGTTGCATCCATTGCTTCCTTATCACGCTTGAAGTCAATGATACGGTACTTTCTTCTGTTACCGCCGCCTCTGTGACGGACAGTGATCCGACCGTAGCTGTTTCTGCCGCTCTTTTTCTTGAGTGGTTCAAGCAGACTTTTCTCCGGACCTTCTTTGCTGAGTACGGTGTAATCCGTCACAGTCATCTGACGCCGGGAAGGGGAGGTCGGCTTATAGCTTTTGATTGCCATTTCTCGTTTTCACTCCTTAATTCATGCGATTTGCAGGAGCATGGCTCCTATACTGACAGGCAGTTCTCTTAGAACATGCCCTCGAAGAATTCGATCGTACCTCTCTTCTTGTCAGCCTTCTTTGTACCCTTTTCGTTATCCGGCTCAGGGTTGACGGTGACGATTGCCTTCTTGTAGGAAGAGGTCTTGCCGACGAATCTGCCCATTCTCTTCTGCTTGCCGTCGCAGTTCACAGTGTTGACCTTTGTGACCTCCACATTGAACAGCGTCTCAACAGCGTCCTTGATCTCGAGCTTATTGGCATCCTTTGCCACTTCAAAGGTGTACTTGTTCAGACTCAGGTTGTCCGTAGCCTGCTCGGTGATGATCGGGCGGATGATGATATCCTGCGGTGCTTTCATTATGCGTACACCTCCTCGATTTTTGCGATGGCACTCTTGGAGGCAATAAACTTACCGCCGTTGAGAATGTCATATACATTCAGGGTGTTGACCGCTGCGGTTCTGACACCCGGGATATTGGCTGCACTCTTATACACCTTGGGGTCTGCCTCTGCTGTAACGATGAGAGCCTTCTTTTCCACACCGAGTGCTTTGAGCATTGCAACGATGGTCTTGGTCTTATACTCATCTACTGTCAGGGTATCGAGAACGATCAGATTGCCCTCTAACACCTTGGTGGAAAGTGCGGACTTCATAGCGAGTCTGCGTACTTTCTTATTGAGCGTATATCTATAGCTTCTCGGCTTCGGACCGATTGCCACGCCGCCGTGTGTCCACTGCGGAGCACGGATAGAGCCCTGTCTTGCATGACCTGTATCCTTCTGTCTCCACGGCTTTTTGCCGCCGCCACGTACCTCGGTACGGGTGAGCGTGGACTGTGTGCCCTGGCGCTGGTTTGCGAGGTAGTTCACAACTGCCGCATGCATCACGGAAACATTCGGCTCAATGCCAAACACTGCATCAGAAAGCTCTGTTTCAGACACCTGTGTGCCAGCCATATCTACTACTTTTACAGTTGCCATTTACGTTTCCTCCCTTCTTACGCCTTCACACTATCGACGATAGTCACAATACCGCCCTTGGGACCCGGAATCGCACCCTTGATGGCGATGAGATTGTTTTCAGCATCCACCTTAACAACCTCCAGATTCTGGACCGTCACCTTCTCGGCGCCCATATGTCCAGCCATGCCCTTGCCTTTGTAGATTCTGGACGGCGAGGAGCATGCACCCATGGAACCTGCCTGTCTGTGAACAGGACCTGTACCGTGAGTTTCCTTCAGTCTGTGCTGGTTGTGACGCTTGATCGCACCTTGGAAGCCCTTACCTTTGCTTGTTCCGGATACATCCACGATGTCGCCGACTGCAAATGTATCAGCCTTTACAAGGCTGCCTGCCTCCAGATCGCAGTTATCCAGACGGAATTCTTTCAGAGTCCTCTTGTAGCCTGCATTTGCTTTGTCAAAGTGACCCTTCATAGGCTTGTTGACTCTGGCTGCCTTCTTGTCGCCGTAGCCGAGCTGCACCGCTGCATAACCGTCGTTTTCTACAGTCTTGACCTGTACAACAACGCACGGACCTGCCTCTACGACCGTTACCGGAATCACTTTGCCGTTATCATCGAAGATCTGGGTCATACCGATCTTCTTGGCGATAATGCCTTTCTGCATGATAGTTCCTCCTTATCTGAGTTATTGGTCGGATCTTTCCGACATGACTCCGTCATTGGTCGGGATATCCGACATGACAGAGGATCTCCACTCTCTTTCTTTATTAAGGAGCAGAGCTGATGGAATTTACTTGACTTCCATCACGATGTCAACGCCTGCCGGAAGTTCGAGCTTCTGGAGGGTATCCATCGTCTTGGGGGTAGGACGCAGAACGTCGATCAGTCGCTTATGGGTACGCTGCTCGAACTGCTCACGGCTGTACTTATACTTGTGAACGGCACGCAGGATGGTTACGATCTCCTTTTCTGTCGGCAACGGGATAGGACCGGATACCGATGCGCCGCTTCTCTTTGCTGCCTCCACGATCTTAGCTGCTGCGGAGTCAACAGTTGCATGCTCATAGCCCTTGATCTTGATTCTGATCTTTTCGCTTACTGCCATTGTTTTTTCGCCTCCTTAGCGGTGAATGAGGGGACGTTTTGTCAGGAACACATCTCTTTACACTCCTCCGGGTGTTTCCTACCCTGCCGGGAATAAAAAGCCGAAATCCTTTGCAAGATTCCGGACACACAGAAACATAGCCACTCTTTGCTGCATCCCGTAACCCGGATGTCAGCCGCAGTGTACCACTTACTGTGTCAGTATTCCTTGCCGCCCGGTTTGAAATCGGACATACTCCACGGAAATTCCCCGGCAAACCGCCGGCAACCTTCCGCTTCCACGCATATCTTTGGCGCAGCCTACGCTGAACCTTTAATAGTATACCACATTCTGTCCTTTCTGTCAAGGGCATCCAATTCGTTTTGCAGATTTTAATTGTAAATTTTTTGTGAACAAAATTCCCGATGCATCAGACATCGGGAATTTTTGTCAGTCAAGACTCAGACTTTCGATCTGGGAGATGATCTCCTTTTGCCGCTCCCGGAACAGGAGCGACTTATTGTGGATAAAGTATTCTTCCACTCTGTACTTGGCAAGGAAGCGTGCCGTGTGGGGATTTGTGGTCAGTTCTGCCACAAGGATGCTCAGCTCCCTGCCATCCGTGAATACCTCATCACAGAACCGGAACATATTCGAGACATGAGCCGATGTCGTTTCCACCGAAGCAGTCAGCCCCTTGACCCTCCGGTCAAATTCCGTTTTCACAACGGCAAAGGCATCACCGTCCGACTGCTGCACCAATCCGGTCAGTTCCCGGAGAGTCCGGATGAGACGGGTCAGGGCACCCTGCTGTTCATCGGTCAGGCTGTTTGCCTGCAATCCCTTGTCAAAGCGTTCTTTCTGCACGGCAGTGATCGTTTCGAGGAGAGCAGCCCCTTCTGTAGGATGTACTGCGACCCGTTCCTTGAATTGCCGCAGCAGCGGCAGCAACTCAGTCAGGTGTGCATCCTCATCCATTGCCGCTTTCATTTCCCCCATGACAGCTTCGAGCAGCAGACCAAGCAGAGAATACCGTTCATCAAACCTTGCTTTGGCAGCACGGGATCTGATCTGGGCATCTGCCGTGCCGTTCAGGATAGAAGGGATCTGATAATCACTCTTGTATTTGTTGTAAAGGTCGTAGTAGGCGGCAAAATGTGATGCAATCTCTTCATCCTGTAAATACTGGCGGATGAGGTTCAGATCCACCGTCATGCCATGCTGCTCATAGAGCATGATCATCTGACTCAGGTCATCCCATCCCCGTGCAGTTACAAACTGCTTGCCGTCCACCGTGGACTGCACCCGATAGAAACGGTTCATGTAGTTGTTGTCGTTTCCGAGATACGTCAGCACAGCGGCATGGATGCCTGTCGCATAGGCATATTCTTTCCAGACATTGAAGTCAGCCTCCACGTCGATGCGTTTGAGTCTGTCCCATGTTGCAATGTCAAATTCCCGTACCGCATGGTTGTATTCCGGCGGATTGCCTGCCGTCACAACCACCCATCCGGGTGGAACGGTATGCCTGCCAAAGACTTTATATTGTAAAAATTGCAGCATAATGGGCGTGAGTGTCTCTGAAACGCAGTTGATCTCATCCAGAAAGAGAATTCCGTTCTTTACGCCCGACTGTTCCATCAGCTCATAGACTGATGCAATGATCTCACTCATGGTGTATTCGGAGATGTCATATTCCGTGCCTCCGAAATTCACATGCCGGATAAGCGGCAGACCGAGGGCACTCTGCCGTGTGTGATGGGTCATGGAATAGGACAGCAGACCGATGCCCATTTCCGAAGCGATCTGCTCCATGATGGCGGTCTTGCCGATGCCGGGCGGTCCCATGAGAAAGACCGGACGCTGTTTCTGTGGCGGAATTACATACCGTCCCAATTCATCCGTAGTGAGATAGGCAGTCACGGTATGTTTGATCTGCTTCTTTGCTTCTCTGATGTTCATGTCATTCCTCCATAATATCTTCTGTCTCAAGGATCACACGCATTGCCCACGTCGGTACTTCGTAATTGTTCATTTCATCATCCAAAAAGAGAAAGGCAGTCTGGTAAGGCGGCGGAGACTGCGGATAGGTACCGAGCCCATCGGTAAAATACAGCAATCCTTTCAGGTTACGAAATTCCTTTTTGTCGATCAGCTCCTGTACATAGCGGAACACCGGACGAAAATCCGTTCCTCCGAAGCCGTGAAACTGCATCGTTTTCAGGTAGCTGTCAAATTCTTCCTGTGTGGTGATTTTCACATTCTCCTGCACGGCAGCATCACACTGGATGATGTGAAGATTGATCTTAGAAAAGAAGCTTTCCTGTGATTTGAGGATGTTGTAGGTTTTCTGGAGAAATCGCTGCACAGTCTCCCCCTGCACGGAACCGGACGTGTCGATGGCAATGACAAATTCCCGGATACGTCTTGCATCCTTATATTCAAGCGGTTCGATCAGCGGCATATTCCCATAGAGCTGTATACCGTAGGAATAAAAGCTGTAGTCGAAGGTATCATCATCAATGTGCATGACTTCCCCATAGACAGAGAATTTCCGCAGAAAATCTGCATAGTCATAACGTTCTCTGTGCAGGGCTTTCAGATTCTGGAGAAAATGTCCGGCATGCTTGCCCTGCCCCTTAGAGAAGGTTTCAAGGTCAACCTGTATCTGCCGGGAAAGACGGTTCCATGCCTCCTTTGCCTCATCCGGCGTCATCGCTCCAAGTCCTTCGTCCTGCATGTCGCTCTCGTCTGCATCCCCCGGCGGTGACGGATATCCCATCCCTTGTCCCCCTCCCGGTGTAGCCGCAGGTACATACCAGAGTCTGTGATCATCCATCCGGAACAGGGATTGCATCTGTGCATATTGGGAATCCGCAAGCTGCATGTCAAGCAGACAGCGGTAAATCTTTTCTGCCGTCATCAAGTCTGTCCTCTTGTGCATCATCTCAAGTACAGGGATCTGCACTGCCTCACAACTGTCATCCACACAACCGAGCGCAAGATCATGCAGCATCTGCTCCACTGCAATATCACATGCCAGATCCCACAGATCAAACCGTACTCCAGTGCCTACATACGGGTGCTGGAACACGCAGTGCAGCACCGAATGCAGGTAGATACGTGTGATGCGCAGGCTGTTTTCCCGGAACATCCGCAGCACGAACCGGCTGTCATAGTAGAGATGTCTGGTATCAGTCCCCATGCAGCCGCCCTGATAGGGAACAGGGACAAGCCGGCTGACAGCACTGTCCATAAAGCGCAGATTCAGAAACAGATTGTCCCGTGAGAAGCCCAGAACGTGCCGTGCCAACTGGTCGGCACGCAGGATTTCATCTTCTGTCATGGTATCCCCCTCCGGATCATGTCAAAGAAAAGGCAAGAACTTTATCTGTTCCAGCCTTTTCGATGCAATGTTGACTCATGCCTTCCGCAGATAACGGGAAGTCTTTTTGCGTTTTTTCTTTTCGTACATCATCTGATCGGCAGCGGTGATCATGTTAAAGAGGGTGACCCCCGGTTCAACATGGGCAATATAAGTACCGACACTGGCGGACAATTCATAGGGCTTGTGGAGAATGTTGTTGATATCGCTGAGTTGTTTGGAGAAGGCACGTTCAAGTGCCTCGGCATCATCCTCTGAATAGCCTGCACCCAGAATAATAAATTCATCTCCACCGAACCGTGCGCAGATCTGTCCCGACGAGCAGCAGTCATGAATAACAGAGGCAAGCCGCTGCAAAGCAAAGTCACCTTCCTTGTGACCGTAGTTGTCGTTGATGAGTTTCAGCCCGTCCATGTCGATGAAGGAGATCAGGAGTGCCTCACCGCTGTCCTCACAGCGATGATAGAGGGCATCCGCCTCACGGATAAAGCCGTTCCGGTTATAGATGCCGCAGAGCGGATCAATGACATAAAGCCTGTCAAGCTCGTTGATGACATTATTAAGATGCAGGAGTTTACGGATGTTTTCAATAGAATTGGAGATATTCATCATCAGCGAATGGCACAGCATGCTTTTGGTGGGGAATTGACTATTGGTGATGATATAGTAACCCAGACACCGCTCCCGGAAATGCAGCGGCAGGAAATAACTGATATTACCGCCTTCTTCGAGCGGTACAGGGTACATCTGCGTACTCGGGAAACTATCCACTGCCCCGATGCCATCCTTTGTCCAGATAAGCGGGGCACTCATGGTCTTGGTATAGCCATGGATCTGGTAGTCTGTTGATCTGCCGGTGACGGAACCTTTCCATTCTGAACAGAGACACAGACAGCACTGCTCACAATCCAGCTCATGCAGGAATTTCCCGATGACGTTAAGACACTCCTCCACATTTTCCGTCTCAGCCAGTTCAGAGGTGATACGGTTGAGCAGGGAGATATCCGAGCGGCAGCTATTGATGACTTTGAAGGTGCTTATTTTATAGCGTTTGAGGTCTTCTATGACAGCGTTCCGGCAGCCGCAGCTTTCGGAGAACACAGATGCCGCACGGAAATGCGCTGTTTTTTCGCAAGCCTCCCCATTTGCCGCACGGATGACCATTTCACACGCCTTATAGCCGACCTTGAAGAGCGGTCTTGCGACGGAAGTCAGGGCAGGGTAATGATGTCTTGCATTATAGGTATTGTCAAAGCCGGTTACGAGGATATCTTCCGGCACACGCTTGCCGTATTTTTCGAGCATCCTGATCGCACCGAGTGCCATAGCATCGTTTGCGCAGATGATGGCATCTGGCAGGGGCAGCCGGGCTTGAAACAGCTCTTCCACAGCCCGTTCTCCGTCCACATTCCGGAACTCGCCGAAATAGACCCGTCTTGCATCGACGATAAGCTGATTTTCAGCCATAACATGGAGATAAGCTTCATATCTGTCCTGTGCTTCGGGGTTGGAGAGCGGACCGGAGATAAAGTTGATGACCTTTGCGCCGTGTTCCTTGATGACATGCTGTACGATCTCACGCATGGCTTTGGTGTTGTCGATCTCGATGTTATAGAAATCAGGGTCATCATCGCCGTCGAGGGTAACGGCAGGAATGCCGGCTTCTTTGACACGGTCGATGATTTTTTTCTTTTCGTTGGTATCGCAGACGGTGTTGGTCATCAGGATGACCCCGTCAAACAGATCATAATTGGCAAGCTGATAGATGTTATATTCACCAATATCATATTTTCCGCTGGCAATGACACCCCCGAATGCCGCAAAGCAAGCGACGTTGGCATTCAGTTTTTTTGCGGCAGCGGAAATGCCATCAATGACACTGTTCTGATATTCTTCATCGATACCTGCCACAATGACGGCAATTTGTTTAGGTTCTGACATGAGCTTTCTCCCCTTTTCACTTCATTACTTACATTATACAATATTGTATTCACTTTGTCAAGAGGTTTTGTGTGATTGGACATATCTGATGTGTGCCCTCCGTTTTCAGGCAGAGCAATATGTTTCAGCACAGAGAGGTATTACTTATATCTATGAAATTGTAAAGTTTTCGGCTGTATCCGGAGTAAGATCGGCATTTTCCTTGGAGATATCCCGTGCAGAAAAACTGGAAAGCAGGTTTTCCATGTCGATAAAATGCATATATTTTGGACTTGTTTTAGTGATATGTTGTGCAAAGTGATGAATATTGCGATGACAGTGTGTTTTTTTCAGAAAACGATTGACAAATATATCGAAGTGCGATATATTATATATAGAGATTCGATATATCGAAGCAAAATCTAAGGAGGTCATATGGATAGTAAACTTAAACGGATCTACGTCCCCATGACAGAAAGTGGCTTTTACATACTTTTTTGTCTGCATGAACCACAGCATGGATATGGTATCAGTCAGCAGGTTCGGCATATGACGAATGGTGAGCTTATCATCAGTGCTGGCACAATGTACGGAACGCTTTCCAAAATGGAAAAGGATGGATTGATTTCCTTTGTGAAGGAAACCGAAAAACGCAAGCTCTATCAGATCACGGCAACTGGAAAGGAGATACTTGAGCTTGAATTACACCGTATCGAACGCTTGTACAAAAACAGCAAAGGAGAGATCATACATGAATAAAACCATGATACGTTTTTTTACGATATTCGACTATGAAGAAGAGGAAAACTGGCTGCGTGAACAACATAAAAAAGGCTGGAAACTCATTAAAATGAAGCTGTGTTTCTACGTCTTTGAGAAATGTACCCTGGAGGATGTGATTTACCGGCTCGACTACAAAAACAATACCGAAAACAGCAGCTATTATCAGATGTTTCAGGACTACGGGTGGGAATATATCTCACAATGGTTCGGCTGGCTGTATTTTCGCAAGCCGCTTGCAAATGCAGAACAGGATACGGAGATCTTTTCGGATAATATCTCCCGCCTTGACATGCTCAGACATATTTATATGACCAGAATGCTGCCTTTGCTGATTATATTTTTATGCTGTGTCTTGCCGAATTTCTTTATATTTCTTAAACCGGAACATCCATATGATATGATACTTACAGTTATGTTTTCCGTTTTATTGTTATTATATATCGGATTGCTCACTTACTGCGGTATCAAACTACAAAAGCTCAGGAAAAAGTATCGTAAAGATTAACGCTTGCCATGAGGCTGCAATTGGCTGCTCCGATTGCAGCCTGTGCAGGGCGTTTCCTGACGATCTGATACCTTCAGGCAAGAAAATTAAAAAAATTGAAAAAACCTCTTGACAAATCCGGAAGAATGTGTTACAATAATAACGAAAACAAAGCAGGCACAGCAGTGACTCACCGTCTGACCCGGAATTTCCGGTGCCGAAACGGTCAATAGGTCTTTTGAAAGCAGGGCAGGATATTGTTCTGCGATGACGTGTGAGTGCAGGTGCTTTGTGTCCGCACTCTTTTTTGTTTCAAATTTTAATGCTTGGGGGTGCCCGCAATAAGTAAGGAAAATAAGGACATGCAGATCAATGAGATGATCCGGGATAAGGAAATTCTGGTCATCGACAGCGATGGGTCGAAGCTCGGTGTAATGTCCGCAAGAGACGCACAGAAGCTCGCATACGAGAAAAATCTGGATCTGGTTAAGATCGCACCGCAGGCAAAACCGCCTGTGTGCCGCATTCTTGACTATGGCAAATTCTGCTTTGAGCAGCAGAAACGGGAAAAGGAAGCCAAAAAGAATCAGAAAGTGATGTCGATCAAGGAGATCAGAATGTTCTCTGCCATTGATACACACGATTTTGAAACCAAGGTCAATCAGGCAAACAAATTCCTGAAGTCCGGCGATAAGCTGAAGGTCTCCGTCCGTTTCAGGAAGCGTGCCATTGCCCATCCGGAACTCGGTTCAGAGCTGCTCGATCGTTTCAAGGAAGCATGCAGCGAGTACGGCACGGTGGAAAAGCCTGCAAAAATGGAAGGCAGAAGCATCGTAATGTTCATATCCCCGAAGGCATCCAAGTAAGCTACAGGTCAAAGGAGGAGCTATATTATGGCTAAGAAAGTGAAAGTAAAGACACATTCCGGCGCAAAGAAGCGCTTCAAGCTGACAGCAAACGGCAAGGTAAAGTACCAGCATACCAATAAGCGCCACAGACTTACCCAGAAGGACACCAAGCGCAAGAGAATCGCAAGGTGCGCAGGCGTATCAGATGCTTCCAATGCGCCTACCATCAAGAAGCTGATTCCCTATCTGTAAGCAGATACCGTGAATGGAAAAGAATTATACTGGAGGTAGATGAATTATGGCACGTATCAAGGGTGCGATGATGACTCGCAAGAGAAGAAATAAAACACTGAAACTCGCAAAGGGTTATTTCGGCGCAAAGAGCAAGCACTTCAAGATGGCGAAACAGGCTGTCATGAAGTCCGGACAGTATGCTTATATCGGCAGAAAGCAGAGAAAGAGAAACTTCCGTCAGCTCTGGATCACCAGAATCTCCGCAGCTGCCAAGCTCAACGGCATGAACTATTCCACGTTCATGAACGGCTGCAAGAAGGCTGGCATCACCCTGAACAGAAAGATGCTCTCCGAGATTGCGATCCATGATGCAGAGGGCTTTGCAGCAATCGTCGAGAAGGCAAAGGCTGCTCTTTGATTTCACATCAAACACGCTCTTTCATCAAAGAGCGTGTTTTGTGCATTTTAACGAGATTCATGCAAAATAAGGCGAAAGAGGGGAGCATCCGTGCAGAAGGAAGTCAGGATCACAGCCAAAGATAATCCGTCTGTCAAGCATTACCGTCATTTGCGTGACAACAAGCGTGCAAGGCGGACAGAGGGGCTATTCGTGGCAGAGGGACTGCGCATCGTACAGGATGCACTGCAATACCCCTGCCTTGTGCAGCAGCTGTTTGTGACGGATGCTGCATGGGAACGCTTCGGCAGGGAAACACAGATACAGGAGATGGGTATGATCCTGCATATTTCCGATGCTGTCGGAGATAGTATGTCCGATACACAGCATCCGCAGGGGGTGTATGCCGTCTGCCGTATCCCGGAGCGCAGACCCGTCACGGAGCTGCTCCGGCAGGACGGACGGTATCTGGTACTCTGCAACGTGCAGGATCCCGGCAATATGGGCATGATATTACGGACGGCGGATGCACTTGGTATGGATGCGGTCATCTCTGCCGGGAGCTGTGAACTGTTCAGTCCGAAGGTCGTGCGTGCGGCGATGGGTTCGCTGCTCCGTGTGACGCTTTGCGAGACGGATGCGCTGCCGCTGACGGCATTGATGCGGACAAAGCATATCACCACCTATGCCGCTGTTCCGGCGAGGGATGCACTGCCGCTGACGGCATGTTCCCTCGGCAGGGGAAGTGCTGTTCTGATCGGTAATGAAGGCAGCGGACTGCCCGGAGAGATCATTGCGGCATGCGACCAGAAGGTGACGATCCCCATGCAGGGCGATGCAGAGTCGCTGAATGCGGCAATGGCGGCAGGGATCCTGATGTGGGAAATGATGAAGTCAGGGAGGTGACGGGTATGACAGATTCAAGGCTGACGTACTGGCTTTTGCTGGAGATGATCTTCGGCATCGGAAACAAGCGTCTGTATGAATTGAGAAAACGGGAACGTGACCCGAAAGCACTGTACCTCAGTTTGCACGACCCGGATAACGGGATACTCAGCAAGAAAGAATATGAACAGCTCCGGAAGCTGACATTGGAGCATGCAGAAAACATCATTGCAATGTGTGAGAAAGCGCAGATCAGGATCATGACGATCGACGATGAGAGCTATCCGGACACATTGCGCAATATTTATAATTCACCGATGGTGCTGTTTTATCAGGGTAATCTTGCGCTTCTGCACAGTGAGTCGATCCTGACGGTGGTGGGTGCAAGGCGGGCTTCCCAGTACAGTCTCAGAGCAGCAGAACGCTTCTGTAAGGAATTGTCAAAATACAATGTTATCATAGCGAGCGGAGGTGCAGTCGGCATTGATGCAGCAGCACACTGGGCTTCACTCCATGCAGGAAAACCGACCATCAGTGTGATGGGATGCGGATTGGACTATGACTATCCGAGAGAGAATGCGGAGATGCGCAGACAGATCGTTGAGAAAGGTCTGCTGCTTTCGGAGTATTTTCCCGGCATGAGTCCTTATCCAAGCAACTTCCCTGCACGCAACAGGATACTTGCCAATATTAGTGAGGGCACTTTTGTTGTGGAGGCAAGCAGCAAGAGCGGTGCGATGAATACTGCCAATTTTGCCTGTGACAACGGGAAACAGGTATTTTGTCTGCCGCCGTCAGATGTATTTGACAGCAGATATCAGGGACAGATCAGACTTTTGCGTGACGGCGCACTGCCTGCTTTCAATGAACGGGACATTCTTCAGGAGCTTTATCGTTCCTATCCGCATCGTCTTGTCTACTATGATGTATTTTCTGTAGAGGACACCCTGCTGTACGAGGAGGAACAGGAAGAAAAGGCGGTCTCTTCCGGCAAGAAGAAACTGGCAAAAAAGAAGTCTGTAAAGGCAGAACTGCCGGAACAGCCTGCTGAACCTGCCATGACTGCGGAAAGGAAGCAGCCGGAGGATACGCTGCCGGATGAAGTGACACCCGATCAGCAGCGGATTCTGGAGCTGCTAAAAAAAGGCGGTCAAAATGTGAATGCCATCTGTTATCTGTTGGATATACCGTTTGAAGAAACTTCGATGCTCCTGATGGAGATGGAGATGAACGGTTGGATCGTCAATACAGAGCGTGATATGTTTGCTCTCCCCGGATAAAGATCCAAGTTGCATGAAAGGAGCGTGCGCTGCATAAAGCAGTGAAACTATGTCAAATTTAGTCATTGTGGAGTCGCCGGCAAAGGCGAAGACCATTCAGAAATATCTCGGTTCCGGTTATGAAGTGATCGCTTCAATGGGGCACATCCGTGATCTGCCAAAGTCGAAGCTCGGTGTGGATGTGGAGCATGGCTTCACGCCGCAGTATCTGGACATGAAGGGGAAGGAAGATGTCATCAGGGAACTGAAAAAGAGGGCAAAGAAAAGTGATTGTGTCTATCTTGCGACTGACCCTGACCGTGAGGGGGAGGCGATCTCATGGCATCTGGCACAGATGCTGAATCTTGATCTGAATGCCAACAATCGTGTTGCCTTCAACGAGATCACAAAGCATGGCGTTCAGAGCGGTATGGCGAATCCACACAAGATCGACCTCGATCTGGTCAATGCCCAGCAGGCAAGACGGATACTGGATCGGCTTGTGGGATATAAGCTCAGTCCGTTTCTCTGGAAGAAAGTCAAGCGTGGGCTGTCTGCCGGAAGGGTACAGTCGGTTGCCGTGCGTCTGATCGTGGACAGGGAAGAGGAGATCCGGGCATTTGTGCCGAGAGAATACTGGACGATCGATGCAAAGCTCTGCTCTCCCCACAGCACAAAGCAGTTCATGGCAAAATTGACTGCGGTCGATGGAGAAAAGATGGAAATCGAGAATGAAGCGCAGTCGCAGATGCTTTTGCAGCGGCTTGACGGTGCAGATTTTGTTGTGACTGCCATCAAAAAGCGTGTCACCAAGAAACAGCCTGCCCCGCCATTCATCACCTCGACTCTCCAGCAGGAGGCATCCAAAAGACTCGGATTCCAATCCAAGCGTACCATGAAGGCAGCACAGGAGCTGTATGAAGGTATTGATATTGACGGCATGGGAGCAGTTGGTCTTATCACCTATATGCGAACAGACAGCCTGCGTATCTCCGTGGATGCACAGACAGCAGCGATGGACTATATCAGGGCGACTTACGGAGAAAATTATCTGCCCGAAAAGCCGAGAGTGTTCAAGAGCAAGAAGAATGCACAGGATGCACACGAAGCCATCCGTCCGACCATGCCTGATCTTACGCCGGCAAAGGTGAAAAAGAACCTTACCGATGACCAGTTCAAGCTCTACAAGCTCATCTGGGAACGTTTTATTGCCAGCCAGATGGCAAATGCACTGCTTGATACCGTGTCCGTGGATATTGAGGCAAACGGCTGCCTGTTCAAGGCATCCGGTTATTCTGTGCGGTTTGACGGCTTCATTGTGCTGTATGAAGAAAAGAATGACAACGAAGAGGAAGGTCAGAAAATGCTGCCGCTGCTTGCAGTCAATGACATTCTGAAACTCATTGATCTTTCCGGTAATCAGCATTTTACTCAGCCGCCTCCAAGGTTTACCGAAGCTACCCTTATCAAGACGCTCGAAGAAAACGGCATTGGCAGACCAAGTACCTATGCTCCGACCATCACCACCATTCTGGCAAGGATGTATGTGGAGCGTGAGGGGAAACAGCTTCGTCCGACCACACTTGGTGAAGTGACGACACAGGTCATGAAAGAGCATTTTGCCCATATCGTGGATGCCGATTTCACTGCACAGATGGAAACGGAGCTGGATAATATCGAGCAGGGTTCTGCCAACTGGGTCAGTATGCTCGAGAACTTCTATGATGATTTTTCCACCACCCTCACAACGGCAGAGACTGCTATGGACGGCAAGCATGTGAAGATCCCGGATGAGGAGACGGACATTGTCTGCGAGCAATGCGGCAGGAAAATGGTCATCAAGCTCGGACGCTACGGAAAGTTTCTGGCATGTCCCGGATTCCCGGAGTGCCGGAACACCAAGCAGATCATGCAGGAAACAGGTGGACTTTGCCCGAAATGCGGAAAAAAAGTCATTCAGAAAAAGTCCAAGAAAGGCAGGACATTCTATGGCTGCTGCGGCTATCCGGAGTGTAATTTCATGACATGGAATCTGCCCGTTGAGGAGAAGTGTCCGCAATGCGGCAGTACCCTTTTCCAGAAGGGCGGCAAGACGACCGGAACACTTGTCTGTGAAAAAGAAGGCTGCGGCTATGAACGGAGCCTGAAATGACACCGGCAGTCGTTGTAGGCGGCGGACTTGCCGGATGCGAGGCAGCATGGGCACTTGCCAATGCCGGGGTGCCGGTTATCTTGTATGAAATGAAGCCGCACCGTTACAGCCCTGCCCACCACAATGCAGATCTGGCGGAGCTTGTCTGTTCCAATTCTCTGAAAGCATCCCGGCTTGCCTCGGCAGGCGGACTGCTCAAACAGGAAATGGCAATGCAGCATTCTTTGCTTGTCGCCTGTGCCAAGAACTGTGCCGTTCCGGCAGGCGGTGCGCTTGCCGTGGACAGAGAACGATTTTCGGCAACGGTGACGGAAATTTTAGAGAATGATCCGCTCATCAGCGTGCGCCGAGAGGAGATCACCTCTCTTCCGGAACGGAATGCCGTCATTGCCACAGGACCTTTGACATCCGATGCACTTGCAGTGGAAATTGAAGCACGCTGCGGCGCAAGACTGAGTTTTTTTGATGCAGCAGCACCGGTAGTTGCAGCAGAAAGTTTAGATATGTCCCGTATTTTCGCCCAATCCCGGTATGACCGGGGGGAGGCGGATTACCTCAATTGCCCCATGGAAAAGGACGAGTACGAGGCATTTTGGAATGCCCTTGTGACGGCAGAAAAAGCTCCTCTGCATGAACATGACAGGGCAGCTTTCCGGGTGTATGAGGGCTGTATGCCGGTAGAAGTACTGGCGGCAAGGGGAAAAGATACGCTGCGTTTCGGACCGCTGAAACCGGTCGGACTGCATGACCCGGCAACCGGGCGCAGACCCTATGCGGTGGTACAGCTCCGCAAAGAAAATCAGGCAGGCACGATGTATAACCTTGTCGGCTTCCAGACGAACCTGAAATTCGGGGAGCAGAAGCGGGTATTCGGAATGATACCGGGACTTGCCAATGCGGAATTTCTGCGCTACGGCGTGATGCACAGGAATTTCTTTCTGAACAGTCCAGAGCTGCTCGAAGCGGACAATATGCTGCGTGACAGTGAAAACATCTTCTTTGCCGGGCAGATGACCGGTGTAGAGGGCTATATGGAATCGGCAGCAAGCGGCATCATTGCAGGAAAGAGTCTTGCAAGGAGGATGATGGGAAAAACGCCTTACATTCTGCCAAGAGAGACGATGATGGGCGCACTGGCAGCTTATGTGAGCGAGGGAGGCGCAGCGGAGTTTCAACCGATGGGCGCAAACATGGGGATGCTTCCTCCTTTAGAGACTCGCATCCGGGGAAAGCAGGAACGGTATCAGGCAATTGCAGATAAGGCTGTGGAATGCCTGAAAGCAGCACTTCATGAGTTGGGATAAGCAGGTGAACGATATGCCCGGAAAGGTCATAGCTGTGATCTGCTTTGAGGAGTAAGATACTATGCAGAAAAGCAGCTTCAGGAGACTTTCCTATGAGGATAAGTTTGACAGAAAATATGCATGCTGGGCAAATAATCACAGCGGTTGGCGAAAATATAAACGTTCAAACCGGAGAATGGCAAGAAGAAAGCTGAAAAGAGAATTATTGGCAGAACGTATACTGCGGAGGTACACATCATGAAAATAATCATAGATGCATTCGGCGGCGACAATGCGCCGGCAGAGGTCATCAGGGCAAGCCGTCAGGCGAAGGACGAACTGGGTGTGGATATTCTTCTCAGCGGCGATGAAGGCGTGATCAGAAAATGTGCCGGACAGATCGGTGTGGATTTGGCGGATATTGAACTGCTCCATGCACCGGAGATATTCGACATCCATGCACAGCCGGTGACGATCGTGAAAGAGGGAAGGCAGACTTCTCTTGCAGTCGGTTTGCAGGCATTGCATGACGGCAGGGGAGATGCCTTCGTGAGTGCCGGCAGCTCCGGCGGACTGGTGACGGGTGCGACCCTCATTACAAAGCGCATCAAAGGCATCAAACGCCCTGCCATGACAGCCATGCTGCCGACAGCACGGAACAGATTTATTCTGCTCGATGCCGGTGCAAATGTGGAGTGCCGTCCGGAAATGCTGGTACAGTTTGCAGTCATGGGTTCTGCCTACATGAAGTGTGTCAAGGGCATTGCCAATCCGAAGGTGGGTCTGTTGAATGTCGGGGCAGAGGAGACAAAAGGCAGGGAGCTTGAGATCCAGACTTACCGGATGCTGCAGGATGCGCCTGTCAATTTTGTAGGCAATGCCGAGGCAAGGGAGCTTCCGGAGGGAGGTTATGATGTGATCGTCTGCGATGGGTTTGCGGGAAATATGGTACTCAAGCTCTATGAGGGCATGGGGGCAATGTTCCGGGATAAGCTGAACGACTGGTTCAGCGGTTTTTCCGGCAAACTGTCGGCACTGCTCGTATACGGAAAGATCAAAACATTCCGCAAGCTTATGGATTACAAGGAAGAGGGCGGCGGTATTATCTTAGGTGCGGCAAGCCCTGTTATCAAAGCGCACGGCAGTTCAGATGCCAAGGCGTTTTTCAATGCCATCCGGCAGGCAAAGCTCTGTGTGGAGGGGAATATGATCAATGAGATCGCAAAGACGATCGCTGAAATGGAGGGGAAAACGTAATGGAAGCATTTTCAGAACTTGAAAAACGGATCAACTATACCTTTCAGAACCGGGAGCTGATTTATGAAGCGCTGTCGCATTCCTCATATGCGAACGAAAAAAAGAAACAGCGCCGCAGCAATGAGCGTCTGGAATTTCTGGGGGACAGTGTGCTGTCCGTGGTGGTGTCGCAATATCTGTTTACGCATTATCCGGACTTGCCGGAAGGAGAGCTGACGAAGATCAGGGCAGCACTCGTCTGTGAAAAATCGCTGCACCGTTTCGCCCTGCAAATCGGGTTGGGAGAATTTCTCATGCTCGGCAAGGGTGAAGAACACACCGGCGGACGGGAGCGTCCGTCCATCCTTGCCGATGCATTCGAGGCAGTGATCGCAGCGATTTATCTCGACGGCGGACTGGAAGCGGCACGTAAACACATCCTGCGCTTTTTGCCGAAGAACATTCCGGAGAATCGTTCGCTGCTGTTTGGCGATTACAAGACCGCATTACAGGAAGTCATCCAGAAGAATCCGGAGGAGAAGGTGGAGTATGTACTCCGGTCGGAGACAGGACCTGACCATGATAAGTCTTTTGTGGTGGAGGTATGTCTGAATTCCAATGTCATCGGCAAAGGAAATGGCAAATCCAAGAAGGAAGCCGAACAGATGGCTGCCAAAGAAGCACTTGCCCTGATGGGATATGAAACGTAAGCATTCCAATATCGCCATTTTTGTGCCGCATGCAGGGTGTCCGTACCGGTGCGCCTTCTGTGACCAGAGGGCGATCACATCGCAGCAGGCACTGCCGCATGCGGCAGATGTGGAGCGTATCTGTACACAGGCAATGCAGGAAATTCCGGACACCTCCGAAACGGAGATCGCTTTTTTCGGTGGGAGTTTTACAGCGATACCGCAGGCATATATGTGTGAGCTGCTGCAAGCGGCACAGCCGTTTCTGAAACGATGCAAGGGCATCCGCATTTCCACACGTCCGGACTGCATCCATGCCGATGTACTGCATCTTCTGAAAGAATACGGTGTGACAGCGATCGAACTGGGTGCGCAGTCGATGGATGATGCGGTGCTTTCTGCCAATGACAGGGGACATACCGCAGCGGATGTGTACAGAGCAAGTGAGCTGATACAGATGCATGGCTTTGAACTGGGCTTGCAGGTGATGATCGGACTGTACAAAAGCACGGAGGAAACAGAGCAGCAGACATTCAGGCAGGTCATCGCCATCCATCCGGACACAGTACGGCTGTATCCGGTCGTGATATTGAAAGGAACACGGCTTGCGGAGCTGTTTCTGTCGGGGACATATGTACCGATGCCGTTTGACCGTATTGTGGACATCACGGCAGATGCGCTGTTACAGTGCATGGCAGAGGGAATCCGTGTCATCAAATGCGGACTGCACGCAAGCGAAGCTGTAGCGCAGGACAGGGTGGGCGGCTATTATCATCCGGCATTCCGGGAACTCTGTGAGGGACGCATCTACCGCAGACAGATGGAAATGCAGATGGATGGGAGCAGGCGATACACCTTTGCCGTTACGCCATCCCACATCAGCAAGGCAGTCGGACATCGTCGTGAAACGATTGCCTGTTTTGAAAAAAAAGGAATCACTGTAAAGATCATCGGTGATGAAGAAGTACCGGCTTTCCGGTGCAAATGCATAGAAAAGGAAACATAGCATGTATTTACGATCCTTGGAATTACAGGGCTTCAAGTCCTTTCCGGATAAGATAAAACTACAGTTTGACAAGGGACTGACTGCTGTCGTCGGACCGAACGGCAGCGGCAAGAGCAACATCGGCGATTCCGTGCGATGGGTGCTGGGAGAGCAGTCCACCAAGACACTGCGTGGCAACAAGATGGAGGACATCATTTTTTCCGGCACAGTCGGCAGAAAGCAGATGGGCTTTGCAGCGGTGACGCTCGTCATTGACAACAGTGAGGGACGGCTTGTGGGTTACGGCGATGAGGTAAGCGTCACCCGTAAACTGTACCGCAGCGGCGAGAGTGAATACCGCATCAACGGCAAGTTAGTCCGCCTGAAGGACATCAACGAGCTGTTCATGGATACGGGACTCGGACGGGATGGTTATTCCATCATCGGGCAGGGACGTATTGCAGAAATTGTGGGTGCAAAGTCGGGGGAACGCCGGGAAATATTTGAGGAAGCTGCCGGCATCTCCAAATTCCGCTACCGCAAGACGGAAGCAGAACGCAAGCTTGCACAGTCACAGGAAAATATGGATCGGCTGAATGACATCATCTCCGAACTGGAAGGGCGTGTCGAGCCGCTGCGCATCCAGTCGGAGAAGGCACAGAAATTTCTGATACTGGCACAGGAACAGAAAACACTGGAAATTTCGATCTGGGTGGAGCAGCTTGCTGTTATCCAGACACGCTTGCAGGAGCTTGGCGAAAAACTCCTGCTGGCACGGACGGAATATGAGAACGCCGAACGGGACATTGAAGCAGAGGAAGCCAAAGTACAGGAATGCTACCGCCTGATGCAGAAATGTTCCGAAGAAGCTGAGGAGGCACATGCCGCTGTTCGCACGCTGCGTGAAACGCTTGCGCAGGCAAAGGCAGATGCGGCAGTCTGGAAGAATGACATCATCCATAATGAAGAGGCTTTGAAACTGGCGCAGTCCCGTCATGCGCAGGAGTTGCAGTCGCAGGCGGAGCTTATTGTCCATCTGGAAGATGCCGAAAAAAAAGCAGCCGCTGTTCTTGCTGCCTGTAAGGAGAGTGAACAGGCACTTGCCGAAGCAGAGCAGGCACTTGCCGAAGCAGAAGCAGCCTGTCAGGCAGAGGATGTAAGCTCCCGTGATGCGGATGAAAAGCTGCATCAGCTCTATCTGGAGCGCAATGAATTGCAGTTTGGCATCCGATCCGCAGAAGAGCGTACAAAACGCACAGGATCGGAGATCACTGCACTTGAACAGGAAATGACGGCGAATGCAGAAAAGCGCAAAGCTGCTGAACAGGCATATGCACAGGCACTGAAAGACATGCAGCAGCTCCAGCAGCAGGTCACGGAGCAGGAACAGAAATTATCAGCCGTCCGCGGTGCGTTACAGACTGCACAAAAGGAAAAAGCACAGGCAGAGGATGCCTTCCGGCAGTGCGGATTTCAGCTTCGTGACAAGAAACAGCGTCACCGCATCCTGACGGATCTGGAGAACAGCATGGAGGGCTTTTCCGGCAGTGTCAAGACGATCATGAAGCAAGTCCGTAATCATGAGCTATTCGGCATTTTCGGCACAGTGGCACAGCTTATTCAGGTGGACAGCCGCTATGGCGTAGCCATTGAGACTGCTCTCGGTGCAAGTGTACAGCACCTGATCGTGGAGGATGAAAATGCGGCGAAGGCAGGCATCCGGTTTCTCCGGGACAATCGTGCAGGACGTGCAACATTCCTGCCGTTGACCTCTGTCCATGGCAGACAGCTTGCAGAGAAGGGACTGGAACAGCAGCCGGGATTTGTGGCAATTGCAAGCGCACTGGTTGAGTGTGAGGATGCCTACCGGCAGATCGCAGAAAATCTGCTTGGGCGCATCGTCATTGCGGAGAATATCGACTCTGGCACAGAAATTGCCAGACGTTATGGTTACCGTTTCCGCATTGTGACAATGGACGGTCAGGTCATCAATGCCGGCGGTTCGTTTACAGGCGGTTCTGTCCAGAAAACAGGTGGCATGCTTACCCGGAAAACTGAGCTGAAGGAATTGCAGGATGCCATGCAGGTACTTGCCGTCCAATGCAAGGAGGCAGAGACTCAGGCACGCAATTGTGCCATTGCTGCATCCGAAAAGGAGCGGCAGCTTGAAAAAGAGAGCAAGACATTTTCTGTCCTTCAGCAAAAATTCATGCAGGCACAGAATGAAGCCGAGCGGCAGGCATTTCCGGTTTCTCAGTACCGACAGCGTGCCAGAGAGCAAGAGCGGCAGATGGATGCCCTGAAAAAACAAACAGAAGATGCTGTCAAAGCCGAAGCAGATGTGAAGCATGCTCTTGCCGAAAAAGAGCAGGAGATCGCACAGGCAGAACAGGGCGTATCTGGCGCAAAGGACAGAAGCGCACAGCTCCGGGAAATACGGGACAGATGCTTTCAGGCATGCAGTGATGCACGCATCCGCCTTGCGGAAACGCAAAAGGACAGAGAAGCGGCAGATACAGCATTGTCTGCGGCACAGCAGGCAGTGGAACAGGCAGATGCACGGGATGAGCAATACCGTGCGGAGCTTGACAATTACCGGAATACCATTGCAGAAAAGAAAGATGCTGTTGCCCGGCAGGAAACAGTGCTGACTGAGACACAGGCGAAAATTGAGCAGGAGGAAGCCCGTGCAAAACAGGCATCCAAGCTGCACGATGACTACAGCATCCGTACCCGGGAATTGCAGTCTGGTCTGAATGAATACCATACAGCAAAGGAAAAACTGTCCGCAGAGGTGACACGTCTGACCGAACGGGAGAACGGTCTGACTGCCGAGCAGGATGCGATCGTGGCACGTCTGCTGGAAGTGTACGAAATGACACGTTCCGAAGCACAGGCAGCCGCACAGCCGGTGGAGGATATGAATGCCGCAAAGAAACGGCTTTCTGAACTCAAGCAGAAGATACGGGCACTTGGGAGCGTCAATGTGGATGCCATTGAGGAATACCGTGAGGTTTCTGAGCGGTACAAATTCCTGTCCGGACAGATGACGGATGTGCGCAGCTCCAAGCAGGAGCTGGAAAGGCTCATTGCAGAGCTGACGGAAGAAATGTGCCGCATCTTCACGGAGAGCTTCACCGTCATCAACCAGAATTTCAAGAAAATATTCCGTGACCTGTTCGGCGGCGGCAAAGCAGAGCTGACCCTGACTGATCCGGAACATGTTTTGACATCGGGCATTGAGATCAATGTTGCCCCTCCGGGGAAGGTCATCAAGAACCTGATCTCCCTGTCCGGCGGAGAGCAGAGTTTTGTGGCGATTGCGATCTATTTTGCGATCCTGCGGTTAAGACCTGCGCCGTTTTGTATTCTTGACGAGATCGATGCGGCACTCGACGAAGCAAATGTCCGGAAATATGCACGCTACCTGAAACAGTTTACCGACAGCACGCAGTTTGTCCTTGTCACCCACCGCCGCAGTGCGATGGAGGAGGCAAATGTGCTGTATGGCGTGACTATGCAGGAGGATGGCATCTCCCGTTTGCTGAAACTTGAGCAGCCGGAAGACATTCCTGACGAAGAATAGGAGGCTTACTATGGGCGTATTCTCAAAGATCAAGGAGGGACTGCAAAAGACCCGTGATGCGATGGTACACCGGATGCAGCTCATCATCAATTCTTTCACCAAGATTGACGAGGAACTGTTTGAACAATTGGAAGAAACCATGATCATGAGTGACATGGGCGTGGATACGTCCGTGGAGATATGCAGCAGGCTGCGTGGACTTGTCAAGGAGCGTGGCGTGAAAGACCCGGCAAAGATCATGGATCTGATCGAAGAGATCATCGGTGACATGATGGGCAGCGATACAGAGCTGGATCTCTCTACCAGACCGTCGGTCATCATGGTCATCGGCGTGAATGGCGCAGGCAAGACGACCACCATCGGCAAGCTCTGCCATCAGTTCAAAGAGGAAGGCAGGAAGGTACTTGTAGCGGCAGCGGATACCTTCCGTGCGGCAGCCATCGAGCAGCTTGAAGTCTGGACACAGAGAGCCGGAGTGGACATTGTGAAGCACACAGAAGGTTCTGACCCTGCATCCGTTGTGTATGATGCCATATCAGCAGCCATTGCAAGAGAATGTGATGTGGTCATCATCGACACAGCCGGACGGCTGCACAATAAGAAGAACCTCATGGATGAGCTTGCGAAGATCAACCGCATCCTGACACAGCGTGCAGAGGGTTGTGCCATTGAGACACTGCTTGTGCTGGATGCGACGACCGGACAGAATGCAGTCAATCAGGCGAAACTGTTCAGTGAGGTTGCCAACATCACGGGCATTGTCCTCACGAAACTGGATGGTACGGCAAAGGGCGGCATCGTGGTGTCCATTAAAAATGAACTGGGCATTCCGGTGAAGCTTGTGGGTGTCGGAGAAAAGATCGACGATTTGCAGACATTTGATAACGCAGATTTTGTGAGGGCACTTTTTGACCATTCGGAGGATGTTGTTCTTGCTATGCCGGAGGAACAGACGGAAGAGCTTCCGGACGAACAGCAGGAAGATTTGCCGGAGATACAGGAGGAATTGACAGACGAAACACCAGAAACGATTCCGGAAGAGCCTGTGACCGGAGAGCCCCCGGCAGGAGAAACTTCTGTATCCGAAGAAGCAGAGCAGCCGAAAAAGAAGTGGTGGCAGTTCGGCAAGAAGGAGGAAGTCAAAGAAGAAGCGGTTGAATCTGTTTTGCCGGAGGAGACGTTTGCTGAAGAGGTGACGGAGGAGGTTCCGGAAACAGTCACACCGGAGAAGATGCCGGAAGAAGATGCGCAGGAAGAAGTCACATCAGAAGAATCTGTGACAGAAGAAATATCCGAAGAAGCTGCACCGGAAGAACCACAGCCGGAGAAGAAAAAGAAGAAGTGGTGGCAGTTCGGAAAAAAATAAGGAGGTTCGATGGATGAAAGCAGTTATGGCGACCAATAATGTAAATAAGCTGCATGAGGCGCAGGAAATCTTAGCACCGCTTGGCATCGAGGTCATCTCCCAGAGGGAAGCAGGTGCAGATATTGAGCCGGAGGAGAACGGAGCGACTTTTGCTGAAAATGCAATGATCAAGGCAAGGGCAGTGTATGACATCGTGCATTGTCCGGTCTTTGCGGATGACAGTGGACTATGTGTGGCGGCACTGGACGGCAGACCGGGTGTGCATTCGGCACGGTATGCACCGAAAGGGCAGGAATGTGAAAAGCTCCTTGCGGAGATGGAAGGCGTGGAAGACCGTCGGGCATATTTTGAATGTGACATAGCCTATATTGATGAAAAGGGAAGCGGAACTTTTTCGGCAGCATGTATCGGTTCGATCGGAACGCAGGCACGAGGAGAGAACGGATTTGGCTATGACCCTGTGTTCTGTTACGGGGACAGAACGTTTGCAGAGATGGGTGAGGAGGAAAAGAATGCCGTCAGCCACAGGGGGATCGCACTCCGGAAACTGTATGAAGTCTATCAGGAAAGGTATGGTGAGCAGGATGCTGAACAGTAAGCAGAGGGCATACCTCAGAGGGATCGCAGCAGGCTATGAGACAATTTTCCAGATTGGCAAGAGCGGCATCGGGGATAATCTCGTGATCCAGGTCAATGATGCTTTGAAAAAGCGTGAGCTTATCAAGCTGCGGGTGCTGGACAATGCCATGCTGACGGCAAGAGAGGCAGCCGCTCAGCTTGCGGAGCTGACAAAGTCGGATGTGGTGCAAGTCATCGGGAGCAGATTCGTGCTGTTCCGGCGCAATCCGCAGGATCCGGTGATCGACCTGAAAGCAGCAAAATGAGAACCGGTATCTTTGGGGGCAGCTTCAATCCGCCCCACCTCGGACATCTGCATCTGGCGGAGAGTGTGCATGATGCCTTGGGGCTGGATGAGGTCTGGCTTGTGCCGTCAGGAATTTCACCCCATCGTTCCATGACGGCGTATGCATCCGCAGAGGACAGACTGGCGATGTGTCGGCTGATGGCAGAGGAGCATGACTGGATGCGTGCGGAAGACTATGAGCTGCGGCAGGACGGCATCAGCTATACATGGAAGACTTTGGTACACTTTTCGGAGACTTTCCCGGAGAATGAGCTGTTTCTGTTGGTAGGCGGAGATATGCTGTCGAGTTTCACCCAATGGAACCAGTGGCAGGAGATCTTACGCCGGGCAGCACTTGCGGCAGTGGCAAGAGAGCCGGGGGAATATGAACAGCTTGTCCCTCATGCGGAGGAATTGCGTCAATATGGTGAGGTTTATCTTCTGAATGTGGAAAGTTTTGCAATATCTTCCACAAAAATCAGGGAGAGAATGCAAAAATCTCAGGATTGTTCTTGCTATTTGCCGAAAAAGATAGTACAATATATACAAACGAGAAATTTATATGCAGGATGTGATGTGGAGTGTATCAGGTAAAGGATAAGATCGCTTTTCTGGAACAGCGGTTGTCAAGAAAGCGGTTCCAGCATTCCTGTAATGTAGCAAGGGCAGCAAAGCAGCTTGCACAGCGATATGGTGCAGATCTGGATAAGGCATATTTCGCCGGTCTGATGCATGACATCTGCAAGGAAGCACCTTTCGAGGAACAGCAGCGGCTGATGCTTGCCGGAGACTTTGCACCGGATGCGGCAGAGCTGCATTCCAGAAAGCTGTGGCACGGCATCGCCGGGGCATACTTCCTACAGACAGAATTTGGCATTGATGATGAGGAGATCCTGCTTGCAGTCCGGTTTCATACCGTCGGCAGGGCAGATATGTCTTTGCTTGAAGAAATCATCTACATGGCAGATATGATCTCCGATGAGAGGGATTACAAGGGCGTCGGCAAGATGCGTAAGCTTGCCCATGAAAACCTACAGGCGGCAATGTTCGAGGCACTCCGGGAGGCAGCGTCCTCTGTCTTAAAAAAAGGAGGACTGCTGCCGGAGTATACCATCGCAGCGTATAACAGCTATCTTCTTAAAACATCAGAACCCAAGCAAAGTAAGACCACAGGTACAAAGAAAGGGAGTATGGTGAATGGCTAAGAGAGTCTCTCGCAGAGAAACGGTATTGAACCTTTTCATCAAAGCAGCCGTCATCATGGTGACACTGATGCTGATGGCACTCCTGATCTGTAATGCGCCGATCATCTCGTATCAGGCATCGGATCATACCGTGACGCAGATGTCTGTCCTCAACTACGTCAAGTCCAGAAAACCTGTACAGTATATCGAAGGGGCGATCAGCAGACAGGATCCCGGAGAGGTGGAGTACAAGGAGGATGACGATCCGTCCTTCAATGACGGTCTTGACCTTGCCCAGACCATTGAAGGGCAGTTTACCGTGCTGTTTTTAGGCTTTGATTCGCCGACAAACGGCAGCGGCAATCTGCATGATGTCAATTACCTGATGCAGTTTAATCTGCATACGGCAAGCCTGAACATCCTACAGATCCCGAGAGATACCTTTATGCCCGACTATGCGCAGTATGCGGCTGCGCCGACCTATAAATTCAACAGCATCTATACCTGCGGTGACCCGGACAAGAGCGGCATCCAGCGTGTGGTGGATGCGGTGCAGGAGAGCTTCGGCGTACCAGTGGATGCTTATCTGACGACGACCTGTGACAATGTGGCAAAAATCGTTGACATTGTCGGCGGAGTACCGATCAACATGCCCTATACGGTGGTGTTTGAAGCAGACAAGATCATCTATGAGGGCGAACAGACACTGAATGGTGAACAGTCTGAATGGCTGTTGCGTTTCCGGCATGGCTATGAGCTTGCGGACATCGGACGTGTACAGGCACAGCGGCTGTTCCTTGCCGCAGCGATGAAGAAGGCGATCGACATGGGGACGTTCGAGGTCATGAATGCCACCAACAAAGTCTATGAGGAAGAGCTGATCGGTACAGATATGAGCCTTGCGGATGTGAGTCGTCTGGCAGATCTGGCAGGGACGATCAGCATGGAGAATGTGAACGTATTCATGCTGCCGGGCGAATCGGCAAAGGTCGGGAAGCAGGACATCTGGTCTGTGCATAAGCAGGCAGCACTCGACATTGTCAACGAGCATTTCCGTACCCGTCAGAAACCGCTCCGTATTGACCAGAGTACGCTTGTGGAGCTGATACCGGAGAGCGAATACAGGAATACGCAGTTCGATGATACCGCTGCCACACTGAAAGATGTGGACGAGGGCAAGACGGATACACCGAAGCTGACACAAAAATATAAAGATCAATATGGTGATCGATAAGGAGTGATGTTATGACTGCGGAAGAGAAAATTGAGGTTATCGTCAAGGCACTGGATGCCAAGCGTGCGGAGGATATCCGGGTGCTGAAGGTGACAGACCTGACGATACTGGGCGATTACTTTATCATTGCCAACGGCAACAGCTCGACCCATACCAGAACACTTGCAGAGGAAGCGGAATTTCAGATGTCCCAGAGGGGGATCGAACCACATCACCGTGAGGGGATGAACGGGTCAAACTGGTACATTCTGGATTATACAGATGTTATCGTGCATGTGTTCTATCAGGAGACGAGGGAGTTTTACCGTCTGGAGCAGCTCTGGGCAGATGCCGAGCCTGTGGACATTGCACAGTATCTGGATGAAAAGTAAAGGAGTGAAGACCAATGAGCAGATATGATTATGAACGCATTGAAAAGAAATGGCAGAATCTTTGGGAGGAACACAAGACCTTCCGTGCAGGAACAGATTATTCCAAGCCCAAATTCTATGCGTTGGTAGAATTCCCGTACCCGTCCGGACAGGGCTTGCACATCGGTCATCCAAGACCATATACGGCAATGGATATCGTCGCAAGAAAACGCCGTCTGGAGGGCTACAATGTACTGTTCCCTATGGGGTGGGATGCTTTCGGACTGCCGACAGAGAATTATGCTATCAAGAACAAGATCCATCCGGCGATCGTTACCGAACGCAATGTTGCCCACTTCAAGGAGCAGCTCAGGTCGATAGGACTGTCTTTTGACTGGGACAGGGAGGTCAACACCACAGACCCCGATTATTTCAAATGGACGCAGTGGATTTTTTTGCAGCTCTTCAAAAAAGGACTTGCCTACAAGAAGGAAATGGCAGTCAACTGGTGTACATCCTGCAAGGTCGTGCTTGCCAATGAAGAAGTTGTCGGTGGCTGCTGCGAACGCTGCGGCGGCGAAGTCATCCGGAAGGTCAAGAGCCAGTGGATGCTGAAAATTACGGAATATGCACAGCGTCTGATCGATGATCTGGCAGAGGTCAACTACCTTGACAGGATCAGGACGACACAGATCAACTGGATCGGACGTTCCGAGGGCGCAGAAGTGGACTTTGCCACGACCGCAGGCGATACCCTCACAGTTTATACGACCCGCCCGGATACATTGTTTGGTGCGACTTATATGGTCATTGCGCCGGAGCATCCTATGATCGAAAAATGGGCTGACAAGCTGACCAATATGGATGAAATACGGGCATATCAGGAGCTTGCGGCAAAGAAGTCTGACTTCGACCGCACCGAGATGAATAAGGACAAGACCGGTGTCAGGCTTGCAGGTGTGCGTGCGGTCAATCCGGTGAATGGCAGGGAGATCCCCATCTTTATTTCCGACTATGTCCTCATGAGCTACGGCACGGGTGCGATCATGGCAGTACCGGCGCATGATGAGCGTGACTGGGAATTTGCGAAAGTATTCGGTATCGAGATGGTCGAGGTTGTTGCCGGCGGCAATATCGAGGAGGCAGCCTTTACGGACTGCGCAACCGGCGTGATGGTCAATTCCGGTTTTCTGACAGGACTTTCCGTAGAGGATGCTAAGGTGAAGATCAAGGACTGGCTTGAGGAGACAGGCAAGGGACACCGCAAGGTCAATTACAAACTGCGTGACTGGGTGTTCAGCCGTCAGAGATACTGGGGCGAACCCATTCCGCTGGTGAATTGTGAGAAGTGCGGATGGGTGGCGATCCCTGAGGAAGAGCTGCCGCTGAAACTGCCGGAAGTTGACAGCTACATGCCGACCGACAATGGCGAATCATCGCTTTCCACACTGGATAGCTTCATCAACACGACATGTCCCTGCTGCGGCGGTCCGGCAAAGCGTGAGACTGACACCATGCCCCAGTGGGCAGGGTCGTCGTGGTACTTCCTGCGCTACTGTGACCCTCACAATGACAAGGAACTGGCATCGAAGGAAGCACTGGAATACTGGATGCCGGTCGATTGGTACAATGGTGGTATGGAGCATACCACACTGCATCTGCTGTATTCCCGTTTCTGGAACAAATTCCTCTATGATATCGGAGCTGTCTGCCATAAAGAGCCATACATGAAGCGCACATCCCACGGCATGATACTGGGCGAAGACGGGCAGAAAATGTCAAAATCCCGTGGAAATGTCATCAACCCTGACGATGTCATCCGGAAGTATGGCGCAGATACGCTGCGGCTGTATGAGATGTTCATAGGTGACTTTGAAAAGACCGCACCGTGGAGTACTTCCAGTATCCGTGGCTGTAAGCGTTTTCTTGACAGGATATGGGGCTTGCAGGACATCCTGACAGATGGTGACAGCTACCGTCCGGAACTTACCTCTATTTTCCACAAGACTATCAAAAAAGTGACAGAGGATATTGAATCCCTGAAATTCAACACTGCCATTGCCGCCATGATGGCACTTGTCAATGACATCTACAGCACCGGCAGCATCAACCGTGCAGAGTACCGGACACTGCTCATCCTGCTCAACCCGTTCGCACCGCATATCACCGAGGAACTATATGAGATCTGCGGCTATGAAGGCATGCTCAACGAACAGGTATGGGTGAAGTATGACGAAACGCTTTGTAAGGACGAAACTGTTGAGATCGTCGTACAGGTCAACGGCAAGCTTCGTACCAGAATGCAGATCCCGGTCGATGCCCCCAAGGAGGAAGTGCTTGCACAGGCGGCTGCTGAACCGAGAGTCGCAGAAGTGACTGTCGGAAAACAGATGCTGAAACAGATTTATGTACAAAATAAACTGGTGAATTTTGTAGTAAAATAACAAAAATGTGATTTGCATGCAGAATACTATTGACAAACCATGCCTGTAATGTTATAATGAATTTATACCTGCAATAATATGCTTGCAGCAGAATAGATAGCTATCTTCCCATTTCGGGAGGTGGTATACTACCCGGACAGATTGTGTGCTGATCGGGGTAGAACCTCTGTCTTTGCGGCAAAGGGAGGGAATAAAATGGCAGAAGTACGTGTTGGAAAGAACGAATCTCTGGATACTGCGCTCAAGCGTTTCAAGAGATCCTGCGCAAAGGATGGCGTCATTGCTGAGGTTCGTAAAAGAGAACACTACGAAAAGCCTTCGGTAAAACGTAAGAAGAAGTCCGAGGCTGCTCGTAAGCGCAAGTATTGATAGCGTGAATGCAAGGGTGTACATCAGAAGTACGCCCTTGTTTTTGCATGGAGGTGTTTCATGTTCAGAGCGACCATAGCGGTGCGCTCCGTCTGCCTGATCTCGCCGGAAATGCTCCGGGAGATGGGAGTCAGGGGGCTGCTGCTCGATATTGACAATACCCTGACGACCCATGATAACCCTGTGCCTGCACCCGGTGTGGAGAACTGGGTCGCACGGATGAAAGCTGCCGGCATCGCATTGCGGTTGGTGTCAAACAACCATCCGCCGAGAGTTGAGCCGTTTGCAAGACGGCTGGGCATCCCCTGCATCTGTGAGGGAAAAAAACCGCTTTCGAGCGGATTCAGACGTGCGATGGAGGACATGGCACTGCCAAAAGGAACGCTGTGTGTCGTGGGCGATCAGATCTATACGGATATACTGGGAGCAAACTGGTTTCGGGTGAAGAGCATCTATGTACCGCCGATGGAGTTGGAGAAGACGACGTTTTTCAGATTCAAGCGGCTGATGGAGAAACCCTTTCTGCCGAAGAAATATGACGTGGAGGAATCAAGATGAGTAAGAAGATTCTGATCCTGCACGGTCCGAACCTCAATCTGCTTGGGGAACGTGAGCCGGGGATCTACGGAGATACAAGCTTTGAGTCACTCAACTGGCATCTGATGGAGTATGCCGCATCTCTTGGACTGGAGACAGAGGTGTTCCAGTCCAACCATGAGGGGGAGCTGGTGGATAAGCTGCATGAGTGCCGGAAAAGCTGCGCAGGCGTTGTCCTGAATGCAGGGGCATACACCCACTACAGCTACGCCATTGCCGATGCCATCAAAGCCATAAAGATCCCTGTAGTAGAGGTACATATCAGCAACATCTTTGCCCGTGATGCCTTCCGTTCGCATTCAGTGATCGCACCTGTATGTGCCGGGAGCATTTCAGGATTCGGGACAATGAGCTACGACCTCGCCATCAAAGCACTTGCGGAGATGAAACAATGAAGGAACGAATCGAACGGCTGATACAGCTGCTTTCCGGAAAGGCAGACTGCGCTCTTGTGACGGACGACATCAACCGCCGCTATCTGACGGGGATGAAGTCCTCTGCCGGTTTTGTACTGGTGTTTCCGGAGGAGACATATCTTATCATTGACTTCCGCTATATCGAGAGGGCAAGGGAAACCGTCAGACATTGTACAGTGATCGAACAGGATGTGCATGTGCTGAAACAGCTTGATGAGCTGATGAAAGCACACGGCGCACAGACCTGTGCGCTCGAATCCATGAGCCTGACATTGGAGCAGGCTGCGTATTTCCGGAAGTTAAAGAATGTGGAATTTCTCACGGACAATACCCTCAGTCAGGCACTCTATGACCTGCGTACTGTCAAGACACCGGCAGAGATCGAAAAGATCAGAGCCGCACAGCAGCTTGCAGAAGCAGCACTGGACAGCCTGCTCGGTCATCTGCATGCTGGTATGACAGAGCGTGAGACTGCGCTTGCATTGGAATATCACATGAAACGGCATGGTGCGGAGGACTTGTCGTTCGACACCATTGCCCTGACCGGAGCGCATACGTCCATGCCGCATGGTGTGCCGGATGACAGGGTGATACAGCAGGGTGATTTTGTGCTGATGGATTTCGGGGCAGTCGTGGACGGCTATCACAGCGATATGACCCGGACGGTCTGTGTCGGGACACCGACGGAAGAAATGCGTAATATCTATCATATTGTTCGGACGGCACAGGATGCAGCACTTGCTTTTGCCAGACCGGGTATCACAGGAAAAGCACTTGATGCCGCTGCAAGGGATATCATCACGGATGCAGGCTATGGTGAAGCCTTCGGGCATTCTCTCGGCCATGGGGTCGGAATGGAGATCCATGAGTATCCGATTGCAAGTGCCAGCCGGGATACGCTCCTTGCGCCGGGCAATGTTGTTACCATAGAACCGGGCATTTATCTGCCGGGAAAATTCGGTGTACGTATTGAGGATTTTGTATGCATCACGGAGAATGGATGCGAAGACCTGACCTCATTGCCGAATAAGCTGATCTGCGTATGAAAATTTTTGTTTACACCTTGACAAGTGCGCAGTTTTATGGTAAAATATAATTGTATTTTTGTGTGTCCGACGGGATGCATGGATGGAAACTCAGAATTTACGGAGGTTTATTGGTTATGATTACAGCAGGTGATTTCAGAAACGGTGTTACATTTGAGCTTGACGGTAACGTCGTTCAGGTCATTGAATTTCAGCATGTAAAGCCCGGAAAGGGTGCTGCGTTCGTCAGAACAAAGTTCAAGAATGTCATTACAGGATCAGTGGTGGAGCGTTCTTTCAACCCGACCGAGAAGTTCCCGACTGCATTCATTGAGCGCAAGGATATGCAGTATCTGTATGAGGATTCCGGTCTGTACTACTTTATGGATTCCGAGACTTATGAGCAGCTTCCGATCGAAAAGGAAAAGCTTGGTCCTTCATTTGCATTTGTGAAGGAGAACATGGAGGTCAAGGTGCTGTCCTATAAGGGCAATGTATTCGGCGTTGAGCCGCCGTATTTCGTAGAGCTTCAGGTCACTGCGACAGAGCCGGGTGTCAAGGGCGATACTGCTACCAATGCCACCAAGCCTGCCACACTGGAGACTGGCGCAGAAGTGCGTGTACCGCTGTTCATCAATGAGGGCGATATGATCCGCATTGATACCAGAACAGGCGAGTACATGGAGCGTGCATAAAACTGAGAGGGTACTATTATGGATAAAATTGCATATCTGAAGGGTTTGCTTGACGGTCAGGAAATTGATCGTACCACGAAAGAGGGCAAGGTGCTGTATGCAGTCGTTGAGGCACTTGAGGAGCTTGTGAGATACAACGGAGAGCTGGAGGATCGCATCGCAGAGCTTGAAGAACTGTGTGAGATTTTAGATGAGGATCTGGGCGATGTAGAGGAGCAGTTGCTGGACGATGATATTTACGACTGTGAGGATTGCCCCGGCGGCTGTGACGACGACTTTGAGGACGGGGAGTACGAAACGATCTGTCCGACCTGCGGCAAGTGCATACTGCTCGATGCGGCATCGTTGGAGGAAGGCGAAACGGTTTGCCCGAACTGTGGCGAAGGGCTGGAGTTTGACTTTGATGAGCAGGAGATCGAGGCACTTGCACCGTCAGATACCGAGGACTGATACCAACCTTAACGCTGCTTTCAGCAGATACATTCCGATGGGCTTTGTCTATCGGAAGGAAAAGGAACGGTATGACATGTATGACACAGTAGCGGAGGTTTCCGCTGCTGTGATTCTATTTTTTACATATGGTTCATATATTGGGGAAGATGACGAAGAAAGGATGAGGAGAAATGGCTTTCGTTGAGAAACAAGTGAGTGAGCTGCATGAGAATCCGTTCACGCTGATCGGCAAGGAATGGTTTCTGCTGACAGCCGGAACACCGGAGCGGTTCAACACGATGACCTGCTCATGGGGAGCTATGGGCGAGATCTGGAACGCACCTTCCGTGACGGCATATGTCCGTACCAACCGGCATACCTTCGGATTTATGGAAGAGGGCGATACCTTCACGATCAGTGTGCTTCCGGAGGAATACCGTAAGGCACTGTCTTTCTGCGGCAGTCATTCGGGACGTGACTGCGACAAGGTGAAGGAAACGGGACTGACCCCTGTCACCCTGAACGGCGTGCCTGCATTTGAAGAGGCAAGGCTTGTGTTTGTCTGTCAGAAAGTCTATTCGCAGATGATGGAAATGGACAGTTTTGTTACACCGGAAACGGCAGAACGGTTCTATGGCAGCGATCCGATGCACAAGATGTACATCGGAAAAATACTGGCAGTATACGAAAAGGCATAACGGAGGACGACTATGGATTTTTCACCCAAAGAGGTTCTGAATTTTGTCAAAGAGAACGATGTCAAATTCATTCGTCTGACATTCTGTGATATGCAGGGAAATCTAAAGAATATTGCCATCATGCCCAATGAGCTGCCCCGTGCCTTTTCACATGGCATTCCGCTTGATGCAGCCAATTTTTCCGACTGCTATCAGGATCTTCTGCTTGTGCCGGACATTTCGACCTTGTCTGTGCTGCCGTGGCGACCGAAGTCAGGACGTGTGGTGCGTTTTTTCTGTGCCATCAAGAATCTGGACGGCACACACTACGACGGAGAGCTGCGCTATACGCTGCAAAGCTATATCCGTGAGCTGTACAGTAAAGGATTTGCCTGTGAATTTGGCACGAAAAGTGAGTTTTATCTTTTTGACTGCGACAATGAGGGCAGCCCTACCAAGAAACCCCATGACCATGCCGGCTATCTTGATGTAGCACCGTTGGACAAATGTGAGAATACACGCCGTGAGATTTGTCTGTCTTTAGAAGAAATGGGTTTCAATCCGCAGCATTCCTGCCATAAGTACGGACCGGGGCAGAATGAGATCCTGTTCAAATGTTCAGAGCCTGTGACGGCAGCGGACAATATGGTACATTACAAGACAGTCGTCAAGACCATTGCTGCACAGAATGGACTGTATGCCTCCTTCATGCCCAAACCGTTGAGCGGTACCTATGGCAGTGCGCTGACCATTGGCATCTCCCTGAAAAAGGACGGCAAAGCTATTTTTACCTGCATCGACAGAAAACTTCCTCAGGAGGGGCGACATTTCATTGCCGGCATTCTTGCACATGTGGCAGAGATGACAGTATTCCTCAACCCTACAGTCAATTCCTACACTCGTCTGCGCCACAGCGGCGCACCAAACCAGATCAGCTGGTCCTTCGACAACAGAGGACCTCTGCTGAGGGTAGCGGCTGTAGGCGACCCGGCAAGGATCGAGATCCGCAGCTCAGACTGCTGCTGCAATCCGTATTTATCCTTCCGTCTGCTGCTTGCAGCAGGTATGGACGGCTTGGAAAATAAGATGCCGCTTTCTGATGAGCTATGCATGACAGGAGAGGACAAGACCTTCCCTGTACTTCCGGCGACACTTGATGAAGCGTATGAGGTTGCAAGAAGCAGTGCTTTTATTGATGCGAATCTTCCTCCGGTGATCCGGCGGAATTTCTATCAGAACATCGAACGGCAGCTTGCACTTTATCATGCTGCCGATGACAAGGCAGCCTTTGAGGAACAACAATACTTCTATACAGAATAAGCAGGAAGAGGTGTGAAATGGACAGAGCACTGATCGTTTCCGGTTCTGACAAGGCGATGGAGACCATCGCCGGATTCCTGCATTCGTGCGGCTACACCAATCTGACCTCCACTGCAAGCGGCAGTGAGGCAAGACGGCTGCTCGACAGCATGGAATATGCACTGGTAATCATCAATGCGCCTCTTGCAGATGAATTTGGACACGAGCTTTCTGTTGCCGTTGCGGAGGGAACAAGCTCCGGTATTATCCTGCTGTGCAAGTCGGATATTGCCGATGATGTCTCCGACAAGGTAGGAGATTATGGTGTCTGCGTGGTATCCCGTCCGATCAACCGGGCAATGCTCCATCAGTCCATTCGTCTGGTGGAGGCAACACGTTCAAGAATGCTTGGCTTGAAACGGGAAAACACCAAGCTGATGGTGAAAATTGACGAAATGCGTCTGATCAACCGTGCAAAATGCGCTCTTATGCAATATCTTAAATTCACAGAGCCGGAGGCGCACCGCTATATTGAAAAACAGGCAATGGATACCCGTTCCACCCGGCGTGAGGTGGCGATGCGTATCCTGTCAACGTATGAATCATAAAAGATGAAAAGGCTGCTGTGCGTGTGCATAGCAGCCTGTTTGTCATATTTACGCTGCAAGCGCAGCACATGTTTCCTGACAATCTGGTGTCTGTCAGATTGTCAGACGCAGTATCAGAATGATGGAAAACATATTCATTCGGTCGGGAGGGTATGAGTGATCAATTCCTCCGGTGTTTTTTCAAAGGCACGCTTCAGAAGTGCCAGTTTGTTCAGGAAAGCATTCAGGGTAGCCTGTTCATTGTCACCTGCCATGAAGATGCCGGCGGCATCCTTCAAGGCGGTTATCATGCAGATGTCAAACAGCATTGCCAATTCCTCGTCGCTGTTGACACGCAGCTTATCCTTGTTGATGTATTCATGGAGCATGGATACATTCTGGAGACTTTCCTCGGCATAGCCGCTCTTTTCCCAGAGCATCTCAAACAGCCGCATATTGCAAAACAGGTTGTGCCGGAAAGCCCGGGAGTCTTTGTAACAGAGCATCCGGACGGCAAAGCGGTAGGTTTTCTCTACCATTTCAAAGAAGTCACCGCCATTACTCTGGAGCGTTTCTTTCATATGCCGGAACACCTGCTGCTGATATCCATGGATCAGAAATGTGTAGATATCTTCCTTGTTGCTGAAATACTGGTAGAAGCTGCCACGGGAAATGCCGCACTGCCTGATGACAGTGCCGATGGAGAAGTTTTCATAGGGAGAATTTGCAATTTCTTCCTTGATGGCTTCAATGATGCGCTCCTGTTTGGTTTCGGATAGTCGGAAAAAAGTTTCAGATGGCATTTGTAATTCCTTTCTTGGGCAAGCCCGGTATGTGATACCGATCCTTTTCGTTCTGATGGACAAAGTTTATCGGAATTTAGCTGGTGAAAGCAGTGTTAAGGAGGACAGGAGATCTTCCTTGTCAAAATTTTCCATATCTATATTTTAACATAGATATGTCCAAATGTCAAGTAAAATATGAAAAAAGTTGTTTTTTGGAAAATCTTCTGATTTTCAACAGTAAAAAATGGAGATACGGATACGTTTTTCTGTGAAAATGACAGGAAAGTCTTGTCAGATGGTTGACAAATGCGGAAAAATGTAGTATGATATTTATAATTGTATGGGGTACACTTTACGGGAAAATCGTGTGCCGGGGAAGTGAGGGGAATGCATGATCCAGACAAGGGGTGTGGAACTGGCAGCCTGCGGTCAGCAGGCACGTCCGGGTTCTTTTGTAATAGAAAACGTCAGAGAAGGGAGCTGTATTTTGCTGATGTCTGCTGTTCGTTCGATTATTAGGATGGACAACAGGCTATACTATATGCAGCCGTTTACGTTTTTGCTGCATCCTGTTGCCTTGAAGCAGTTTTGCATGGAGACGCAGGGGACGACAGCATACCGGTATCTGCTGCTGCGCTTTTCGCAGGAATATAGCAGAGCGATGGAACAGGGCGGACTCAATATGCATGAGCCGCATACGATTGCCGATCCGTTGGCAATAGAGGGAATATGGAAAATCCTGATTTCGGAATGGGAGCAGGATTCTGCGCTTTCGCAGGAGAGTGCCGGACATGCGCTGAAACTGCTGCTTTGTCTGCTGCGGCAGTCGTCTGACGGGACGGTGTCAAGAGCTGCGGAAGTACCGCATTATGATAAGCTGACAGCACTGCGGCATGAGATCTATCTGCATCCGGAGGAAAACTGGTTTATTCAGGACATCTGCGATGATATCGGCATCAGCCGTCCATACTTCCATAAGCTCTATCTGGCGGCATTCGGGACGACCTGCACACAGGATGTCATCGCAAGCCGCATCGCCTGTGCAAAACGTCTGTTGGAAGAGACAGACCAGCCGATCGCTGTGATATCACAGAAGTGCGGTTTTGAGACAGATATTTACTTTATGCGGCAGTTCAAACGACATGTCGGCATGACACCAACAGCCTACAGACGCATTTACAGACAGGCTGTCAGCAAAGAGAGCTTATAGAGCCCACACAGATAGAAAGAGGAGATAAGATTGAAAAAGCATCAACTGTTGGATGGACTGCAAAGATCGACAAGAACAACGATCTGGGTTTGCGTTGGGTTTCTGGGGGCAACGGTACTGATTCTGATATTTCTGATGCTCTTTCCCTTGCAGAAGGAGGAAAAAGTCATACTCACGCTGCCGTCCTCAGCACAGGAGACGCAGATAGCAACACAGGAAGCAGTGGAATTCAACTGGGAGGATGCACCGTATACGCTTTCATCTTGGTCAGCCGGAATCGACGGGTTTTACCGTTCTGTGGAGGAATTTCTGACCACTGAACCGGAGACAGAGACGGAAACAACAGAGATGACCACGGCAGAGACACAGACTGAAGTAAATTCGGATACAACGACAGAAGAAATGCTGATAACTGACCCTCCTATGCCGGAGAGTGAAACAACAGTCACAGTAACAGTGCCGCCTGTAGAAACTGATCCGCCAGAAGAAACAATACCGGAGGTCACAGAATAACAGAAGAAAAGGACTGCACGCAGCAGTCCTTTTCTGATATCCTATTGCAGCCCCGGCAGGATGCACATGCAGTCGCCGAAGGAGAAGAAGCGGTAACGATCTCTGACCGCCTCCCGATAGGCATACATCGTGTTCCAGTACCCCATGAAGGCGGCAACGAGCATGATGAGGGTGCTTTCCGGGAGATGAAAGTTGGTGATCAGCCCGTCAATGACCTTGAATTGGTAGCCCGGATAGATGAAGATGTCCGTGTCACCTTCGCAGGCAGTGAGGACAGAACCGCATCGCTGTGCGGCACTCTCCAAGGTGCGGCAGGAGGTCGTCCCCACACTGATGATGCGCCCGCCGGATGCTTTGGTCTGGTTGATGCGGTCGGCAGTCTCTTGTGGGAGCAGAAAGTGTTCGGAGTGCATATGATGTCTGAGAACATCTTCTTCCTTGACCGGACGGAATGTTCCCAGCCCGACATGCAGCGTGACATAGGCAATGCCGATGCCCTTCTGACCGAGTGATGTGAGCATATCTTTCGTAAAGTGCAGCCCGGCAGTCGGCGCAGCGGCAGAACCAAGCTCCCGGGAATAGACGGTCTGGTAGCGTTCCCGGTCTTTCAATTTTTCAGTGATGTAGGGCGGCAGGGGCATCTGTCCGATCTCATCGAGTATGGCATAGAAGCTGCCGTCACAGGAAAACTGTACAATACGGTTGCCGTCGTCCAGCACTTCGATCACCTCTGCGGTGAGCTTGCCGCCGCCAAAGGAGAATTTTGCGCCCGGCTTGCATTTCTTTCCCGGACGGCAGATGATCTCCCAGAGCTTGTCACCATGCTGTGTGAGCAGGAGAAATTCTACAAAGCTGCCAGTCCCCACCTTTTCACCATACAGCCTTGCCGGCAGCACCCGGGAATCATTCAGCACAAGCAGATCACCCGGACGCAGCAGATCTTCCAGATCATAGAAATGCTTGTGCAGGATCGCTCCCGTATTCCGGTCAACTGCCATCATCCGGGAGGCATTTCTTGGCTCGATGGGGGTCTGTGCGATACGTTCTTCAGGCAGATCATAATAAAAATCCGATTTTTTCATAAATACTCCCTGTTTTTTTGAAATTTTTCTTGACAAAAGGCGCAAGAAATGATATCATAGTAAGTAGGATAGAGGTGCGGCTGCGATGAGTAGCAGCTTGGAGGGTGCTCGACCCGTAGAAATGCTGCCAAAGGCAATGCCGCCGAAGAGCGGAGCGTGAGCTGCGCCGCTCTGGTGCTGTATCGAACAGATGCTGCACTGTCATCATGTGTGATGGAGAGCTATCGGCATCTGCCAATAATTCTATTATAACGCATGATGAACCGGTTTTCAACCGGTTTTTTCAATATTCTAAAAAATTTTTTCCGGCAAGGCTGCCGGAGGTAAGGAGAAATGTACATGAAACAGTACAATGTAGGCATTCTGGGCGCAACTGGCATGGTCGGACAGCGGTTTGCAACGCTGCTTGCAGAGCATCCGTGGTTCCATGTAAAGGTGCTTGCCGCATCCCCTCGCTCTGCCGGTAAGACATATGAAGAAGCTGTCGGCAGCAGATGGGCGATGACTGTTCCGATGCCGGAGAAGCTCAAAGGCATGGTCGTCCGTGATCTGAATGCGGATATGGACTCCATTACGGCAGAGGTGGACTTTGTGTTCTGCGCTGTGGATATGAAGAAGGACGAGATCAAGGCACTGGAGGAACGTTATGCCAAGGCGGAGTGCCCTGTTATTTCCAATAACTCCGCACATAGATTTACCCCTGATGTCCCCATGATCGTACCGGAGCTGAACCCGGAGCATCTGGAGATCATTGCAGCACAGAGAAAGCGTCTCGGCACTAAGAAGGGTTTCATTGCTGTGAAATCCAACTGCTCCATCCAGAGTTATGTGCCGGCACTGCATCCGCTGCGGAAGTTTGGTCTGACAAAGGTGCTGGCATGTACATATCAGGCAATTTCCGGTGCCGGCAAGACGTTTGAGACATGGCCCGAAATGGTAGATAACCTCATCCCCTACATCGGCGGTGAGGAGGAAAAGTCCGAGCAGGAACCGCTGAAGGTATGGGGTACGATCGAGAATGGCGAGATCATCAAGGCAAGTACACCGTCCATCACAACCCAATGTCTGCGTGTGCCGGTTTCGGACGGACATACGGCTGCGGTGTTCGTATCCTTTGCACAGAAGCCCTCAAAGGAAGAGATCCTGAAACTCTGGGAGGACTTCAAGGGTGAACCGCAGGAGCTGGAGCTGCCGAGCGCACCGAAGCAGTTTATCCACTACTTTACGGAGGATAATCGCCCACAGGCAAACCTTGACCGCAATTTAGAGGGCGGCATGGCAGTTTCCGTGGGACGGCTGCGTGAGGATACGCAGTATGACTACAAATTTGTATGTCTCTCTCATAATACACTGAGAGGTGCAGCAGGCGGCGGCGTATTGCTTGCAGAGCTGCTGGCGGCAAAGGGCTATTTTGATTAAAGTATTCACATATCTGTCATGATTCAGAAAGGAGAACTATCATGAAGCATACCATTTTTACCGGTGCGGCAGTTGCCATTACCACCCCGTTCAATCTGGATGGTTCGATCAACTTTGAAGGACTGGGCGACAACATTGATTATCAGCTCGACAACGGCACAGATGCCATTGTCATCTGCGGTACAACAGGGGAATCCTCTACCATGAGCGATGAGGAACATCGTGCATGCATCGAGTTTGCAGTCAAGCACACCAACCACAGAGTCCCTGTCATCGCAGGCACGGGCAGCAATGATACACGCTATGCCATCGAGTTGTCTGTGGAAGCAGAGCGGCTTGGTGTAGACGGACTCCTGCTCGTGACCCCCTATTACAACAAGACCACACAGTCAGGTCTGGTGAACCACTTCACCATTATTGCCAACAGTGTCAACATCCCGATCATTCTCTACAACATCCCCGGCAGAACGGGTCTGAACATTTCTGTAGATACTCTTGACAAGCTCTCCAATCACAAGAATATTGTGGCAGTCAAGGAGGCATCCGGTAATATCAACTATGCCGCACAGGTGATCGCAACATGTGGTGACAAGCTTGATGTTTACAGCGGCAATGATGATATGATTGTACCGATCATGTCGATCGGCGGCAAGGGCGTTATCTCCGTGCTGTCCAATATTCTTCCGAAGGAGACTCACGAGATCACACAGCTCTGTCTGGACAATGACTTCCAGAAGGCTGGAAAGATGCAAATCAAATATCTTGACCTCATCAATAGCCTGTTCTGTGAAGTCAACCCGATTCCGGTCAAGGAAGCCATGAACCAGCTCGGCATGGCAGCAGGCGCATGCAGAATGCCGCTGACCAAGATGAGTGCAGACAATCTTGCAAGACTGCTCTCTTCCATGCAGAAGCTCGGCATGCCGGTGTCTGTGGTTGACTAAGAGGCAAGGCAATGGAGAAAGTAAAAATACTGATTTCCGGAGCATCCGGAAAAATGGGTCATGCTGTGGCAGCAGCCATTGCAGGGCGTGAGGACTGTGTGACAGCTGCCGGAGTCGATATCCGGACGGAAACCTACGGCGGATTCCCGATTTACGGCACATTCAAGGAACTGCCGGAGAAGCCGGATGTGATCATTGACTTCTCGAATCCGGCGATTTTAGATGATCTGCTCGAATACTGCCTTGTGAATGGCGTTCCGGCAGTACTTGCCACAACGGGTTACAGCGAGGAGCAGATCACAGCCATCAGAAAAGCAGCAGCATCTGTGCCGGTGTTTTTCTCGTTCAACATGTCGCTCGGCATCAATTTATTGGTTCAGCTTGCGAAAAAGGCAGTATCCGTTCTGGGTGGGCAGTTTGACATTGAGATCGTGGAAAAGCACCACAACCAAAAGATAGATGCTCCGTCCGGCACAGCACTCATGCTGGCGGATGCCATTAACGAAAGCATGGACAATGGATATCACTACGTCTATGACCGTCATTCCAAGCGGCAGAAGCGTGAGAAAAACGAAATCGGGCTGCATGCCATCCGGGGCGGTACGATCGTCGGAGAGCATGACATCATTTTTGCCGGGCATGACGAAGTCATCACGCTGTCCCACAGCGCAGCCTCAAAGGAGGTCTTTGCGGTAGGTGCAGTCAATGCGGCAGTGTTTCTTGCCAAGCAGCAGCCGGGCATGTACGACATGAGTGCACTGATGACAAACTGAAAGAATCCATGTTCCCCCACGATCGGCGTGGGGGACACTTTTGGTAGATATGCAGAAAAATGGTCGATGTTATCCGTGAGATCGCACCGAAAGGAGTTGCCATGACAGAAACCGAATTTCTTTCCCTCAGGCAGGCAGCTTTACGCCGCTGCTTTTCTCAGATGAATCCGCAGCAGCTCGATGCCATCATGACCGTGAAAGGTCCTGTTCTTGTTCTTGCTGGTGCAGGGAGCGGCAAAACGACTGTTATCGTCAACCGCATTGCCAATATGGTGCTGTTCGGTGATACACAGCTCCTGTCTCCCGTTCCGGATGATGAAAAAATACAGCGGATTCGTGATTATATTGACGGCGGCAGCATGACGATGGGGGAATTGCAGGAGCTGATCGCTGTTCATCCGGTCAGACCGTGGCAGATCCTTGCGATCACGTTTACCAACAAGGCAGCCGGGGAGATGAAAGAACGGCTGACCGGTACGCTCGGAGACGAAGCACAGGATGTCCATGCAGCGACCTTTCATTCAGCATGTGTGCGTATCCTGCGGAGTGTGGCTGACAGGATGGGATACGATCATAGTTTTACCATTTATGATGCTGACGACAGTCTGCGCACTATCAAGGCAGTCATGAAAGAGCTGGACATTTCCGAACGACAGTTTCCCCCCAAGACGATGGCAGGCATCATCAGCTCTTCCAAGGACAGGATGATCTCTCCGGAAGCGTTTTCAGCACAGGCAGGAAAGGATTACCGGCAGATCACCGCTGCGAAAATCTACCGTGCCTATCAGGCACGTCTGCAAAGTGCGAATGCAATGGATTTTGATGATCTCATCTATGTGACAGTGCGGATCTTTGAGCAGTGTCCGGATGTACTGGACAAGTACCGCAGCCGTTACCGCTACATCCTTGTGGATGAGTATCAGGACACAAACTATGCACAGTACCGGCTTGTGAGTCTGCTGGCAGCGGAGCATGGCAATCTGTGCGTGGTGGGTGATGATGACCAGAGCATCTACCGTTTCCGGGGAGCAACGATTGAGAATATTTTGCAGTTTGAGGAGCAGTTTCCGGGGTGCAGAACGATACGTCTGGAAGAAAATTACCGCTCCACACAGAATATCCTCGATGCTGCTAACGCTGTTATTGCCCATAACAAAGGGCGAAAGCAGAAAAAGTTATGGACAGCAGCCGGTGCAGGCACACCTGTGACCTTACTGCATGTGGTGAGTGAACGGGATGAGGCGGAATGCATTGCCGATGTGATCGAACAGAATGTGGCAGATGGAATGCATTACAGCGATCATGCCGTACTGTACCGTATGAATGCACTCTCCAATGCAGTGGAGCGTGGCATGATACGAAGAAAAATTCCCTATCACATCTACGGCGGTGTGCGCTTTCTGGACAGAAAGGAAATACGGGATGTGCTTGCTTATCTCTCTTTGATACAGAATCCGAATGATTTTGCCCGTTTTCAGCGGATCGTAAATGTTCCGAAGCGTGGCATCGGGGAGGGAACGGCTGCAACAGTGATACAGATCGCACAGGATCTGAACATGCCGCTGCTGGAAGTCGTGAGGAATTGCGGCGAGTTTCCGGCAATTGCAAGGCGTTCGGCAGCACTGCTGAAATTTTCCGCACTCATGGACAAGCTGACTGAACAGGCAGAGATATTGCCGATGGAGGAGCTTTTTGACTTCATGCTGAATGAGACAGGCTATCTTGAAATGCTGAAGGCAGAGGGAGAAGAGGGCGAGAACCGTATCGAGAACGTCAAGGAATTCCGTTCTAACATCGTCAGCTACACAGAGGAAAACGAAGAGCCGACACTTGCCGGATTTCTGGAGGAGACTGCCCTCTATGCCGAATCCGACAAAATCGGTGAGACTGACACCGTTTCCCTTATGACCATCCACACCGCTAAGGGACTGGAATTTGACACGGTCTTTGCCGTTGGGATGGAAACGGGGATCTTCCCCAGTCAGCGGAGCTTTGACACACAGGAGGATATGGAGGAGGAACGGCGGCTTGCCTATGTCATGATCACGAGGGCAAAGCGGCATCTGTATTTGTCCCATGCTGTATCAAGGCTGCTTTTCGGCAGCACCGGCAACAATCCGGTCTCCCGGTTTGTGAAGGAGATACCGGAGGAACTGATCTCCATAGACGACCGCACGCCAAAAACTCTCTACAGCTCCCGTCCGGCAGAGATCAGCGCAAAGGGTGTTTCAGGGATGCGTACCCAGATGCAGGCGATACGGAAACAGCATGTCCCCGCCGGACAGGCTGTTGATGCCAAAGCAGGAGACAGGATCGTGGATGCCGTGTTCGGAGAGGGAACGGTGCTGCGTGCTGAACCGATGGGGGGAGACTGTCTGTTAGAGGTTGCCTTTGACAATGTGGGGACGAAGAAACTCATGGCGAGGTACAGAAAAATCAAAAAGATCTGAAAAGTGAGGATATTTTCCCAGAATTCTTAAATTTCTGACAAAATATTGACGAAATGAGCGGAATATGATATAATAAAAGCAGTATGACTGGAGGAGAGGAATGAAGGTACAACTCATTGCCCATACGGCATTGCCGGAAAAGGTCGTGGCAGCGGCAGCAAAGCTTTGCTATTCGGATACGGGTGCGATGGAACTGATGGAGGGACTGTCGGAAGAACGGGCAGAGAAATTCGTGGAGATGCTTGGCACGATCGGACACGAAAGCCCGATCGAGCATGCAAGTTTTACCTTTGCAGTTGAAGGCGTGTCCCGTTCACTGCTTGCCCAGATCACAAGACACCGGCTTGCAAGCTTTTCTGTGCAGAGCCAGCGGTATGTGAAGGTAAAGGATTTTTCCTATGTAACGCCGCCGGAAATTGCCGCAGACCCGGAGACACTGACGCTCTTTGACGAGACGATGCAGTCCTGTGTGGAGGCATACCGGAAGCTTGCTGATCTGCTGGAAGAACGGCACTATGCAGCTTTCCGGAAAGCAGGGCAGTCGGAACAGGAAGCCCGGAAAAATGCTGAAAAAAAGGCAATCGAGGATGCACGTTTTGTTCTCCCGAATGCAAGTGAGACGAAGATGGTACTCACGATGAACGCAAGAGAACTGCTGCATTTTTTCCGGCTGCGATGCTGCCGCCGGGCGCAGTGGGAGATACGGGCATTGGCAAAGGAGATGTTGGTGCAGGTGTATCCGGTCGCACCGGCACTGTTTGCAAAGGCAGGACCATCCTGTACAGCGGGGGCATGTCCGGAGGGGAAGATGTCCTGCGGCAGGATGCAGGATGTCCGTGCGGAGTACGCAGCCTGCAAGAATATTTCCCCGGTGACGGGGAATGCTGAATGAGAGGTTTTTCGCATGATTTATGTATTTTTAGCAAATGGATTTGAAGAAGTAGAAGCACTGACACCGGTTGATCTGCTGCGCCGCAGCGGTAAAGAGGTACAGCTTGTGGGTGTCGGCGGTAAGGTCATTACGGGTTCGCACGGTATTGCCGTTCAGACAGACATCACCGATGCAGAGATCGTTCTCGGCAGGGAGTTGGAAATGATGATCCTGCCGGGTGGTATGCCGGGTACGCTGAATCTGGAAAAGTCAGAAGCTGTGCAGACAGCCATTGATTTCTGTCATGACAGAGAAATTTATATTGCAGCCATCTGTGCAGCACCGTCCATTCTCGGTCATAAGGGTTTGCTGAATGGCAGGGAAGCGACCGCCTATCCGGGCTTTGAAGAACAGCTTGCAGGTGCAGTCATCAGCGAACATTCTGTGGTGCAGGACGGGCATATCATTACAGCACAGGGTGCAGGTGCTGCCGTGGCATTCGGACTGAAATTAGCTGAAATTTTCAACGGTAAGGAAAAGGCAAAGGCACTTGCGGACGGGATCTGCTATCCGGTACACTGATGAGCATAGCGGAGGACAAGGCGGCACTTCGGCAGCGTATCCGTGCGCTGCGCAGGGCACTCACTGACAAGACAGCACTGGATGCTGCGTTGTATGCCAATGTACAGGCACATGCATGGGTGCAGGAGGCTGACCTTGTGCTGGCATATGTATCAGGACAATATGAGCCGGATACCAGAAAGCTGATCGACTGGCTGCTGTCGGAGGGAAGACCGCTTGCACTGCCGGTATGTGAAGGTGCAGGGAAGATGCGATTCTATATGCTGCACAGCAGAGAGGAACTGCATCCGGGTGCATACGGCATTCCTGAACCGACCGGGAGAGAGCCTGTGATACTGACAGAGAGAACACTCTGCATTTTGCCGGGGCTTGCGTTCACGGAGCAGGGAGAGCGTCTCGGACAGGGAGGCGGCTATTATGATCGGTTTTTGCAGGCGCATCCGGGACTCCGGACGATGGGACTGACATACCAATGTCTGATGCAGACGGCACTCCCGTGTGAGGTGCATGACTGCCGGGTGGATGTTGTAATAACTGACGGAGAGCAGGGCTTTCCGAATATGAGTGGAGGTAACTAATGGCAAGATCTGAGAATGAGCGTTCCTATGATGAGCTGCTACGTATGATGTCTGATGCGACGAAACCCAAGCACACGGAGAGAAAAAAAGCAGCAGAGCCCGTACATCCGGAGGAGCCGGAAGCTGAACAGCAGGAACGCCATGATGCAGACCCGGAACGCAGACAGCATAAGAATGTGCGTGAGCAGGAACGTCCGGAACGGCATACGGGGGCAAGGAAAAAACGTCCGGAGCAACATGCCGCACAGGCACAGAGAAGAGAACGGTATGTGAACCGCACCGAAGCGGGAGAGCAACATACAGAACTGCCAAGACATCATGAAAGACCGGTCGGCGGCAGAAAAAAGAAAAAGCGCAGAAAGCACAGCAGTGTCCGTGTTTATGGTGTACTCATTATGCTGACGTTGATTTTTGTGATATCGATCTCACTGTCAGTCGGCATTATTGAAGTCGGCAAGGACATGCTCGGCATCAACGGTACAGAAACGCTTGTTGTCTTTAATATCCCGGATGGCGCAACAACAGCAGATATTGCTGAGGATCTGAAAGAAGCCGGCATTATCCGCATTCCGAAGGCGTTTATCTACTTTACACGTCTGTCCAATGAAGATGCGAACTTCATTCCGGGTGACCATGAGATCAGCAGCTCGATGGCGTATGAGGCGATCATCAGCGAACTGACCGGTACGGCGGAGGAAGAAGACAAGGTCTATGTGGATGTCATGTTCCCGGAGGGAATCACGCTCAATGAAGCTGCATACCGGCTTGAAGAGGCAAATGTCTGCGAATCATCCAGATTCCTCTACTTTTTCAATGCCGGCGGACTGGGTTACAATTTTGAGAATTATCTGCCTTCCAATTCAAGCAAGCTGAAATTCAACAAGATGGAAGGTTATCTGTTCCCGGATACCTATAATTTCTATGAGGGGATGGATCCGGAGGATGTCTGCCAGAGGATCTATGTCAACTTTGATTCCAAGATCACACAGGAATACTATGACCGTATGGAGGAGCTTGACATTACACTGGACGAAACGATCACGCTGGCATCCATGATTCAGGCTGAGGCAGCAAATGAGGACGAGATGAAGGACATATCATCTGTATTCTGGAATCGTCTGAATGACTCCGCTACGTTCCCGAAACTCCAGTCTGATCCGACAAGTAAATATGTGGAGATCACGATCAAGCCCAATATTGATCTTGCGGATGAAGCGATCTTTGATGCGTATGATACATATGTCTGCAATGGTCTGCCGGCAGGTGCGATCGGCAATCCGGGACTGGCTGCGATCGAAGCGGCACTGTATCCGAACGATACAAATTATTGCTACTTCTATGCAGACACTGAGAACAGTGTGACCTATTTTGCTGAAACACTTGAAGAACATAATCAGAATATCGAGATGGTAAAGCAGATACATGCAGGTACCTATGACCCGGATGCACCGCTTGATGAAGGGGAAGGAGAACCGGAGAACGGGGAGGCTGATGAATGATACCGGAGATACTGGCTCCGGCAGGTGACAGAGAGCGTCTGGAGGCAGCACTGGATTATGGTGCAGATGCGGTTTATCTGGGCGGTATGCAATTCGGGATGCGTGCAGGTGCGCCGAATTTTGATGCAGAGGGCATGTGTGAGGCGGTGCAGATGGCGCATGCGAGGGGTGTAAAGGTCTACCTGACCGTCAACACCCTTCCCCGGAATGAAGAACTGCTGCTGCTGCCGGGCTTTTTGTCGGAAGCGGTCAATGCCGGCGTGGATGCCATGATCGTTGCCGATCTGGGCGTTTTTCAGACTGTGCGCAGACTGTCACCGCAGATTCCTGTCCACATGTCCACGCAGACCGGCATAGTTAATTATGCGACCGCCAATGTCCTCTATGAGATGGGGGCAAGGCGTGTGGTGCTGGCACGGGAGTTAAGTCTTGATGAGATCGCAGAGATCAGGCGGCATGTGCCGGAAGATTTAGAGCTGGAAGTTTTTGTACACGGGGCGATGTGCGTGTCGTTTTCAGGAAGATGTCTGCTGTCGGCATACTTTACAGACAGAGATGCCAACCGAGGTGCATGCGCACAGCCATGCCGCTGGAAATACAGCCTTGTGGAGGAGAAGCGCCCACATCTGCCCATGCCCATCGAGGAAACGCAGGAGGGGACATACATCCTGAATGCAAGAGATATGTGTATGATCGATCACATTGACAAGCTTGTGCAGGCTGGCGTGACTTCATTTAAGATCGAGGGACGTGCAAAATCGGCGTATTATGTATCTGTAGTGACGAATGCTTACCGTATGGCAATGGACTATTACCTTGCCCATCCGGACGATTACAAGCTGCCGGGCTGGATTCATGACGAGGTGTTCAAGGTCAGTCACCGGCGGTATTGCACGGGATTCTTTTTCGGACATCCGAATGCCTGTCAGTACTATGAAAATTCGGGTTATATCACAAGCTGTGAGGTTGTCGGTATTGTGGAGGAATGCCGGGACGGGATGGTGTATGCCACACAGCGGAATCGTTTCTTTGCCGGAGATACGGTAGAGATCCTTGCGCCGGGCAGACAGCCTGTCACCGTCCGGCTCAATGAGATCTATAACGGAGACGGAGAGCAGATCACAACTGCCAACCATGCTATGATGGCATTTTCTTTCCCTTGTGCGGAGACATTTCCGCCACACTCGCTGATACGCAGGGAATGTGGGGCAGAGGAAAGCAAGGAGATCAGATAGGGGCAAACTGCAATGCCCTTTTACTGATTTTCTGTGTCACAGGCAGTATGGGAAATTGCATACCATGGAAATGGTGATGAGGGAATTTGAAATTATGAATGTTTATGATATTGTTATATAAACACTCTGATTTCATAGTTTGTTCATAACATTGTAGCGAAACAATTGAGATTTACAAATGATCTGTGATTTGACTATACAAAAAGTTTGCTTTGCATATTATTATATATTGAATTGCTGTCCGAAATCGAGTAAAATAAAACCATCAGCTAAGACAAAGATGTGGGATTTTCGGTTCCCCCTCTCATTACCGAAAGACAGCCTGCTTCTTTTCTGTGCTGTTGAAAAGTGAGTGTCATTAACGATAGCGCTTGGGATTTTCCCGGTTAATGGCTGTGCCTTTTCAAATGATGGCAGCTTGCAGTGCAGATGGACGGCAGTCCAAGGTTTGAGTTGCCTTTTACCTTCCTCTTTCAGAAAACATCCGGCAGAAGTCGGGTGTTTTTTTATGAAAAAATGACAGAATGCTTGACAATCCGTTTGTTTTGTAGTATAATAAAATCAAGCATTGCTGTCCTGCTGACTTTGTCTGCGGTGACCGGCGCAGTCGGTCTATCGTGTGCAGCAGGCGTTTTCCGTCTCCTGACCTGAATGAGAGGATGGGAGCCGGGATCAGATTTTGTCTGAAGGGAGGAACCTGATTGACACATCATATCCTGCTGCATCGTCGTGCAGAGGCTTTCTGGCATGTCAAAGCGGACGAGCGTCTGACAGATAAGGTGCTGATGTATGGCGAAGAAATACTGCGTTCACAGAAGATGCAGTCTGAACGCCGTTTTATGCAGCATGGCATCACAGACTGTTTTACCCATTCGATCTGTGTCGCTTATATGGCACTGCGTGTGGCAGAGGTGCTGCGTGTCCATGTGGATGAAAGGAGTCTGGTGCGAGGCTGTCTGCTGCATGATTATTTTCTGTATGACTGGCACGACAAGGAAAAAGCTTGTCGGTTTCATACATTTTGTCATCCGCTTGTATCACTGCGGAATGCATCTGCGGATTTTGAACTGAATGCCATCGAGCGTGACATCATCCGCAAGCATATGTTTCCCCTGTGCTTTCCACCGCCGAAGTACCGGGAGAGTTTTATCATCACGATTGCGGACAAGTGTTGTGCGGCAAGTGAGATCTGGCATCTGTATTCGCTCCGGTACATTATTGAGGCATTGGAGCGAGGAATGCAGGCGAAGGGCTATTTTGGGTAATAAGAACGTTCCGGAAGGGACGTTCTTTTTCTGCAAATCTGCACAATTGACGATGCGTTTTTACATCAGAATTATGCAGCTTTATTAAAATGATTCCTATTTCTGAAAATGCTTGACAAAAAGTGAATTATATGGTAAAATAAAATAGTAGTGATAAGTCATGGCAAAATTGCCGCAATGGAAAAGAGAGGTCGTAGCAATGGATGAAATGAATCAAAACCAGTCTCCTTATGATAGAGACTTTGCGGAACCCTATACGTCACAGGATAATACAACTTTTGACCCCAATTATCCGGAATCGTCAGAACCGTCATCGTATTCCTATGATGCAGGTTATGCAGCTCCGGCAGATGGGAAGAAGCCAGCCGGTTTCGGCATCGCAGCACTGATTTTCGGCATTTTGTCGATTCTGTTGATTTGCATTCCGATCGTCCCGATCATTACAGCAATTATCAGTATCATCCTCGGTGCAGTTGGTATGAAGAAAGCATCAGAAGGTACAGCTGGTGGAAAGGGCATGGCAATCGCCGGTCTGATCATGGGTATTCTTTGCGAGATCGGTGGTCTGGTTTCTGCACTGCTTGGCGGTGCGATCCTTATTCCATCTATGATGGGCTATACCAAAAAATCCATGCAGTCTTCTATCAATAGCACAGCAAAAACGATATATGACTCAGCATCTACAGTATTGGTAGAAATGGATTCTGAAGGTATAACACTTCCGGATTATGCCGTCGTCTGCTCGGATTCCAATGCAGAGTATGGAACAACCTCTTTTGATGCGGATAACTTTAAGGAACGTATGCAGCTATATTTTAGTGATTTGCCTAATTATGAGTATTATATTGTCATCACTGATGGCTATGTAGAGGAAGCCGGTTGCTGTGAACAGGGGAAGGATAATGTTGTCGGACGTTATCCGGATCTGATCACGACCGACAATGATGAGAGCTTTTATGATATTTATTCTGACGCATTGTATTAAGACTGATTTTCTGTCATCCTGATTGCAATAGGGTGATCGGAAAACGCCTGTTTCACAGGTTACGATTATCTGCGTCATTTACGGTGATGCAGAGAATTAGTATAAATATAGGAGCAGAATAATTTTCACCCCACAGACATTTGTCTGTGGGGTGATTGTTATTGCAAGTAAACTGTATTCATGAAACAATACCTTGTATATTTTCCCCATAAACGGACATGCTAACAAAAACGGAACGGGAGCTGATAGCATGACGATCATTCTCATACGAACCTTACTGTTATACATGGTAGTTATCTTTTCTGTCCGGCTGATGGGCAAGCGGCAGCTTGGACAATTGCAGCCTGCGGAGCTGGTCATCACCATTCTGGTGTCCAATATTGCAACATTATCCTTAGAGGATCTCGACATTCCGTTGCTGCAAGGTGTTCTGCCAATTTTTGCACTGGTGTGCTTTGAGGTATTGGTGTCATGGATATCACTGAAATGTGTCAAGGTGCGCCGCCTGATTTCGGGCAGTCCCAAAATCATTATCCGGGACGGGAAGATTGATCAGGAAATGATGCATTCGCTGCGTTTTTCCATTGACGACCTCATGACGACACTGCGGACAGGGGGTGTGTTTGCGGTGGAGGATGTGCAGTTTGCCATAGTGGAGACGAACGGCACCGTCTCCGTCTACCAGAAATCCACGCAGCAGCCGGCAACTAAGGAGGATGTTCATGCCGTCAAGGCATCTGTTGATCCGCCCCAGACCATCATTGCCGACGGACAGCTCCGGGAGAAGGCACTTGAAGCCATCGGACAGGACAAAAAGTGGCTTGATATGATACTGCGCACATCCGGCATGAAGCGGAAAGAAGTATTTCTCATGACCGCAGACAAGGCATGCCGTTATCATATCATCCGGAAGGAGGGCAGTGTATGAAAAGATGTTGGATCTGCATAGGACTATTGACAGGACTGCTCGGCATGTGTATCGGTTCATTGCTTTGCCTCCGTGCGCAGTGCCGACAATATGCCAGCCTGACGGAAGAAGTAATTGCCAATGTGCAGGACGGCGACACGGATGCAGCCCTTTCAGCATTTGACACTTTGGAGCAGAACTGGGACAAATTCCATGACATCTGCGGACTGTTTGTCAACGGGGAAGAGTTGAATCCCATCCGTGAGGTATTGACGGAGCTGCGTCCTCTCATCGCACAGGAACATCCGGAAGCAGCATCCTGTCTCGAAAAGCTGCGTCAGTTGGTTGAGGGCATCTATGAGGAACAACTTCCGGTGTTCTGGCATATTTTGTAGCAGCATCCATGCACTGTCTGCACAGAAAAAATTCCCTGACAATCTGAAGTTGATCAGATTGTCAGGGATTCGTGTATCAGGATTCCGAAAGCATAAATTCGCCGTTCTGATAGTCCATATGCAGCACCGTACCGGGTGCAGGGTCATTGGCAATGATATGCTTTGCAATGCTGGTCTCAAGGGTATGCTGCATATAGCGACGCAGCGGTCTTGCACCAAAGCTTGGGTCATAGCTTTTATCTACGATCGCCTGCTTTGCGGCATCTGTAACTTCGATTTTCAATTGCTTGTCATGCAGACGTTTGCGCAGGTCGTTCAGCAGCAGGTCAACGATGCGGTAAATTTCCTCACGCTGTAAAGGCTTGTAGAACACGATCTCATCAAGCCGGTTCAGAAATTCCGGACGGAATTGCTGATGCAGCAGAGCAGTGACCTGTTCCTTTGCAGCATTGGAGATCTCGCCGTTCTCCTGCATTCCCTCAAGCAGATATGGTGAGCCTAAATTGGAGGTCAGGATGAGGATGGTATTCTTGAAATCCACTGTTCTTCCCTGTGAATCAGTAATTCTGCCATCATCGAGAACTTGCAGCAGGAGATTGAACACATCCGGATGTGCTTTTTCCACCTCATCGAGCAGCACAACAGAGTAGGGCTTGCGGCGGACGGCTTCGGTCAACTGACCGCCTTCTTCATAGCCCACATATCCGGGAGGCGCACCGATGAGACGACTGACACTGAATTTCTCCATATATTCACTCATGTCAATGCGCACCATGCTGTCCTCATCATCAAAGAGAGCCTGTGCCAGAGCTTTGGCAAGCTCCGTCTTGCCGACACCTGTCGGACCTAAGAACAGAAACGACCCGATCGGTCTGCCCGGAGCCTGAATACCTGCACGGGAGCGCAGGATGGCTTCGCTGACCTTCTGAACGGCTTCATTCTGTCCGATGACACGTTCATGCAGGATGTCCTCTAACCGCAGCAATTTATCCCGTTCACCTTCCATCAGCTTGGAAACCGGAATGCCTGTCCAGCGGCAGATGATCTTGGCGATCTCCTCAGCAGTGACCTCACTCCGCAGCAGACCGGGCTGCTTGTTTTTGGGGTCAGCGGATTCCTCGGCAGCAAGCTGTTTCTGCAATTCGGGCAGCTTGCCGTATTTCAGCTCAGCCGCTTTATTCAGGTCATACTCCCGTTCCGCACGTTCCATCTCTGCATTGACCTGTTCGATCTCCTCACGCAGTTTCTGTACTTTGGAGATGCCGGAGCGTTCATTTTCCCAGCGTGCCTTCATTTCGGCAAATTTCTCCCTTAGTTCGGACAGCTCCTTCTGGATCTCATGCAGATGTTCCTGTGAGATCTGATCGGTTTCTTTTTTCAGGGCAGTTTCTTCAATTTCAAGGCGTATCATCTGCCGGGAGATGTCGTCAAGCTCCTGCGGCATGGAATCCATTTCCGTCCGGATGACAGCACAAGCCTCGTCCACAAGGTCAATTGCCTTGTCCGGCAGGAATCTGTCCGAAATATATCTGTCCGAAAGCGTTGCAGCAGCTAACAGTGCGCCGTCGTGAATCTTTACACCGTGAAAGACCTCATACCGTTCCTTCAACCCACGCAGGATGGAAACGGTATCTTCCACCGTCGGTTCGCCGACCATGACCGGTTGGAAACGGCGTTCCAGTGCCTGATCTTTCTCAATATACTGCCGGTATTCGTTCAATGTGGTCGCACCGATGCAGTGCAGCTCACCTCTTGCCAGCATGGGCTTGAGCAGGTTGCCGGCATCCATCGCACCATCTGTTTTGCCTGCGCCAACGATGGTATGCAGTTCATCAATGAACAGGATGATACCGCCCTCACTTTTCTTGATCTCTGCAAGGACTGCTTTCAGCCGTTCTTCAAATTCACCTCTGTACTTTGCACCTGCGATCAGCGCCCCTAAATCCAGTGAAAAGATCACCCTATTTTTCAGATTATCCGGCACATCTCCCCGAACGATACGCTGTGCAAGTCCTTCTGCAATTGCCGTCTTGCCGACGCCCGGCTCACCGATGAGTACAGGGTTATTTTTTGTCTTTCTGGACAGAATGCGGATCACATTCCGTATCTCGCTGTCACGTCCGATGACAGGATCGAGCTTGTTCTGCCGTGCAAGGTCGGTGAGATCCTGCCCGTATTTGGTGAGAACGTCATAGGTGTCCTCCGGCGTTTCACTGGTTACCCGTGTGTTACCCCGCACCTGCATGAGGACTTGCAGGAATCTGTCTTTTCCGATGTTGAACTGGTGCAGGATCTTTTTTAGCTCAGCATCCGGATGCTCCAGCAATGCCAGAGTGATATGTTCAACAGAGACATATTCATCTTTCATCTTTGCTGCAAGCTGTTCCGCTGCCGTCAGCGCACTGTCCACATCCCTTGAAACATAGATCGTTCCTGCCTGTCTGCCCGAACCAGTCACTGCCGGCATGCCGTCAATGACATTCTGCAAGCTCTGCTGCAATGCTGTCACATCAACATTCAGCTTCTGCATGAGCTGACCGATCAGCCCGTTCTCCTGCTGTACAAGTGCCAGAAACAGATGTGGCTGCTCGATCTGCATATTCTGTGCAGAAAGGGCGATCTGCTGTGCTGCCTGAACAGCCTCCATGGACTTCTGTGTGAATTTCTGTGCATTCATCTGACATCCTCCTTACTTTATATGGTTTGTTTGATGGTCTGCATTTCCTTGCGGAAGGCATCATCGAGCTGCTTTGCTGTACTCTGCGGTTCGGAGATGCCTGCAAACCATGCTTTCAGATAGAAATCAAACCGCTGGATATAGCTGCCGATCAGCTCACCCAGCTCCGTCTCCTTCACGCCGGGATTGCGGATGGAGCGTTCGAGTCTGCCCGGTGCCATGCGGTAGACGATACCTTTTGCTGCCGGGACATGCCGTTCTTCCAGTTTGATCCAGAGACGGAAAAACTGCTCCAGAATGGTGATCAGAGCTGCATTCTGTGTACGGAGCTGCACTTTGATACAACCGTCTGCTCCGTCTGCCTGCATGCGGTAAAGCTCCACGGCGTACTGGACTGTCGGCTTATATTTATAGTTGAGCCGGCTTTGCAGTGCCCGGATATGCGCCGAAGTCTGTTCGAGCATGCGAAACTGTTCTGCCAATTCTTCCATGCCGGAGAACACTGCCTGCATACGCATTTCGGGGGTGATGCAGGAGAGATGCTCGGCAAGGATCTGGTTGATGAGATTGGAGCGGCTGGTATGCAGCTCATAAGCCATTCTGTCAGCCGCTGCCACCACCTCATCGGCAAGCACCAGACTGTAGATACTTTTTTTCATGTTTCCTCCAAAATAATTTGCGTTTCAAATTATTAAGCTTGCTTACAAATTAAGTATAGCACATGCAAATTTATTTGTCAAGTGTTTTTTGAAAAATTTTTTTTGCGTGTCATTTTCCACAAAAGTACTTGACATTCCTGTCATAATGCGGTACAATGATAATAGCAGAATGTTTCAGAAACATGAACAGAGGAGGTAATGCAAATGAAATTTCTGAAAAGACTGGCAGCGTGCGCATCTGCACTTGCGCTCTGTGTCAGTACCGCAGCATCGGGAATGGGCTTGATGCAGGTCAATGCTGTGGATGATAATAATGACGACTGGCTTCATGCTGTCGGCAGCCGCCTGTACGATGCGCAGGGGAACGAGGTCTGGCTGACAGGTGCAAACTGGTTCGGATTGAATTGTACGGAAAATTTTCCCCATGGGTTATGGAGTGCCGATGTGGATGAATTTCTGTCTTCCGTTGCAGACCATGGTATCAATATCATCCGTTTCCCGATTTCCACGGAATTGCTGCTGTCGTGGATGAATGGCAGCCCCTACCCCTGCGAGGGACTGAATCCCAAAAATGAGGACAGCTATAAATTCAATCCGGATTTCTGCAATCCCGACGGTACGGAAATGGACAGCATGGGGGTATTTGATGTCATTATGCAGAAATGCAAGAAATACGGCATCAAGGCATTGGTGGACGTACACAGCCCTGCTTCCCACAATTCCGGACACAATTACAATCTCTGGTATTATCAGTCCGGCGATGAAACCGCTGAAGATATGGCTTCCATAAAAGAAGAATACGGCGACACGGGCGCAGAAATTACATGGGATATGTGGATAGATTCCCTGACATGGCTTGCGGAAAAATATAAAAATGATGATACCATCATTGCCTATGACCTGAAAAATGAACCGCACGGCAAACGTGGCTATGATGGCTCTGTCTGCCCGGACAATATTGCCAAATGGGATGATTCCACCGACCTCAACAACTGGAAATATTCTGCGGAACAGTGTGCAAATTCCATTCTTGCCGTCAATCCCAATGCTTTGATTCTGATTGAAGGCGTGGAACAGTACCCCAAAACGGACAAAGGCTATACCTATGATACGCCGGATATCTGGAATGCCCCTGCGGATCAGTCCCCGTGGTACGGCGCATGGTGGGGCGGCAATCTGCGTGGCGTGCGGGATTATCCCGTTCAACCGGAAAGCGGCACGGGGCAGATCGTCTATTCTCCGCATGATTACGGACCATCCGTCTACAATCAGACATGGTTCGATAAGGATTTCACCACACAGACACTGCTTGATGATTACTGGTACGACACATGGGCATATATCAATGAAGAGGACATTGCTCCGCTGCTCATTGGTGAGTGGGGCGGACATATGGATGCCGGAAAGAATCAGAAGTGGATGGAGCTGCTCCGTGATTACATGATCGAACATCACATCAACCATACTTTCTGGTGCCTGAATCCAAATTCCGGCGATACCGGCGGACTGCTTGACAGTATGTTCAAAAATTGGGATGATGAGAAATATACCCTGTTTGAACCGTCCCTCTGGCAGACATCGGAGAGCGGCAAGTACATCGGTCTTGATCACCAGACACCGCTTGGACAGAATGGCACAGGTATTTCGGTTGCAGAGTATTATGCAAGCTACGCAGACAGTGAGGGCAGCAACCTCGATGCAGGTGGCAGCACCGAACCGAAAGATCCTGTTGTGACACCAACCGAAGCCACACAGCCAGTTACTTCAGAAGCAACAGAACCTGTGGAGACGGATGCGGAACCACAGCCGACAGATGCGCCTGCCACAGATACTGTGAAGCCGACTGATGGTGAGGTCGTATATGGTGATGCGGATCTGGATGGTAAGGTTCAGATGGTTGATATGATACTGGTGAATAAATATCTCATGATCGGAGAGCTGATTACGGATCAAGGAATGATCAATGCGGATGTCAACAGGGATGGCGAAGTGCAGGCAGACGATGGGTTGAATATCCTGCGTGCGGTCATTGATCTCGTCACGCTGCCCGTAGGGTAAGAATTGTGTTTTCATGGATTCCTGTCTTTGATGGGAATCCATGACTTAATTTTATTAAAATAAAATGCCGTCACACTTAAAAAAGCAAAGTTTGAATGAAAGATTGTTGACAAAACTGAAAAAATGATGTACAATAATGTCCGTAGACAGAGCACATCTGTCCTGAATACGGATACAAAAAGCAACGGCGCTTACACTTGGTTATAAGGGAGCAGTGCCGTTTTTTGTTTTTTCTATGTAGGAGAGTGATAGGAATGGACAATTTCAGAAACATGCAGACCCATGCACCGGAGGGACTCTATGACCCACGTTTTGAGCATGACAACTGCGGCATTGGCGCAATTGTCAACATCAAGGGCATCCCGTCCCGGCGTGTCGTGGAGGATGCGCTGCATATCGTCGAGAACTTGGAACACCGTGCCGGAAAGGATGCGGAGGGCAAGACCGGCGACGGCGTCGGCATCCTGCTCCAGATCTCACACAGTTTTTTCTCAAAGGCTGCGAAGGAAGTCGGCATCACACTCGGCGATGCCCGGGATTATGGCGTGGGCATGTTCTTCTTTCCGCAGGATGAGCTGAAACGCCGTCAGGCAAAGAAACTGTTTGAGATCATCACTGAGAAAGAGGGAATGCATTTTCTTGGCTGGCGTGAAGTGCCGACCGTTCCGGAAGTACTGGGCGAGAAGGCACTGGGCAGCATGCCGAGCATCTGGCAGGGCTTTGTGGAGCGTCCGGAGGGATGTGAGAAGGGAATTGCCTTTGATCGCCGTCTGTATGTCGCAAGGCGTGTTTTTGAGCAGAGCAATGAGAATACCTATGTCGTATCACTTTCGAGCCGTACCATCGTCTACAAGGGCATGTTCCTCGTGAGCGAGCTGCGTCAATTCTTCCCGGATCTACAGGATGAGGGCTATGAATCGGCAATTGCAACTGTGCATTCTCGTTTCAGCACCAATACCATCCCGAGTTGGCAGAAGGCACACCCGAATCGTTTCATCGTTCATAATGGCGAGATCAACACCATCACCGGCAATGCCGACAAGATGCTTGCCCGTGAGGAATCCATGCACTGTAACATCCTGAAAGATGAGATGCACAAGCTCCTGCCGATTTTAGATGTCAATGGTTCTGACTCTGCACGTCTGGACAATACACTGGAATTTCTGGTCATGTCCGGCATGCCTTTGCCGCTTGCAGTCATGATCCTGATTCCGGAGCCGTGGAAAAATAACCGTACTATGAGCCGTGACAAGCGGGATTTCTATCAGTATTATGCGACCATGATGGAACCGTGGGATGGTCCTGCTTCCATCCTGTTTTCTGATGGTGATGTCATGGGTGCAGTACTGGACAGAAACGGTCTGCGTCCGTCCAGATATTATGTCACTGATGATGGTTTCCTGATCCTGTCGTCCGAGGTCGGCACACTTGATCTTCCGCCGGAGCATATCCTTCAGAAGGACAGACTGCGCCCCGGCAAGATGCTGCTGGTGGATACCGTGCAGGGAAGGGTCATTGACGATGAGGAACTGAAACAGTCCTATGCCTGCCGTCAGCCGTATGGAGAATGGCTGGACAGCAACCTTGTCCGTCTCCGTCAGCTTCATATCCCGAACCGCAATATCGGACATTTCACACATGAAAAACTGTCCCAGATGCAGAAGGCATTTGGCTACACCTATGAGGAGATCCGGAATGCGATCCTGCCGATGGCAGAAAAGAATGCAGAGCCGATCGCCTCCATGGGTGCAGATGACCCGCTGCCGCCCCTTTCCGGGATGCAGCCGCCGCTGTTTGATTATTTCCGGCAGCTTTTCGCACAGGTCACCAATCCGCCGTTTGATGCCATCCGTGAGGAAGTTGTGACAGATACGTCTGTCTACATCGGTTCAGACGGCAATGTGCTGGAGGAAAAGGCAGATAATTGTCATGTGCTGCGTGTGGATAACCCCATCCTCACCAACACGGATATGCTGAAGATCAAGTACATGAAAGAGCCGGGACTCCGGACGGAAGTCATCCCGATCACTTATTATAAGAATACTTCACTGAAAAATGCAATCCGGCAGCTCTTTATCCGTGCCGACAAGGCGTATCAGGACGGCGCAAACATCCTGATCCTGTCCGACCGGGATGTGGACGAATACCATGTTCCGATCCCGTCGCTGCTTGCGGTATCGGCATTGCAGCAGCATCTTGTGGCAACAAGAAAGCGCACGGCACTGGCACTCATTCTCGAAAGTGCCGAGCCGAGAGAGGTGCATCATTTTGCAACGCTGTTGGGCTATGGTGCATGTGCAGTCAATCCGTATCTGGCGCATGAGACTATCCGTGAGCTGACAGAGACGGGTGCATTGGATAAGGATTTCTATGCCGCAGAATCGGACTATGACACCTGCATACTGCACGGCATTGTCAAGATCGCATCCAAGATGGGCATTTCTACCATCCAGTCCTATCAGGGTGCAAAGCTCTTTGAGGCTGTCGGAGTCAGTCAGGAAGTCATCCACGAGTATTTCACGGGCACAGTCAGCCGTGTGGGAGGCATCACGCTCAAGGAGATCGGCGAGCGGGTGGAAAATCTGCATTCCTCAGCATTTGATCCGTTAGGACTGGGAACGGAGACAGAGGTTTCCAGCATGGGTAAGCATAAGATGCGTGCCGGACGTGAGGAGCATCTCTACACGCCGGAAACCATTCATCTGCTCCAGAAGGCAAGCCGCACGGGCGATTATGAGACATATAAGCAGTATGCTGCTGCTGTGCATAAAGAAGGCAGGAGTATGCAGCTGCGTGACATGCTGGAGTTTGTGTATCCTGAGGACGGCGGCATTCCGCTTGAGGAAGTTGAGCCGGTCGAGAGCATTTTGAAGCGATTCAAGACCGGTGCGATGTCCTACGGTTCTATTTCGCAGGAGGCGCATGAGACGCTTGCTCTTGCCATGAACCGTATTGGCGGCAAATCAAACTCCGGTGAAGGCGGCGAAAGTCCTGAACGTCTTGCAACTGCCGGCACAGCCGAGGACAAATCCTCTGCCATCAAGCAGGTGGCATCCGGACGATTCGGCGTTACATCGGAATACCTTGTCAGTGCCAAGGAGTTGCAGATCAAGTGCGCACAAGGTGCAAAGCCCGGCGAGGGCGGACATCTGCCGGCAGCGAAAGTGTATCCGTGGATCGCAAAGACCCGTCATTCTACGCCGGGTGTGGGACTGATCTCACCGCCGCCGCATCATGATATCTATTCCATCGAGGATCTGGCACAGCTGATCTATGACCTGAAAAATGCCAATGTGGATGCCCGCATTTCCGTCAAGCTTGTTTCGGAGGCAGGTGTCGGTACAGTTGCCGCAGGTGTGGCGAAGGCAGGCGCAGGCGTTGTGTTGATTTCGGGCTATGACGGCGGCACAGGTGCTGCTCCGGCAACTTCTATTCACCATGCCGGACTTCCGTGGGAGCTGGGTATTGCAGAGACACATCAGACACTGGTACTCAACGGACTGCGTTCCCGTGTGGTTGTGGAGACGGACGGCAAGCTCATGACGGGACGTGATGTGCTTGTGGCTGCACTGCTTGGTGCAGAGGAATACGGCTTTGCGACTGCACCGCTCGTGACAATGGGCTGTATGATGATGCGTGTATGCAATCTGGACACATGTCCGGTCGGCATTGCAACACAGAATCCGGAGCTGCGCAAGCGTTTCAGCGGCAAGCCGGAGTATGTGGTGAATTTCTTCCGTTTTGTGGCAGAGGAATTCCGGGAGTATATGGCAAAGCTTGGCGTGCGCACCGTGGATGAGCTGATCGGACGGACTGATCTGCTGCGTGTGAAACCCTCAGAGGACGGCAGCAGGGAGCATCTGATGGATCTGTCTGCACTGCTGCACAAGAGCGAGCCATGTCATTTTGAACCGAAGGATGCCTACGATTTCCATCTGGAGGAAACATTGGATGAGAAGGTACTTCTGAAAAAACTCTCTGGTCACAAAAAGCATATTGAACTCAATGTCACCAACACAGACAGGACGTTCGGCACGATGTTCGGTTCTGCACTGACAAGAAAATACGGTGAGACACTGGAAGACGATACCTACCATGTGAAGTGTACGGGTTCGGGCGGACAGAGTTTCGGTGCCTTTATCCCGAAGGGTCTGACACTGGAATTATGTGGCGACAGCAATGACTACTTCGGCAAGGGATTGTCCGGCGGACGTCTGGTCGTCTATCCTCCTGCAAATGCAGCATTCAAGGCAGAGGACAATATCATCGTCGGCAATGTGGCACTCTATGGTGCGACCTCTGGCAGAGTCTTTATCAGCGGTGTTGCAGGCGAACGGTTTGCAGTGCGCAATTCCGGTGCATATGCGGTCGTTGAAGGTGTCGGCGATCATGGATGTGAATATATGACAGGCGGCAGAGTCGTCGTGTTAGGGCGTACCGGAAAGAACTTTGCAGCCGGTATGAGCGGCGGCATTGCGTATGTACTGGATGAAGAGCGTGATCTCTACATGCGGCTCAACAAAGAATTGGTTTCCTTGCAGGAGGTCACGGAAAAATATGATGTGCTGGAGCTGAAAGCTTTGATCGAGGAGCATGTTGAGGCGACCGGTTCGGAAAAGGGCAGACGTATTCTGGACAGTTTTGAGGATTATCTGCCGAAATTCAAGAAGATCCTGCCTCATGATTATGCAAGAATGCGTCAGGCAATTCTGAAAATGGAAGAAAAAGGCATGGATTCCGAACAGGCAGAGATCGAAGCATTCTATCTCACGGTTCACAACGGGTAAGGAGGAGCAGCAATGGGAAAACCTACAGGTTTTATGGAATATACACGCTGCCGGAACTATGATGTTCCGGCAGAGGAACGCATTCAGAATTTCGAGGAGCTGCACACCCCCTTGTCGGAAAAGGAGCGGAAGGAGCAGGCAGCACGGTGTATGGACTGTGGAGTGCCGTTCTGTCAGTCGGACTATGGCTGTCCGCTGCACAATCTGATTCCGGAGTGGAATGATCTGCTGTACCGGGGTGAATATGACGAGGCGGCAAAGCGGCTGCTCATGACGAACAACTTCCCGGAATTTACATCGAGAGTATGTCCTGCCCTCTGTGAGACGGCATGTATCTGCAATCTGCACGGCGAGCCGGTCACGACGAGAGACAATGAGAATTTTATTATCGAGCATGCCTTTTCGACTGGAAAGATGCAGCCACGCATCCCGGCAGTACGGAGTGAAAAACATGTGGCAGTGATCGGTTCCGGACCTGCCGGACTTGCTGCGGCTGATCAGTTGAACCGGCGTGGGCATTCGGTGACGGTGTTTGAGCGTTCGGATAGGATCGGCGGACTGCTGATGTACGGCATCCCGAATATGAAGCTTGACAAGAAGGTCATAGAGCGGCGCATAGAGCTGATGAAGGCAGAGGGCGTGGAATTCCGCACGAATACTGATGTCGGAAGGGAGTATCATGCATCACGCATTCTTAAAAAATATGATGCCGTGATCTTGGCATGCGGTGCATCCAATCCGAGGGATCTTGATGCGCCCGGACGGGATGCGGAAGGGATCCATTTTGCTGTGCCTTACCTGACGGCAGCGACGAAGGCAGTTCTTTCCGGTGCGGTATCCGACATCTCCGCAGAGGGGAAGCATGTGATCGTAGTCGGCGGCGGCGACACGGGTAATGACTGCGTGGGCACTGCCATCCGACAGGGAGCAGCATCGGTCATTCAGCTTGAAATGATGCCCAGACTTCCGGATACCCGTGCGGAAAACAATCCCTATCCGGAGTATCCACGTGTCTGCAAGACAGACTATGGTCAGGAGGAGGCAATTGCTGTATTCGGCAGCGACCCCAGAATTTATGAAACGACCATCAAGGAATTTCTGAAAGACGAAAACGGTCATCTGCGTGCGATCATAGCCGTGAAGGTGCATTTTGAGACGAACGATGAGGGCAAGCGTGTGATGGTGTACGGTGAGGAATGGGAAATACCGGCGGAGATGGTGCTGATTGCTGCGGGCTTTTTAGGAGCAGAGCAGTATATTGCAGACGCTTTTGGCGTGGCACTGACCGCAAGGACGAACATCGAAACGCTCCCCGGCACGTATGAAACAGCCGTGCCGAAGGTGTTTGCCGCAGGGGATGTGCATCGTGGGCAGTCGCTTGTGGTGCGTGCCATTGCGGAGGGCAGGGCTGCCGCAAGAGAGGCAGACCAGTACCTGATAGGGTATACCAATCTGGCGTAATGCCATTGTAAGAGGTGAGGTAAATGCCCCGGTGTCAGTCTGTGCTGACACCGGGGAACAGCCGACTTAGTAAAAATGACTAAAAAAGCACCTGAAAACACCCCGTCAGACCCATGAAACATGGGTTTTTCCGTGCAAAATATCTAAAAATGGTATGAGTAACCCTTTTGTAACAAATGAAAAAATAGGCTGATTTTATTGTGATAATATACAAAAAATAAACATAACTTTTGTACATAACATTCAAAAAAAGTGAAAGAATGGTTTTTTGCATTGACTTTTTACGCAGAGTGTTGTATAGTTAATTTAGTGAAAGCAAGCATTCTGCCTGAATCATGGGTGGAATACTGGAGAAATGAAAGATCAGTAGGTGTTAGATAATGGTTTCGATTAAAGACATTGCTCGGGTATGTGGTGTTTCTACGGCAACCGTTAGCAAGGCACTGAACAATCGTGAGGATGTGAATCCGCAGACAAGAGAACGTGTGAGAGAAGCTGCCAGACAATTCGGCTATCTGCCTAATGCTATGGCAAGAGCTTTGAAAACCAATAAGACCTATAATATTGGAGTGCTTATGGTGGACAAGGCGGAAAGCGGTCTCAGACATCACTTCTTTGCTTCCATTCTCGATAGTTTCAAGGTCACGATGGAACAAAACGGTTATGATCTGACATTCATCAGTAACCGAATCGGCAGCCAGACCTGTTCCTATTATGAGCATTGCATGTACCGGAATGTGGACGGCGTGCTTGCGGCATGTGTGGATTTCTCTACGCCGGAGGTGCAGGAGCTTATGGCAAGCGGTTTGCCGGTCGTTTCTGTGGATTATGTGTCGGATGGCAACTATGCAGTTGCCTCTGATAATGCAGAGGGTATCCGGAGCGCAGTGGAATATGTGCTGCGGAAGGGTCATTCAAGGCTTGCTTTGATCTATGGTGAGGATTCACAGGTCACAAAGCTGCGGAAGCATGCATTTGTGGAAACTTTGAAAGCTCATCAGTGTGAAGTAAATGAGGAATGGATGTTACAGGGCAAATACCTTCACCCGGAACTGGCGGCAGAGCTGACGCAGAAACTGCTTGCAATGGAAAATCCGCCGGAATGCATATTCTATCCGGATGATGTGTGCGCTGTATCAGGGATGGAAGCCATCCGCAACGCAGGGTATGAGCCCGGCAGGGAAGTGTCGGTCGTCGGTTATGACGGGCATCCGATCATTCAGATGCTTGAACCGCATCTGACAACTTTCAGACAGGATACGGAGCTGATCGGTACAAATGCTGCGGAGCTGCTGCTCAGAATACTTCACAAAGATGAAATTCCGGATTCTGAACGTATCCGCAGTGTAAGCGGAAAACTTCTGGAAGGGGAAACAGTGGCACAGTTGTGATGTGCCGGATAAAATACGCTATATTGCCTTAGGGTGGTATAAATACAATTTAAGGAGGGTTTCACAATGGGCAAAATGGCAAAAGTCTTGGCACTTCTTACTGTGCTGGCTATGGCGTCTGCCGCATTCGTGGCGTGCGGTGGTGGCGATGATTCATCTGCGGCTGAAGGCTCTTCTGTAGCAGATGCCTCAACTCCTGATGCATGAGCAAGTGAACGGAAGTTGTAAAGGCAAAAAGGCGAGGCACATCTCTGATGTGCCCAAACCAACGCATATTATATTACATAGGGTAATATAATAGGATATATCTTAAGGAGGAAATTACCAATGAGCAAACTGACAAGAACACTGGCACTGCTCGCTACACTGGCTATGGCATCTTCTGCATTCGTAGCTTGTGGCGGCGGCACCGAAGAATCATCCGCACCGGCTGAAGGATCTTCTGTAGCAGACGAGTCTTCTGCTGAGGAGGGCGGCGACGAGTCTTCCGCTGAAGAGAGCGGCGACGAGTCCTCTGCTGAGGAGAGCGCAGCAGCAGGCGGCGAGATCACACTTCCTGATGATGGCGGTACACTGAGCATTGTTTGCTGGACTGACACAGACCTGCTGAACATGTTTGATGTATTTGCAAATCACTCTGATGCAGCAGTTGAGTATGTAAGCTGCGGTGAGAATGGTGCAGGCGCATCTACAGAGTATGCAACATTCCTGAACAGCGGTCAGGACGTAGACCTGTTCGTAGCTGAGGCAGGCTGGATCCTGAACTACATCAATGACGATACAATGTCTGCTCCTCTGTCTGATCTTGGTCTTTCTGAGGCTGATTATGCAGACGCTTATCAGTACACTGTTGAGATCGGTACCGATAACAATGGCGTTCTGAAGGCAGCTTCATGGCAGGCAGCTCCCGGCGGTTGGTGCTATAACACTGATCTTGCTCAGCAGTATCTGGGTATCGAGCCTGATGACACAGATGCAATGCAGGCTAAGGTTAAGGACTGGGATACATTTGCTGCAACTGCTGAGGAACTCAAGACAGCTTCTGACGGTGCAGTGACTATGACTGCAACTCTGGGCGGTCTGTGGCAGGCATTCTCTACTGCTAAGAACGCAGCTTGGGTTGATGGTACAACTCTGAAGACAGACGTTGCTGCTGAGTTTACTGACATGGCTAAGGAATATGCTGATGCTGGTTATGTAAATCCTGCTGTTGATCAGTGGTCTGATGACTGGACAGCTGAAGGTCTGAACGGTGAGACTCTGGGCTACTTCTACTCCACATGGTGCCTCGCAGCTGGTGCACAGCTTGAGGGTAACGGCGGCAGTGCAGGTAACTGGAGAATCGTCAATGGTCCGCAGGACTACTTCTGGGGCGGCTCTTGGCTCTGCGTATCCCCGAACTGCAATACTTCCGGCGCAGCTGCTGAGTTTGTAAGAGACTTCACAGTTGATCCTGCAATCATGGAAGAGTATTCTCTTGAATCCGGCGACTTCTGCAACAACAAGACTGTTATGGATAAGATCGTTTCCGATGGTTCTAACTCTAACGCTCTGCTGGGCGGTCAGGATCAGTTCGCTGTCCTGAAGGACGTTGCTGATGGTATCAAGATGTCTGACTCTATCACAAAGTATGACCAGAACCTGAAGGATACCTTCGTTGATGTCCTGAAGAAGAATATTACTTCTGATTCCGCTACAATCCTCGATGCTTTCACAACTAAGGCACTGGCTGATAACTCCGACCTGACTTCTGACGGCGCAGCTCCTGCTGATGATGCAGCTGCTGATGATGCAGCTGCTGACGATGCAGCTGCTGACGATGCAGCTGCTGAGTAATCAGTAGGGAAGTGAAATAACATACAACATGAAGCCTGTGGGGGGTTTATGCCCCCCCATAGGCAATATGTTGTAATATAATGTGTTGAGAGGGTGAAAGCTATGGCTTCGGCTGCACAACGTCGTATCAAAGCGATATCTTACGCCAAGTATGGATACATGTTCATTGCACCTTTTTTCCTTGTGTATTGCTTTTTCCAGATTTGGCCTTTAATTTACACTTTTATTTTATCATTCAAGGGCAACCAGTCAGCTAATACTGAATGGGTTGGGTTTGATAACTATTCTACCATTCTGTTCGGACAGGGCACCGCCGAGGGCGCACCAGGTGTACAGACGGAATTCCTTCATGCGCTTGGGAATACATTTATTCTCTGGTTTGGTAACTTTGTTCCACAGATTTTGCTTTCTCTGCTCCTTGCTGTATGGTTTACGGACGCAAAAGTAAAGCTTCCAGGTAAAGGGTTCTTCAAGGTTGTTATGTACATGCCGAATATCATCACCGCTGCATCCGTTGCAGCTCTGTATGTCAGCCTGTTCGGTGACTCCAAGAATTACTTTATCAATGCGACAATGTTGAATCTGGGTCTGATATCAGAACCAATCAAATTTGTATCCGGTCCGGTTGCCTCCAAGATCATGGTCATGTTTATTCAGACGTGGCTCTGGTTCGGTAATACCATGATCATGCTGATGTCCGGTATTATGGGTATTAACCCGTCTCTGTTTGAAGCTGCTGATATTGACGGCGCAAGCTCTACACAGCAGTTCTTCAAGATCACCATTCCGCTGCTCCAGCCTATCATGGTTTACACACTTGTTACCTCCATGATCGGTGGACTCCAGATGTTTGACATTCCGTATCTGTTCCATACAGGTGCAAGATTCTCCAGAGAACTCGAAACGGTTGCAGTATTCATTTACTACAACTTCAACAAGGGTACTGTCGATCAGGCAAGCTATGGTTATGCCGGCGCAGCCTCAATTATCATCTTTGCGATTACTGCCGCACTTGGCTCCATTACGTTCTATATGAACCGTGATAAGGATGCGATTGCGAAGAAGAAACAGCGTAAAAAGGCTGAGAAGCAGTATAAGGCTAAGATGAAGCAAGGAGGTCTGTCGATATGAGCATGAAGCAGCAGTATGGACAGTCCAAGGATAATTACCATGCAAAGATCATTATAAAATCAACTTTGATTTTTATTGTTTGTCTGTTGCTGACCTTGATCTGTCTGATTCCGATTTACATTATTATTGTCAATGCGACACATGCACATCTTGACCTTACCGCAAATCCGTCTAACTTCTGGTTTGGCGGCAGTCTTGGCGATAATATCAAGACACTGATGAATAAGCTTCCGGATGATGCAAGTAAGACTGCGATCCGTGTTGCAAGGCAGTACAACAATTCCTTTAACGTTGGCCGTGGTTATCTTAACAGCCTGATTATTGCCGGTTCTACAACGATTCTGACTGTATTTTTCTCTGCGCTGACAGCGTATGGTCTTACAGTCTATGATTTCAAGATGAGCGGTCCGGCTTATACCTTTATCATCGGCGTTATGATGATTCCGGTACAGGTATCTTCCGCTGGTTTTGTACGTTTCATGTACTCTCTTGGTCTGATCAACAACTTCATTCCGCTGATCGTTCCGGCGATTGCAGCACCTGCTGTAATCTTCTTCATGGTATCCTACATGAAGTCAAGTTTCCCACTTGATATCGTAGAGGCTGCCAGAATTGACGGATGCGGTGAATTGCGTACATTCCTGACCATTGCGATCCCGATGATGAAACCGGCTATCGCAGTACAGGCAATCTTTGCTTTCGTTGCAAACTGGAACAACTACTATACGCAGAATATGATCCTGAAAGATGAGAAGTTTGCAACCGTACCGATTATGATTTCTAAGGTACTTGCATTTGATAAGAACGTAGATAAGGGTGTCAACTTCCTTTGTGTTACACTCTCCATTCTGCCGATCGTTATCATTTACTTCATTCTTTCCAAGTTTATCATTGCCGGCGTAGCACTCGGCGGCGTCAAGGAGTAATCACTCCACAAAATGCAAAACACTTTGCCCCTGTCTTTTGACAGGGGCTTTTTTTAACCATAAAAAGAGAGGCAAAGCCTCTCTTTTACCATAATGTAGTCTGGTTGATGTCTTCCAGATTTTTAGCTTGTTTTCCGACTGCGGGAATGTTTTTTGTCCGATAAGTTTCGAGCTGTGGTAGTTGTTCCTCCTCCGGCAGATAGGCAGAGGTCAGCGTCTGTCCATTTTTCAGATTCATCACATTCACGCCCTGTGTCTGTCTGGTGGTTTTTTCAGGGATGTCAGCCGTGGAAAAGAGCAGTGCCTTGTTGGCAGAGGACTGCACCAGCATGTCCCGATCATCAGTCAGGTAGAACATTGCTACAAGGGGAGACTTATCTGAATAGGCGTTCGTCAGCTTTTTGCGGTTTTTAGTTTCATACGCAGAGAGGGGAACTTTGGCAGCCTTGCCATTTGCAAAGACAAACACTAACATTCCCTTGTAGTCCGTTGTCGTGACCATACCTGCGACATGTTCATCTTCATTAAATCCAAGCTTGACGGGGATGAAGTCACCAAGCACACTTGCTTTTGTATCGTCCAGTGCAGAAGCCCGTACCTTATAGACTTCCGCTTTGTCCGTGAAAAACAGCAGCTCTGTCCGGTTGGTCGTCTCGACAGTCTGACAGATATAGTCACCTTCTTTGACTTTCTGCTCACCGCTCATGCGCAGGCTCTGGGGGGTAATTTTTTTGAAATATCCCTCTTTTGACAGGAAGAGATGTACCGGATAATCTGGCGTATCATCCTCCGGTGGTGCGATATCCTCCTCAGTGGCATGGTAGAACATAGTTTTTCGGGGCTGACCATATTTTTTTGCAGTTTCCTTCAGCTCTTTCTTAATAATTTTCCGGATACGAGCAGGCTTTGCAAGGATGTCCTCCATGTCGGCAATTTCTTCTGCAAGCTTGTCCACATCCTGAAGTTTATTCATAATATATTCCCGGTTCAGATGCCGCAGCTTGATCTCAGCAACATATTCTGCCTGAATTTCATCAATCGAGAATCCATCCATCAGGTTCTGCACGACAAGAGCTTCCTCAGGTGTAGCACGGATGATCGCAATCGCCTTGTCAATATCCAGAAGGATTTTCTTTAATCCTTCCAGTAAATGCAGCTTATGGCGCATTTTGGTCAAATCGAAGTACACTCTCCGCTTCACACAGTCCTCACGGAAATAAAGCCATTCTTCAAGAATTTCCCGGATGCCCATGACCTTTGGTGTATTGCCGATCAGGACGTTGAAATTGCATCCGAAGGTATCCTGCAAGGGTGTCATCCGGAAGAGTTTCTGCATCAGTTTGTCAGGGTCAGTGCCACGCTTGACATCAATTGCCAGACGGAATCCGTTGACATCAATTTCATCACGGGCATAACTGACCTCTCGCAGCTTTCCGGCTTTAGCAAGTTCTGTGATCTTGTCCTTGATTGCTTCGAGCGTGGTCGTGTAAGGAATTTCGGTAATTTCGATGCAGCCGGCTGCCTTGTCAAAATTCCACTTGGAGCGGAGTTTGATCGAACCTCTCCCCGTGTCATAGATCTTACGCAGTTCAGCTTCATCATACAGCAGATAGCCGCCACTTGGAAAGTCTGGTCCTTTCAATGTGGAAAGAAGATCATGCGCAGGGTCATCCATCAGCCGGATACAAGTCTCACATAACTCCTGCAAATTAAATGGACATATGTTGCTTGCCATGGATACGGCAATGCCCATGTTGGCATTGACCAGAATAGTTGGAAATGTTGCCGGCAGCAGGGCAGGTTCAGTCATGGTATTATCATAATTCGGGATAAAATCCACAGTTTCCTTGTCGATGTCCGCAAACAGCGTTTCGCAGATGGGTGCAAGCTTGACCTCTGTGTAACGAGATGCAGCGAAAGCCATATCTCGTGAATAATGCTTGCCAAAGTTTCCTTTGGAGTCCACATAGGGATGGAGCAGACACTCATTGGCACGGGTCAGACGCACCATAGTTTCATAGATTGCCTGATCGCCGTGTGGATTCAGACGCATGGTCTGACCGACCACATTAGCGGATTTGGTACGTGTGCCATTCAGCAGTCCCATTTTATACATCGTATACAGCAATTTTCTGTGAGACGGTTTGAAACCGTCGATTTCCGGCAAGGCTCTGGAAATGATGACAGACATTGCATAAGGCAGATAGTTTTTCTCAAGAGTGTCTGTGATGGTTTCCTCCTGCGTAATACCGGCATTCTCGAACCATGCATCCATCATTGGTTTTGGACGGGATTCTTTTTTTCTTGCCATGTAGGTGTTCCTTTCTGAATTAGTTTATACCGATCCTTTTCATTCTGATAGACAAATTCTATCGGATGAAGCTGCTGAAAGCGGCGTTAAGGATGATAGAAGACGGCAATTGGCGCAGCCAGTCGCAGCCTGCGCAGCAAGCGTTTTCCCATCATTCTGTCGGGAGAATCATAGGAAATTGTATTACTTATACATCTTACCACATTCCGGAACAAAAGTCAAGCACCCGATCGTGATTTATCGGGTGCGATCATCATCAAGATAGTAGTGCAGAAGCAGTGCTGTCATGCCGTAGTAACTCTGACTGCCGGAAGGAATGCCATTGATCTTCAATGAAGTGTCCATGACCGTGTTGGCAGTGTCATTGACAATATCCGTAGGAATGACCTCCTGTTCCTCATGGATATCCCAGAAATCATCCGGGACAAAGCTGTAGAGATCTGTTCTGGCCCCTACGCTCAGGTCGTCCATAATGGCATAGTATGCCTCCCATGCTGCTTCATCCTCACCGAAGTCCACATTCATCCACTCCAGTGCGGAAATATAAGCCGAATACCGAAAATCTGCACTGTCACTTCCTATACACGCCAAAAATGCATAGTATCCAGCCTCGTCCTCGAAAATATTACCCTTGAGATGGGTATACTCATGGCAAATCGTCACCGGCAGATTGATGGGATAGACTGCCGGGTTATAATTTGCTTCCATTGTATGCGGAAAATAGATGCCGAGCAATCCTTCCTGTGAGAAGAAATAGCTATGGTAGATGGGTTTGGCATCCGGGTAGTAGCCTTTGAACTGCGGATTGGTATGGGAAAGTGTCTCCATGCAGTGTTTCGCCTCTGTCATGAGATCATCAGTCATGATGAAATGCCCGTCATTATCTCTTGCAACGTGAAACGACTCCCGGTTTGCTCCATCCACTAACTGCCGCACAACATCGAGTACCTCCTCTGAGCTGTAGCTCACCTCTCCAAGGCTTTCTGACAGTTGTGTTCCTTGGTACAGCATAGTGAAATGCAGCGTGACAAGGGAAAATACAACGGTAAAGATCCACCCATAGAATTTTCCATAGATCCGTGCTGCTTTGGGGCGGGCATCCTTTTTTGTGAAAAGCAGTAACAGCAGATATCCCGGTACGGCTGCGATCACCAACACAATACCCACAATAATCAGCCATTCCCCAAGCGAGAAAGGAAGCAAGCCTGTCAGTCTGCTCCAGAATGCAGACAGGACCGGGAAGATATGGACTATGTAGAAATCAATGAAAGAGGGGAACAACCTTGCTGCAAGATTCAGCAGTATCATCAGCAGGCAGATGACGAGCATTGTGATCGTCTGTTTTGAGAGCTTCATGCGTCTCCTCCTGCATAGGGTGAAAAGCAGATATTCATGTCGCAAGCACCATTGATGCCCGGAACATATCCGTCTGAGCAGTACTGCCAGATGCAGTAATCATAGTAATAGGTAGCCACGTCATTGTACTCAGCCAGCCAAAAGTCATACCCCGTGAGCTGCGGCAGATCCAGTTTCAGCAGGGAAGTCCGTTTGTTCTGATAGAGCATGGGAGTGAACCCAGCAGCCTTGATCGTATCACAAAAGGCTTTGCTGCACTCGCACAGTGCATCCACCGTCATGCCGTCTGTACGGGCAGTATCCTCCGGAATGATCTCCCAGTCATAGACGATCGGATAAGTAATGGGGCTGTCGCCGATGAGAGAAAGCGTCATTTCCGCCTCCTCAATCGCCTCTTCGGCATTGACCGCCTGCGAATAGAAGTAGACACCCACCTCGATCCCGGCATCAAGTGCCCCCTGCATATTTCTGTCAAAGTATTCATCCACAGCAAGCTGCCCCGAACCATACCCACGGAAACCACATCGTATGATGACAAAGTCAACACCTGCTGCCTTGACCGTTTCCCAGTCGATCTCCCCCTGATGAGCGGAAACATCTATGCCGAGCGTGGATACGATCTTGCCATCCTCCACATAATACTGCAAGCCGTTTCGCATGACGAGCTGATTGGCGTTGTGAGAGCATTCCGGCACGCTCGCAAGGACGGGCAGCCATATCTGCCCGAGTTCAGGATCGGAAAGAAAAATCTTTTTATCTGTCGTGTCATAGGAAGGCGGAGAAGACACAGCAGACTCCGGTTTGGTGATCTTTATGGCAGGTGCTGCATCATCTGTCATTTCCCGTTCCAGAAGCAGGTACACCACAACACAAAGCAATCCTGCAATCAGCAGTGATTGACAGAAATTGATGAATTTCAGACCATACACAATTTTTCCTCCTTTCGACATCATTCCTGATATAAGTATACCATAAAAAACGTATTTTGTAAAGTGGCAGTATTTACAAATTCAACATATTCCTCTGAATGCCAGTGTATAAAGCCGACAGGACAGATATCACCACAATAACGTTATGCATCAGGACAGCAAAAAAGACCGGGCTGCCATAGCATAAGGCAGCCCGGCAGGATTTAACCGATGCGGATGAAGTCACCGAATACGTAGCCGATCACACCGTTATAGGAAATGACATACCAGTTGTTGACATTACCATAGATCGTGACCTCTGCGCCGTCAGGTATGGAGTCGATGATATCGGAGTACAGACTCGGATAGCTGCGCAGATTGAGTCCCGAACCGTCTGTGACGACAGTGCCCTTCACGACAGCGATCGGAGTGACGAAGGGGATCCCGAAGTAATCACACAGCGATTCCACCAGATTGGCTGCGAGGGCTTTCAGGTCGTTGCGCAGCCATTCGACATCCTGTACATTGTCATGATAGCCCAGCTCACAGAGAACAGCGACTGCCCGTGTACGGTTGACCTCACCAAGCGTTGTGGTCGGCAATGCTCTGGACAATGCTGGGATGGGATAGATGCTTTTAAGGTTGTTGGCGATGGTGACAGCAAGCTTTTCGCTTGCAGTGCTGTAGGGGGAATAATAGATGTCGATCCCCCGGAGCAATCCCACCATGCTTTCCGGTGCAGCATTGGAATGCAGTGCAAGATGGACGTCATAATAATCCGAATTGGAATCATTGATCGCTCCGGATACATTCCGTTCGGGATCATTCCGGACGTAAGTGATACCACTTGCCCGGAGATAGGGTTCCATCCGGTCGGCAAGCAAATTCATGTATTCTTCCTCTGTACCGCCGCCGGTGTAATTGTTCCACTCCTGTGTAGAAGGGCTTAGAAAAAGCTTAGGCATAAACATTCTCCTTTGATCGTAATAGGGCGTACCCCTACTATCTTATTCCGGAATGGCGGAATTGTGCTTGACTTGTATGAGAAATGATGCTATAATAGTATTGTTATCATACAATTCTCTGCCGTTCTATTGATCCTGATTTCCATCATCCTACCTCGATGGGATGATGGAAAAAACATCTGCGGCATTGTGAATCGGTATGCTATGGTCAGCAGAATGACAGGAGAGCAGTATTGGCTTGTATCTGCCGCTGTTTCAGAGAATGGGAGAGGTGACATGCAGAATGACAATAGTACAACAGAATGTGATGCCGCATGCCGCCCTTGCGCCGATGGCAGGTGTGGCAGATACAGCATTCCGCACACTTTGCTGTGAGATGGGTGCGGTTATGTGTACAAGCGAGATGATTTCCGCAAAAGGGCTGTGCTATAATAGTAAGGGCAGTGCGGAGTTATGCCGCATCACCGAAGCAGAACGCCCTATGGGCTTGCAGCTTTTCGGGAATGAACCGGACTTCATCGCAAAGGCAGTGACGATGTTACAGGAATATGCCCCCGACTGGATCGACCTCAACATGGGCTGTCCCGTGCCGAAAGTCGTGAATACAGGAGCAGGGTCTGCATTGCTGAAAACGCCGGAGCTTGCGGCAGAATGTGTCCGTGCTGCCGTGAGGGCATCTTCCGTACCGGTGACGGTGAAAATGCGCATCGGATGGGGAAACGGTGAGAATTGTGCTGTATCCTTTGCGCAGGCGATGGAGGATGCAGGCGCAGCCGCTGTTACAGTCCACGGACGGACAAAGTCGCAGCTCTATGCCGGACATGCCGATTGGGATGCCATCCGGCAGGTGAGAGAGGCAGTGCAGATCCCTGTCATAGGGAACGGAGATGTACAGAATGCGGACGACTGCGAACACATGTACCGGGAGACGGGTGCAGCTTTGGTGATGGTGGGACGTGCGGCGTATGGGAATCCGTGGATATTCCGGGAAATTGCATGCTTACGTGAAGGTGTTTCCTATTCTCCGCCGACTGCGGAGGAACGCATGGAGATGATGCTCCGGCACATACGGATGATCGTGGACAATTCTGCAAAGCCCCCTGCTCTTGCCATCCGGGAGGCACGCAAGCATGCGTCGTGGTATATGGCAGGATGCAGATATGCCGCAAGTTTCCGGAATCGCTGTTTTCAGCTTACCTCTTATGAGGAAGCACAGCGGCTTGCAGAGGATTATCTTGTGATGCAGAGCCGCACAGAAACTTGACATTTTTGTAACACCGTGCTATAACCCAAGTTTGCCACTTGTTTTAGATTTTTAAATATTTTAGCTTTTGAAAATGCCTATTTATAGGGAAAATTTTATATGACTACATTATAGCACTACGTTGAGAAATTCAAAAAATGTGGGCATATAAGGAAAACAAAGGAATATAGGCGAAAAGCCACGATAATTTGATAAAAAAACGTAGAGCATAAATATCAAAAAATCGGAAGCCGTTTTTTCGCTATTTTTCGGGAGATTTTAGCAATTTTTTTATTAACTAAGTGGCAAAGTCGGGGGAGGCACGCAAGCATGCGTCGTGGTATATGGCAGGATGCAGATATGCCGCAAGTTTCCGGAATCGCTGTTTTCAGCTTACCTCTTATGAGGAAGCACAGCGGCTTGCAGAGGATTATCTTGTGATGCAGAGCCGCACAGAAACTTGACATTTTTGTAACACCGTGCTATAATAGGAGAGAAGAAAGAGAACGGGGGTGACAGCCATGTACATACTCAGGACATCCGCAGCCTTTGACAGTGCGCATTTCCTTGCCGGTTATGACGGAAGATGTGCCAATCTCCACGGACATCGCTGGCGTATCGAGGTAGAAGCCGGACAGACGGAATTACAGCCATCCGGGGAAAAGCGGGGAATGGTTGTCGATTTCGGGGATTTCAAGAAGGCAGTCCGTGCATTGGCAGACGCCTATGACCATGCGTTGATCTATGAATCCGGTTCGCTTCGGGAAAATACGCTTACTGCACTCCGGGAGGAGCGGTTTGCACTGATTGAAGTTTCCTTCCGTCCGACTGCCGAAAATTTAGCAAAGCATTTCTATGAACGCCTGACGGCAGACGGGCTGCCGGTACTTCGGGTGACGGTGTATGAGACGGAGGATAATTGTGCGGTATATACGCCGGATCGGGAAGTGATGACATGACATTTTCTCTTGCGGAACGATTCGTCAGCATCAACGGAGAAGCACAGTGTGCAGGGGAGTTGGCGGTATTCCTGCGGTTTTACGGATGTAATCTGCGGTGCAGCTACTGTGACACTGTATGGGCACAGGAGCGCATGCCGGGTGAACAGATGACAGCAGAAAGTCTGTGTGCTTATGTCCGGGAGACAGGCATCCGGAATGTGACGCTGACAGGCGGTGAGCCGTTATTACAAGAAGATATCGGGACGCTCATTGTTTTGCTCGGAGAATGGGGCTGTCGGGTGGAAATTGAGACAAATGGCAGCGTTCTGCTTGCGCCGTATGCTTCGCTCTGTCCACGTCCCTGCTTTACGATGGACTACAAACTCCCTGACAGCGGCATGGAGTCTGCCATGCGGACGGAGAATTTTGATTTGCTGCAAATGCAGGATACGGTAAAATTTGTGGCAGGCAGCAGAGATGATCTCGTCCGTGCAGAGGAGATCATTCGCTGTTATGATCTGACGGCACACACCAAAGTCTACCTTAGTCCGGTTTTCGGGAATATTGAACCGGCGGAGATGGTGGAATTTATGAAAACACACAGAATGAACGACGTGCGTTTGCAGCTTCAATTACACAAATATATCTGGGATCCGGAAGAAAGGGGGGTCTGACATGATCGACAAACAAGCAATAGAGGAGCATATCCGTGGTATCCTGCAAGCAATCGGTGAAGACCCCGACCGGGAAGGCTTACGGGAAACGCCGGAGCGTGTTGCAAGGATGTATGAGGAAGTCTTTGCCGGCATCGGACTGACAAATCATGAAATTGCACAGATGTTCGGAAAGACATTCACGGCACCGGAGAATGCATCGGCAGTGGTTGTCCGGGACATCGGGGTGTTCAGTTATTGTGAGCATCACCTTGCGCTGATGTATGATATGCATGTCAATGTTGCCTATCTTCCGGCTGGAAAGGTTATCGGACTAAGTAAGATCGCACGTATCTGTGATATGGCAGCAAAGCGTTTGCAGATCCAGGAACGGCTTGGTGCGGATATTGCAGAGATCATGATGGAGGCAGCCGATACGCCTGATGTGGGCGTTGTTATTTCCGGAGTGCATAGCTGCATGACAGCGAGGGGCATCCGGAATCCCTCAGCACGCACCATTACACAGACATTTCACGGCGTATTCCGGGAGAGACTGGAATTGCAGGATCTGATCATGGAGAGGTAATATGAAAGCATTGGTATTATCGAGCGGCGGCATTGACAGCACGACTTGTCTTGCACTGGCAGTGGAGCATTACGGGGCAGGGGAGGTGCTTGCACTCTCTGTTGCCTACGGACAGAAGCATACAAAGGAATTGCAGGCAGCACAGGCAATTGCGGCGTATTATGGCGTGAAACACAGGCATCTTGATCTGGCAGAGCTGTTCCGGGATTCAGACTGCACGCTCCTGCAAGGAGGCGGCGACATCCCGAAGGAAAGCTATGCTGATCAGCTCAAAGAGACTGACGGTAAACCAGTATCAACTTATGTACCATTCCGGAATGGGCTGTTTCTGAGTGCGGCAGCGAGCATTGCACTGTCGAATGGGTGCGAGGTCATTTTTTACGGAGCGCACAGTGATGATGCGGCAGGGAATGCTTATCCGGATTGCAGTGCCGAGTTCAACGATGCCATGCAAACAGCAGTGTGGATCGGCAGTGGAAAGCAGCTGCGCATCTGTGCGCCATTTGTAGATAAAACGAAAGCGGATGTGGTCGCTGTCGGACTGGAGAAGAATGCCCCTTATCATCTGACATGGAGTTGCTATGAGGGTGGTGAAAAGCCATGCGGTGTCTGCGGTACTTGCAGAGATAGGGCGGCAGCATTTGCGGCAAATGGGGTCAAAGACCCTGCTCTGGAGGTGAACCATGAGGGATAAACAGCAGGAAGGGTTGACTCTGCTTGGCAATCAGCATACAAATTATCCAAAGGACTATGACCCGACAGTCCTCGAAACGTTCCAGAACAAGCACCCTGAACGGGATTATTTTGTGAAATTCAACTGTCCGGAGTTTACGAGTTTGTGTCCCATTACCGGGCAACCGGATTTTGCATCCATTTATATTTCTTATGTCCCGGCAGAAAAGATGGTGGAGAGCAAGTCGCTGAAACTGTATTTGTTCAGCTTTCGGAATCATGGGGCATTCCATGAGGATTGTGTGAATCTCATCATGAATGATCTCATTCAGCTTATGCAGCCGAATTATATCGAAGTATGGGGAAAATTTCTTCCGAGAGGTGGCATTTCCATTGACCCGTACTGCAATTACGGAAAACCCGGCACGAAATGGGAACAGGTCGCATGGGAGCGTCTGACGCACCATGATCTGTATCCGGAAGATGTCAATAACCGATAAGGAGAGATAACAAGCATGTCAATGGATTTTATCAGGAAACTTCCTATTCCGCAGGAAATCAAGAAGCAGTATCCGCTTTCCGTGGCATTTGAGGCAGTCAAGGAGCAGCGTGACAAGGACATTGCCGCTGTCCTGATGGGGGAGTCGGATAAGCGGCTGCTTATCATCGGACCGTGTTCGGCTGACCGTGAGGATGCCGTGATGGAGTATATTCACCGCCTTGCGAAGATGCAGGAGCAGGTGAAGGACAAACTTATCATCATCCCACGCATCTACACCAACAAGCCCCGCACCAATGGCACAGGCTACAAGGGTATGGTACATCAGCCCGATCCGACCAAGGCAGAAGATATGCTTGAGGGCTTGATTTCCATCCGTAAGCTGCACCGCCGTGCGATCGAGGAAACGAATTTTACCTGTGCGGATGAGATGTTGTATCCGGAGAATTACCGGTATTTGTCTGACCTGTTGTCCTATGTGGCAGTAGGCGCACGGAGTGTGGAGAACCAACAGCACCGTCTGACGGTAAGCGGCATGGATATTGCAGTCGGGATGAAGAATCCCACAAGCGGAGATCTTCCGGTCATGTTTAATTCCATTTACGCTGCACAGTCGCATCATACATTCCTCTACCGTGGATGGGAGGTAAGGACGGACGGAAATCCGCTTGCACATGCGATCTTACGTGGTTACGTGAACAAGCACGGCGAATCCCTGCCGAACTATCACTATGAAGATCTGTTGCAGACCTATCATCTGTATTGTGAGAAAGAGCTTGCAAATCCGGCAGTCATTGTGGATGCAAACCATGCTAATTCCAATAAATGCTGTCTGGAGCAGCCGAGAATCGTCAGTGAAGTGCTGCACTGCTGCCGTCACAATGCAGACATTCGCAAGCTTGTGAAGGGTTTCATGGTGGAGAGCTATCTTGTGGACGGAGCGCAGAAAATCGGAGAGGGTGTTTTTGGGAAATCCATTACCGACCCATGTCTCGGATGGGAAAAGTCAGAGGATCTGATTCTCCGCATAGCAGACCAGATATAAAAAATTGCCGCAGCGATGCGGCAATTTTTTATATGCTTAAAGAAAACCGTATGTAGCAGGTCCCTGATAGGTAGATCTGCCGAATGCAAGAAGTAGCGTAAACAGGTTGGGAAGCAGTGCAAGCCCGATGCCGAATAGCACGCCCTTGCCATATGCCTGTGCAAACCGGATATTGAATGCAAAATATATGACAATGTTCAGAATCGGTACAAGCAGCAACAGACATTTCCATCCTGCGCCATAGGCAAGTTTGAACATGATCCATGTATTCAGAAACGGTATAAGACTCATCCACCCCGGTTCATCTGCCTTCATGAACAAAATCCAGTATCCCAGAATGAGAGCAGCATAAACAATCAGCGAAAAGAACGAAGATCCACTGCCTCCGGAGCTGGATTCTGTAAGAGCTAAGTAATCCAAATATATCCCTCCCTTCCTATCATGTAATTATATTATACATGATGCGGCTGAAAAAGTCAATATCTTTTCCGAAAATTGATTGGTAACTATAAGTGAACAGATTCGGCAACATGCACAAATATTTCTTTGAAAATCATAGTTCGACCTTTGGCTTCAGTGCCATCATCAGGTAATTTCCCGAATTTATTTGTGCAGTATGACAAAATTGATTGAATTTGCTTAGTTATAACTGCTACTATTGATTTTCTGTCATTCTGCCCCGATGGTAAATGCATATCAAGTATTTCCTATCTGCACCAGTTACGCAGAAAAGGCATATCCTGTAAAGAGGACAGAGAAATGCTCTCTGAACCAACCTCTGAATGGAGTGTTATTCTATGCAAAAACCTATGATCCTTGTTGCCGGCGGAGATCTGAGGTATGGCTACACAGCAAGCGCACTGGCAAGAAAGTATGATGTCTGTGCTGTGGGCTTTACCCGTCAGATCCTGCCGGATACAAGACTGCGGATCGTGGAATCAGCAGCAGACGGACTGCCGATGTGTGATGTACTGGTGCTGCCGATGCCGGTCTCAGATGATGGGGTGCTGATAAATGCGCCCTATTCCCGGCAAAATTTGCCGCTGACCGGATTTATACCGCTTCTGAAACCGGGTGCGGTAGTGCTTGGCGGAAAATTCGGGAAGACAGATACACTGTTCCGGGATGCCGGCATTGAGACTGTCGATTACTTAGCCCGTGAGGAATTCAGCACCCGGAACGCCGTTCCCACAGCAGAGGGTGCGATCCAGATCATGCTTGAGGAAATGCCCCGGACGATCTTCGGCAGCACTGTCCTCATACTGGGATTTGGCAGGATCGGCAGCCGCATGGCAGCGGCTTTGCATGCGCTTGGAGCGGATGTAACCGTTGCCGCAAGAGATGTTGCCGACCGGGCAAGAGCTGAAATGCTTGGCTGCCATAGTCTGACATACGCCGCCTTGCAGGAAACGGCAGGACTGTTTGATGTGGTCTGCAACACCGTTCCTGCAAAGGTGCTGACGGCGGATGTCCTGAAGGGGATGCAGCCGGAGACGCTCATTCTCGACCTTGCCTCGAAGCCGGGTGGTGTGGACTGGGAAGCAGCACAGGAACTGGGCAGACGGGTCGTCTGGGCTCTTTCACTTCCCGGCAAGACCGCACCTGTCACTGCCGGCGAGATCATCGCCACAACGATTACTCATATTTTAGAAGAAAGGGGTGAAAGTACATGACAGACCTCAAGGGGGTGCGTGTCGGCTTTGTTATGACAGGCTCCTTCTGTACGTTTTCTCATGCATTTGCACAGGCGGAATATCTGGCATCACTGGGCGCAGAGATGATTCCGGTCATGTCTGAGCATGCCGCACAGATCTCGACCCGGTTCGGTACAGCTTCGGCGCATCGGGAGCGTCTCGAACAGATCACCGGACGAAAGCCCATTCTGACCATCGAGGATGCTGAGCCCATCGGACCTAAGCACATGACTGACATCATGGCAGTCGTTCCCTGCACCTCAAACACAGCCGCAAAACTTGCCATGAGCATCACCGACAGTGCTGCGACAATGGCGGTCAAAAGCCATCTGCGCAGCGGAAAACCTGTTGTTTTAGCCATCGCATCCAATGATTCGCTTGCCGGGAGCATGAAGCATTTAGGAATGTTGTCGAATATGAAACATTACTATTTTGTACCGCTCCGGCAGGATGATCCGGATAAGAAACCGACTTCACTGGTTGCTGATTTCAGCCTGACAGCGCAGACAATCGCAGCTGCGCTGGATGGTGTGCAGTATCAGCCGGTACTATGCTGATTGTCTGACAATTTGCTGTGCCGGGTGTCAAGGATGGCATGAAACAGCAATTGCAGCCTGCACATAGATAATCCCTAACAATCTGATGTCTGTCAGATTGTTAGGGATTCGTGTTAGTGCTATATTTCGTCAGTCAATTCTGCCACATCAATTTTTTCTGTCAGAAGCCGGAAACCAATACTCTCCATGTGCAGACCGCTCTGTGCAAAATAGAGACGCATGGTTGTGAAACTGGAAAAGAGTGGGATGCGCTTGGTAAAGGAAACGGGTTTTCCGCCTGTGCCGTTCCATGTGAATGTACCGCTTGCCGTTCCCATACAGAACAGGGTAACGGGCATCTGTGCAAGTTCGCTGGCATGGGATGAGGCGGTGAGAGTGACTTCATACCAACCGGGCTTGCGGACTTTGAGGGCAAAGGCAAAGGTGCTGCCTTTCTCTGTGCTGATATCATCCAACGGCAGTGTGAAATCACTGCTCATATCCTGAAAGACGAAGGGTTCACCGTTGTCGGTTTCGGCATCCGGACGGTTGATGACATCTACTGATGCAGGCTTGCCAAGCAATCGTTCCATGGCATGGGTATGCATAAGAAAACGGCAGATATTGGCAGCATTGCGCTGTAATTCTGCTCTGGTGAGCGTACCTTCCGCAAGGGCAGAAAGGATGTTGTCCTCATGGGTGAGACTGTCGGAGCAGACCATGTAGACATCATTCTGTGCCCGTACCATTGCAGCAAGATTGACTTTATCCGGCTCTGTACCTCGTTCATTGACATGCGCCCACCAGTCTGTCATGAGGAATCCGGAAAATCCCCATTCCTTCCGGAAAATTTCTGTACAGAGGTCATAGTTGGATGCCGTCCATAGTCCGTTGACACTGCCGTACGTCGTCATGATGGAATCTGCGCCGCCTTCCTTGACGGCAATTTCAAACCCTTTGAGGTAGATTTCCCGAAGCGCACGTTCTGATACGACTGAATCGAGAGAATGCCGATTGGTTTCCCGGTTATTAGCACAGCAATGCTTGAGTGTTCCTGTTACGCCTGCCCGGTGCAGTCCCTGTAGCTGTGCAGCAGCAAGTGTACCAGTCAGGAAGGGGTCTTCGGAAAAGTATTCAAAATTTCTGCCATTGAGCGGATGTCTGTGAATGTTGATGCCCGGACCAAGCAGGCAGTCAACATGGTTCACCGTCATTTCCATGCCGAGGTCATAGAACAGCTCTGTCAGGAGCTTCCGGTTGAAGGTAGAAGCAAGCAGTGTGCCGTTCGGAAGGCTGAATGCTTTTGCACCGCTGTCCAGCCGCATGCCGGACGGACCGTCTGAACAGCATCCAGCAGGGATACCATATCCCGTGAGCGCATCTGTCACGCCGCCAAATGCGGATGCAGTCCCGGCAGTGACCCTCGGACTGCTCATGCCTTCTCCCCTGACGAGACAGGCAAGCTCCTCATCGGAGAACTGCGCAATAAATTCTTCCATTGGCACATTGCCATACAGTACATCGGAAAGGACGGACGTTCTGCCTGTAGGTTTCCATTCCTCCGGCAAAGCAGCCGCCCTGCGTTCTTGTTCATCAAAGGCGAGCAGTGGTACATCTTCCCAACCGATGGTATAACCCTCCTTACCGGGAACAGCTTTCATCCGGGTAAAGGGCTGCACCGGGGGCATTGCCTGACGGCACTGACGGACGACAGTCGTCTGCGAGAGCTGGACACTTGCCGACTTTACAGCCGACCTGACGTCCGCACCGACATAAAAATGATAGCAGCCTTCCTCAAGCACATAGCAGTGCGGATACCCTGTTGCGCCGCTATCGTCATAGGAAAGCGGCAATTCTATCTTGAACGTGAAGGACTGTGATGTGCCGGGCTGAAGCACATCGGTCTTCTCAAATGCAGTCAGCACCCTTGCCGACTTGCCGAGTTTACCCTGCGGAGCTTCACAGTAGAGCTGTACAACTTCCTGACCGGAGACATTGCCGGTATTGGTGACAGTGATATGCAGCATATCACTCTTTTGCTCAGTACGGATGTCAAAAGTTGTGTACGACAGTCCGAACCCGAACGGATAACGGACTTTTTCTTTGGCAAATGTCTCAAAGTAGCGGTAGCCGACATAGATGTCCTCTTTGTAGATGTCTCTGTCTCCATCCCCGAAATACGGGTCGGAGGGATAGTCTGCTGCTGTACAGGCGATTGTGTCCGGCAGTTTGCCGGAAGGGGAGAGTACACCAGTGAGTACCATTGCCGTTCCTGTACCGCCTGTCATGCCGCCTTGCCACACATAGAGGACGGCATCGGGAGCATAGTCGTCCACAAACTGCATGTCAATGATATTCCCCGTGTTCAGCAGGACTATGACTTTCCGGAAATACTGTCGGGTGAGACGGAGCATTTCTGTTTCGGCATCATTAAGCAGGAAGGAACCTTTGGTAAGGCGGTTATCCTGTTCCTCACCGGCTGTCCGTCCGATGATGACAATGGCAGTGCCGCAGCGTCCGGCAGCTGCCTGCACGAGTTCGTCCGTGAGGGGCATTTCCACCTGTGACCACGGTTCACCGCCCCAGCCTGTACCTTGATCAAATGGGTGCGCTTCATCCCATGCCCTGTAGATGTCCATCAGATTTTCATCGATCTCTACACCGGCATGCATCAGTCCCTCAGGGATATCTGTGACATGGGAAACATTTACCATGCCGCCTGAGCCTGTACCACTTTTATAGTAGTGCAGTTGGATGCGTCCGAACAATGCGACTTTCTCACCTGCCACAAGCGGCAGGGCGTGATTATCATTTTTCAGCATTACAATACCCTCAGCAACAGCTCTGGCAGCTGTATTGAGGTAATGATCCCAGTCAAGGATATGTTTCATGGCAGATACTCCTAACTTTATTTTTTACATTATATCTCATAATACCCATTGATTGCAAGGCATTATTCTAAACTTTTTTTGAATTTTCATTTATGCACTGTAACTGCATATTTTTCCTGTCCCAATGCCATTACAATACTCATCTGGTGCGGTCAATATGTTTCACAAGAAACTGTGTACATATCCCTGTAAACGATCCGGCGATCGTGCCGGAAACCATGAGAACAGGAAAATAGGAGATTACTGCCGTTGTGTGCATCATCACAACGGCAGCAGCTATTTGCCCGGTATTGTGCAGCATCGCACCGATCACACTGCAAAGCCAGAGGTATTTCTCCGGAATGATATGTCTTACTCCAAGCATACCGATAAGACACAGATATGCTCCTGCGGCACTGTAGATAAGGGCAGAAACATTGTTGCTGAAAAACGCACCCAACAGCAGCCTTGCTGTGACCATCATTGCTGATTCTCCCGGATGATATCGGTAGACAGCATAAACCGTCACAATATTGGCAAGACCAAGTTTGACGCCCGGAATTGGTGCAATGTCCGGGAATCGCTGCTCTATGATAAATATGATCAGTGCGACCGAAGTCAGCAAGGAAAGTTCTGTCAATCTTCGTAATTTCATGCTGCACCTCTCATCGGAATCGTATCACAAGCTTGTTTGGCAGGCAGACGATCGGCACATTTTCTGATTTCAAGATACCTGTTTTCATGCAGATGTGGTCCGGACATCCGGCATCAGAGATATAGATCTCACCGTTTTCAATGGTGATAATGTTATAGCTTCCCGATTTTGCATCAATGCGGATCGTCTGATTTTCCGCTGAATTCAGGTCAATGGTATACAGCACAGTTCCGTCCTGTAAGACCTCTGCAATTCGCTTATCCGGTGCTTTCATCTGTAAAATAACCAGTATCAGTGAAACCGTAAAAATCACACTGACTATCATCATCACAGCAAGAAGCTTTTTATTCATGCGTTATCACCTCAACCGGCATATCACTCAGCGACAGAAAACTATCTTTCAGCCCTTCTGTCAGCAGAATGCGTCCGTCATCCGTTACACAAATCATCTCAAAGCCCCCCGTTTGTCTCCAGTGGTTCACTGCTTTTTCTGTCCCCTCTACAAATAATGCCGTTGAGAGTGCGTCACAGGTCAGTCCACTGTCACCTACAACTGTGACAGATACCAGACCATTGTCTGCCGGAAAACCGTCAGTCCTGTCAAGGATATGCCAGTAACGTTTGCCATCCTCCTCAAAATAACGTTCATAATTGCCAGATGTGATGACTGCCTGATTTTCGATTTGCAGGGTACACATGTTTTCGGAAGGGGAAAAGGGATCGACCACCCCCACTGTCCACAGACTGCCATCCGGCTTTCTGCCGAGTGCCTGCACATTGCCGCCAAGGCTGACGATCGCAGAGGTTACGCCATTCTCACGGAACAGCCCGATCACGGCATCACTTGTATATCCCTTCACCAATGCCCCCAGATCAATCATGACATTTTCCGGGATGGTCACTGTATTGCCATCAAGCTGTACTTGTGTATAGTCCACATAGGGAAGCAATGCTGCAATGGTATCTGCATCCGGGACATGCAATGCATCCGTTGTAAAGCCCCATGCCTGAAGCAGCGGATAGATCGTAATGTCCAATGCTCCATTGCTTTCTGCCCCGATTTTCAGTCCCTTTTCCATAACGACAGCCATATCTCCACAAATTTCAACAGGCTTTCCTGCATGGGCATTGATTCGGGAAGTGTCACTATCCGGCTGTGTGACTGAAAAAATCTGTTCCAGCTCCGTGATGCGCTCAGATGCTTGCTGAAGCAGTGCATCTCCGTTTTCATCATATACAGTCAGACTCATGTATGTGTCCATGGCAAAAATATCGATCTGCTTTTTTTCCGGCTGACGTTCACATCCGGTCAGCAGCACCAACCACAGGACAAAGATCAGTATTCGTTTCATAGGTATACCCTTTCAGTAAGTCTATGCATTGATTATAACATAAAATCGTTTGTTTGTCTACCATATTTTATGAATTTGATAACGATCCGGCTTTCCTGAGCAAAGATGGATACAGATTTCCCATAACAGCACGGGGTAGGAATGGTTACGAAATGTTCATATAATGTCGTTGACATAATCAGCAAAATGTGGTATAATATATTCATATGACCAAATTGTTACAGGGGCTGTATTATGTATACATTGTTAAAAACCGAAGGGACTGCACGCCGTGGGATGATGGAAACCGTACATGGCATATTTCAGACCCCATGCTTCATGAACGTCGGCACATCCGCAGCCATCAAGGGCGGCATTTCTTCACCGGAACTTGCCGATCTCGGATGTCAGGTAGAGCTGTGCAATACCTATCATCTGCATCTGCGTCCGGGGGATGGCGTCATCCATAAAATGGGTGGTTTGCACAAATTCATGAACTGGCATCGTCCCATCCTGACCGACAGCGGCGGATTTCAGGTATTTTCTCTTGCAAAGCTGCGTAAGATAAAGGAGGAAGGCGTTTACTTCCAATCCCATCTTGACGGCAGACGTATTTTCATGGGACCCGAAGAGAGCATCCGCATCCAGTCGCACCTTGCATCGACGATCGCTATGGCATTTGACGAATGCGTGGAGAACCCTGCGCCCTTTGATTACGCTGCCCGTTCGTGCGAACGCACCACACGCTGGCTATACCGCTGCAAGGCAGAAATGGAACGTCTGTCCCTCATGCCCGACACCATCAATCCCGGGCAGATGCTTTTTGGCATCAATCAGGGATGCACTTTTGATCAGCTCCGTGTGGAGCATATGCAGGCGATAGCAGAGCTTGATCTCGATGGCTATGCTGTCGGAGGACTTGCAGTGGGAGAACCAACGGAGGAGATGTACCACATCCTTGATGTGGTCGTGCCGCATATGCCGGCAGACAAGCCACGCTACCTGATGGGAGTCGGAACGCCGTCAAATATCATTGAGGGTGTAGCAAGGGGGATAGATATGTTTGATTGCGTGATGCCGACACGGAACGCAAGACACGGAACGATCTTTACATGGGACGGTATCCGTCACATGAAGAATCAGACCTATGAGACAGACCCCAGACCCATGGACGAGAAGTGTGACTGTCCTGCATGTAAAAACTTTACAAGAGCTTATGTCCGCCATTTGTTCAAGGCAAACGAGATGCTTGCCGGACGGCTGACGGTCATCCATAATCTGTACTTTTACAATACCCTTACCGAACGTATCCGGCAGGCACTGGATGAGGGAAAGTTTGCGGAATTCCGGCACACCTATTCTGCTCTTCTTGCACAGAAAGCACCGGAAGATTGACGGGGAGCGCACGTATGAATTATCTTGAGATCGTACTCATTGGCATCGGGCTGTCAATGGATGCCTTTGCAGTATCCATCACGAACGGACTCTGCTGCACCGATCTGAAACGCAGCAAGATGCTGTGGCTCGCTGTCTGTTTTGGTGCGTTTCAAGGACTGATGCCGACAGCAGGTTTTTTCTTGGGAAAGGCATTTGAACGCTATATTACAGTGATCGACCACTGGATCGCACTGGTGCTGCTCGGTTACATCGGCGGCAAGATGCTGTTCGATGCCCTGACGGAACGGGAAGAGGAAAACACCTACGCACTGACCGCAAAACTGCTGCTCATGCAGGGGATTGCCACAAGTATTGATGCACTTGCGGTGGGAGTGAGCTTTGCAGCACTGCCGGATATCAGGATCATCCCTACAGCACTGCTGATCATGAGCATTACTTTTATGCTGTCGCTGGTAGGAGTTACCTTCGGGACGAAGGTCGGACAGAAGCTTGGCAGTCGGGCGCAGATCGTCGGGGGACTGATTCTCATAGGCATTGGAGTCAAAATTTTTATAGAACATGTATTTTTTTCGTGAGGTGAGTTATGACACAGAAGGAACGAATGGTAAGCGGTCTGCTGTACCGTGCAGATCTTGACGGTTTGCCGGAGGAACGTGAGGAATGCCGCCGCAAGCTCTATGCATTGAACATGATCCGTCCCGAAGAACGTGATCGCATTCCAGAGCTGGTGAAGGGGCTGTTCGGAAAAACAGGGAAGGAGCTTTGGCTTGAACCGCCATTTCATTGTGATTACGGATATAACATCGAAGTCGGTGAGCAGTTCTATGCCAACTTCAATCTGACGATCTTAGATGTAGCTAAGGTACACATCGGAGACAATTGCTTTATTGCGCCGAATGTCGCCATCTATACCGCCGGTCATCCCATCCATCCGGAGGCACGCGATTCAATGTATGAATATGGCATTCCCATCACCATCGGGGATAATGTCTGGTTAGGCGGCAATGTGGTCATCCTGCCGGGTGTGACCATCGGGGACAATGCAGTCATCGGCGCAGGAAGTGTGGTGACAAAGGACATTCCGGCATCTGTCATTGCCGCAGGGAATCCCTGCCGTGTTATCCGACCGATCACAGAGATGGACAGACGGTATTATTTCAAGAGAAGGGAATCCGATGTGAACATATAGCATGCTCCGCCGTCGTGATTTGTCCGACAACTGCATGACAAACTGAGCCGTCCGGTGATAACCGGACGGCTCTTTTCACTTACTGCCTCTTTTTCGTCTGAAACGCCGTTTTGCCTTCTGGGCAGTCAGCGCAATTGCCACACCGGCAACTGCTGCACCGGCAAGCGGAATGGCAACTTTCTTCATATCAAAGTGCTTTTTCTCCTCCACTCTGGCAAGCGGGTCGGGAGGGAAATGCTCTGGATCGTACTCTGCCCATTGGTCACTTGTCGGCAGCTCACAGGAGTCAAACATCAATGCGCCGTCAAGTATCGCCATCCGCAGCGTATGCCACCCTTCATGCAGTGATTCCAGTGCAAAAAAGACTTCTCTGTTGCTGCTGTGTACGATCTCATACCGCTCCGAATAAAGCTGTCCGTCCAGCCAGAGGGCAATGTGTGTCTGTTCTGCTTTCCCCAGAAGGGAAATACCTGTCCCGTAGAACCTGATCTCCGCTATAGCTCCCGGTTCTCCTTCTGCGCAAGTCCCGTTAGAGAACCGGCTGTCTGTCATGCTCCGCAGCGTCCAGACACCGTCCGCATCTTCTACATAGGTGATGTACGGCGACAGGCAGTCGATGTGGTAGCATTCCAGATGCATCGGGATAAGTGATGGCATCGGCTGTACCATCAGAGAATAGAACCGGTTGCAATAATATGCACTTTGCAGACATACCATGCCTGAGCGCAGGATAGCTCTGTCATCCAGCTTTGTTTCAAAGACAGAATGCCCGTCCATAAAGCAGAAGAACAGCGTTCCCATCACCGTGATACCGATCTTGTGCCTTGTGTTATATTGAAATTCCGGGAGGGTGTCACTTTTCAGTACCTCATTTCCATACCGGAATTCCCATTTTCCATCCGCATATAGCCGCAGGAAAAAACCATCAACATCCGGGATCTCCGGATACACCTGACACCGGATGCCGATACCAATGAAATTATCCGCCGCATCCGATGCAAATTCTCCTTCTGTGATGCCTTGATAGTTTGCCCAGAGTGCGTCACCCGTCACCATAATCGGTTCAGGTGTATGCCTGCCGGGGACATCCTTCGGCTGTGCAGAAACCTTCTGTTCGAGATAACTGCCCTTTTCATCATAGACGATTTCAAATGCGCCGCCCAGAGCTGTTGTTATGCAGGGAGTGCCGCCTCTTGCAAGCAGTGTCTTTTTGTCATAAGTGAAGTAGTCAGTCGTATGCAGCGACAGTCTGCCACGGAGGTGGGATTTTATCTGCAACTCTTCTGTGCCGCAGACTTCGGAGGTATCCATTGTTGTGATCGTCAGGACAGAATGAGGTTTTATGATGACGGGAAAGGTGATCTCCCCATCCTTTGTATGCAGATCGTGCTGTTGGATGACACGAAACCATCTGCTGTCGATCGGCTCATCTTCCGGACTTCCGGCTGTTTCCACAAAGCTGATCTGCTCCTTGAGATAGGGAAGCTCCCGGAGAACGATCAGGCAGGAACGTGGAACATTGTTGGTGTTGGTCAGGTGTATAGTGAGCTGCTGTTTGTCAGGGGAAACCAGTGCCATGCAGTTCTCTGCATCCGAACGGATCAACTGCCATCCGGGCTTGACGAAACGGGAGAACTGTGCTGCGATCCAGAAACCTGCATTGATACGGATGTGACCGGAATCCGGCGCATCAGCCGTGATAAGGCAATCTGTGCAGCCATAATATGCCCCCACAGCAGGGGAGAACAGGGCACTTTGACCGCCTGAACAGCAACCAATGATCTGATTTGCAATTCTCATCGGTTCAGTCATGCCGTTTCCGTCTACACGACGGGACAGGATGGGGTCTGTACCGGAAAGAAGCACCTGCTCATCCTGCCCGATCATGTCGATTGCCGTCTGTAAGTCTTCTTGTTCGAGCATCGCTGCGGAGACAGCACCGTCTACATCAGGCACAGCGATCTGAATGGCAGAAAAATCATAAGGGGCATTCTTTTCCTGTTTCAGCCTTTTTGCAAAATAACGTACCCATTCCAGATCAGGCTCTACCTCGCTTGCCTCCGGATACACCACATCAAAGGTAAGCTGAAAGGTCTGATAAGCTGCCTTCAGAACCGCTGCATACCATTTGTAGCGTGCCTCATAGCCGGCATTCTTTCCTTTTTCAAATGCAGAAGTGACCCACTGCGGCTCACTTTTGCGGCAGAGGGTGAGCAGCAGTGCCGGATTGATGCGTCTTGCATCGGCGGCAAGCCGGAAGGATGCACTGCGTGTGACATCAGGCAGCTCCTGAGCAGAACGCATGGCACACGGTTCCGCTGCCGCCAGTGCGTTGACATCTGCACCCATCTCTACATGCATCTGCCGCAGTCCTGCCCCTGAACCTAATCCGAACAGGAGCTTTACGATCGTATCATAGACCGCCGGAAATTTCATCCAGTAGTCTGTCAGCAGTCCCGATGTGCCGCTGCCAGCTTTCATGCCAAGTCCCCGGAACGTGCCCTCCGGACGCTCACCGTCGATCACGATCTGTTCCGGTTTCAAAGATAATTTTCGATTTTCCAATGTTTTCACCTCACGCATCCCTTTTCTGTACAGCGATCAGAAACTTGATTTGTTTGCCGTCTTCCATGAACATCCGTTCATGCTCTGTTTCCAGATTATCCGCAAAGCCTGAATGATGCAGATCTCTTGTCAGATAAGTCACCCGGAATCCGGTTTCCGCAAGATATTCCAGTGTTTCCTCGAACAGACCATCATCATCCGTTTTGAACCACAACTCACCTCTGAGGAATGGCTTGTACTGTATCAGCTGTCTCGGGTGAGTCAGACGGCGTTTTTTATGCTTTGGCTTACCCCACGGATTACAGAAATTGATAAAGATGCGGTCGATCCTGTCATCCGGTCCGAAGGCATCCTCGATGTGAGAAATGTTCAGGATCATCACCCTGACCTGTTCTTCGGAAAGGGAATGCTCCTTCAGGGCAGCTTCGATCTTCCGTTTGGCAAGTACCAGCATCTCGTTCTTGATGTCAATCGCTATGTAATTCACATCCTGCCACTTCACGATCGCCTGACTGGCAAAGCCCCCCTTGCCGCAGCCAAGCTCCAGCCAGATGGGCTTGTCATTACCGAAACATGACTGCCAGTGGTTCTTGCATGCAGCAGGCTCATGTATAAAAAAGGAACATGCCTCCAGCTCCGGTCTTGCCCAAGGTTTGCATCGAATCCTCATACATCCTCCTATAGTGAGATCAGAACATCCTGTCCGCTTTTTTCGTATGCATCAAGCCTTACGCCTGCCATCCGGAACATCAATTCAGATGCTTTGGTGGAATCGGTTCCGGCGTATTTGTTTTCCAGATAGACCACACGCCGGATACCGCTCTGGATGATGGCTTTGGCACACTCATTACAGGGAAAAAGCGTCACGAACAGGGTACATCCTTTCAGGGATACCGTACTGTTGAGGATGGCATTGAGTTCTGCATGACAGACGAAGGGATATTTAGTATCCAGAAATGCCCCCTCCCGTTCCCACGGCATCTCATCATCACAGCAGCCGGACGGCATGCCATTGTATCCGACGGATACGATGCGGTTATCGGCATTGATGATACAGGCACCAACCTGTGTATTGTTGTCCTTGCTTCTTTGTGATGAGAGCAGGGCGATACCCATAAAGTACTCGTCCCAACTGATATAGTCTGTTCGTTTCATAGTTTCCTCCATAATCAATCAGCCCGCACAGCGGCGGGCTGACGGCGATCCTCTTCCGGAGAGAATCAGGTATTCTGGTTCATGGCATCAAATTCTGCCAAGACAGCATCAATGTCATCCAAAGTGTTCTGAACAGCCTGTGCCTCCATATTGGCAGCAGCTTCTGCCTCTGCCTGCGCTTTGGCGGCAGCTTCTGCCTCTGCCTGCGCTTTGGCGGCAGCTTCTGCCTCTGCCTGTGCTTTGGCAGCAGCCTCTGCCTCTGCCTGTGCTTTGGCAGCAGCTTCTGCTTCTGCCTGTGCTTTGGCAGCAGCTTCTGCTTCTTCCTTCTCCTTTTCGGCAGCGGTCGGCTTGCTGTCGTCTACCTCTACATACATCTCATCGTCGGACAGAGCACCTTCCTGTTCAAGCTGCTTGACGGGAATGCGTTTGAGCGGAGAATAGACAAACTTGTTGCAGGATGAATTTTCGTCTACCATTCCCTTCTTCTCACAGAAGATACGTCCGCCACCCTCTGAGGAACGTTTGCCAAACTGGCAGTAGCTGCATGAGGGGTTCATTTTCGGATCAAAATAATTTGTTTTTTTAAAAAGGTCTGTAAAGCCCATTTTTATCACCTCATAGATAAATTATCATATTTATTATAGCACAGTTTCTGTGATTTGTCCAGTACTTTTGAAAAAAAATGAAATTTTTTCTGCGTTGTCAATAGATATGCCCCCAAAAGGGAAATTTTGATAGGTATGGAATAATAGGAGTTGAAGTCCTTTTCCGTTCCGCTTCGCTCCACTCCAAAGTACTTCAGCTTTCAGCGTTCGCCGAAAGCTTCTCCCGCAGCAACTGAACAGGACTTTTCCTGACGAGTGTTCGCATTGTCTTGTGATTGCTCCAGATCAAGCACTCCGCAAGTTTGCTGTTGAATTCAGCTTCGGATAACGGCGATCATGTTTTCTTGGTGGCTCTTTTGCATTCTTTCCTCCAAGTCGGTATTTTGGTTGTGATAAACTTACTATACCATATCTCGGTTGGGATTTCTGTTTTTGGGGGTCATCTCATTTTAACACATACAGGGTCGGTTTTTATTTCTGATGACAATCATTCTGTATATTTGGTAAACAGTATTATTGACAGTTGGGGGGGAATGTTCCCAGTTCCGACACCGACGATCGCAAAGACGACGTTGCTTCCATTCCGGGATGTCATTGTTTCGGATGGACTGGTGTCTGCATTCCTAATTCGATTTGGCAGAAATATGGTCGATGGATTTAAGGAAACTTACATGACTGAGAAAAAGAATAAAGCACTCATTTCACAGATATGAAGCGTGCAGCCGGGCTGTTTGTTTTTTAGAAAAACGCTGATGACGGGATGGGGTTTGGGATACGCTTACGAATGTACCTATTTTCACTATAAAACAAAATCCCGGAAACTGCGATATTTCGCTGTTTCCGAGAACGTTGAATGGTGACCCGTACGGGAATTGAAAATCCCCCAGTGATTTATCTGATTTTCAGTAAGTTTGAAAAAATGCGGAAAATACGGCATTTTAGAGCAAGTTGCAAAAACTCACTTACTCTGTTTAATGCCAACTTTTTGTGATGATAAAGAACAAATAAAGAACAAGAATCACATCACAGCGTATCTTTTCAAATCTATTGTTGATCGGATTTTTTCATTTCAGATGAAATGAAAGTCAAACTGGAGGTTTTACAATGAGTAGAAATATTCTCGATGAACTTTACGACTATGACCTGTTCCACCTGACCGAAATCGAAGATATGGACGGTTCATACAAGGCTGCCCTCGACAGGCTTGTCAAGGCAGAAGCCGAACTGAAAAAAGCCTATCCCGATAATGACGAAATCCTCGATGAGTACCAGTCAGCGGATATTGAGCTGCATAATCTCTCCAACCGCAATGAGTTCCGCAAGGGTTTCAAGGTTGGCGCATAGCTTGTCCTTGAAATGATAAAACCTATCAAGTAAGCAGAGTTTTGGACAAAAATGTCCAAAAGTCCATAGTTAAAGTACAATCATTCAACTTCATATCACGAAATACATTTTTGAACACCGTGAAAGACCATAACGGAGGTTATAACCATGAGTAGATACAAGAGTGAACAGACTGAATACAGCCCACTGAAAAAGAAACCTGTTCCGCTGTGGAGACTGGACACCAACACCGTGACCGTTACCCACTTCAATACCGATACTCAGACCGAGAAAAGCAAGACCTACAGCACCGACTTCATCAGATATCACCTTCATTTCTCTGACAGCCATTGTCCCGACAGACTTCGCAGGCTCGTCAATGATGGCAGGATCGTGCAGTACCTCGATGATATGGAACTGAAAGTCAGTGATGCTATCTCCCGTCAGGTTGAGCTTTGGAAGCAGACCGACAGTTGCTATCAGAAAGCTGTCATCAGCGGTGATAACGAGAAAATGTTCGGTCTGGAGAACTGCTTCGTCTATATGGCGAGGGAAGTGGTGTTTGAGGGTATGGTTTATATTTGAGGAGCAACGGCTGTGCCTTCGGGTGCAGCCGTTTTTAAGTTGTTACAATTAGAAAATTTTGTCAATAATATAGAACTTGTTATTTTCTAAAAAATCATTTATCTCCAAAAAGGCTTTCCCGATACGATTTACTGTAAGCTTCAGCCTATAAAAATCAACTTCCCCAGCGCCATTTCTATATGGATATATAGGGGAAATTATCTTGCTCTTTCCTCATTTCGACGAATTCTTCGTCCTGATTGAGTTCGTAAAACGATTCATCTACGCATATATCTGCCCATGGAAACAAATCCTTTATTACAAGCTCATACGATCTTGTTCCAAAACCAAATATTGTTTTTTCAAAAATGGCTACTTCTTTTCCTTCTTCATCATCTTTTTTTAGAATAAAATCGCCTTTCCCAGAACATTTGTTAACCCATTCCTGAACCTCTAATATTAGTCCATCTTGCTTAATGGCATCGAGCATCCATTCTTTTGCAATAAGCAATGAAGCCCACCTTCGTTGAAATTCGCTTTGACTATCAGCTAATTCTAACAATCGAGCTTTCGCTTTATGAAGGTCATTATTGTAGGGAATATTGATTTTCCACCCTTTTTCGGTTTTGATAACCGTTTGCTTGTTTATAGATGTCCAAATACACTTGTCTTGCTCAGGCGAGTAAAGGATGATGATTACTGGCAAAGAGTGATTCAACCAATAATCTAAGTGTTTCAATTCGCCACGGTATGTCATATACCTATAGAATTCAGTAATTCTTGTGTTTGCTTCTTCAGAAATGTCTTGCTGACATAAAATACATTTCCCGTCTACAATTATACTGTCGGAACGTTTTGATGTTGATTCCTGAGAAAACTTGACAGCAGCAACCCACATTTTTTTCCAATAATCCGAACCCGTTTTGCTTATAATAGATACTCTTTTTAGTTCTTCTATCAAATGGTCAGCTTCTTGTTTAGTATCTATCTGTGTCTTGCGTTGTGATAAGTATTTGTCGCTAAAGCTATCACCTGTTTTAGTGATAAGATCAATCAACGCTTGGTACTGTTTCTCTACAAGTTCTCGTTGCGCCTTTAAAGCATTTAATTGTTTGGACGGATCTTGGTTTTGTAAACCTTCTTGCAAGGCACTAAGCTGCACTTGTTGGCTTTTGTCCCAAA
>CANRJB010000005.1 GCA_947630845.1 uncultured Clostridia bacterium
TGTATGACCGCAGACGATGAAGATGTTGTCTGCTGTTAGATTTTTCAGCATTCCTTCAGTCCTCGCAACAGTGTCAGTAGGAGATCGCCGGACACATTCGGCGGCAGTTCAACCTCAAATCCATCTTTACGAACGATCATTTTCTGTAAGGCGGGCGGTTCACATGGTGCGGACGGCTCTGCTTTCGTCACACCGCTGTCTATGCACTGCACCTGTGATGATACTGTCATGCAGGAAGCATTTGAAGCAATACTGAGCGGTACGATCTGCTGTAAAGGCATTTCTGCGCATTTCAGCAATTCTTTCCGCACCACTTTCAGGCGAGAGTAGTAGGTGTGTTGGCTGATGCCATTCTCTTTGCACCAAGCTGTTACAGTCATACCGCTGCTCTGGCATTCCTGAATTTGTTCCGTCCATTCCCTATGTCGCAGTTCCGTTTTGACCTCTCTGATTGTTGGCATATACTCAGCTCCTTCGGAAAAATTTTCTTCGGAACTATTTTAGCACATTTTTCTGCCGCTGACAACGTTATGGAATGATTGGCGCTTACCAAGAAACAGGGTCAGCCAATTAAAGCTGACCCCTAAATTTTCCTGATTTTCTTCCCTGACAAACTGATGTCTATCAGATGTCAGGGATCCATATCAAAAACAATTCCTGTAGATTTATCTACAGGAATTAAAATTTTAACATTATTTGGTGTTTTTAACCGTCCAACGGAAGGAACAATACTTGGATGCCTTGCTGATGTCAAACATATTATTAGTCAGGATTCTGGTAAAATCAAGGAAACGATAGTTGACCTTCATATCCTTGTTGTCGATCATGTTTTTAATCATCGTAAGACTTGTATTCGGAGGATTGCGCTGTAAAACCACGCCAATACGATGATTTTCCTTCATGTACTCAATGATCTCTGATGCCATTGTCAGGTTCTTGTCAGCCATATTGTAAGTACCGCTGTAGCTATGGTCTTCTGCTGTCTGCACAAAGGTCAGCAGAAAATCTACCAGATTATGGACACAGCACATATGGAAACCATATTCACCTGTCCGATATACGAATTTGGTATTATCCTTCGGGTCGGTGATCTTTGCTTCAAGGTTAGCTGCAAAATCCTTGGTATACACAGGTGCAAGGCGGATGATGGCAATCATCATACCTCTTGCCTTACCGATGTCCCGTATCATGGTCTGTTCTGATTCATATTTCAGCTTTGCGTAATTCGTGACAGGCTTGATGTAGTCATCTTCACGCAGTGGCTCACGGGTCTTGGGCATCTGGTAAACATGTGTTGTACTGATGAGAATGAACTGCTTGACATCATGTGCAATGGCGAAGCGGTAGATATAAGAATTGCAGGCTTCATTCTCCTTAATCTCAGCTTCCGTGATGATATGACCGAAGTCATTATCTGCCGTGCAGGCAAGATGAATCACAGTATCAAACTGAAATTTATCAAACACATCGGCATAAGCACCCTTATCCGACGGTTTCGCTTCAAAGAAGGTATAATTCTCCTTATCCGCATTGTATTCGCTCGGCTGTTTGTCAACCGCAACAACATCATAACCTTTTTTCAGAAAACCAGAGCAGACATGGTCACCAATTATACCACAGCCACCTGTTACCAATATTCTACTCATACTGTCATGCCTCCTGTGAACTTAATCCCTTTTTATCATTATACCACAAATCCAGATGAATTTCATGAATTTTTTGTGAATATTCACGATTTATTCTTCGTTGACCTCGTCCAGCATCATCTGTACCGGATCTTTCAGAGAACTCAGCGTTTCATTCCAGAGCGTCCCCTTACCAGATGCCCGGATACCTGTCGCATTGTCATCAATGAGAGTAGTCAGATCGGTTGTGACACCATTCTTGAAGTCAATGACCGGATGCTCCATAGCCATTTCATCCATAGAATGTTTCATGTCCAACATTTCCTCTGTCCATGCATAGTCATTCACAAACTGTGCATCACCAATTGCCTTGATATCCTCATTCAGCAAAGTTGCACGTTTGCATTCAAGGTATTTTGCAACACCCTCTGGATTCTTGCCGCCCTTGACAAAGCAATAAGAATCCATACTTGCCGGGATATAGTACGCATCTGCCTTCGGATCACGGGGCATCGGCACGAACATGCAGTTCTCACCATAAGTCGCTTTCCAACCGGTGGGATTACCATCCGCATCAGTGCTATTTGCCGATGTTTCAAGACTCCATAAGCCGACTGGATAGAACAACTCTTTCCCCTCACCAATATAGGAAGGCTTCTCCACCCATCCGAAATCGCCCACACCGATCGCTACACAATCCCGGATAAACAGATCATACATAAGATTCTGCACCCGTTCGATGCTGCTGTCGGACAGATTGCTCACAAGCTTACCATCCTCCAGACCGATGTAAGGGACTCCAGTCGTTGCCGACAGTCCCGTCTCGAACCACCAACCATCCAGTCCATACTTCTGGTTGTCCACATCCACGAATGCTTCGAGCATTTCCTGAAAGATATCCCAGTTCCACTCACCCTTGGCATAGAGTTCCGCAGGGTCTTCAAAGCCCAATTCCCGCACAGTATCACGGTTGTAGATGATGGCGCAGTTGTCGCCTGTCATCTGTGTCACTGCCATATAGTGCTTGTCCTTCCACTGGATGCTGTCATTGATATCCTTCACATCCGCCCAAAGCTCGCTGTTCAAGTCAATATAATCATCATAGGGGACAAACATCTCCCGAATTGCCCCTTTCGGGAAGGCATCAAAATTCCCGGCATAGAAGAAGTCGATTCCTTCATCTGCATTGATGAGTCTTGAGAGCTGATCATAGCGTTCCTCATAGGGGCACTCATACCATTCCACCTTACCGCCGTAACGTTCCTGAAAGACTGCAAGATCAGTCGGTGTGGTTTTACCGGTTGCTCCTTCATTGATATCCCAGTCCGAAAGCCATTTAATGGTTTTATTTTCCAGTTCACCAGTCAGATTCGGATCTTCTGCTGCAAGGGATGCGACCTTAGCACGGGTCTGTTCATCCATTGCCTGATCGGTGTACTTTGAGTTACTGCCGCATCCGCCGGCAGCAAATGCAAAAACGGCTGCTGCCAGAATGACCGACAGGGATCTCCATTTTCTCATACAGATCTCCTTCAATGATGCTCCGCCGCAGCGGTTCATGCCCCATACACAACTATTATAGCATATTCTCTGTCAAATTACAAGATACCAGAATGCACGATTTTTCAGCAAAAAAGCACTGTTTTGCACAAAGCAGCATTTTCCGTTTACTCGTTGACATGTTCCAGAGCATGACAGAATATAGTCTCAACATGGGAATCTGCCAGAGAGTAAAACACAGTCTTTCCCTCTCTCCGGCTCCTGACGAGACGACCCTGTTTCAGGATGCGCAGCTGATGGGATATTGCAGAGGATGACATGCTGAGACGCTGGGCAATATCGCTCACGCACAGCTCCTGTCTGAGCAGTTCAAACAAAATACGCAGCCTTGTAGTATCCCCGAACAGCCCGAGCAACCCTGCCATTGCGCTGAAAATCTCCTCATCCGGCATCTTCCCGATCAAATCATCCAGCATCTGTTGATGCTGAACGCACCGGTTCTGTTCTGGTTGCTCATCCATAGATTTCCATCCTTTCCTATGCTATTATATCATACATTCTGTAAAAAGTCAATCCCATTTTACAGAATGAAAAAAATTCACAATTCCGAAAAGATTTATTCACACCAATTCACTTTCATCTAATTGACTTTATCAATAGATAAAATCCTCCACGGGACACAGAAAATTACATGAGAAAGCACAGCAGGCATTTTCTATCCTCCATCGGGGTAGGGTGACAGGAATCTCACCTATCCAACACCCATCTCCAAGGCTTCTGGATCCACTCCGTGCCGGCATATCCGATCCCAACACGAAAGGCAGTATGGCAGGTACAGGGTTTCCCATCATCTTCGATCCAGACTTCCGGATGTTCCACAAGTGACAGTCCGTTGAAACTTCTGTCAATTTGCAGATAACTTGTCAGCTTACCGGGTCCATTGTGTACCTCTCCTGCCCGGAACAGCACTCCCTGCGGCTGTTCCTTCTCACCGGAGATCACATTCATCAGGTTGTGCATCCCATAGCAGAGATACACATAGATAATGCCGCTCTCACGCCATAAAATAGAGTTGCGTGGTGTTCTGCCCTTTGCGGCATGGCATGCCTTATCCTCTACGCCCCGGTATGCCTCCGTTTCGGCAATACGTTCCCGCAGCTCTGTACCATCCGGCAGACGGTGTACCAGTATTTTTCCCACAAGTGCAGGCGCAAGCTCCAGACAGTCCCTGTGAAAAAATTCAGCTCCCAACCGCATCACTGCACCTCCATCGCATGACAGATCTCTGCATCAGGCTTGACATAAAGTGTCTGTTGATTGGAAAAAATGACCATGCCGGGTTTTGCACCGCTGGGCTTGCGGACATAGCGCACCTTTGTGTAATCCACAGGAACTTGTGCAGAATCCCTTGCCTTGCTGTGATAGGCAGCAAGCATTGCGGCTTCCCGCAGTGCTGTCTCCGAGGGGTCTGTGCCATCCGTCACAAGAATGACATGCGAACCGGGAATATTCTGTGTGTGCAGCCAGATATCGTTTTTTGCTGCCTCTTTCAGGGTCAATTGGTCATTTTGCCGGTTATTGCGTCCGACAAGGATGGGAAAACCGTCTGACGACTGGCACATGATCGGCGGCTGTTGTTTCGGGGGTTTCTGCTTCTGATTGCGGCTATGCAGATAGCCTTGCTGTATCAGCTCATCACGAAGGAGCAGCAGGTCATTCTCCGACTCTGCCCGGCTCAGCACATCAAACACACTCTCAAAATACAAAAGCTCCGCTTCCCCCTGTGCAATCTGTTCAGCAAGCTTCTCCTTTGCCGTTACCGCCTTGCGGTAGAGGGTGTAGTAACGCTGTGCATTCTGTGCCGGAGTCAGACGTGTCTGCAAGGGAATAGTCACCTGCGGCATGTCCGTATCGTAGAAATTTTCCAAAACTGCCGATGTATCACCCTTCTGGATGCGGTACAGATTGGCAGACAGTAAGTCTCCGTAGAGTTTATTCTGCTCCATCTGGTCAGCAGCGGCAAGGTCAGCCTTCTGGTTTTCAACCTTTCGTGCTGTGCGGTCAATGCGGTTCATGATAAAGCGGAACAAATCGTTTGCACGCTGTTTCATCCTCGCCCGCAGGTCACGCTGTGCATAAAATTCATCCAGTGTTTCGCTTGCCGATGGCATCGGCTTAACGAGCATGAATGCCCCATACTGCTCCGGACGAAGGAAACAGAAGTCCTTCAGCACCCCCTCCGGCGTACTCAGGATATGGAATTGATAGTCACGGTTTCTCAGCATGTCCGCCGTCCGATGGATGGCAAAGAGCAGCCGTTCCTGATGTCTGGGTGTCATTTCATCTGTGCGGATGCCATCCTTTGCAGTGTAATATGTCCACTCTCTTGCCAACAGCGGCGAAACACCCTCAAACAGGTTCACGATCACCTTATCCAGTCGTCCATCCGGTGCTAAAGTCAGGGCGTTGAGAATAGTGGCATCGTCCGTTTCCAGAAAATTCAGCCGACGGGAACGATGCGGCATCTCATACGGAAATCCCGGCAGCAACACACGTTCCCGAGTCACGTCGGCATTCCTCCGCAGACTGTCGATCACCTTGCCGTCCCCGATCAGTATCAGGTTGGAATATCGTCCCATGACCTCGCAAGCAAGCGTCAGCATTACCTTGTCGCCCAATTCATTCATGCACTCAAAATCTAAAAACAGAATGCGCTCCAATCCATCCTGTCTTACATCTGTCAGCCGTCCACTGCCCAGATGCTTTCGCAGCAGCATACAAAACATCGGCGGTGCAGCCGGATTTTCAATGCCGATCTTCGTCAGATGAATACGTGCGCTGTCGCCAGAAATACTGATCAGCAGCTTTGCCGCACCATCTTTCCCACGAAAATGTATGACGATCTCATCCTTTGAGGGTTGGTGGATCTTGTCTGCTCTTGCGCCGATAAGAGCTGCGACCTCCTGCCTTACTGCATATAGATATGCGCCGTCAAATGCCATACATTCCCTCCATCAAATATAACTTGCCGGGTCTTCTGCATATTTCATGACCTCCAGCCCGGGCAGTGCTGCACGCAGCAACTCTGCCACATACGGAATCATGATGACCTCTGTCGCATAGTGTCCGCAGTCGATCAGTCCCAGTCCCAGCTCCTGTGCCCTATACCAACGGTCATGCTTGACATCACCTGTCAGAAGAGCATCACAATACCCTGCCACTTCCTCAAGCATGGATGCACCCGATCCGGAACAGATCCCAAGTCTCCGGATGTCCCTTTCTCCTGCATACCGCACCATATTGCACTGCAGTGCCTGCTTTCCGGCATATGCAATTTCTTTCGCAGTGTATGCCTTCGTGAAGGTCACGATCCGTCCGCATCCGACTGCATCAAGCGGTTCGGCCATATCCTCCATGTCGAGACACCCACGAAGCCGTTCCACGATCAGATCATTGATACCGCCCTTTGCAATGTCAAGAGGTGTATGACAGCAGATTGCGCTGATTTGGTGCATGACAAGCTGATAGACCGGACTTTCACAGGGAATCTTTTTCAGTGGAGAAAAAATGACAGGATGGTGCGACACGATCACATCACAGCCCTGCCGGCACGCCTCCTCTACTGCCTTGCAGGATATGTCAAGCGTGACCAGCACCTTTTCTGCCTTCTGCTGTGGTGAACCGACCAGAAGTCCGGAATTATCCCATTGTTCCTGTGTCATAAACGGCGAAGCTGCGTTAATGACATCATAGATATTTTGTACGGTGTAACTCATTGTGATCCTCCATGTAGTTTCTGATCGTTTCTGCATCCTGCGCAAAGGGTGCGGGATCCTGCCCCGAAGCAAGCAAACCGTCCCGTTTCCGGCAAAGCTGCACATATTGTCGCTCTGCATAGGCACGGCAGTCAGGCTGTGCCATGTCCATACGTCCAAGATAACACATCACCGCATCCGGCACAGCTATATCCCCCGTATATCTCACATGCATCACCGCATACAGATGCCGATCATCCCTGACACAGACCTCCTCCTGTATGACAAAGCCATTGCCATACAGCCACTCATGGAGCAGATGTGCCTTTGTCATCGGCTGTAAAATCAGCGATATCCCCTTCAGTGAAAACGGACAGTCTTTCAGAATGTGAATGATGGTTTCGCCCCCCATCCCGGCTATGATGATGTCCGTCAACCCCTCCGGAAGTATCTTCTGCAAGCCATCAGACAATATGGTGCGTATCTTTCCATCCAGACCATGCTGTGTGATCGTCCTCTGTGCTGCCTGTAAAGGTCCTTCTCCGATGTCCGCAGCGATCACATCCGCAGCGATTCCCTGCTCAAGCAGATATACCGGCAGCAGTGCATGATCCGTCCCTACATCACAGACATGCCCTCCCCGGCAGACAAAGCCGGCACATGTCAGCAGTCTTGCGTTCAGCATACTTCCCCCTGTAAAAATCAGGGCTGTGCATGGCACAGCCCCATGGTCTGATTGATACTGACTCCCTTTTGACACGTCAACAGGACAATAGCCAAAAGGGTAGCGTAAAGAATTGCGTAAGACGGCAATTGACACAGCCGATCGTAATCTGCGCAACAGCCATTTTCTTCATCATCCAGTTTCAGTAGAATGATGGAAAAAATTCATTACTTGTTACCAATCGCATTATTGAGCTTTGCAACAAGTTCATCTGCATCAACACCGTGAACCTCACACGCCTCTGCAACGCTTTCACCTCTTGATGCCGGGCAGCCGAGACAGTGCATCCCGATCTCCAGAAAGAAGGGAGCAGCCACCTCCAGATCTTCGTCCAGAATATCGCCGATAATCGTATCCTTTGTAACTACCATGATCCATGTTCCTTTCCTTATGATACAGAGAACACAGCCAAAACCGTGCCCCCGTCAGAATTTGCTCTCAATCTCCGGGATGAGGGCAGCTCCAAAATCATTGTTCCCTCATTTTTGCAAAGCATTCACTGCAATAAACCGGTTTGTTTTCACGGGGCTGAAACGGTATACGTGCCTCACCGCCGCAGCTTGCACATACTGCTGTGAACATTTCTCTTGTTCCCTTTGCACCGTTCTTTCTGGCAGCACGGCAGTCACGGCATCTCTGTGGTTCATTTTCAAAGCCTTTCTCAGCATAGAATTCCTGTTCACCAGCAGAAAAGATGAATTCCTTGCCGCAGTCCTTACAAACCAGTGTCTTGTCTTCGTACATTTTTTTTACCTCACTTTGTGTTTTTTGTTTCGGACTACGGACGGAGTGTTACCGTCACCTTTGACCACATATGTTTTGTCACCGACAAAAAATAGAGGAAACAACGCTCTGATTAAGCTACAAGCCCTTTTTATCGAAGCCCGTCCGGGCGATCGAATCAATTTTGTCCGAAGTGCTCCATACTTCGCACGGCACGCATTTTTCTGCGTATTCTCTGCATGGCATTGTCCACGGACTTCAAACCTGTTCCGAGCTTGTCTGCCGTCTGTGCATAGGATAAACCATCCATTATGCATTGCAGAATCTCCCATTCTCTTGCGGACAGCATTGCCATCACCTGCATCCGGCACTGTGCAAACTGTTCCTTTTCCAGAAGAATGCTTTCCGGAGTGTCCGGATCAATCAGATCCCCCTGTGCCTCCATCAGCTCTACAACATTTTCATACGGTGCAGCAGCTCTTGCTTCTTTCCGGATATAATTCCGCATCCGGTTAAGAATACATGACTGTGCATAGGCAGAAAAATCCGTACCCCTTGCCGCATCATATTGTGGGATCGCTTTCAACAGTGCAATCAGACCCTCCTGAATTAGGTCATCCACTTCCGCACTGCCTGCAAGCTTTCCGGCATGAAACCGAATCAACCCGAGATATCTTGACAGCAACACGCCCTCTGCCTCAACAGAGCTTTTCGCCTGCTCTACAAGTGCCTCATCCTCAAGCATCTCCAGTGACATTATCCTCCTTCCGGAAGGCAGCCCGTCCCTCTGAAAACAGATCGCCACCCTCAGCATCGTTGCAGACGACCAGCGGAAAGTTTTCAATATACAGCTTTTTCACTGACTCACAGCCAAGATCCTCAAAGGCAATGACCTGCATTTCCTTGATACATTCCGCAGCAAGCGCACCTGCGCCCCCCACTGCACAGAGATAGACAGCACCATTGCGCACGATTGCATCCCGTACAGCCTGTGACCGCTCACCCTTGCCGATCATTGCTGCAAGCCCCAGATCAAGCAAACGTGGAGCATAGGGATCCATTCTGCCGGATGTGGTCGGACCGCATGAACCGATCGGTTTTCCCGGCGGTGCAGGGGTTGGACCTGCGTAATAGATGACCGCACCCTCCAACGGAAACGGCAGCGGTTTCCCTTCATCAAGCAGCGCAGCAATACGTTTATGTGCCGCATCTCTTGCCGTATAGACTGTGCCGGAGAGAAGAATCTTCTCTCCCACATGCAGCCCTGCGGATCTAAGCTCCTGCGTCAGCAATGTAACAGGCATCAGTCAGATACTGACGCTTCAGCGTCCTTGATAAGCTCACTCATGTCAAAATTCAACTTTTTCTGAGGCTTTGGCATCGGGGTAGGCTCATTGTCCTTAGATGGCTTCGGGAACTTAGCGACCGGATCCGGGAAGTCGGAGAAATCATCCAACATGGAATCTGCAAAATTATCAGATACATCTTTCTTCGGAGTTTCTTCCTTCTTCGGCTCTTCCTTTTCAGATGTTTCCGGCGCAGCAGGAGCAGTCATGATCTCATCCATCTTCTCTTCGCCGTTTTTGGTGGTTTCCTCCACGCTTTCCCTTGCCTCACGGATGATGGCATCGCTTGCAGAGATCTTCTCGTTCATGGTCTTAGTAGCCTGTTCCATCAACTCAGACACCTGCTTGACACTCTTCTCAAAGCCATCAATTTCAATAGTCAACATAGAACGCATGGTAGCCGTCAACTGACGCACACGCTCCTCCTGTTCCTTTGCTTCACCAAGAATACGTGCCGATTCTGCATCTGCCTCTTCCTTAGCCTTACTCAGGATAGAATCCGCCTCCGCATTGGCATTGGCGGCACGCTCGTTAGCATCCTTTACAATACGCTCTGCTTTACCGGTTGCTTCATCAACAGTCTTGGTAGCTGTAGCATTGGCATCATCAACTGTTGTTTTTGCCTTTGTCTCAGCACTCTCGGTGATCTCGGCAGCTCTTGCCTTTGCTTTCTGGATCAACTGATTTGCCATCTTCTGCGCATCAGCGATCATCGCACTCATATCAAATTCCGGAGCAAAGCTTTCTTCGCTTTCCTTGTTCTCCAGCTCTGTTACCTTATCCTCAAGTTCTTTGATCTTTTTATCCTTTTCAGAGATCTCGCTCTGGAGCTGCTGCACGGAGGATGACAGCTCTCCGCTTGCTGTAGCCGAATTTCTGAGCTTGGTATTCTCGCTTGTCAGTTGACCGATCTCACCCTTGAGGGAAACGATCTCCTGCTGGAGTTCTCTCAGCTTGCCCTCATCTGCGGAGCGTGCCTTAGCCTGTGCCTGCTGAAGAAGCTGTTTCATCTGCTGTGCATCTGCACTTCTGCCTTCCTTCTCTGCTTTCAGAGCAGCAGCGAGTTTGGCAGCCTTTTCAGTTGCATCCTTCATACGAGCAGCATTTTCCTGTGCCATTTTTTCGGCAGCGGCGGTTTTTTCCTTCTCAGCAGCCAGATTGTTTTTGAATTGCTCCACGAGTTTGGAATCCTGTGAATTACCCTTCAGCTTTGCTTCAAGCTCATCTATGGTTTTATCCTGCTCATCGATCTTATCCGTCAGCTCATTGATGTACGCCATAACCGAATTCTGCTCGAATCCACCTCTGACAGGCTTCAGAATATTTGTTGGAATGTACCCCGCCATAATTACCTCTCCTTTACGCAGAAATGGGCTTCATCATGGCTTGAATGCCCATTTCCATTCATTATTATAATTATTATACCATATTTCGCTTCATCTTGCAAGAGATTTTATGTAAAATTACCAACGATATTTTCGTGCATTTTTAACAAAAACGCCCCCTGTCAAAGCACAGGGGGCGCAGCATGTATTTGTTTAATTCCCACCCAAAATGTCGAAGATATCACGCATATCAATATCATTTGCTGACGGGCGGGGTGTCGGCTGTGCATAATCCATCTTATCATCAAGCAGAGGATTGTCAATTGCGATCGGATCATTTACCAGCTCAGACTCCAGAGTCAGTTCCGGTTCTCTTGCTGTTGTCGGCTCATCTGCACCAAAATCTGCGGCAATGACAGTAATCGTCATCTCGTCCTGCATGTCCTCCTTGAAGGCAGCACCGAAGATAAACTGTACATCCGGTGCAGCAGCTTCTGTAATCATCTTGGATGCTGTATCCACATCAGATGCCAACGTATCCTCAGACATAGCCACATTGATGAGCAGACGTCTTGCACCGGCGATAGAAGTTTCAAGCAGCGGACTGGAGATGACCTGTTTTGCAGCTTCGGTTGCCTTATCCTTGCCCTGACCGTGACCAATAGCCATATGTGCGTAACCTGCGCCCTTCATGGTCGTGGACACATCGGCAAAATCAAGATTGATGTACCCTTCCTCAACGATCAGGTCTGCAATGCTCTTGACACCTGTTTTGAGAACATCATCAGAGAGTGCGAAAGACTCCTTCATTGTCAGAGGCTTTTCCAATCCCACCAACAGTCTCTCGTTCGGAATGACAATGAGCGAATCCACATATTTTTTCAGTTCATTGATACCAGCCTCTGCCTGTGCCATCTTCTGCTCACGCTCAAACGCAAACGGCTTGGTCACAACAGCGACTGTCAGGATGCCCATTGACTGTGCAGTCTTGGCAACAACAGGTGCTGCACCTGTACCTGTACCACCGCCCATGCCGGCAGTGATGAACACCATATCCGCACCCTTGAGGGCTGCTTCGATCTCCTCGATATTTTCTTCTGCACTATGCTGACCAATCTCGGGCTTATTGCCTGCACCTCTGCCTTTTGTCAGCTTTGCACCGATCTGGATACGGGTCGCTGCCTTAGAATTTTTCAGTGCCTTTGCATCGGTATTGATTGTCACATACTCGATATCGCTCACATTGGAATCAACCATACAGTTGAGTGCATTTCCGCCGCCGCCGCCGACACCGATCACTTTGATGTTTACATCCGGTTCAAAAGCTTCCTCATAAATGAAGTCAGTCATCACTTTTCCTCCTACTGCTTTTTTATCACACACATCTGTGAAGATCTGATTTGATATTAAGATACATTATCATTGTAACACATCTCGAAACATTTTGCAATACCTTTTTGACAATATTTCTTTTTTTCCTATTCCACACAACCAGAAACGATAATTTTTGAGTAGTTTTTACAAAAATGTGCATGAACATTTATTCTTGTTCACCAATTGTTTCCGTTGTTTCCATCTGTTGTGACTCTTCTGTGGAGGATGTTTCCTGTGTCTCAGTGGTTTCACGGATTGCCTCCTTTAGTTTTTTCCGACTGCTCTCATAGTCCGCCTTATTCCGGAAGGAACACTGGTTTGAACCGACCATGACAAGATATCCTTCCTTATCGGCAGGCTGCTCTGCAATAATCTGCTCCGCAAAGCTGATCTTGTAGTCGATCTCGCTCCAGTTGCCCATATCAAAGATAATACGGTTGTCGAAATTCACCATGATATCCTTGAAATCCGTCATATCGATCTCTACGATCGGTGAACCAAGTCCTCCTTCATAGATCAGCTCACGGAATGCCTCGAATATCTTGTCCTGACGTTCCTCTTTTGCTGTGATCTGTTTTCCGGGGGTGGTTTCCTTTGGTTCATAGCCGATGATACGCACCAGACCTTCTCCGGGATCCATGCTGTTGTCCAGTATCCTGCCGTGTTCACTGATGATAAGTGTACCAAATTCATAGACAACATTATATGCCGGAGTACATTTCTGCACTTCGATCTCCAATGTGTTGGGAAACTGCCGGTGAATGTTCACGCTTTCAACAAGAATCAGCTTATCCAGTGCCTGCTGCTCCGCCTTTTCCACATTGAGCCGCACCATGTTGTCACCCACTTGGATCCCTGTCGCTGCAACGATGTCCTCTGCCTTATAATTATCTGCGATCCCCGTCACACGGATGGTCTTGATATTAAACAGAACAGTCATCGACAGTGTCACGATCACGCTGAATGTCAGAATGACCACCATCAGCGCAAAGAACGATCTGCCCCGTCTGCGGCGGCGGGTACGCCGGGAATTGGTTTCATGCTGCATACTGGTTTTTTCTACATCTCTCACAGGTATCCCATCCTTCTGTAGCTCTTCTGTTGTTCATCTTCTTTCGATCTTAGCACCGACAGACCGCAGTACAGTTTCCGGACTGTCATATCCCCTGTCAATGTGAGAGATCTCCGTCAGGACAGTCTCTCCCTCTGCACCGAGTCCTGCTGTCAGCAGTGCTGCCCCGCCCCGAAGATCGGTCGCACTCACCTGTGCACCGCAAAGCTGTTTTACCCCATGTACCACTGCAACACGTCCGGCTACATGGATGTCCGCACCCATGCGGACAAGTGCATCCACATGGCGGAAACGGTTCTCAAAAATCGTCTCCTCAATTACTGAGGTGCCCCCTGCCTTGCAGAGGACTGCCATGACGATTGCCTGTGCATCAGTCGGAAAACCCGGATAAGGCATGGTTTTCAGGTAACGCACCGCCTTCAGCGGCTTTCCGGCATTGATGCAGAGACTGCTCACATCCCGGCTGCACTGACAGTTCATCTGTTCAAGCACATCCAGAATCCCTTCCAGACTTGCTGCATCCGTATGGAGCAGCTGCAAAGCACCGCCCGTAATGGCTGCACACGCAAGCCATGTAGCTGTGACGATCCTGTCTGGCATGATACGGTATGTACAGCCTGTGAGCTGTTTCACGCCCTGCACCCGGATGGTGCTGCTCCCTGCGCCTTCTATCTTTGCACCGCAGTGCTGCAAATAGCGTGCCAGATCAAGGATCTCCGGCTCTCTTGCGGCATTGCTGATGATGGTGTCACCCTTCGCAAGCACAGCGGCAAGCAGAATGTTCTCCGTTGCACCAACAGACGGGAATTGCAAGTGTACCCTTGCGCCGTGCAGTCCTCTTGGAGTCGTACACATCAGGATGCCGTTTTCCTCCCGGATCTGCACGCCCATGCGCCGCAGTGCTTCAAGGTGGAGATCAATTGGTCTTGGTCCAAGTTCACACCCCCCCGGATAGCCGAGTGTACATGTTCCGAGCCGACCAAGCATTGCGCCTAAAAAAATAATAGACGAGCGCATCTCCTGCATCAGTGACTCCGGGATAGCCGCTTTTCCCGATGGCTCAGCCCGGACGATCACAGTATGCCCCTGCATCTCACAGCGGCAGCCGACACTGCTTAGGATCCGGCATGCCGCATAGACATCAGACAGCTTCGGGCAATTTTCCAGCACACTCTCTCCCTTACAGAGAAAGGCTGCCGCCAGAATGGGCAGGGCGCTGTTTTTTGCTCCCTGTACGACAATATCTCCCTCCAGCCTTCTGCCGCCCTGAATGACAAATTTCTGCATTTCCCCCACTCCTTTCCCTGCATACTATGAGAGAGAAAGGAATTTTGTGATTATGCCTTTTTTTCCGTCAGTTTTTCAATGACGCTCCAGATGCGTTCCTCTGTATCATGCACCGCAAGGGATGCAGCATTTTTTGCCATGCTTATAAGCTTTTCCCGGTCATGATACAGCCCCTCGATCCGGGAGATCATATCCTCATTCGTGACATTCTTCTGCTCGATGACCTGTGCAGCCCCTGCCTTGCCAAGCACCATAGCATTATGATACTGATGATTCCCGGCAACGATGGGAGACGGGATGAGAATGGACGGTTTTCCGAGTGTCTCCAGCTCCGCAAGTGCATTTGCACCCGATCGACAGACCACAAGGTCAGCCGCTGCCATGCAGGTGTCCATGTCGTTGATGTACTCCGTGATACGGATGCGGTCATTTTTGAGGGGAATGCCATATTTCTGCATTTTCTGCGGAAATGTCTCCTTCCCCATGCCGCCGTAGCCATGAATGTGGTTGATGGGCAGTTGCTTCGAGGTATGCCATTTCAGCACCTCTGCCATAGTCTCATTGATTGCCCCTGCTCCCAAGCTGCCGCCGAAGGACAGGATGGTAAAGCAGTCATCAAAGCCAAGCTCTGCCCGTGCCTGTGCCTTTGTTTTTTTCAGAAGCTCTGTCCTCACGGGAAGTCCCGTGACTGTATAGGAAATACCCGATTCAAAGTATTCAAGAGCCTCCTTGACAGTCAGCATGACATGGTCAACTTCTTTTGCAAGGAGCTTATTGGTCACGCCGGGATAGGCGTTCTGCTCATGGATAGCAGTGGGAATGCCCAGCTTTGCTGCCATCCGGATGACAGGACCTGCCACATAACCGCCTGTGCCGATGGCAATGTCCGGATGGAATCCCTCAATGATCTCCTTCGACCGATGACCGGAATGCATCAGATACCAGACTGCCTTTGCATTTCGTCCGATATTCTGCGGTGTAAGCTTCCGCTGAAAGCCCTCTACCCGGATGGTCTCCAGATGATAGCCGGCTTTCGGCACAAGCTGTGCCTCCATGTGATTGGGTGTTCCGGCAAAGAGAAATTCCGCATCAGGCTGATGCGCCTTTATGATGCCGGCAATGGCAAGTGCCGGATTGATGTGTCCGCCCGTGCCGCCGCCTGCAAGCAGTACCTTCATAGACAGTTTCCTTTCTGTATTCAGGATCATGCATCTTGCTGATAGATCGGTTCTTCCGGTTTGGCAATGGGTATCTTCCGGACAACGACAGGCTGTCTGGAGCGTGAGACGTTCAGTACAATACCCATCTGTACCAACTGCATGATAAGTGCCGTGCCGCCGTAGGAGAAAAACGGCAGGCTGATGCCGGTGTTCGGCACAAGATTGCTGACAACGGCAATGTTGATGAATGCTTGCAGACCGATTTGCAGCGTAAAGCCGATGGCAAGCAGCATCCCGAATTTGTCCTTGCAGTGATTGGCAATATGGAATCCCTGTGCTACAAGCAGCACAAACAGCAGGATGACCGTCACTGCCCCGAGCAGACCCAATTCTTCACAGACAATGGAGAACACGAAGTCATTCTCCGACTCCGGCAGGTACAGGTACTTCTGCCGGGATTCCCCTAATCCCAGACCAAACAGTCCACCTGAACCAATTGCGATCAGCGACTGCCTTGTCTGCCAAGTACCGTTTGAATCCGGGCTGTCAAACGGATGCAGCCATGTATCAAAACGAACAAGGAAGTAGTCTATGCCCTTCTCCTGAATCAGATACATGACAACGCCCGACAATACCAGTGCGCCTGCAATGCCGACCAGCGTGATATGCCACCATCTTGCACCGCCGACAAAAATCAAAGTCACGCCGATAAGCAGTATCAGCAGCGTACATGACAGATGCGGTTCCAGCATCAGCAGCCCTGCAATGATGCCGAGCATTATCACAAAAGGCAGGATACCTACACTGAATTTCTTCATCCGGTCATAATTCTTATCAATCAGATAGGAAAACAAGATCACCACGCTGAACTTTGCCAGCTCCGACGGCTGAAAAGTCGTAAATCCCAGATTGATCCACCGGACACAGGGCGTACCCAGATCCGTACCGATGAAAGGTACCAGTATGAGCAGTATGATACTCACAGCAAAGATAAACAATGCAAAACCTTTTTTCGCAAAAAGATGATAATCAATATAGCTCATGATGAACATGGCGAACAAACCGACAGCTGCAAAGATCACCTGCCGAAGCGCATAATAATAACCGACCTTGCCCTCGTTCAGTGCAATTGCATAACTGGCGGAAAACATCATAACAATGCCTAACCCCAACAGGATCAGCACCACAATGACAAAGCTGATATCCACCGTACCGATGCGCACCCTCTGGCGTTCCTGCCGCCTGTCTGCCTGTTTCTGTTTCATTATGACCTCCTTAGGTGGGTCAGCCCTGACCCGGTTCAAAGTAATTGCATGATGCCGCAGAACAGGGCAAGCCCTGCAAACAGCGTGATCTGCTTCCATGCTGCCGTTTTGTTCTGCTTCAGTATCGTGAGCAGTGTGCTTCTGTATCGTAAATAGGGCAGCGCATTGAGTACATACACCGCCATACACAGTGCCAGTGCCTTCCAGTACCCCTCCATGATGCAGACCATCGGCACAATGCTCCCGAACAGACAGCTTCCAGTCTCACCCAGTCTGCACTTTGCCGGATGCAGATTCCAGATCATGCTCCCCCAGCATGCACCGGCTGTGGTCAATGTGAAGAGGGCGATGGCATACTGTCCGTCGTGCAGCAGCGGGACAGTCAGTGTCAGGAGCTGAACCGCATTGACGGAAAGTGTCACACCGTCTGTTTCCTTTTCTGTGGAACGGATGAGCTGCCAGCATACTGCCGCAAGTACAGAGGCAGAAATGAGGAAAAATCCTCTATTCCCCTGCCACAGCAGCAGCGCAAGCGTCACCAGAAACACTGCACCCATCAGCAGAACCGGACGGATGCGATAACGCAGTCTGCCCCGTATCACCATCCAGTCGATGATCAAGCCGCCCAATACCGACAGCGATCCATGAATGAGCATAAGACGCAGCAGTTCCATCTGTTCAGCATAGTCCGCACTCGTGCGGTCAGCATTACCAAATTCTCTGTAGAGCGTGAATCCCAGCACCATCCCGAACAGCATCCCAAACAGAATGAGCAGTCCGCACATCAAAGGCTTGCGCTGTTCTCCGGTTTGTTCAGCGTTTTCTTGTTTCGGCTCAAACATTTGCAGCTTTCTGAGAAACGGCACGAAAGCGATCCCCATGACACCGCTTGCCACAGCCGCACTCAATGCTGCTGTAAGCTGTAACCAGACCGGCATCAGCAGCTTCCGTACACAGCTTCAATGATCTGTTCCAGATGCATGCTGTGACTTGCCTTGAACAGCACCACATCACCCGGTTTCAGGCAGGACTGGAGCTGTGTGGTCAGCACATGGGCATCCTCTGTACAGAAAACACCGATCTGATCTCCTGCTTTGGCAGCAATACCCTTTGCAGCAGTGCCGTAGCAGTAGAGCATGTTGATACCTGCCTCCTTCACCATTTTGCCGACTTCTTCATGCAGCTGCGCACTCATATCCCCAAGCTCAAGCATATCGCCAAGTACTGCGATACGCCTGCCCTCTGCCGGATATTTGCTCAGCACGCCAAGTGCCGCACGCATAGAAGCAGGACTTGCATTATAACAGTCTGCAATCACAGTCTGTCCGTTTTTTTCCATAATATTCTGCCGGTTGCCGGACGGACGGTACTCCGCCAGACCACAGAGGATCTCCTGCACCTCCATACCTGTCAGCCTGCCGACAAGATATGCTGCCAGCGCATTTTTGACATTGTGTTCCCCGACTGCCGGCAGCACGGCAAGCAACTTCTTTCCGCCGTCACAGATAGAGAACGTAGTCACGCCGTTCTCCTCTTTGATGTCCTCCGCATACACATCCGCAGGGTTTCCCTGTGTGGAGCAGGTATAGACCGGACGGGTGAGCTTCTCCTTCAGGGGTGCAAGCATGGGGTCATCCGCACTCGTCACAAGCGGCGCATTCTCCGGCATCCCTTCAAGCACCTCAAGCTTTGCCTTCAGGATGCCCTCCTGCGAACCGAGATTTTCAATGTGGGAATAGCCGATGTTCGTGATAACTGCAATGGTGGGGCTTGCGCTGCGGCTCATCCGGGATATCTCTCCGGCATGGTTCATGCCCATCTCAAGGACAGCAGCAGTATGCTCTTTTTTCAGACCAAGCACAGTCTTGGGCATACCGATCTCATTATTCAGATTTGCTTCTGTCCGCAGCACATGAAAATGTTGTGACAGTACACAGGCAGTCATTTCCTTCGTAGTCGTCTTGCCGACACTCCCTGTAATGGCAACGACCGGGATGCTGAATTTCTTCCGATACAGCGATGCAATGTCAAGCAGTGCCTGTCCTGTATCTTTCACGACCAGACAGGGGTACGCACCGATCTGCACATCCGTTACGGCTGCAACTGCACCCTCCTCAAATGCCTTGCCCACAAAATCATGTCCGTCAAACTTCTTTCCTCGCAGTGCCAGAAACAGACACCCTGTCGGTAACTCCCGACTGTCTGTGCTGATGTCCCGGATATCCGCAGAAAGGGGGCATTCCACACCCAACCGCTCTGCGATCTGTTCCAATGAGATGGTTTCCATTGTGTTCCTCCCGCTTACAGCTTTTGCAATGCCTCTGCCACAACTTCACGCTCGTCAAAATGTGTGTGGCGGTTATTTTCAAAGATCTGATAGTCCTCATGTCCCTTTCCGGCAAGGACAATAACATCACCCTTCTGTGCAATTTGCAGTGCATGGGCAATGGCTTCTGCCCGGTCGGTCACGACGTCATACGGCACAGCCGCATCCTGCAATCCCTCTAAAATATCTGCAATAATAGCATCAGGGTCTTCATCCCTCGGATTATCCGACGTAACGACCAGCAGGTCGGCATACTTTGCTGCCGCCTTTGCCATCAGCGGGCGTTTCGTTCTATCCCGGTTACCGCCGCAGCCGAACAGGCAGATAAGTCGTCCCTCTGTATAAAGCTTCACATTCTCCAGAATATTTTCAATTGCATCCGGCGTATGGGCATAGTCACAGATAACCGAAAAATCCCGTCCTGTCGGGATGACCTCACATCTGCCCTTAACACCCGGACAGCTCTGCAATGCCGGGATGCAGTCTGCATCTGCAATGCCGATGAGCTTGCAGACAGCATAGGCTGCGGTGGCATTGGCAATGTTGAAATAGCCTGTCATGCGCATGGAGATCTCCATCACCCCACTGCTCTGCCGGAGACGGAACGTTGTGCCATCTGCCTTGACAGATACCGGTGTATAGGCAAAATTTCCCTCTGTGCCATAGTCCCACTTCTCGCAATTCAGTTCATCATAAAGTCTCTTGCCATAGGGGTCATCGGTCTGGATGACAGCCTTGTCGCAGACATCGAACAACATCCGCTTTGCCTGATAGTAGTCCTCCATCGTCTTATGGTAGTCAAGGTGATCCTGCGTCAGGTTAGTAAAGACTGCCACCTCAAAATGTGTCGGTCCGATGCGCTTCTGCACCAGTCCGAATGAGGACACCTCCATCACCACAAACTGACACCCGGCTTCTGCCATCCTTGCATAGAGTGCCATCAGGTCATAGGTCAGGGGCGTAGTGTTGTCGGTGTGGAGTACCTCGTCGCCGATCTCATTTTCGATCGTGCCGATGAGTCCCACCTTATAGCCGCACTGTGTCAGGATGAATTTGATGACAGTGGTCGTTGTGGTCTTGCCGTTCGTGCCGGTCACGCCGATGAAGCGCATCTTCTGTTCCGGATGTCCGAACCATGCAGCGCACAGCCTGCCGTACTCAGCACGGCTGTCATCTGTCAGTAACTGCCGTTCGCCGAGTCCTAAATCACGTTCTGCCACGATCGCAGCCGCACCGTTTTCCAGTGCCTTTTCCGCAGCAGTGTGTCCGTCAAACTTCTCACCTTTGATGCACACATACAGACAGCCCGGTGTCACCTTACGGCTGTCATCCGTAATATCCGTAATTTCCACATCCCCGATAGATGTGGGGATTCTATTTTCCAAAAGCTCTGCAAGCTTCATAGTCTCTCATCTCCTTTAACCAATATTTTCATTAACAATGTATTCCAGACGAATAACCGTCCCGACATCCACCATAGTACCTGCTGCCGGTGTCTGACTCTGCACCCGTGCCCGCTCTGAAGATGCGCCGACAGCGACATAGTTCAGGTGCCGGTTCGTCAGTGCAGCATTGGCATCGGATGCGGTGTATCCCGTCAGATCGGGTACTTCTATCTTTTCTGCCACATAATTCTCTTCTGTATACAAAACGATCGTGCCGCCTGCTGCAATGGAATCACCCGTCATCGGGCACTGTCCTGTCACAGTCTCTCCGTCACCCTTGACTTCATAATGCAGACCGAGGGCATCAAGAGTCTCCTGTGCCTTTGTCAGCTCAGAATCCATGAGCAGCGGTACTGTCACATCGAGCTTTGCATACTCTTCCTCTGTGTATTCCGGATAATATCCGAGATACGGCAGTGCCTCCTCCATAATGTTTCTTGCATACGGTGCGCACACCACGGAACCGTAATAACTCTCCCCCATCGGCTCGTCTGCCATGATGAGCATCACGATCTCCGGGTCATTCGCCGGCGCAAAGCAGGTATAGGATGCTACATGGCGCATATTATCCCCTTTGTATTCATCAAGCTTCTCGCCTGTACCCGACTTGCCGCCAATGGCATAGCCATCAATATGGGAATTCGAGTCCGGATTATCATCTACAACTTCCTGAAGAAGCTGCCGCATCGTTGCAGAAGTCTCCTCTGAAATGACCTGCCGTTTTGTCGTTGTACCGAAAGTCTTTATGATATTGCCATCACTGGAAACGATCCTGCTCACCAGATGTGGTTCGACCAGATAGCCGCCGTTGATGGCAGCAGCAATGCCGGTGATCATCTGGATGGCAGTGACCTTGTTGCCCTGTCCGAATGAGCTGGTCGCAAGATTGATGGGGGTCATCTGCTCCTCACTAAAGGTAAAGCTGTTTGCCTCGAACGGAAGATCGATGCCCGTCAGCTCCCGCAGACCAAAGGCACTCATATACCGTGAAAATTTATAACTGCCCAGTTTCTGCCCGACCTCGATGAATGCCGGGTTGCAGGAATGGGTCAGTGCCTCAGAAAATGTCTGTGTCCCATGCCCGCTCACCAAATGGCAGTGGATGGGCTCTGCACCCGGTATGGTGTAAGAACCGCTGCAATAGAAACTATCATTCTGCAAGTCAACTGCCTTTTCCTCGACCGCAGCGGATGAGGTAAAGATCTTGAATACCGAACCCGGTATATACGGCTCTATGACTGCCTTGTTTTTCCATTGTTCCTCACGGGCTGCCACATAGGCTTCTTCGTATTCCTCCTCCGGCAGTGCAAGCAAGGCATCCGCCGTTGCTGCGTCATAGATTTCCGACGGTTTGTTCAGATCAAATGTCGGATAGGTCGCCATCGCATAGATCGCACCGGTCTTGGCATTCATAATGATGCCGCAGCTCCGGTTCTCCACCTTGTGTGTCTCACACATCTCCTGCAAATTCTTCTCCAGATAATATTGCAGCGTAGAGTCCAGTGTCAGATAGAGGGAAGAACCATCCTGTGCCTCATAGGTCTGTGAATTGCGGTATGGCATGGTATTGCCAAGTCCGTCCTTTGCAGTCGTGACCCTGCCGTTCACACCGGACAGATAGTCATTGTACTCTTTTTCCAGTCCATATTGTCCGACACCGTCGCTGTTGGTGAATCCGATGACCTGAGCGGCAAGCTCATTCTGGGGATAGTAGCGTTTGGAATCTTCCTCTGTAGTGATGGAAGTCATGCCGAACTTGTCGAAGAATGCCATCAGCTCATCGGCTGTGCTCTTGTCCACCTGTGATTTGAGAATATAGTACTGTGTATTCATCTGCATGGCATTGGTCACAGCTTCCGGCGTGATCTGGAGCTTTTCAGACAGGAGGTCAACGATCTGCGCTTCAAGTTCACTTCTGGTGATAACGATGGTGTCCTCGTCGATCTGTTCGCCGGCATCAAGCTTTGCCTGCCGGCTTTTCATGATCTCCTCAATCGTATCCATCTCGCTCTGGTAATTCTTGGGGTCGATGTACACCTTATAGACAGTTGCGCTCCATGCAAGCGGTTCACCGTTGGCATCATAGATCGCCCCACGTCCGGCGGTAATGGTCTTATTGGTAAAGTGGGTATTATTTGCCTGTTCCGCATAGAACTGGTGATCTGCGATCGTCAGCTTACCCAGTCCAAACACCGTATACCCGGCAAGCACCAGAATGGGTACAAGGACGCCGAAGATAGATTTTTTTTTCATGCCTGCGGTAGGCTCAAAATCAGTCGCTCGCAATTGGACTCTCCTTTCTGAACGCCTCACAGGAAACGGGCTCTCCGTTTCTCTTCTTATTATACACCATTTTTCCATGCTTGTCAAATACAACTTATAAAAAAAGCAGGAGACAGGTTCTTCCCGAACATCACATTCCCTGCCTCTTGCCTGTTTCTCGTCTTTTACGGATGTGCTGCGTCCGTCCGGGCGTTTTTTCTCTTTACCCGGACGGAACAGACATCGCTGCACTCGTTCTGCCTCTTCTTTTCTTTATCCTGCCATTGTTCAGACCTGATCGCTGTGCTGTTCTACTTTATGTCATCAGCCTCTCAGGTATTCCACAAAATTGTCAAACCATATCTTGATCTTGACAAACAGATTCTGTTCCTCTTCAGGGATCTCCACCACATCGTCCGTCTGGATCTGAACATACTCGATCTGGGAAGCGTCGATGGTATGCATGCCAAGCACATTCTCGGCATATTCCTGAATGTTCTTATTGGAGGTTCTGCCTGCAAGCTCCGAATTCATACGTACATTCTCGCTTTGCAGATCTGCATACTCCTTTTCCTTCTCCGAGATCTGATTGCTGATCTGGAGCTGCTGTGCATTGCTGAAAATTACCGCAGTCAACATGGCAAATGCGATAAATACACCCAGAATCAATGAGACAGCAGAAACTCTTTTTGTTGTATTTTTTCCCATTTCGATCTGCGGCTGGTATTCCGGCTGATATGAGGACGGCGTCTGCACCGGGGCAGCGTTGCCGGAACGCTCATAATAAGCCATATACACTTAGCTCCTTTCTAACAGTCTCAGTTTTGCGCTGCGGCTGCGTGGATTGGCAGCCAGCTCCGTTTCCGATGCGGTCACGGGCTTTTTTGTCACAAGCCGTCCCTTCGGCTTATTTCCGCACACACACTGCGGAAAATCCGGAGGGCAGACACATCCTGTACACCATTGTGTAAACTGCTGTTTGACGATGCGGTCTTCCAGAGAGTGGAAGGTGATGACCGCCAGCCTTCCGCCGGGTTTCAGGCAGTCAAACGCCGCCTGCAAACCGAGTTTCAAATGTCCGAATTCGTCATTCACAGCGATACGGATCGCCTGAAATGACTTCTTGCAGGGATTCTTCTCCCTGCGGTACTTCTGCGGTATGGAATCACGGATGATGTCGGCAAGCGCACCTGTTGTCTCTATGGGTGCGATTTTTCTTGCTTCGACAAGATTCGCAGCGATTCGTGCAGCGAATTTCTCCTCTCCGTAATCACGCAGGATCTTTGTGAGCTGTCCGGCATCCCAGACATTCACAATGTCATATGCGCTCAGCCCCTCCCGGCTCATGCGCATATCGAGCGGCGCATCGGCATGATACGAAAAACCACGTTCCGGTACATCCAGTTGGTGAGAAGATACCCCTAAATCCAACAGTATGCCGTCTGCGCAGCCAATGCCAAGCTCATTCAGCACCTCACGCATCTGTGAATAATTGCGCTGCACTACCTTTGCCGGGTAGTCTGCAAGCCGTTCTGCCGCAATCGCTGCGGCATCCGGATCACGATCCAGTCCGATCAACAGACCGTCCTCGTTCAGTCGGGAAGCAATACATCGTGAATGCCCGGCACCGCCGACCGTCCCGTCAACGTAGATCCCGTCCGGACGGATGGACAGTCCCTCCAGCACTTCATTCAGAAGCACCGGAACATGCACAAATTCCATGAAAGCCTCCCTTACAGGCACAGCTCACTGAGGGCAGGAGCAGATGTGGGATCGAATCCGCTGTCTGTCTGTGTCCACAGTGTCTTGCTCCAGATCTCCGCCTTACGTCCGGCACCGACCACAGCGACCTCCTTATCCACATCCAGTCCTGCATAATCACGCAGTGCTGACGGGATCAGGATACGCCCCTGCTTGTCCGGTGTGACTTCGGCAGCGCCCGAACAGATCCAACGGCGCATACTTTCGCCGTCAGCACCTTTCAGACTGCCGATCTGCCGCATGAGATCATCCCACCCCTCCTGAGAGTACACGGTCAGAAACTTACCCGTCATACCTCTGGACAGCCAGAAAGTCTCTCCAAGCATTTCTCTGAGTTTCGCAGGAAAATTGATACGTCCCTTCGCATCAACGGCATGCAGGTAGGTGCCGGTCATATTGCAAAACTCCCGTGCCGTACCAGTTGCCGTATCATTCACTGCTGTTCACCCCTTGTGCCCTGTCTTTTGGTTGTTCTCTTTTGTTCTTTCTCTTGGGAGGATATTGCTCAGGGATCATCTGTCTATCTTTTTTGGGACGATTCCCCACCCATCCGGAAGACAGCAATACCAGCCACCTATTTCATTATACCATAATCTTCCGACAGAAACAATCGTTATTATGCACAAAGTTATAGGAATATTATCGTGCATATTTTATCAAATTTAATATTCTTCTTCAAATGCAAGCTGTAAAGTGAAAATAATTTACCTTAAAATGACAGAATTTACTCTTGCATTTTCTCCCCAAATATGATACAATAAAAATGTAATAGCCCTGATTTTTTCAAAATCGTGGAGAATTGTGGGTAGAAAAAAGAAAGGATGTTCGATATGCTTGAACAATGTAAGAAAATCGGAAAAAAAGGGATTGACCTGTGTCAGAAGCATCTGTATCTGACGGTTTTGCTGATATGTCTCGTGGCAGGCACTTGCTGCTCTGTAGCAAATCCAACGTTGACAGGGTGGTGCTGCGTGGTGGGAGCGATTCTGCTGGGGGTATGCATCGTTGTACGCATCATCAGAAAAACACTCACAGATGCATGGTCAGGTATCCTTTTGTGGGGAATCGGGTTTCTGGTACGGCTCGAATTGATCTGCCGTCAGCCATATACACAGATGCAGCATGACATCGGCACTTTTACCGGCGAGCCCGGTCATGCCGGTCCCGGTCATGCCGGCTACATCAGTTACCTGTTATGGGAAGGGCATCTGCCTGACTTTGATGTGCGCAGCTTATGGCAGTACTATCAACCACCGCTGCACCACTCTATCACTGCCCTATGGATGCATATACTCGATCTGTTCGGGATGGATATGGAACAGATCTACGAATGTTCACAGGTTCTCCCCTTTGCGTATTCCTGTCTTGCTATGGTGATTTTTTCCAGACTGCTCAAGTGTTTCCATATCAAAGGCATCCCCTATACTCTTATGTTCGGCTGTATGGCACTGCATCCGGCATTCATCATCCTCTCCGGCAGTATCAATAATGATATGCCCAGCATTTTGCTGATGATGGCTGCACTCCTGCTCACTGTCCGCTGGTACAGAGAACCCAAGCTTTCCACCATTCTCAAACTCGCTCTTGCCATCGGTCTTGGCATGATGACAAAACTCTCGGCATGGTTGGCAGCACCTGCTGCGGCAATGGTCTTTCTTGTCATCCTTTGGCGCAACCGAAGAAAGCCGCTGCCATATATCAAACAATTTGTTGCATTCGGATGTGTCTGTGTACCGCTGGGACTGGGATGGGGTGTGCGCAATCTGATCAAATTTGGCGTACCGATCACCTATATCCCCATGCTGTCGTCCAATAGCCCACAGTATGTCGGGAGGATTCCCGTCTTGCAACGTCTGTTTGATTTTTCACCGAAGCAGTTCTCCTATATCTATGACTGCTTTAGTGCGAACGGACAGGAGTACAATGAGTACAATCCCCTGATCGGACTGATGAAAACAGCAGTTTTTGAGGAATTTGTCAATACCAAACGCTATCCCGCCGTTGCAGGGATGGGTGAAGTCCTGTTCTGGATTCAGGTGGTGCTGGCTGCATTGGCATTTGCAGCACTGATCTGGATGTGCCGGAAATCAGAGCTGGCTGTTCCGGAACGAATCGCTCTACTGCTGACCTACGGTTTCACATTGATCAGCTATATCAGCTTCTGCATTGCCTTTCCGCATACCTGCACCCAAAGCATACGCTATGCAGTACCGGTCATCTATGTCACTTTGTTGTGTCTGGGGATGCTCCTGCAAAAGTCACATCCTCTCTTCCGTAGGATCACTGCGGCGGTTTCCTGCATCTTTATGGCATCCAGCTTTCTGATCTATGGTGTCCTGATTTATCGGACATAAGAGGACAAAAAATTGACCCGTATATAAATAAATGCCCGGATCTTTCCGGGCGTTTCTATCATTCTCCCAAAAAAAGTCTGGTCAAAAGACCGGACTTTTTTGATAGACCATACTACTTTTGATGTTTGATATCCCTTTCTTCAGGTACGCACCCAGATCCATACATGCGGCGATCAGTCCATTGACTTTGTCAATAAATTGGCAGAAAATTAGTATCAATTCATTTTCTCCAGAATATCAGCAAACTTAGCATAATTATTCTTCACGCCGTCATCAAGGTCAATTGCAATCATTCTATCTGCAAAATGATGCACCTTTTCCTCATAGGCGTTGATTTCCATTAGTTGCCCTGCAAGTTTTTCCTGCTGTTTTCTGAGCCTTACACGATCAGATTGTGTTGCCGTTTCGATCTGTTCGTTCAGCATCGAAAGCTGTGTACGATAACGCTCCTGCAATTCGTGTACATAATCTGTGCGGAGGATCGCAATGGTCGTTTCCTGCCACCGGTGCATATAGACAAGTGCCTTGAACGCATGCTTTTTTCCGGAGCTGAACATCCAGTAGATCGGGCGTCTCTGATAAATTTTGCAGTGGTCGGCGTAAAATCCAGTCAGTAGGTAATTCCGGATGACCTCACGGGGCGACCCTTTCCCACCAAGTGCGCTGGCAATGAATTTCAGATTCTCGTCAAGTACATCATCACCATAGACTGTTTCCACAAAATCCACAATCAGCCCCGTGAGATCATTTCTGAGATAATCATCATCACATATTGGCAGAACATTGTCCTTTACAGGGATGATCGTTTTGTATTTGCTGCTGTCCCATTCGCCGCCGGCATAGGCAAGTCCCTCACAATCAAGAGAATATCTGCCAAACAGACAACCTACGGCATAACTGATAAGCGACCGGATTTCTCGCCGCAGCTCGGCTTTTCTGACGGTCACTTCCTTGTCCTCCACTTCAGGTGTCAGTTCATCCTGCAAACCGTAGATGTCGATGAAAAGACGGTTCAGCTCCTCTTCATTTGCTTTCAATGTATTGAAACGATCCTCACATTCCCGTTCCCATAAAGCGTATTTTTCAGATATCAGTACTCCCATGTTCATTCTCCTTTATTGCGATTTCATATCCAAAACCGCTCTGTGCAGCAGTATCTGTCAGACAGGTTTTCACCGGAGTTATGTTGTTTTATTGTCATTCCTTTCATCATCTCACCTCACATGATACGCAGCACATCATACCTTTCAAGCTGCTTCTGTCAGCAACTATTGAAAATGTTGCCGGATACTTCCGGTCTGACACTAATACTAATCCCTGACAATCTGATACCTATCAGATTGTCAGGGAACACCTGCTGCACAGACCATCCTTAACGCTGCATTCAGCAGCTGAATTCCGATAGACGGCATCTATCAGAATGAAAAAGATTGGTATCATTTCCCATCATCCTATCGAAATAGAATGATGGGAAAATAACATTATTCACACCGGGGCAGACTGCTGAGATTTTATCAACATAGGTATGAAATGATTCCTGTCATAGAAAGCTGATATGTACGATCAGCAGTGTCCCCCTCATTCTCATTCAGCGGTATAGTCGAAGACCGTCGGCAGAGCAGGCAGATCATAGCCCGTGCCAAGGAAATAGTCCGTATGCGGCGGTTGGTTGTAGCCATTGTTCTGTGCAGCCACCTGCACACGATACTGCGGATTGTGCATCAGAGAATATACCGGATAGGTCGTCGCATAGGTCGTCGTGAACACACGCAGTCCGCCGTCACTCTTACGGAAAATCATTTCCTCACGCCAGTCTCCCGTCAGGTCACAGGTCAGGCAGGCATTGGACTTTGTGTAGTTGTTGTAAGCCACACCATCGCCTGAGAATACTCTTCCCTTGCCATGCTGGTCAACCATCGTGCGGTCAAGGGCAGCTCTCTCCAACACATCTGTCCAGTAAACCACAGAGTTCTGTCCCCACTTTGTGATGTCTGCCCATGTGCCGACCTGTGCATGGTCACCGGTTGCGGAGTACATCACGGAATTGTGGCTTCCGATCAGCTCTGCACCATCATTTCCGGCAACAAAGTTATCTGCAATGCATCTTCCTGTATCGCCGCCTGCGGTTTCCCGGAAGAGTACCTTGCCGGTCGCTGCATCACGAAGTTCCACACCAAAATTGATCTTCTTGCCATTCGGATGTACCTCATCCTCCAGACACTGGAAGATCTCCAGTCCCGGATTTGCCGGGTCAAAGTCTCCGATATGCAGCGCATCTCCGTGTGCATTGCTTGTCGTATAGAGAAGTTTGCCGTTGTCATCAATCACTGCCGAACCGCAGACAACTTCCTGTTTTCCGTCTCCATCTACATCGGCAGCCATTTCCTGATGGTTGCCGTCGCCGTAACCCGCAGCGGACTTGTCATAACCGGTGTCAAATACCCAGCGTTTGGATAGTTTTTTGTCTACAACATCCCATGCTGCCACAACAAGCCTTGTATAGTAGCCTCTGCCAAAGATCGCACTTGCGTTCTGCCCGTCAAGGTAGGCAACGCATGCCGTGAATCTGTCCACACGGTTGCCATAAGAATCTCCCCAGTCAGACACATTTCCTCTGCCCGGATCATAGTCCTGTGTATCAAGGGCAGCTCCGGTCGCACCGTCAAAGAGGGTGATGTACTCAGGACCTGTGAGGATGCGTCCTGCGCCGCTGCGATAATCCTTTGTGCCGTCGCCGATGACAGAGCCCTTGCCGTCCACTGTGCCGTCTGCGGTCTTGCAGATAAGCTCGCACTTGCCGTCGCCGTCAAAGTCATAGACCATATACTGTGCATAGTGCGCCCCTGCTCGGATGTTCTTTCCGAGATCAATGCGCCATACAAGCGTTCCATCGAGACGGTAGCAGTCGATATAGACATTCCCCGTATAGCCGTCCTTGGAGTTATCCTGCGAATTGGACGGATCCCACTTGACAAAGAGTTCATATACACCGTCGCCGTCAATATCGCCGACAGAGCAGTCATTTTCGGTATAAGAGCAGGTTGTCCCGTCAGGCATCGTCAAGTCATCAGGCTTCTTGGTGGCAATATCAAAGTATGCGCCGCTCTGCCCGGAATTTTTTGTAGCATAGACCACAGCCGGGCTTTCCTGTTCAATCATCTTCTTGCCAACATAGGTATCAATTGTATAAACATCAGCAGGCGTGCCGCCTTCATCATAATAGCAGCTTGCCTCCCCTGCCGGCACTTCTGCAAGCAGTTTTCCGTTCTTGTAGAGCTTGAAATTCGTCTGATCAGCATCGGTCGCAAGGATACGCCATGTCAGCATCATGCCTGTCCCCGTGTTGGCAGCACTCAGTCCACGGCTCAGGTATTCCATCTGATAACCCACACCCTTGACATTGTGTGCGCCGCCCACGGCTTCTGCTGTGCCTTTGATGGGGGGAATGGGGGTGGAAGGCGATAATTTCTCCGTGGTGCTGCTGACGGATACATAGTCAATATTGGATGCACCGTCGGCAGTTTCTGAAACAAAAGTCAGCGTATTCACGCCGGTTTGCAGCGGCAGATAAATCGTTTCCTCTTCCCATACTGTCCAATCACCGGTCATCTTGCCCTGTAGTGTCCAGTAGGAGATCTGGTTGTTGAGGTACACAGATACCTTTCTGTCTGTCGTACCACCGTTGGCATAGTGTACCTTCACAGCATACACGCCGGCAGCCGGAACACTGACATTCCATGCAGCAGTCACTCCGGCTTTGTTATCCAGATTCAAGTAGGCATCCTGTGTAAAACCGGCATTGGTCGTTTCAGAAACACCTTCTGTATAGTCGGCATCAATACCAGCATAGATGCGTTCTGTCGGGACATTTTCTGCAATGAAATCACCTTTGCCGGTATGCAGGAATTTCTGGATGCGCACGAGGTCACTTACAAAGATACCCTCTTCACCATCCACATTGGCAGCATACATCTGCTGCTGTGTCCCCTTCTGTCCAAGCACAAGCTTTCTGGCAAGTGCCGCATCAATGACATTGACCACACCGTCGTTATTCAGATCACCGGGTGTGAATTCCTCACCGATGAGCTGCGACTTTGTCTCCTGATTGGCTGTTCCCCATGTCACCGGAACAAGCTCCCAGTCCTGACAATTGATGCCATTCTGCTCCCATACCTGTACATTCGCACCGGCAGTCGTCTCGGCATTGACGATCTCGACAGCTTGTTCATCGGATTTTGTGAGGATGCGGAAACTCCCGTCAGCATTTCCGGCAAGGCGGAAGAGCTGTGCATCCGCACCATTTGCCGCACTGATGCAGACATTCCCATCACTTACAGTCAGAGCAAGCTTTTTATCTCCGAGCATGGAATACACCGCATAATACCCATCCGCATCCGCTTGCAGATGCCATGTATCATAGGCATGGGCAGCATCTGTACTCCACTGTTGTACATTGGTGCCGTCGGCAGTTTTTCCCTCTGTGACATTGAGATAAAGACCGCTGTTGACATTGCGGATCACATAATAGCCGTCATAGCTATCCTCTGCCGCACCAGTCAGTGTCGGAAACGGCATTGCTGCCAGCATCATCATGGCAGCAAGAAACGCTCTGATCTTCTTCATTTACATCATCTCCTTGATCGGGTTAATAAAAAATTCATAACACCATACTTATATTATACAATATTATGAGAATTTGTCAAGTACTTTTATCAAAATTACCCGACAGGTATTGCAATTTATCTTCAGATGCGGTATAATAAATATGAGAAAGGAGGAAGCTATGAAAAAGAAATTGTTGGCAGCAGTGATGGTACTCTGTCTGGGGATGATGGGATGTGAGGTCGTTCCTGCGAACACGGTATTCAGTGCAGATGATCTGGAGGGGAAGGTCATTGCCTGTCAGATCGGTTCAACGGGGTATATCTACGCCGGAGAGATTAAAAATGCTGAAGTCATGGGATTTGATAAAGGTGCTGATGCCATTGCCGCACTTGTGGCAGGGGATGCAGATGCGGTCATCATTGACGATGAACCGGCAAAGGTATTCGTGGCAGAAAATGATGCACTCCGGATCCTTGACGAGCCCTATGCGGAAGAGGAGTATGCAGTCATCTTTCAGAAGGGTAATTCACTCGGTGCAGAACTGGACGAGGCATTGGAGGAAATGGAAAAAGATGGTACGCTTGATGGGATCATTATGCACTGGATCGGGGATAATGCTGACCATGTTTCCTATACGCCGGATGCATCCATAAAGCGCAGCGGAACATTGGTAATGGCGACAAATGCTACATTTCCACCGTATGAGTATGTGGAAGAAGGGCAGATCATCGGCATTGATGCGGATATGATGCAGGCGGTATGTGACAGGCTTGGAAAGGAGCTTGTGATAGAGGACATGAAATTTGACGAGATCATGCCAGCGGTCAGCTCCGGAAAAGCAGATGTGGGCGCAGCAGCAATCACGGTCAGCAACGAGCGTATGGAACAGGTTGACTTTACACACAGCTATGCAACGGCAACACAGGTCATTGTCGTCAGAAATCAGTAGGAGGGAAAACAATGACACAAGAACAGCATGAACAGCTGCAAAACATTATTTCGGGAGCAAAGCGACTGGTATTTTTTGGAGGTGCAGGTGTTTCAACAGAGAGCGGCATCCCGGATTTCCGGAGTGTGGATGGGCTTTACAATCAGAAATACGACGTTCCCCCCGAAACCATCCTCAGCCATACCTATTTTATGCAGCATACGGAGAAGTTTTTTGACTTTTACAGGGACAAGATGCTCTGCCTTGATGCACAGCCCAATGCAGCACACCGAAAGCTTACGGAGCTTGAAGAGAGGGGTATCCTGTCAGCAGTCGTGACACAGAACATTGATGGTCTGCATCAGAAAGCAGGCAGCAGGACTGTCTATGAGCTGCATGGGAGCGTTCATCGGAATTACTGTCTGCAATGCGGCAGGGTCTATGATGCGGCATGGGTACTGCACAGTGAAGGGGTTCCCCATTGTACATGCGGCGGCATGGTGAAGCCGGATGTCGTACTCTATGAAGAAGGACTGTCTGATGAAACAGTGACCGGAGCAATCAATGCCATCCGTCATGCGGATGTGCTGATCGTGGGCGGCACATCGCTGAACGTGTACCCGGCAGCAGGATTCCTGCGGTATTTCAGGGGGGCACATCTGGTCATCATGAACCGGGACGCAACTCCTGCGGACAGCATGGCAGAGCTTGTCATCCGTGACAAGATTGGTGAAGCACTGGACAAGATCAGGTAATAGCTTTGCCCCCGATGTGCTTTTGTACATCGGGGGCAAGCAATTATCATAATATGAATCCCTAACACCGTTTTCAGCAGCTAAATTCCGATAGACTGTTTGTCAGAACGAAAAGGCTTGGTAAGAAACATGATGTGACCGGCAACAACCTACCACCCCACTCAATCCAGAAAATCCCTTACCTTCTTACTTCTGCTCGGATGGCGGAGCTTGCGGAGGGCTTTTGCTTCTATCTGCCGGATGCGCTCACGGGTAACATTGAACTGCGCACCGACTTCTTCGAGTGTTCTTGACCTGCCGTCGATCAGCCCGAACCGCAAGCGCAGCACATTTGCCTCCCGGTCAGTCAGTGTGGACAGCACCTCTTCAAGCTGTTCCTTGAGCAATGTATGCGATGCCGCATCCGCTGGTGCAGGTGCATCATCATCGGGAATGAAATCGCCTAAATGTGAATCTTCTTCTTCACCGATCGGGGTTTCAAGCGATACAGGATCCTGCGCAATACGCATGATCTCACGCACCCTGTCAACCGGCAGCTCAAGACGCTCTGCAATTTCCTCCGGTGAGGGATCATGACCGTTCTCATGCAGCAGTTGACTGGAAATTTTCTTTACCTTCGTGATAGTCTCCACCATATGTACAGGGATGCGTATGGTTCTTGCCTGATCGGCAATCGCCCTTGTGATCGCCTGACGGATCCACCATGTGGCATAGGTCGAGAACTTGAAGCCCTTGTTATAGTCGAATTTCTCCACAGCTTTGATCAGTCCGAGGTTGCCCTCCTGAATCAGATCGAGGAACTGCATCCCTCTGCCCACATACTTCTTGGCAATGGACACCACCAGACGCAGATTTGCCTCTGACAGCCGCTGCTTGGCACGTTTTGCCTGCAAGGGCGTTCCCTCTGCCATCAGTCTTGCCAGCTCTATCTCCTCATCGCCGGAAAGCAGCGGTACACGTCCGATCTCCTTCAGGTAGATCTTGACCGGGTCATCCACTGCAAGCCCCTTTGTGGAGAGCGCAGCATCGAGATCTTCATCGGGGTTTTCACTCAGGTCGATCTGGTTGATATCAAAACTCTCATCAATGGTATTGTTGTCAATGATCTCTATTCCCTGCTGTTCACAGCTGTCGTAAAAGGAATTGATCTGATCGGCATCAAAATCCATTTCCTCCAGTGCAACAGAGATCTGCTGTGTTGTCAGTTTACCGGATGCCTTGCCCCGTTCGAGCAGACCTTCAATGGTAGATTTCTTGTCCATTTCTCTTCCTCCTCATGTTCTGTTCCTGTCTCTTAACCATCCTGCCGCCGTTTTTCGGTGAGTCTGCGCAGATCGTCATCCGTGAGATCATCGCTGACAGCAGGACGATTCCTGACATTTCTGAGAACGGCAGCACATTCTTCAAGGGCATCCCTGTCGGGGATGATCTCCATATATGCTGCTGCAATGCCCATAATACGCCCCATCTCTTCCACACTGAACACATCTGCCAGTAAGGAGAGACTGAATTCACTGCTCTCTCCGATACGCTGACAAACAGTTTCATAGACCTTTCTGTGAAACTCCGTCACAAAGTCCTCCGGTCTGACAACGTCCCATACCATTTCCAGATCCTCCGGAAATTTCAGCAGATAGGCTAATATCATACGTTCTGCTCTGCTTTCCCGGGGGAATTGCTGTGCCTGCGGATTGAGTTCATCTCTCTGGAGAGACTGTGCCTCGATCGCATGAAACTGTATTTTTCCAGCATTTTTCTTCCCTTGCCGTACAGCTCTGTCCACCTGCATCAGCAGAGTATCCATCCGGATACCGATCTCCTTGGCAGTGCGGTTGCAATAGACCTCACGCCGGATGGGGTCGTCAATCTCCGCAAGGATGCGGACACACCGCCGCAGATACTCATTCTGTCCCATCTCTGTCTGCAAATCCAGTCCCTCTTTACAGCGATCAAGCTGGAAGTTAAGGACATCCCCGGCATTTTCGATGAGCAGACGGAAACGCTCTGCTCCGAATTTCCTGATGTATTCATCCGGATCTTTTGCACCCTCCATTTGCAGGATGCGCACCGGAATGCCAACAGCACTAAAATACTGGATCGCTCTCTGCGTAGCCGCCTGCCCGGCAGTGTCGCTGTCGTAGGAAATGACGACTTGCTTGGCAAACCGGGAGAGCAATCTCGCCTGTTCATCTGTGATGGATGTGCCGAGTGTTGCAACGGCATTTGCAAACCCTGCCTGATGCAGGGCGATCACGTCCATATACCCCTCTGCTAAAATGAGAGTTGTCGATGCTGCCTTCTTCGCAAAATGCAGCGAAAACAGATTCCGGCGTTTACTGAACACCGGTGTATCGTTGGTATTCAGGTATTTGGGCTTGCTGTCGTCAAGCACCCGTCCGCCGAAGGCAATGACATTGCCTTGCAAATCAATGATCGGAAACATGACCCTGTTCCGGAAATAATCATAGACCCTGCCCTTTTCACTGCGTCGGCAGACACCGGCAATGACGAGTTCTTCGTCCGAATATCCCTTACTGTTCAGGTGTCTGCGGAGCTGCCCCCAGTCATCGGGGGCAAAACCAAGCCCATAGGCTTTGATCGTCTCCATGGAAAGCTGCCGCTGCCGGAAATATTCTATCCCCCTACGGTCAGAACCTTTCAGGAGATTGGCAAAGTAAACTCTCGCTGTTTCCCTGTTGATCTCCAGACAGCGACGGCGCAGATCCGCAGTTTTCTGTTCAGAAGGGTCAGTCTTTGGCAGCTCCATGCCGGAACGCTGTGCAAGGATCTGCACAGCTTCCATAAAGCCGACATTCTCCATCTTCTGTACAAAGGTGATCGCACTTCCTCCCACACCGCAGCCAAAGCAGTAAAAGCTCTGGTTTTCAGGATAAATCGTACAGGATGGCGTTTTCTCAGAATGAAACGGACAGCAGCAGACGTAAGTACTTCCCCTTTTCTTGACATCGGCATAGCTGCGGAACATCTCTACAATATCATTGACATCCTGCAACTGTCGGATAAATTCGTCCGGAAGTTTTGGCACAGGATCACCTACTTCCAGAATTTGGGGATAAACAGCTCTGTATACAAATCAACCGCATAACTGTCACTCATGCCGGAAATATAGTCACAAACTGCACGGTCAACGTCCGTTTCCCCTGCAATGCGGCGGAACAGCTCCGGCATCATTTCCGGATGATTCCGGAAATACCGGTACAGCTCCTCAAGGAGGATCTTCGCTTTCTGTTCCTCCTCCTTTGCGGCAGAATTGTGATAGACATTCTCATACATGAATGTGTGAAGCTCGTCATGCGCAGCCTGTATCTCCTCCGCCATGCCGATGCTGTCAGTCCCATGAGCGACGATGGCAGCGACACAAGTGGTAATACGTTCATTTTTTGTCCTGCCGAGTATGTCTGTGATATGTACCGGGATGTCACTGCTGTACAGGATACCAGCACGCATAGCATCCTCAATATCGTGGTTGATGTAGGCAATGCGGTCGGCATAGCGGACGATATTACCTTCTAAGGTATCGGCAGTCATGTTCGTATGGCAGAGGATACCGTTGCGCACGGCATGGGTCAGGTTCAGCCCCTCGCCATTTTTCTCAATGTGATCGACCACACGCATACTCTGCTGATAATGCTTGTAACCATGCGGACAGATGGCATTGAGTACCGACTCGCCGGCATGCCCGAACGGCGAATGCCCCAAATCATGCCCAAGTGCAATCGCTTCCGTCAGATCCTCATTGAGAAACATCGCACGGGAAATGGTACGTGCCACCTGTGAAACTTCAAGCGTATGGGTCAGCCGGGTGCGGTAGTGGTCGCCGACAGGAGAGAGAAAGACCTGTGTCTTACGTTTAAGTCTGCGGAAGGCATTGGAATGCAAAATCCTGTCCCTGTCACGCTGGAATGCAGTGCGATAAGGACACGGTGCTTCGGTTCTCAACCGGATAGACGCACCGGTATCAGTACTTTTGCATGCCTTCGGAGACAGAAACTGCCATTCATTCTGTTCAATCTGTTCACGAATTGTCGTCATGATCTCACCCCACTCAGAAACAGAAACGCATTCGCTGCCTTTTGGTCTCTACTTATATATACACTCTGAAAGCCGGAAAACCCTCTTTTTATATAATATTATACCAATTCTCTATTGAACGATTGACAAAGTCGATCACCTTCGCAGGCAGCACAGAGACCTGCATGGGACGGTGATCGATGTATCCGATCGCCAAAGAAGCGCAGCAAGCATTTTCCTGTCACCTTATCTTCATTAGGATGACAGGAAATTCGTATTAAAATCCGAAAATCCCGTTTTACCGGTCTGCATCTGCATTTTACCGGAGGAAAGCTCTGTCAGCGCATCCATGAGCGGTTGCAACATCTCATTTCGTACTGTCAGGTCAAGGAGTACATCTTCTCCGAAATCAGAACCATTCTCCAGAACACCGTAGGACGAAAGCACATTGCTGACCTTGCCATAAAGAGCATAATCCATCCGGAGCGTCAGAGGGGTGCTTTCACACATATGCTGTATCCTTGCGGCATCACAGGCAAGCGAGACACTGTGCGAATAGGCACGCACCAATCCGCCTCCGCCAAGCAGGATCCCACCAAAATACCGCACCACCACGCAGCACACATCTGTCAGTCCCCGTTTTTGCAGTACCTCAAGCACTGGCACACCGGCAGTGCCCTGTGGTTCGCCGTCATCGGAATAGCGTGTGGTGTTGGAATCCCGGAGAATGTAGGCATAGACATGGTGCTTTGCCTTCCTGTGCTCTGCTTTGACAGAGGTAAGGAAACCTATTGCCTCCTCATTGGTCTGCACGGGGCAGAGATATCCGATAAATTCTGAACGTTTTTCGACAAAGGATGCCTGCACGCAGTCGGCAATCGTAAAATAGTCCATAGCTCCCTCCGGGTTCAATGAAAAACGGGCAGCCATTGACCACCCGTTTTCTGCATTACTTAATCGAGATTGAAACGTCTCTTGAATCTGTCAACACGTCCGCCGGTGTCTACAAGCTTCTGCTTACCGGTATAGAACGGATGGCATCTGGAGCAGATTTCCACCTTGATGTCCTGCTTGGTAGACTGTGTTTCAATGACATTGCCACAGTGGCAGGTGATCGTCGTCTTATACAGTACGGGATGGATATCCTTTTTCATGCAATTCACCTCATTTTCTGCAATCTCTGCTCGCAGACCAGTTCACAGATGCGACATCCGGATACAGTCTACGTCAGGCATTATTCCGTAGCCCATCAGTTCCTTTAGACAGTAGTACCAAATAACTTATTTATTATAGCATGATTTTCACATCCTGTCAAGCAGAAACAAATATTTTGTCGTTATGCACAAAAGCAATTCCCGGAACATACCGATTTACGTCGGTTTTTGCCGTCGAAATTTCCGGCATATACAAAATTGCAAAAAAATCTGCTCGTTTTATTGACATTCCGGAGGAAATGGGGTATAATAGATATGAATATATGGTAAAAACCGGAGGGTGATCAATTTTGCAGAAAAAAAATACCGTCGATGATGCACAGAAAAAAAGTATCCTGACTTTGATTCTGATGATTTTTGTAATCATTCTGGTAGAGGTCTTTGCAATCGTGATGCTGTTCAAAGCACCGTCCTCGGGACTGAGTGCGGAAGATATACGGCAGATGGAGGAGCAGCTCGTCACGGAATCCGAACCGCCTCCGGAACCGACAACAGAGCCAGTGACAGAACCACCGGTCATCTTTCCGGAAATGGCTGCGGATGTGCAGCATCCGGGCGACAATCTCTTCTGTGAAAATGCACTGTTGCTTGATGTCGATAACCATGAGATACTCGCCATCAAAGGAGAAGCTGATGCACACATCTTCCCGGCTTCCATGACGAAGATGATGACGCTCATCGTGGCTGTGGAACATATCGAAAACATGAGTGACACCTACACGATCACTGAAGAGACTCTGACACCGGGATGGGAACAGGGTGCTTCTATGGCTGGTTTTCAGGTGGGAGAAGTCGTCACAATGAAAGATCTGCTCTATGGTGTGGCACTTCCCTCCGGTGCAGATGCAACTGTGGCGATCGCTGAGTATACCGCAGGTTCTGAAGAAAAATTCGTGGAGTGGATGAATGAGAAATGTGAAGAGCTTGGCTTGCAGAATACTCACTTCGTCAACACAAGCGGTCTGCATAACGAGAACCACTACAGTTCCCTGAAGGATATTGCTCTCATTCTGGAGTATCTGCTGAAGAATGAGACATGCAAAGAGATCATTTCCACCTACATCTACACCACAAGAGCAACCGACGAACACCCGAATGGTATCACTTTCTCGAATACCATGTTCGACAAAATGTATGGAACAGAGGTAGAGGGCATCACCATTCTCGGCGGCAAGACCGGCTTTACTGATGAATCCGGACAGTGCCTTGCCTGCTATGCGGAAACACCGGACGGACACCTGTACATAGCGGTAACTTCCCGTGGTTCGGGAAAGAAAAGCACTGTATTTGACAGTTTCAAGTTATTTGGCATCGTGACGGGGACATATGCAATGGACACAGAAGTCAGTCCATGGTAAACAGGCATTACACCGCAAGAGCGGGGATGCCGGAGGAGAACAACTATGCGAAAAAAGAAAAAAAAGAATCAGGTACACAGAAGAATTTCTGTAGCAGGCGGTCTGCTGATCATTCTGTCTGTGAATGCATGTATCTGGGGCGGCTATGCCGTACAGCAGACTTTCTTCAAGCCTGAACCGGACGAAAATGCTATTATTGCAGATGGAGTATTCTTCGGGACGGATACCTCTCGTCTTACACTGGAAACACCCGAAGAATCCGGAAATACAGTGCAGGATACTGTGATCCCGGATATCAATACTGCCACTTTCGGCAGCGGTGTCAGCATTCCTGATGGCTGTGTGACAGTGCCGCAGGAGCGGAAAAATATAACCAGCGGTGCGCTGTTGCAGCTTGACAGCGAGCATCCTTTTACAGGTGTTGTGGGAGAGCTTGTCACCTTTGATACGAAGAATGAAAGCTACCGCATGAAGAATATGGAGCTGACTGCACACAGTGAAGTCGTCGATGCCATGAACAGCATGGCAGCATCCTACGAAGCGGCGACCGGTAGGGCAGACCTGATGGTCTACAGCACAACCTCTGTCTATTCTAAGGAGGGCAGTCTGTATTTTAGCGAGCTTCCGGACAGGGCAACAGGTTACTGTGTGGATCTATGCATTCTGAACGAAGACGGGACGATTTCTCCTATTTCGGAGAGTAATGCATGGCTGGAAGCCAATTCCTATCTGTATGGTTTCATTTTCAGCTATACTGCTGCGGATGAGGAGATAACCGGTGTGAAAGCTGCGCCGTATCATCTGCGTTATGTCGGAAAAGAGCATGCAAGCATCATGCACGATGAGGGGCTGACACTTGCAGGCTATCTTGAAGCATTGAAGAAGCATACGATAGATGCGCCATTTTATTACATAGAAGGCGGAAAGACGTGGTCGGTATACTATGTAGCAACTGATGTGGGGACAACGGAAGTTCCTGTGCCGTTGGGAGCAGACTATGTGATTTCCGGCAACAATACAGACGGGTTCATAGTCAAGGCAGAAGCACTGCTTGGCGGAGAATGAGGATGCGCCTGAACGGCTCTTGCCGTTCAGGCTGCTTTTATGTTGACAATGCACAGGAAAAGACGTACAATGAAAAGGGAGGTGAGCAGATGCGGCATATCCGATCGGAACGGTTTTACAAAATACGGGGCGCACTAATGCATTTTTTGATGCATGCAGTACTGCATTTCCGGCTGCTTCTGCGGTGGTGTGTGCTGTCGCTGGTGATCGGGGTCGTACTCGGACTGATCGGCTCTTTGTTCGTGATGTGCATCGGGTATGGGACGGAATTTCGGGCTGCACATCAGTGGTGCTATCTGCTCATGCCGGTGGGCGGACTGCTGATCGTGGGGGCGTATCAACTTCTGCATGACCAACATGACAAAGGAACCAACATGGTGCTTGCCTCACTGCGTTCTGAAGCAAAGCTTCCGGTGCAGATGGCACCTCTCATTTTCTTGTCTACCATCATCACACATTTTGTCGGCGGCAGTGCAGGACGTGAAGGCGCAGCCTTACAGCTTGGTGGAAGCTTGGGGGCAACGCTTGGCAGGGTGGTGCATCTGCGTGACAAGGATCAGCGCATCCTCATCATGAGCGGGATGAGTGCTGCGTTTTCAGCAATTTTCCGCACACCTGCGACAGCGGCAATTTTTGCAATGGAGGTCGGATGTGTGGGGACGATGCAGTATGCAGCACTTGTCCCCTGTGCGATAGCATCGCTGTCGGCATCATATATAGCGAATCTGCTTGGCTTTCCATTGGCAAAGTACAATGTGCTGCAAGTTCCGGAGATGAAACCGTTGGATGCGGCAAAAACGTTGCTGCTTGGTATCTGCTGTGCAGCACTAAGCATCCTGTTCTGCATCCTGCTGCACAGGACGGAGCATATCATGAAGAAAAAGCTCCGGAATCCTTATCTGCGTATTCTGTTGGCAAGTGCTGTCCTGCTGCTGATGGGGCTGTTGTTCCACACAGAGGCATACTACGGTATCGGCGGCGAGACCATCGTCAATGCCATTGCAGGAAAAGCAGTGTGGTACGCCTTTCTCTTGAAAGCCCTCTTCACGGCAGTGACTCTTGGCGGTGGGTTCAAAGGTGGAGAGATCGTGCCATCATTCTTCGTGGGTGCAACATTTGGGTGCGTATTCGGGCAGATCGTGGGACTGTCGCCGTCATTGTGTGCAGCAGTCGGGATGGTAGCACTGTTCTGCGGCGTGACAAACTGTCCATTGGCAGCACTGTTCATTTCAGCGGAGCTGTTCGGGATGGATTGTGTGCCATACTGCCTGTTGGTCATTGCAGTAAGTTATCTGCTGTCAGGATACTACGGACTATACCGTGAACAGCGGTTCTATTCGTCTAAATTTGCAGATGAACACATTCACCATAAGACAAGGAAATGAAAGGAGCAGATCATGACACAGGCAGTGATTTTTGACATGGACGGACTGATGCTTGATACTGAAAAGCTCCTTGCCAAATACTGGATACAGGCAGCACATGAAGCCGGCTTTTCCATGACAATGGAACACGTACTCGGCATCCGCAGCCTTGCGGCGGTGTATGCGAAGCCGAAATTACAGGGTATATTCGGGCAGAATTTTGACTATGAACGCATCCGTGCAAGACGCAGAGAACTGACAGCAGCACATCTGCACACCTATGGCATTCCCAAAAAGCTGGGACTCGATGCACTGCTGCACTATCTCCGGCAGAGTGGCAGAAAAATCGCCGTCGCCACGGCAACTGACCGGAAACGGACAATGCAATACCTGAAAGAAGTACAGGTTCTTGATGATTTCGATATCTTCATATGCGGCGACATGGTGACAAAGGGTAAGCCTGATCCGGAAATTTACCTGACAGCATGTCGGGAACTGCGGCTTGCACCGGCAGACTGCATGGCACTGGAGGATTCTCCGAACGGCATTCATTCGGCACATGCGGCAGGGTGCAAAGCAGTGATGATCCCTGATCTGTCACAGCCGGAGGATGATTTGAAACCGCTCCTCTATGCATGTGTGGAGAGGTTGGATGATGTGATCGACCTGTTGAAAGGAGAGCAATAGAATGGCAAAACCAAATGATTTTGATATCCCGGGTATCTATTATTTTGAAAGCAGAAACATCTATTCCGGCAGTCGGGGAGATTTTAATTTCCGCATCGTTCCGGGAGAGGAACTCTGTGTGACAGTATGGCATGGGTTCTTATGTTCTGAACTCGCAGAAATGGAGCAGGAAAACCATTTTCCTCTGACAAAAGAAGGACATCAGAACATGCTCCGGTGGCTGACAGAAGTCTATGAAAAAGCGTGATTTCTTATGATTTCTTTAAGGACTGCATAAGATATTTTTAATCCCGTTGCATTTTTCCTACTGCTATGTTACAATGAAAAAAACAAGTAGGAGGAACATATGTATAGATTGCTTTTTCTTGGGATGGATACACTGTCGGCAGCCATCCCTCTGCTGCCATTTTGTCTGGCATATGGGCTATTTCTGTCCCGGAACAGAAAAAATCTGCTGCTGTTTATCGTGACCGGCATTTACCTTGCTGCTGTGTGTGAAGCGACAGGACTACCGTCAGTGACCGATGTAGATCCGGATATCTATGTGAATCTGATTCCGTTCTACGATATCATATCCGATCTGACAAACTGTATCCTGAATGTCATGCTCTTCATTCCGCTCGGGGTGCTGCTGCCAGCGCAGTGGAAGGCGTTTCAAAAGGGAAAAAACTGCATCATGACAGCATTTCTGATGTCATTCACCATAGAAGTTTTACAATTGTTCAACTACCGTACATCCGATGTCAACGATCTGATGATGAACACCCTTGGCGCAGTCATCGGCTTCGGCATCTGGCGCATCCTTGTGAAAATATTTCCACATATCTGCAACCATGCAGTACCGGAGCGCAGGGATTTGTATGTTCTCTGTGGACTGGTACTCAGCATGACTTTCTTCTTACAGCCTTTCGTTTCAAGATGGCTATGGGACTTGGTGCTGATATCTTAGTAAACATGAGTCATGCTTTTTACCCATTCTCTTTCAATCTGAAGAAAATGACAGTCTGCACAGCAGGATGTAATCCCCTTTCATCCGGTTTCATCCGGATGAAAGGGGAATTCAGAATCAGTCAATACTGTTCCGATAAGTAGAGGCTCGCCCGACTCTGGATTTTTTCTGCTGCCTGTTCTGCGGTCTGGTCGCCGGCATAGCACATCTCTGCTTCCTCACTGATGATATCTGCAATGTTTGGGTCGCAGTAGTAGAAAGCCGTGATGCCCTCAATGTAGCGCATCAGAAAATCTCGTTCCTCCTGTGTCATTGCACCAATGTATTGTGTTACATTGTATATCCTGTCACCCTTGCAGGCACTGTCCATATCCTCTTCAAGCGCACTGCGCAGCACCGGAAAGCTGTAGCTGCGCTGTGCAACATCGAGCGCACGCTGGTTTTCCTCACTAAGCATGTCCATGAAAATATTCCAGATCTCATCCTGATTTTCCGACTGTGAATTGATGGCGACTGAATACGGCGCACTGAATATACCACCGTTACCGCCGACCGGATAACCGATCAGCGTGACGCCCGCATTCAGGTATTCGCCTGCTGTCAGCTCATGGTAATTGACAGGCTGTGTGAAAGCGAAAGCCTTCAGAGTGTGTTCTTCCTCTTGGGTCAGATATGTTTCCCATGAATCCGTACTTTTGTAAAGTGTTGTCCCATATTGCAGCAGATCTGTGAATGCCTGTGAATCAAAATTACAGGTTGCTTCCTCTGTGTTCAAAAAACTGCTTTGCAGATTCATGGCAAGGAATAGATCAGTATAGTCTTCCTGAAACATCCAGAACGGCAGAAAATCATCCTGCTTTGCATTTTCAATCATGCCGATAAATTCATCCGCTGTGAGTCCCATTTTATCACCGAAATATTCTGTCTCACCGGCGATAGTGTTGATATAGAATGAAAAGGCAATCGTCTGCTGCTGTCCCTTGTATTTCATACTGTCAAAAAAATTCATTACATAGTCATCTGCATGGAAACGCTCATCCTTCTCCATCAGTTCGGACATATCAAGAAACAGCCCCTTATTGGCAAACCTTGCATAGGGAATATTATCCGTGCAGATGATGTCCGGCACGATACCATCGAACAGATCCTGCTCAAAGAGCTGCACTGCCTGCGAGATAGCATCCGCCTGCTCGTCCTCCCCTTCTTGCACTGCCTGCGAGATAGCATCCGCCTGCTCGTCCTCCCCTTCTCCCACTTCACTGGCATAGTATCTCGAATTATCTCTTGCCAGAAAGCCATTGAAAGGTCCGATGGTAGTATATGTATAGTTTGACACGCCGGTTACAAACTGGTCAATATAGTCCACCATCGCAATATGGTAGTCAGAATGGCTGCGGTTATACCGGACAACCGTCTGTTTGAGATCATGAGGAATGTCCACGCCGGCAAGTGTGATGAGTTTGCAGTTGGCAAGCTCTTCATTTGTCCGTTTGCGGCATACCCAAAGCTGTGATGATTTTAACGAGGAATCATATACAATAAATCTTCCGTCCGGCGATGATCCGATCTCAACATAATCCATATCCACAAAATCTGAGGAGCTCATATTCATGACCTCTTCAAACGTTCCTGTATTGCCTTCGAGTTTCAGACCATACAGGGAAGTCTTGTCAAAAACATACAGCGCATAGCCGCATGTGCCTGTGAGGGGCTGCTGCGAGAATACAGCAGTAAAATCACCGCTGATCGTAATACTGTCAAACTTCTGCTCAGCAATATTCACCTTTGTGATATAATTTGCATCGTTAGCAGACAAACTGTCATCATATCGATAGACCTGATCATCCGCTCCCTGTACCAGTCCATAATTACTTCCCTCCAGTTCCCCACCTCCGACAGAACCCGTCACTTCCATCGTGTCCATGTCCAGAATATTCAAGTAGTCAGTACCGTCATCCGATATAGCGTTGCAGATCAGATAGGGCTTGTCATTCTCCACTGCACAGCAGAATTGATAGGAATAGCTGTCCATCTCCGGGATCTCTTTCGTTTCTACATATTGCAGTTCATCTGTGTAGATATCCATGTATGCCGGCACATCCAGATCCCATCCGGATACATTGTAATAGGGATTTGCCTGCTGAAAAACTACGCCAAATTTCCCGTCCGGCAGTGATACCGGAATTCCGAAACCGTGTTTTTTATCCTTGTTGTGCAGCTCCACCTCTGTCGCCTCATCGGTGTTCATATTCCAGTGATAAAGCCTGAACCGCTGACTGCTCGTATTCTGGGAAGAAAGCAGAATGCCGTTATCCACTGTGATCGACGGAATCAGCGAAGATGTACGATAGTTCATCTCTTCAGAGATATAAGCAGTCTCCAGTCTGACATCAAGAGATGCGCCCTCCTTTTTTGTGCCGCATCCGCCGTATGGAATAAGCATGACAGCAGCAGTCACAATGGAAAAAATTTTCTTTTTCATACGATCGACCTCCATTCAACTTTTGAAGGACATTATTTGCCCATCTAATTATAATACACATCAGAGGACAAGAACTTGACACTTCTTTCATAACTTTGTAGGGATAAACAAAAACATCGTGCAATATTTATGCACGATGACAATTCTATAAAAACAGTATATACTTTCATTTCCTGTCATCCATTAAAATAAGGTGACAGGAAATGAGTATGAAGAACGTTATTGCCCTTCATCATGATTTCGTTTTCCAACCACGACTAATCTTTGTGTGCCGTCGTCGGTACAGGTAATGATCGTAATTCTGTCATCGCCGTAATCATTCAATACCCAAAGTGCATTTGGTTCAACAATAAAAGAATCTTCCACAATATAAGTATAGCATACCTTCTCTTTATCATAGAGATAAATTTCCATACCATTTTCAATATATTTCAGATTATTGAAAAATTCCTTGTAAACGATACTGCTATGACCGGCAATGCAATAATTTCCTTTTCCAATCTCTCCGGTATCAATGAAATGCCCCGCCGAGCGGCGGAGCGTTTCATTATCTGTTCCTTCAAGGACAGGTGCTTTGATATGAAGAGCTGGGATTTCCACTACTACATTATTATCCATAAGCTGCTGTAAACGTACCATACGGTAAATTTTTCTGCCAGCCAGAAATAATAGGATACTTAATCCAGCGATCGTCAGCAACAGCCCGATGAAGTAAAGAATACAATCACGTTTAATCTTCTTCACGGCGTTTTCCTGACTTGTATATCATGAAAAGACCCAAAGCTGTCATGCCAACTGCTCCAAATCCGAGCATTGCTGTCTGAGGTGAAGTAACGCCTGTCTGCGGCAGGTTGACCTCCGAACCATCGGATGCAGAACCAACACCTGTCATGGGGTCGATGGTATAGACATCAAGTATCGTTTCGTCATCGCCGTAAAGTGTGATGGAAAGTGTACCATCTGCATTTTCGTTGGAGACAGCCCTTTTGACGTTTTTGCTGCCATTTTTTTGCTCATAGTCATTGATAGCCCAGATACGGAAGTCCTCATCCGATGCATTCAGACCAGTCTGTGTGGTAGTTTCAGAAGAGGTTTCCTCGGTTGTAGTGGTCGCTTCTGTGGTGGTTGTTGTTGCTTCTGTGGTAGTAGTTGTTGTCTCTGTGGTGGTTGTGGTTGCTTCTGTGGTGGTTGTTGTTGCCTCCGTAGTGGTGGTGGTTGCCTCTGTGGTGGTTGTGGTTGCCTCTGTGGTTGTGGTTGCTGCTTCTATGGATGTAGTTGTTACCTCTGTGGTAGTAGTTGCTGCTTCTATGGTTGTGGTTGCTGCTTCTGTGGTTGCAGTTGTTGCCTCTGTGGTTGTAGTTGCTGCTTCTGTGGTGGTTGTTGTTGCTTCTGTGGTAGTAGTTGCTGCTTCTGTGGTGGTAGTTGCTGCTTCAATGGTTGTAGTAGTTGCTTCTGTAGTGGTGGTTGCTTCTGTGGCAGTAGTTGCTGCTTCTGTGGTAGTAGTTGCTGCTTCTGTGGTGGTAGTTGCTGCTTCAATGGTTGTAGTAGTTGCTTCTGTAGTGGTGGTTGCTTCTGTGGTAGTTGTTGCCTCTGTAGTTGTTGTTTCTTCTATCGTTGCTGTTGTTGAGGGTTCTTCAGTTTCTGTTGTTGATTCCTCTGTTGTCGTTGACTCCTCTGTTGTTGTCGATTCCTCCGGTATGATTACTTGCTCCGGATCATAATTTGTCGGACTGATTTCCGGCAATTCATACAGAAAGCCTACTGAAGTATTATCCGGTGAATCCGGGATATGGCTTACTTCAAACGTCTCGCTTCCTGCGGCAAAATACTCATATATGACATCATCCCCGATATCGTCCCATGTGCAGTCTACATAATAATAGTTGCCATCATCCAACTTTACAAGATTCCATGCATGTCCACCGCTATTCCCTTCGCTGACAATACCTGTGCCGGTGACCATGATCGATTCAATATCATAATAACTGCAAATCATCTGGTAAGTACGGGAATAGGATTCACAAACACCTTCCCGATTGAAAATTGCCCCGATGATGCTATGCGCACTCGCCGTATCCATCGGTGTTAAATTATCCTCCTGATACGCATAATCCATGGAAAGAGCCAACCGGTCATGGATTGCTTTGGCATTCTCATAAAGAGAATCATCGGTCACGCAATCGGCGTAGCTTGTAATATAGTTTTCAATTTCGTTGTTATATTTTGTGCGTACAGATTCATCTGCAAATTCTTCACTTGTCAGGACATAAATATAAGGTGTTTTTGTGACTTCATTTCCCAACTTTACTGTTCTGATTCCCGTCAGAATGCTGCTGTCAAAGAAATAAAACAGGGGGTTATCATTCCGGAATGTATAATATGTCTCCACAGCTTCATCATGAGTCAAATCATAAGTATCCAGCATAATTTGCTCGATCACCGGATATGTCTCACCGTTCGATTCTACCTCTTCAGTAGAGATCTCTCCATTCCAGAAGTCTTCGGCAATATTCATCAGCTCATTATACAATGCCTGTCGTCCTTCACCATGACTGCGCTTAGCCAAATCAAGATAGCCATAATCAGAACCTGTACGCTGTGCAAGCGATAATTCTGCATTGCTGGAGCTGTCAAGTGTCTGCCGATAGATTTGTTCTGTCATTGACTGCTCCCCGATATCAATGACTGTCCGTACTTCACTGCCGATTGGCAAAGCACCGGTGGGGGAAGTATTGGCATTGTCTACAGCATACGCTGTCCCTGTCGGAAGATTGACAGCGATTATAGCTAATGCAGACAATGCTGAAAGTATGCGTTTATTCATCGAAAAACCTCCGTTCTGATTATGCCTTCTTTCTGCATTTTTCCAGATAATGCAGGACAGAATCATACTTGCAAAATTGCAGTATGATAATAGTATACATGATAATTCAAAATAATGCAATAGATATTTTGTAAATTTTTATTCACAATTCAGAATCGGACTTGAGCAGCACAAACAATTGATATTATTCATGCAGCACTCCAAGGTGCAGCATGAATAATTTCCTTCATTCCAATAGTACAAAATGAAAATAACATAAGCATCCAGAAAATATGGATATATGGTTCAAAGAGTCTACTCGATATCTGCTCCGCCATGCAGAGAAAAGCCCCCATGACCGGGGGCTTTTGCCTTACATTGCAGAGAATTTCTGTCTCACCTGCTGGAGCTTGGTCTGCTCTGCGTTGTCATTAGAATACCAACCCTTTGAGGACATCTCGGAATAGATGCGTCCCTGCATTCCGAGTGACTCGTTCAGGGCAGTCTTGAAGGACTGCTGCACATCTGGTGTGCTTGCTTCAATCGTACCGTGCAGATACAGATCGCATACACCTTTCTCCACCAACAGCAGATTCTCCATCAGATTCTGGTCGTTCATGTGTTTCCCTCCTTACAGCAGTCCGTACAGGCTTGTAAAAATCTGCTGATGCTTCTGTGCCATCTGCTGCACACAGCTCCGCAGGCTTTCGTCCTGTAACTGGTTCATGGTTTCATTGCACTTTGACTGGAAGAACTGCTCATGTCCAAGCGCATCCTCCACGTACTGCAATTCTTTGGATGTCATACTATCACCTCCGTCTTTATTATAGACGGAAAATGGTTTTTCATACAAAGAGAAACATATAATCAGAACGATTCCTTCACGATCAGCTCCGACAGCGGTTTTCTGTCTTTATCATGCCGTTCAGGAGATTTGAGCGGTTCGCCCGGATAGCCAAACACAGTCAGATTCACCGGTTCAAATCCCTCCGGAATGTGGAATTGTGCCCGGACAACATCTGCCTTAAACCGGCAGATCCACAAGGATGCCAATCCCAACTCTGTTGCCTCCAGTATCATATGTGTGCTGATAATGGAGGCATCAATGTCCGAGATCACCTTTCCGTCAAATGGACGATGCCAGCAGTTTTCCACATCTGCACAGGTCATGATGGCAAGCGGTGCATCATAGAAATTCGCTGCTTCCTTCAGCTTTTGCAGGCTCTCCTCCTCCTGCAATACCAACAGCCGGAATGCCTGCGCATTCTTGCCGGTCGGGGCGATCCTTGCCGCTTCCAGAATGCGATCAAGCTTGCTCTGCTCCACCTTCTGCGTCGTGTAGCTCCGGGTGGAACACCTCGTTTTTGCCAGTGTCAGAAAATCCATTCCTATCATCCTTTCTTTGCTTTTTGCTTTTTTTCATTTGTCTGATATCCGTCCCCATAAACTGCATACATTTATACACTGCAAATAACCGGGACACGATCCGTTCCTCATATCTCCGCAGTATCCCCTGATAATCCAGATTTGTGCTGATAATAGTAGGCAGCCCCCTGTTGAGGCGTGTGTTGATGATGTTGTACAGAGCGGAAATATTGAAGGAAGAGCTGAACTCCGTCCCAAGATCATCTAATATCAGGAGATCGACAGACAACAGTAAAGACTGCGTGTCCATCTCTGTATTCTCACGGCTGAAATGCTCCCGTTCGATCTGTTCCAACAGGTTGATAACGGAATCATAGATGACCTCATACCCTTTTTCAATTACCTTCCGGGCAATCGAAAGAGACAGATGCGTCTTACCAAGCCCTGCACCGCCGTAAAACAGTAAGCTCGGCGAACTCTTTGTGAATTCGTCAGCATAGCTCACACAGGAATTGTATACCTTGCACATATGAGCATAGCAGTCCTCGTTCTTGTCCGTAGTCTTTCCCTTATAATACTCCAGTGAAAACTGCGAAAAATCGGACAGCTCCATCTGCGCACGCTGATTCATCTTTGCAATACCAATCGAAGCTGCCAAATTACGTACACAGTCACAATAACATCCGTTCACATAGCCCGTATCCTGACATTTCTCACAGATATAATGCATATCAAGATAGTCCGTCGGATAGCCACTGGATTCGAGAAGCTGCTCGGCAATATGCTGCGCTTCCAGATTCTCATCCTGCAATTGCTCCACCTGCTTCCTCACATCCCCTCCTTTACGGAGTATGTCCATGAGAATGAGGGATGTTCGTGCAAGCTTTGTGTTGATTTCTGCTAAGGGCGGAATTTTTCGGTTGACCTCTTCCAGTCTCTTTTCATATTCCAGCCGTGCATGATATCTGCGCAGCTGGATCTGCTGCATGGCTTCCTGTAACACTGTTTCGTTCATGTATCCTCCTCAAATTGATTGGCAAGACTGAGATAGGCATTCATCTTCTCTATTTCTTCCTCCGTCATCTGTTCCTCTTTCTTCTTATAAGGCTTCTTGCCGGGTGTACTGCTTTGCTCCTGTTTTGCCTGCTCAAGTGTCGTGATCCCCTTTTCTGCCCAACCTTTCAGAATCGTATCTATGTACTTGAAATTCAGCTTTTCGATATTCTCGATCGTGATCTCATAGGCATATTGCAGCAGCTCCGGTGGATATCCGGCAGCTTTCCACTGTGCAATGTATTCCTTCTGCTTCGTTGTGGGATTTCGTTTCATCTCAAACATTCTGCGCAGCTCTGTAAGATAGGTGTGTTCCTTGGTCATACGGAACACTTCCTCCTCTGCCAGCTTCATGGTCACGATCCCCTCCTGCTCCCAACGGAGTGCTATCGTTTCTGCATAATGAATGCTGTATTTCTCGATTGAAATGCAGTAATTCAACAGAATCATAATGACCTCACTCCGGATGTTCAGGTAAGAATGCATCCATATAAGCGAACGCTGCTCCATATGATTCAGTGGTCTGCCGATGGTTCTCTCTGCCATGAAAAACAGATCTTTCAGATCCTGAGAATCCTCCACCATGCCTGCGATCTCGGACGGGTCAAGCTTGATCTCACGGCTGCTCTTTTGGACAGCAGGGGAAGGAGCTGCTGCCGGAATGGGCTGGGGCACAGCTGTAACATCCGGAACAGTCTGGACGGGAGTTCTGCCCATGTCAAGCACATTCGTCTGCGCCCAGAAAGTAAATGCCTCCTCTGCCTGTTCCGCTCCGATGTGCAGAAATGCAGCGGCTTGTTCCGCAGTTACTTCCTCATCCCCATGCCGCAGCAGATACAGCAGCACCTTCAACTGTGTTTCGCTGGCAAGACGGATGAAATGATCAGCCACCACTCCCGGTACGGCAAAGGCATGATTTCCGAAATTGATATGATACCCCATCCGTCACTCTCCAAGCGTTGTCTCAATCGGTTCACTGGAATAATACTTACTTCCGATATGAATGGCAACCATCCGTAAAACAGAATGAATGACAATACAGATGCCGATCAATCGTACTGTTGCCTCCGTCACTTCTCCCGGTCGTGTGATAACAAATACGCCAAGTGCAATGCATATCACACAGAGTACTGCCCCCATCCACCAACCGGAATATGCCTTCCTATAGGAAATATGCCGGAACAGTCCCGGTACTGCACTGCTTAAGATCCATAATCCGAACAGGATCGGTACAAGGATCTTCAGTAATTTCGGGATCAAAATCACCAGTATCCCTGGCACAAACCAAAGCAAGACTGTGGAAATGTATTGATTTTTGTCCTTCTCCTTCTTCACCAATAGTATCACCAGACTGCATAATCCGATCAGGCAGAGCAGAACACCGGCAACAAGACAAATCGTTTCAAGAATCAGCGGCTTTATGATCAGAACGATACCTAACACCAGTGTCACGACCGCAGCAGAAAAAAGATTCAATACCTTCATCATGTCCTCCTCACAAGATATGCCTGAACCATTTCAGGCAGAATTTTCTGAAAAATCCGGAGTCTTTATACATGCCCTCCGCAAGCTGAAGAGCTGTACGGCGCAACAGATGCAACTCTTTCTCAGTGACAGCATGAGGACTGTAGCGCATCCTTGCACCGATAGCCAGTGACTCCTGCAAACTGTCTGCATACGAACCACATGCCTTCTCTGCCTCCTCCATCAACTGGTCCGCAGTACATACCCGTGTGTCCACACCACAGATATGCAGCAGTGTCAGCAGCCATTTCCACACACATGCTGCCGCAGCCTTGCGGTCACTCTGCCTGAACAGATGCTTCCGCCGATACAGAGCTGCCGATCTTGCTCCCACACCTCCGACCAGCACAACAAATACCACACCAGCACCTGCCAATGGCAGTGTCAGGTCGGTCTTTTCCTCTACCGGCGGCATCAATTCGGTCGCAGGGACTGTAGTAGTCTCCGTCGTAGATGATGTTTCTTCATGAACAGCAGAGGTAGGAGCTGTCTGAGAATAAGCCAAAAATGTTTCTGTCTCTTCTTCCTCAGTCACTGCTACTGTTGTCTCCTCTTCCTCCACAAGCACAGGGGGGATAAAGAAGGTGTAGGTAAATTCAAACGGAACCCATCCCAACCCTTCAATATACACCTCACACCATGCATGTGCATTGCTGTCAAGAATTTCAGCAGAATAAAAACCGATCGGATCGTCCTCACCCGGAATCTGACTCTTTTTCCCGACCTGATCCTGATCAACCAGATAGCCGTCACAGTATCTTGCCGGAATGCCAGCCATCCTTGCAAGCAGCACACCTGCGGACGCATAATGCATACAGTAGCCCTTCTTGTTCTCCAACAAAAAATATGCTACAAAGTCCTTGTCCGCTGGTGTCTTGCCCGGTGCAAGCGTATAGGATACCTGCGAGCAGAGACGTTCACGAAGCAAAACAAGCTCATAGAATATTTCTTTCGGCGAGGAATTCTCCGCATCAAACTCTGTAAGAAGATCCTGAAACTGTGACCGTACCTCATCCATCTCCGGACTGTCCGGCACATCAAGATAATGTGCCCTCGCAAAATCACTGTAACCGCACGCACTCATGATCGCTGCTTTCTCTGCCGCATCCGGATAATAGTCTACCGAAACCCTTGAAGGTATCCAGAGACTACGGTCGCTGTAACCCTGCACCACATTCGTCAGACTGTCCGAATCGCTGCATGAAGAAATAAGATCACTCACCGTTATCTCCCGGTAAAGGTAATGCAGCAGCTGTGTCTCATAATCTGTCATAGCAGAAATGGTATATGTCTTGGTTTTCGTCTTAGAAATGCTGTCACCCTTGCAGACCACATCCTCTGTATTCTGGTAGCCATAGGGAACGCATTGTGACAGCGGATCATCTGCATTCTCCAGTCTCATCCTGAGCTGCTTTGATCCATAGGAATTCAGTGCAGCTCCCAGAAACTCCGGCGGATAACATGCAGCCGTCCGGAACTGCCTGATGCATTCATCATCATAGATATCATTGTCAAGGCGACTCCATTGGTTGCCACTATAGATATCTGCGGAACGATAGCGCAAATAGATGCGACCCGAAGGCATGTCGGAAAATGTCACACTGGACATCAGCTCGTTCTTGTATTCCTGAGAATCCTTCCTGCCAAGCTCGATCACATTACCCGGCTTACCGCTCCCGGTTTTCAGAAAAGGAGGAATGATTGTCGAAAGATCAGAAAAATCGACTGATGCCGCATAATGCTGAAAATCAGTGCGCATCTGCTTGACCTTATCAGAACGTTCATAATCCGATGCGCAGATTGCCTGATCCACTGCAAGAAACAACACCAGTATAAGGAATGCTGTGATGATGCCTGCCTGTTCTGTCAGCAGAAACCGCATCCCGGAAACAGGAAAAAAGGTGTTGCGCCGACGCATGAATCCGGCTTTTCCATTTTTCTGAAAAACACCTGAGCCTGCAAGCTGCACGGCAACCATGCCGCACCAGAATGCAAACAGCCCTGCTGCAGGCAGATGCAGCGGCACGATCCCAAAATAGAACCCCACCTCCACCAACGGAAATGTCACAAGCAGCGAAAGCAAGAAATTATGATACCGGATCACAGCAAAGACCAGAAGCCCTGTCAGTGGTATGATGAGGAAGCACAGGAGCATCGTTGTACAGTGGGTGGGAGATACATCCGTGATCGGCTCATAATAGACCCAGTCCGTCTGGTGAATGGTCTGGTAGATGGCATTCATCAGATAAACAAGTCCATCTGCCGTCATCTTTTTCAGTCTGAAAAACAAAAAAATGTACAGTGCCAGAACAGGCACCATCAGTCCTCCCCACTTCTTCGGCTGCGCTGCGACCAGACTGAAAAACAGCACAGATGCCGTCGTTACCAACAGGATGACGGACGTTCTGTAGGGTGGCGAAAACATGGAAAGAAACGTCATCACAACACTGATGCTGCCCAGAAGTGACAACAGCATCAGCGGCAGCCGCTTTCTTTTCCTGCCCCGGCGGAACAGCGCCATGGTCAGCAGATTATCTATCTCTACGCCGCTGTCCGGCAGTGTGGGGCGTGTCTTCATGTATATCCCTCTCTCCCTCAGATGACCAGCTCCTTTAGTCGCATCTCATCGGGGTGTATCATATGGATCTCTGTATGGTCGGCACACAGAGACACGTTCTCTGCCGTCACAAGCAGCAGATTCTTCTGATTCGCCAATAAGTGCTGCTCCAGCACAGGAAGCAGTTCTGTATCCGGACGGTTGGAAAGAAAGGTGGCAGAGGAAAACATCCGTCCTACAAATGCCTCCCGGACGGTATCGGGAGCTGACTTGGTACTGAACAGGGCGTCATAGAGCTTGCGAAAAGCACTACTGAGTGTTTTCTCCGAATCCAGAGAGTATGTCACAACCTGTGTTCCCTCATACCATGCCAGTTCACAGAGTAGATTTTCCTCCAGTACCCGGTAACAAAGGGAATAGACCAGCCGCAGCATTGCCTTGGCATCCGTCAGCAGTCTGCCCGGCACATATTCTACATAGACCAGCAGCCGTTTTTCAATTGGCAGGCTGAATTCCTTGACCAACAGCACATCCGAACGGGAGCTGAGCTTCCAGTGCATCCGGCTCACGGCATCCCCCGGCTGATACTCCCGGATCCCAAAAATCTCTGACGGGTCATCTCCGGGTCTGTCGGCAAAACGCTCACTGTCCGGCATATCCACGGGCGGTGCAGATGTTGTGACCGGCAGATATATCGGATTCGGCAGCACCAGCAGCATCATCACATCATGGTCAGAACGAACCTTTGTCCGGAGCAGCCGGAACATATCATAGATCCACAGTCTTTTCAGGCGAATCTCCACTGAACCGCAGGATGTGGTGTGCAGATAAAAGGTGAGGCGTGTGGTATTGTTTCCCTGTACCGGGAATTTCAGATGCAGCACCTCCGGATGTTTGCCGAAGGCATGGCTGATGCAAAGCTCTGCTTCTGCACGGGGGAAAAATAGGGGGCTATGATTTTCGAGCATCACAGTCACTGCCACAGAATCGTCTTCACTGCATGTAGATGTGCCGCAGAGAAGCCGGCTTGTTGCACTCAGATGCACCCATATCAGGCTGATGCACAGCAGCACAGGGATCAGTATGGCACAGAGCAGCAGCACCAGTGCCAGTGAATCAATGTATAACACATAAAATACCGTCAGTCCGATCAGAATGACGGCATACAACAGCTTTGCCCTCGTCATATCAGTCCGTCCATGGGAGCGGTGTGCTGCTGAGGATCTCGTCCACGATCTGCCTTGTCTGCGCTGCATTGTCGGACGTACTGCCATGCAGCAGGAGGCGATGACAGAATACATCCGGACAGACAAAAGCAACATCATCCGGCAGCAGATAATCCCTCCCCTGTGCAAAAGCAGATGCCTTTGCCATCTGCATCAGCGCAAGTGATCCTCTCGGACTGATTCCAAGCCGAATGGCAGAGTGGCTGCGTGTCGCATTGGTCAGAGCGACAATATACTCATACAATGTCTCGCTGACATAGATTTTCTCCACCTCCCGACGGACATGCAGAAGTGTGGCAGCATCTGCGATGCACTGGACTGTATCAAGCGGATTACCGGACTGCCTTGCCTTCAGGAGTGCCACCTCATGCTCTGTGCCCGGATATCCCAGCGACAGCCGTACCAGAAACCGATCAAGCTGAGACTCCGGAAGCTTCTGCGTCCCGACACAACTGATGGGATTCTGGGTGGCAATGACAATGTGGGGGGATGGGAGCGGATGGGTCTTGCCATCAATGGTGACTGCACCCTCCTCCATCAGCTCAAGCAAAGCTGACTGGGTCTTGCTGGAAGTACGGTTGATCTCATCTGCCAAGAGCAGATTGCAGAAGGCAGCTCCTTCCTTGAACACAAATCTGTCCTGCTCCTTATGATACATATTAAAACCGACAACATCGGTCGGCAATACATCAGGTGTGAACTGGATGCGCTTACAGGAAAGCGCAAGTGTCCGGGAAATAGCAAGTGCAAGCGTGGTCTTTCCGACTCCGGGCATGTCCTCAAGCAGGATATGTCCACCGGCAATCATTGCCAGCAACAGCTTATAGATCACATCATTTTTCCCGTTCACAGCCTTTCCGATCTGAGTTAGCATCTCCTGTAGAAACGGGTGTACCGGTCGGGCAGATACCATCCGGGACATAGTATGCACACTGGGTTTCGGAGCTTTTGACATGACATTGTTCCTTTCTCTTTGATGTTCCATTTTCATTATAACACTTTTCTACCGGAATTGCAAGTAGCTGCATGGAATTATTCGTACCATTCCATGAATTTTTCTGCTTCGGCTGCCAATTTATGTCAAGTCAAAAATTATTTACAAATTGTTCTTGAAAACTGAAAAAAAATGTGGTATACTATACATATATATGTTATTTCTCAAGGAGATTATCCTAATGAAGCAGAATCCAAAAAAACCCAGTCTGAAAGAGATCAGGCGTTTCAAATATATCATGATCATCGGCTATACTGTCATTGTGGTGGTTGCGATCACATTTATTTCACTGCTTGCTGTGCAGAAAACCGATCAGGTACTGAAAAATAAGGTCAGTACCCTCACTTCATCCCTCAATGTCCAGATGAAACTGAATATGGACAGCTACCTCAAACGGATGGAAACCATCGGAACGCTTGCCTTCGCCGCTGAGGAAACCTATACATACGATGCAACTGACCCCAACAATGATGAGTATGAGGCACTCAATACGGAAAATGTGATCTCTGACAAGCTCTATAGCTTGTGTATCATGGAAAACTTTGTGGACTACGGTATCGTATACCGCAATAACCACACGGTCGGCAAGATCTCCAACGGCACTGTCAGTCTCTTCGGCGACAAGATGTTCGAGGAATTTGAGAACATGATCTCCAGACAACGCACCAAAGATGGCTGGGCTGCCGGTTATCAGGACAACTTCAAGCGCATCTACTACGTCAAGCGTATCCATGACAATGCGCTGCTTATCATCTCTTTCTACACCTCTGAGCTGGAAAGTGTGTTCGACAACCCGGAAACCATGAGTGACATGGAGATCAGGCTGACGAATCAGGACTACAACATCCTCTACTCTTCTGAGCCGGATGAAATTGGTATTCCGCTGCCGGAGGATATTGCAAAACGGGTAAAGGAGAATAGTGGTGCGACCGTCATGGACAATGACTATCTGGTCACGGTCACAGGCTGCGGTGATGACTGGTATGTTATCTGCTCCATCCCGACAAAAATCATCCTGAATGAAAAAAATGAGATGCAGTTCTATATTTATGCAGTTGCCTTCATTGCAGCAATTCTGTCAGCGGTCATTGCCGGCATCTTCTCCATCCGCATCACACAGCCGGTAGAGGGTATTGTTGCAAGTCTTGACACAAAGGCACACATCGACCAGCTTACCGGTATTCTTAACAAGCGTTCCTTTGAGGAATACACCGAAAATCGCTTGATGACAGCATCAAAGGAAGAACAGCATGCACTCATTCTGCTCGATGTAGATAACTTCAAAGGTGTCAATGATACACTCGGACATGCCTATGGTGACGAGGTACTCTCCAACATCGGACGTATTCTCCGGAAAACTTTCACTTCTGAGGACTTCCTCGGCAGAGTCGGCGGTGATGAGTTCTGCGTACTCGTCAATTCTGTCCCGGACAAGGGTGATTATGAGACATATATCTGTGAAAAATGTGACGCACTCTGTGAGGCATTCCGCAATAACTACACGGGTGATGACCGTAAGTACAAGATCTCTGCCAGCATGGGGGCAGCTGTGTTTGCGAAGCACGGTACGGATTTCCAGACATTGTATCACGCCGCCGACAAGGCACTCTATACCTCCAAAAAACGAGGCAAGGACACCTACACACTGGCACAGCAGGAGGCAGATCAAGATGCATAAAGGAAAAAAGCTGATGGCATCTGTATCAGCATTTACCATGCTGCTGACAGGATGCGGTGTGGAGACGGCAGTCATTCCGAATCAGGAACAGATCACGATCTCCCTTTCATGGTGGGGCAATGATGCAAGGACGGAATATACTCTTGATGCGGTAGAGAAGTTTGAGGAACTTCATCCGGATATTAAGGTCAATTGCAGCTATTCCGAATGGACAGGCTATGAATCACGAAGTCAGGTGCAGATGTTCTCTGACACTGAAGCAGATGTCATGCAGATCAATTTCGGCTGGCTGTCGCAGTATTCGGAGGACGGGACAGGATATTATGACATTGAGAGCGTTTCGGATTATATCGATTTGTCCAACTTCCCTGACGAAATGTTGGAATATGGCAGAAAAAATGGCATCCTCAATGCGATTCCGATCGCCATGAATGCTGAGACGATCTATATCAATAAAACCATCTATGATAACTATGGGTTGGATATCCCAAAGACATGGGAGGATGTATTTGAGGCAGCAAAAAAAATGAAACCTGATGGTGTTTACCCGATTGCAGGTGTTAACAAATCCATCTGGCTGTACACCATTGCCTATGCTGAACAAATGACCGGGAAGGAATTTCTGAATGAAGATGGCTCGATGAATTTCGATGCGAAGGAATTGCAGATCATGCTGGAATTCTATGACAGAATGGTGGATGAAGGCGTAATCCCGAGTGTGGAATACTATTCCCAGACCAACATCAACAATGGTACTTACGCCGGCGATATCGCATGGGTCAGTGATGCTGTAAATCATTTGGGAACTGCACAGGAAAATGGCTATGAGATCGTGGTGGCAGACTATCCCACAACGGACGGCGCAAAGCCCGGTGACGGGTGGTATGCAAAGCCTGCGACAATGTATGCCATCAGCAAGAATACGGAGCATCCGAACGAAGCTGCTATCTTACTTGATTTCCTGCTCAACAGCAAGGAAATGGCTGTCCTGCAAGGTGTAGAAAAGGGCGTTCCTTTGAGCAAGTCCGCACAGCAGACACTGATAGACGAGGGAATGCTTGAGGGACTCCAGTACGATGCATCACTCTGTATGGATAGCGCACCGCTTGGACATATGAATCCGTTTGTGGAAAATTCTGATCTGATCGACGCTTTCATTGCAGCATGCAATCTGGTGGTCTATGACAAGGCAACTGCCGAAGATGCCGCAAAAGAACTCTACACCTCCATCATCAATTCTGATTTTTAGCAACAGAAAGCACCGTTCAGGAACGCCCTGAACGGTGTTTTAACTTGCTCCGAAAACAAACTGATAACATACTCCCAACCATTCCCGTACCCAGTAGGTCGGTACAAGATACCATGAGGTCGGTGCAGAGATCGCATAGGCATCCAACCGCAGACTATCTGCAACCATAGAAGCACGCAGTTGATGGTAGCCATCAGTGACAATAATGATCTTCGTCCCCCACTCGTTATCCTCTAAAATATCCTTTGCATTCTGGAGATTTTCGAGTGTTGAGGTAGATGTCGTATCCTGATGGATACGATTTGCAGCAATGCCCTGTCCGGTCAGGTACTCCGTCATGCACTGTGCTTCACTCATGGCTTCATCCGGTCCCTGACCGCCGCAGACAATGATCTGCACATCCGGATGTTCTTCCAGATACGGCAGCGCAGCATCCAGACGTCGTTTCAACATCAGACTCGGTCTGCCGTCCTTGACCTTGCATCCAAGAATCACAACAGGGGCTTCATCCTTTGGCTTTGCGTACATTGCCTTTACCATGCCGCAGCTAATGGCAAACGCCAACACCACACTAAGTGCAGCCACACCGATCACAACACACATCACGATATGCCCGACACCATTTTCCCAGACCTTTGTCAGCAATCCTGCCACCCATGAATTTGCCGCAAAGAATACGATGCCCAACAGGCTCACTGCTGCCCCGAAATAACAGCCGACGTTACGGATACCGAGCAACATGGGATTGACAAAAAGTGCAAGCAATACAACGCACAGTGCTGCTCCGAGTACCCGTACCCATAACTGCGGTATGAAAAACATCAGCATCCTCCTTACAGCGGATTCTCGTCCAGATCTGCGACTCCGGAATCTATGGCAGCCTGTGCCACCGCCTTTGCCACTGCCTCTGCCACGCTCCGGTCAAAGGCATCCGGCAGGATAAAGTCCGTTCTGAGCTGCTCCTCTGTCACACATCCAGCAATTGCCTTGGTCGCTGCAAGCTTCATTTCCTCATTGATATCCCTTGCCCTCACTGCCAATGCACCCTTGAACACACCCGGAAATGCAACGACATTGTTGATCTGATTCGGGAAATCGCTCCGTCCTGTGCCGACAATGTATGCCCCTGCTTCCTTTGCAAGGTCAGGCATGATCTCCGGCGTAGGATTTGCCATAGCAAAGACAAAAGGCTTATCGTTCATGGTATGGATCATGTCCTGTGTCAGCAGTCCGGGCTTGGATACACCGATAAAGACATCAGCCCCCTTCACTGCATCCGCAAGTGTGCCATGCCTTTTGTCACGGTTGGTAACTGCAGCGATCTGCTCATGCGCAGGATTTTCATAGTTCTCGTCTGCTGAAAGAATGCCGCAGAGATCAACCATGATAAGATCATCAACACCTAAATGCAGCAGATGATTTGCAATTGCAATACCCGCAGAACCTGCGCCGTTGATGACGATCTTCAGATCACCGGGCTGCTTTCCTGCCACACGGCAGGCATTGAGCAGAGCTGCACCGACCACGATCGCCGTCCCGTGCTGGTCATCATGAAATACCGGAATACTCAGCCGTTCCTTCAGCTTTGCCTCGATCTCAAAACATCTTGGCGCACTGATGTCCTCTAAATTGATGCCGCCGAAGCTGTAAGCAATATTGGCAATGGTGTTGACGATCTCATCCGTATCCTTAGAGTCTACACAGAGCGGAAACGCATCTACCCCGGCAAATTCCTTGAACAGCGCACACTTTCCTTCCATAACTGGCATAGCAGCAAGTGGTCCGATATCCCCGAGTCCCAGCACAGCCGTACCGTCCGTAATGACTGCCACCAGATTATGGCGGCGGGTCAGACTATAGGAAAGAGAGGGATCTTTTTCAATTTCCAGACAAGGCTGTGCCACACCCGGCGTATAGGCATGGGACAGCGCATCCCTGTCGTTGATGGGGACACGGGAAATAACCTCAATCTTTCCGCCCCATTCCTTGTGCTTTTGCAGCGATGACTGCATAATATCCATGACCTGATGCCTCACTTCCAGATATAATCTTCTATCTTTGCATTCTCATCCACACCGGCTGCTGCAACATAGGAGAGCAGAATGGACGCATCCACAGCACTGACCTCACCATCTGCATTGACATCTGCTGCACTCAGGAACATATCGGATACACGTTCCGGCTTACCTGCATTCAGAGCAGCAGCATATTTCAGGATACGTTCCGCATCGGTGGAATCGATCCGATGTGACCCGTCTGCATCGCCAGTCTCACGCACCGGATAATACTCTCCATCAAGAGTCTTGGCTCCTTCACCTTCATAAACGCCGACAAGAAACATGCTCCAGTAATACTTGTACTGCGAATCCGGTTCATAGTAATACCCGATGCCGATATGAGTCAGACCATCACTCAGGATATTCTGTCTGTGCGAATCAGAATTCATCCATTGATAGAAAGTTGCGACCGGGTCGTAATTGCCGGCAGCGATATTTTCAGCAACCTTGCTGTACGGAAATCCATTTTCTTTGATGATGGAAAAGCAATTCTTCATCACATAGTTGCCGTTCTCATCCTGCATCAGACTGCCATCCTCATTCAGACGAATATGTTCCTCGATCAGATTGCCTTCCGCATCATACAGCGGACGGTTATGACTGAAATCCAGAACGATCTCATCTGCCCTGATCTGCGCATAGTCACACATGACAGGCAGAAGCTTCAGCTCACTCAACTGAAGATCCGGATTATTGGGATCCTGATAGGAAAGTCTCGCATCATTGACTTGGTTTACGATGATCTCCGCATATTCTCTCAGCAGCTCCGGGTCGGGATCTTCCGCATGTGCTGTGAGCATACTTTGCCGCAGCTCACCACCGACTGCAGCGAACGACATGCTGACTGACAGCAAACCGGCTGTGATGATATGTAAAAGTTTCATAAAGAACACATCCTTTCTGAAATCGTTTAAGTCGACCTCTGTTATCAATTTCATTTTACCATGAAATCAAACATAATTCAAGCATATTTTGTGAACATTTCTGAAACAACAGATAGAATTTGCACCCGAAACGGCAAAAGCACAAAAATATTTTCAAAACCGCTTTTCTTTTTCCGGAATCTGTGTTATAATAGAGATACTGATTCTATCCGGCATCCGCCGGTACTGAAAGTGAGGTTATCATAATGCGTGCTGTAATTACTGTCATCGGTAAGGATACCATCGGCATCCTGCACAAAGTCAGCGGCATCTGTGCCAATCACAATGCCAATGTCATCGAAGTCACCCAGAGCGTCATGCAGGATATGTTTGCCATGATCATGATGGTGGATCTTTCAGGCATGAGCGCAGATTTTTCGTCTCTGTCGGATGAAATGACAGCGCTCGGCAATGCGGAGGGACTGACCATCCACTGTATGCATGAGGACATTTTCAATTCTATGCATAAGATCTGATCGAGGTGAAAACATGCTGAATACATTTGATATTCTGGAAACCATCCGGATGATACAAGAGGAGTGTCTGGATATCCGAACCATTACGATGGGTATCTCACTGCTCGACTGCATCGACCCGGATATAGACAAAGCTTGTCAGAAGGTCTATGACAAGATCACGTCAAGAGCTGAAAATCTGGTAAGAACCGGAGAGCAAATTGAAAAGGAGTACGGTATCCCGATCGTCAATAAGCGCATCTCCGTGACACCCATCGCCATGCTCGCTGCGGCATGTCCTGATGAAAATCCTGTAAAATTTGCTCACACTCTCCAAAGGGCAGCGGACACCTGCGGTGTCAACTTTCTGGGAGGCTATTCGGCACTTGTCCACAAAGGATTCAGTGCCGGCGATCTGGCACTCATCCGCTCCATCCCACAGGCACTCTCCGAAACCACCAACGTGTGTTCCTCCGTCAACATCGGTTCGACACGGAGCGGCATCAACATGGATGCTGCGGCACTTATGGGGGAGATCGTGCTGGAATCCGCAAAGGCAACATCTGACAGGCAGTGCATCGGACCAGCAAAGTTGGTGGTATTCTGCAATGCAGTCGAGGACAATCCGTTCATGGCTGGTGCATTTCATGGTGTGGGAGAACCGGACTGTGAGATCCATGTCGGTGTATCCGGTCCGGGCGTTGTGAGGGCTGCCATTGAAAAATATCCGGATGCTTCCATTGATGAGCTTTCGGATTTTATCAAGAAAACGGCGTTCAAAATCACCCGTATGGGACAGCTTGTCGGCTCACGAGCATCAAAAATGCTTGATGTACCGTTCGGCATTGTGGACTTGTCATTAGCTCCGACACCGGCAGTCGGCGATTCCGTTGCCTACATCCTTGAAGGGATGGGGCTGGAGCAGTGCGGCACACACGGCACGACTGCTGCGCTTGCACTGCTGAATGATGCCGTTAAGAAGGGCGGTGTCATGGCATCGTCCAATGTCGGGGGGCTGTCCGGTGCATTCATTCCCGTTTCAGAGGATGCCGGAATGATCGCTGCCGCACAGGATGGCACACTCTGTCTTGAAAAGCTCGAAGCCATGACGGCAGTCTGCTCGGTCGGTCTGGATATGATCGTAGTTCCGGGAGATATCAGCGCAGCAACAATTTCTGCCATCATTGCAGATGAAGCAGCCATCGGCATGGTCAACAATAAGACTACTGCTGTACGTCTGATTCCTGCCATTGGCAAGAAAGAAGGCGACATGCTCGAATTTGGCGGACTGCTTGGTTCTGGTCCGGTCATGCCCATCAATCGCAAATCCCCTGCAAAATTCATCTCCCGTGGCGGACGTATCCCTGCACCCATGCACAGTATCAAAAACTGATGCATACATGCTGTCTATAGTAAAACCCCCTGTAGTTCTCACACCACAGGGGGCTTTGTTGTTCTGATCAGACTGTACCAATTGTATTGTTGAAATCCTTACCGCCAGTGGCATCAAGAATTGTAAAGGCATTAGCATCATACTGGATGTCAACCACAAATCCGACAAAACCCGGGTTATTGGACAGATCTACAACAACTGTCGCAACATCACCCTGTTTGGCTTCTGTACTGTTGACTTTCAGTGTAAAGTCACTGCCTGCTGTCTGCTGCTCCGTAGGCGTAGAGTTGACAGACACCTCTCCATTGATGATCACCGGATCATATGTCACCAGATCCCAGCTTGCAATATCTGTCGCTGCAATGGTGACAGGATAATTGCCGTCCGGGATATCTTCATTGACTTGGAATGTAATGATGAGAAACTCGCCATTAAATACATAGTCCTCTGCCTTCGACATATCCAGCCAGTATGCCTTACAAGTATCATAGGAAGGCGTGTAACTGCCGGCATTCCCCCCGGAATTTCCGTCAGCAGTACTGCTGTCGTCATTTCCGTCATCGGCACGGCTGCTGTCATTTCCGCTGCCGGAAACCGGACGTGTACCCACAACAACTACCTCAGTCTGCTTCACACCATTGGCATCGGTCACAGGCTGTCCTGCCTCATCTGTCACATCCACAAATTCTGTGACATCCTCATACTCCTGCTTGCTCTCTGCTGTACTTTCATCTGCCTTCTCCGAATTTTCAGCAGACTCCGTTGCATCAACTGCAGGACCCTGCTTATAACTGAATGTCAGATCCTGCTTGGTATTCTCCAGAGATATTGTCTCTGCCGGTCTGTTTTCATCATTTGGCTTTTTGTTGCATCCGAATCCGGAAACGGCAAAAGCTGCTACCAGACACGTAAGCACGCATCTTTTCATGATGTTCTTCATACATAATCATCCTTTCATTTCAGGTAAGAACAGCATCTGTATATCATTATACATGATTTCCATCAATTTGTCAAGCCCTTTTGGACAAGAGTTATCAAATATAAAAAGCACCCGGAATCTCCTTCCGGGTGCCGCATCGGGATGACAGGACTCGAACCTGCGGCATCTTGGTCCCAAACCAAGCACTCTACCAAACTGAGTTACATCCCGTCAGAACCAGATGTAACCATCCAGTGTCTGAACATGTGCCTGACAGGACTTGAACCTGCGGTCTGAGGAGTCGGAGTCCTCTGTTTTATCCATCTAAACTACAGGCACATCTGCTATAGCACTATTTATTATTATATCAGAATCTGCCATGTTTTGCAAGAGGATTTTTTCAAATATTTTATGAATATTTTATGTTATTTCTGTGAATTTCTGGACTGCATATATCCATCCGTGCAGATATGCATCCGTCAGAAAATAGGCAGCATAATAGAACATACTGTCCTGTGACAGCATTGGTATCGTACACGTCTTTCCAAGAATCTGCAACTGTGTCTGTTCCTCTCCGACCACAAGACTTGCCATCTGTAACTGTTCATGGTGCGTGGTGTTGTATCCTTGTTGGTATACCCGGATGCAACCGAGTGCGGCACTGCTCACCACCAGATGCAGTGCAATCCCTCCCATTATCTTCTGGTATTTTCCCTTCATGTCTCCTCCTGTAAACCCATCAATACCCTTGCCAGTGAGCTGCCAATTAGTTCCCCGGCATATTGCGACTGTTCCAATGTATTCCCATGCGATCCGACTTCGATCAGCAGACTCCCTGTCGTCAGATCCTGATTATACTTCCGGTAATCAAACAGAATCGGTCGTGTCAGACCCGGATAATCTGTTTCCATCTGCTGCTGAAGCAGAGCAGCAAAGCGGAAATTCTGCATATAATCTGGCATTCCCATTGTTCCATCGTCACAGCCGGAGATAATCATGACCTGACTTGCCTTTCTTCCGCCGATCTCTGCTGTCGGCTGCTTGATGATGCCGTTTCCGCCAATGGCATCCCGATGAATGTCCAGTACCACCTTGATGGACGGATATTCCTCCAAGATTGCTTTTACCGTCTCTGCACTGCGTGCATACGAACCTGTGTAAGATGGATAGTCATGGATGGTTGCATTGTGTATCACACCGATCCCTACCGCCTCCAACTGTGCTGCTATGGCATCGCCGACCATAACCATGTTCTTTGTGCAGTCCGTTGTCCGATAATTAAACTCTGCATCGTAGGCATCCCGTTCAAACGGCTCAAAAGTCTCAGTTGTATGGGTATGCATGATGAGTACCTGCGGTGTGCCATCCATCGAAATGCGAAACTCCGGCAAGAGCTGACTCTCTGCATACAGAGCTGCATTGCTTACAGAAGTCTTGTTCTGCACCTGCCCTGCTCTGTCCAGATCGAAATAATATTCGCCGGAATATCTGCCGTACTGCATCTTCTCGATCGTGCCGCCTGTCAGATCCCATGTCTCCGGATAGGGCTTCGGACCGGGGTCTGTCTGTGCCGGTACAGTTTCCGGTTCTGTTGTCTCTATGAATTGCGGCTGTGTTCCGGGTTCTTCCTCCCCATATCCATGTGACAGAAAAAATTCCTGTTTCTCCTGTGTATATTCTGTGATCATCTCTTCTGTATGCATCCGCACCTGTGCCGCCTTCGTCAACACAGGTGCAAGCCCCAATACCCCGGCAATTCCTGTCAGCAACAGCACTGTCATTATCTTTCCCGAACGCATGTCCACACCTCCAGTATTCCCTGAATGTTACCATCCTATGCGTGGAAAGCTGGTTTTATGCTGCTCCGCCAATGCCTGAACGAAGTACAGAATATGATTTTCCGTCAATCATCTGCTACCCATCCTCACTTCTGACCTTCGTCTTCTGTTCGGACATGCAACCTTCCTTACCCTCCTGCATATACTGATACCAATCCCTGACAATCCGACAGACATCAGACCGTCAGGGAACGCCTGCTGCACAGGCTGCGATTGGCTGTGTCAATTGCATGATTTTCAGAAAGGGGGAAGGCAGCATGTACTGCTGTTACAATCCCAAAAAACTGCGTCTGTTTCTGTTGATCGACATTGTGATCCTGATGCTGTGGATGCTGTGTACTGCTGTCGGGAATGTATCTGCGCACAAGCCCCGACCGGACGGCATCTTCCTCCCTGTTATCATGTACCACAGTATCACTGAAACAGCAAGCAGTGATTATCAGATCACACCGGAGCTCTTTGAGAATGACCTGTGTTATCTGAAATTGCAGGGATATGAGACTGTCAGCGCAGCACAGCTTTACGCCTATACTGAGGGCAAGGGGGATTTGCCGGCACATCCGGTCATGCTGACATTTGACGACGGATTTTATAACAATCTGTCCATTGTTCTTCCACTGCTTGAACAGTACGATATGTGCGCTGTGGTATCCATCGTTGGAGAATACACAGAGGTCACGGCAGAGCGTGACCCCCATGTTGACCGTTATTCCTATCTGACATGGGACGATGTCAGACAATTACAGGACTCCGGCAGAGTGGAGATCGGCAATCATACATGGAATCTGCACAGCAATGATACCCGTGCCGGATGTTCCATCCTCTATGGAGAGGATGCCTCTGCCTATCAGAAAATGCTCCGTGAGGACGTTGGCAAGGTGCAGTCCCATGCATATGAAAAAACCGGACACTCTCCGACAGTATTCGCCTATCCATACGGCTTCATCTGTCGGGAAAGTATTCCGGTTCTCAAAGAGCTTGGCTTCATCTGCACGCTGACATGTTACGAAAAGCCAAATTATATCACCAGAGACAGCGACTGTCTCTATGGACTGTTCCGTTACAACCGCAGTCCATCCCTCACCACAGAGGATTTCTTTGCCAAGGCATTATCCGAAAATTAACCCATCTGTTCCAGTTCCTCCGGATGAAAAGGAGTCTGCTGATAGACGCAGTAATTCAACCAGTTGGAATACATAAGGTTTGCATGGCAGCGCCAAGTAAATTTCGGTTCACAGTTGGGATTTCCGCCCGGAAAATACCCGAACGGCACGTCGATCGGCAGCCCCTTCTCCAGATCACGCAGATACTCATTTTTCAGCGTGAAGCGTTCATATTCATTGTGTCCAGTCAGATAAAATTCCCTGCCGTTCCGGTTTGCCACGATATATACCCCTGCAAGCGGTGAATAGGACAGCACCTCCAGCTCCTGCACTTTTTCAATATCCTCACGATGGATCTCTGAATGCCTTGAATGCGGTACAGGAAAGACATCATCAAATCCTCGCAGCAAAGGTGCATTTCCCTCTGTATAGTGCGGAAAGACCCCGAACAGCTTATGGTCAAGCCTGTATTTCGGTACGCCGAAATGATGGTACAGCCCTGCCATTGCCGCCCAGCAAATATAGATAGTGGAGTACACATGCTTACGTGTCCAGTCCATGATACGGCACAGCTCATCCCAGTAATCCACCTGTTCAAATTCCATCTGCTCGACCGGAGCACCTGTGATGATCATACCGTCATAATACTGTCCGCTGACCTCCGAAAACGTCTTGTAGAACATGTCCATATGTGTCAGAGAGGTGTTCCGGGAGATATGTTCCACTTGCAGCAGCTCCACATCCACCTGAATGGCACTGTTGCTCAACAGACGCATGAGCTGTGTCTCGGTTTCGATCTTCTTCGGCATCAGATTCAGAATGAGTACACGCAGCGGACGGATGTCCTGATGCTCCGCACGGTCAGTGGACATGACAAAAATATTTTCCCTTTCCAGTGTCTCATATGCCGGAAGATTCTCCGGGATGCGTATCGGCATACAGCATACCCCCTTTCACCTGAATATTCAACTTTTTATCTTGCTCAGAAATGCCTTGAAGATCTGTGCCATCTGCACAGGTGTCTTTGCATACATCAGGTGTCCCTGATCGGACAGATGATATTCTCCACCGCACTGTCCGGCGTACCTGATACCTGCCTCCTGCCATGTCATGGATCTCACAGGAGACTTCATGTCACTGATGAAGAAACATGCAGGACACCGCAGCACACCGGTATCATACGCCGCCTGTGCGTTCCCGGTCATCCGCATTGCTTCCTCCTGCATCTCCTTATTGCAGATATTCTTGTAAAAGAGCTTCTTGTACAGTTCCTTTTCCTCATCAGACAGACTGTTTCCCGAAAGCATATGGGATGCATTCACTGTCCGGTTCTCCAACAATCTTGCAAGCAAGCCCTGTTTCGCAATGACCGAAAGGAATCGGTAATACCGCTCCAACGTTTTTTTCTTTTTCTCATCCGGAAATTCCTTCGCCTGCAATAACGCCATATCCGGAATACCCATATCAATACCCAATACTGCCCTGACTTCATCCGGATAGGTATTCGCCCACCACACCGCCTCAAATCCCGAATAGGAATGGGGTGCAAGTACATAGGGTGGTTCAATGCCTGATAGATGCAGCGCAGTACGGCTTTCCTCCACCATATTTTTCACTGTACGTTCTGTTGCAGCCGGACCGCTCAGACCGTATCCACATTTTTCCACGACAGCTACCCTGTAAGTATCCGACAATTTCTTGTACAGAATACTGTACTCCAGAACCGGAGATGTTACACCCGAACCGGACATGATGACAATGGTCAGTGTCCCTTCACCTTCTGTGTATACGTTGATATCACTGCCATTGACACTGACAGCCGAACCATATTTTTTCATTCTCTATACCTCTTTGATAGGTTTGCCCCCATGCCTTGCGGCAGAGGGGCATTATTATTTTCAACACATTCCATTGTTATTGCCTGACATATTCCATTGTTGAATTTCCATTATCCCAGATCATCTTATTCCCGGAAAATGTTACCGTATACTCCGAAACTGTACCGTAATCCGAATAGTTGATGCTGATGGTATCTCCACTGAGCGAATAGGTGTCACTGGTCGTAGTCGTCACAGGCGGCGATGAAGTAAGCGCAATGACCTTGTCATAGGTCATATCCGTGTTGAATGTGATCGTATCCGTGCCGTCTGACATGGTGCGCACCCATGTACCGGCAACCTGATCGACAGTAATATCATTTCCCCCACCGCAAGCCGACATACAAAGTACCATAACAGCCACGAGCAGCAGTGTGCAAATTCGTTTCATGGATCATCCTCCAATATGGTTCATCATGCTGATTCGCCATCAATCTCTTGACAAAACCAAGCACAGCCTGCGATGCAGACATTTTTCTATCATGGCAAGATATTAGGAAATCAGCATCAGACCGGATGAATCCCTGTCTCCGTGCTGCCATGCTTTCCATCAAGTCCGAATTTCTCGTTGCGGCGTTTCTCAAAGAACTTGACAGCCACCTGCCCGAACTGTGCATAGCTGAGAACATCTTCCTCGCTCTCTGCCCACTCTGCACATTCCTTACGCAGCTTGTCCAGCTCCGGCTCCAACCGGTCAGCCGGACGGCAGTCGATCGGCTCGGCATCACCAATGATCTTCTTGCGGAAATCAGGGTCGATCGGCACAGGAGTCTGCCCGTATTCACCACGGACAACACCCTTGAATTCCTTAGTGACCATCTTATACCGTTCTCCGTTCAGCACGTTGAATACAGCCTGTGTACCCACGATCTGTGAGGACGGTGTCACCAACGGAGGATAGCCTGCATCGGCACGTACTCTCGGTACTTCTGCAAGCACTTCGTTCAGCAATTCTTCCTTGCCTGCCTGTTTGAGTTGTGACAGCAGGTTGGACAGCATGCCACCCGGCACCTGATAAATCAGCGCACCGGCATCGGTTGCAAGCATCTTCGGATCGATCAGTCCCTCATCAATATACTTCTTCCGCAGACCCATGAAATATTCCCGGATCTCGGTGAGCAGCACAAGGTCAAGCCCCGTGTCATATTCCGTCCCCTGCAAAGCAGCGACCATAGACTCCGTCGGAGCGTGGGAAGTACCCAGTGCTAAAGGCGACATTGCAGTGTCAATGATGTCCACACCGGCTTCGATGCCCTTCAGCAGACACATGGATGCCAGACCGGACGTATAGTGCGTATGGAGCTGGATCGGAAGCTTGACAGTCTTTTTGAGTGCCTTGACCAGTTCCTCCGTCTTATACGGAGTCAGCAGAGCTGCCATGTCCTTGATACAGATAGAATCTGCACCGGCAGCTTCAATTTTCTTTGCATAATCACAGTAATATTCCGTCGTGAACACATCACCTGTGGTGTAGGAAATGGCTACCTGCACTTCCGGATGTTTGCCGTCACGAGTTGCCTTCTTGGCAGAATCTATCGCAGTCTGGAGGTTGCGGATATCGTTGAGCGCATCGAAAATACGAATGACATCGATACCGTTTTCCACAGACTTATTGACAAATTCCTCCAGTACATCATCTGCATAGTGACGATAGCCGAGCATATTCTGTCCCCTGAACAGCATCTGGAGACGGGTGTTCGGCATCTCCCGGCGCAATGTACGCAGTCTTTCCCACGGATCTTCATTCAGAAACCGCAGACAGGAATCAAATGTTGCACCGCCCCAGCATTCCACGGAATTGAAGCCGACCTGATCAAGCTTTCCGAGAATGGGGAGCATCTCGTCTATGCGCATGCGGGTCGCCAGCAGAGACTGGTGCGCATCACGCAGGACAGTTTCCGTAATTTTTACCTTTGCCATAGCAAGTCCTTTCTGCAATCAGCCAACAGTTGCCAGTGTATCGCCGCTCTGTACGTTGTCGCCCTTCTTGACAACGATGCTGGTGATCGTTCCGTCACAGGGTGAAACGATATCGTTCTCCATCTTCATTGCCTCAAGCACCATGATGACATCACCCTTGGAAACCTTCTGTCCGTTGGATGTCTTGACATCAAGGATCGTACCGGGCATCGGTGCGCAGACCTTTTCGCCCTCGCCGACTGCCGGAGCAGCAGGTGCAGGTGCTGCCGGTGCAGCAGGTGCTGCTGCCGGAGCAGCTGCAAGGGGTGCAGGCGCAGGCGCACCTGCACCAAGTTCCTCTACTGCCACATCATAAGCCTTGCCATTGACTGTCACATTGAATCTTTTCATGATAATTACCACCCATCCGATAGATTTTAACCGTTACTTAAAACGGGAAGTTATTATGTTTTTTCGGGAGATTTGTCACACGCTTGCCCTCAAGCATCGTAAGTGCGCTGCTCAGGACAGCACGCATGTCCGAAGGTGTGATGATCTCATCGAGGATACCAAGCTTGGCAGCCGACTCCGCAGATGCCAGCGTAGCGGTATATTCCTTTGCCAGTTCCTGACGCTTTGCGTTCAGATCCTGACAGCACTTGAGCTTGTCATGCCAGAGAAATTCCACTGCAGCCTCCGGTAAAAGCGGTGCGATGTATGCCTTTTCCAGTGCATAGGCAAAATCCGCATTGCTCCCCTTCCCTGCCAGAGCCGTGAATACTGCGCCGACTGCTTTGCCGGTCACAACAGAGATCTTTGCGGTCGTTGCCTCCGCATAGCTTCCGGCAAGCCGTGTCAGTGCCCTGACAGAACCTGTCAGCTCCGTTTCCGTACTCCCGGCAAAACCGATGGTATCCACAAGCGTAATGAGCGGAATAGAGAAAGCATCGCAGATCCGCACAAATCTTGCAATCTTGGCACAACCGTCCTCCGTCAGTGCATCATCGGTCTTTGCCGTGCCGACTATACCGACAGTCGTACCGCAGACAGTTGCCAGTGCTGTATAAGCCGCACCGCCGTACTCTGCAAACAGCTCTGTGACACTGCCTCCGTCCACAATGCTGTCCACATAAGAAGCAAGGTCTTTACCTGATGCGGCTGTCGGTGCATCAAATTCCATGCACGGTGCAAAAGCCATATTATTCACGGGGAGAAGATTGATAAGTGTTCTCACTTGTGTGAATGCATCAGCATCATCCTTTGCTGTAAGGGCAGTGATACCGTTGTCAGCACATGCCTTTGCACTGCCTGCACCCTTTTCAAAATGCGGTGTCAAAAACATCTCCGCTGTCTCTGTCATCACCACAAAATCAGAAGCACACGCCATCATAGCTGCGCTGCCTGCGCAAACCCCTGTGACCACTGCGATCTGCGGCACAACACCGGAAAGTGCCGATACACGCTCCATCATAAGACTATAGGCATTGAGCGGCACCGCAGTACCATCCATGAATGCGCCATTGGAATCATAGATACCGATCACCGGAGCGCCTGTCTTTGCGGCAAGTGCATACAATCTTGAAATCTTCTCAGCCTGTGCCATACCGACAGCACCGTTGTTCACGCTGCTGTCCTGTGCAAAGGCATAGACAGGATTGCCGTTCACATAGCCATACGCTGTAACTACGGCTGCCAGAGCATCCTTTTCTATCACACAGGAGCCGATCTCATGATACACCCCCTCATCAAACAGTGCGGTAAGGCGCTGTCTTGCAGGGCTTTCTGCATTTTTCTCCATCTGCATATTACCGATCCTTCCTCATTTAGACTATGGCATCCGGCAATCGGATTCGCCATCTGCATATATCATAATCATACTATTTTTTTCGCATTTTTTCAAGTGTTTGCCGGTTTCTCCCCACAATTTCTGCAATTATCCATAATTTCGGATATGTTTTTGAGAATATTTTCGTTGTTTTGCACAAAGTGTAGAGTCCGCATTCTTGCCATCATGACGCTGTCCTGTATGCGGAACTCCGCACGCTCCAGTCCACGCAGCAAGCCTTTGAACAGAACAGACCGCACCAATCCGTCGCACTCATTCAGATCGCCGCCGTCCTCTACCGCATAGATGACAACCTGTTCCGGCTCATAGGCATAGGCGATATAGCCTTTCACTTCACCATTTTCTTTTGCTTCTGTCAGATGCAGTCCTGCTGTATTCCCGATTTGCTCCAACAATTCCCTATATCCCGACAGATCTTTCTGTTCAATGATCGTCAGCATCCCATTTCCTCTCTTCCTTCATTCTTTTCCGATGGCATTCCGGATGGCACGCAGCTCTTCCGGTGTCAAATCACGCCATGCACCGGGTTTGAGCATACCTAATTTCAATGGACCGACTGCTGTTCTTCGCAGCCTTGCGACCTCCAGTCCAACTGCTTCGCACATCCGGCGTATCTGACGGTTTCTGCCCTCCTTGATGGTCATTTGCAGCACCACCCGTCCCGGCTCATTCGTCAGAACGACCACCGTCGCCGGAAGTGTCTTTTTGCCGTCAAGCACAATGCCCTCCGCAAGCTGCACAAGCTGTTCTTCTGTTACAGCCGGACGTACCGTCACCCGGTAAGTCTTGGTCACATGACGGCTCGGATGCATGATACCATTCGCAAAATTTCCATCATTTGTCAGCAGGAGCAGCCCCTCGGAATTCCGGTCAAGCCTGCCGATCGGGTAGACTCTCTCCTCTATCCCGTCCAGCAGATCCATCACACACCGCCTGTCAAGCTCATCACTGACCGTCGTCACATAACCTCTCGGTTTATGCAGCATGATGTAACGAAGCTTTTTCTTTCTGGGCATGGTGACTTTCTGTCCGTCCACAGTGATGATATCCTTCGGAAAAGCCTTGTCACCGATACTTACGGGTCTGCCATTACGCTGTACTCTCCCCTGCCGTATCAGTTCCTCCGCCTTGCGCCGGGAGCAAAAGCCTGCATCAGCAAGCAATTTCTGTATCCTGATCTCTGCCATACTTCCTCCTCATGTTCCTCCGCATAAGTTCTCCCAAAGCCGCCGGAACAGCCCTTTTTCTTCGATCTCCGCCGCAGCCACCGCATGCTTCGCTGTCAGCGGCACAGATGCGATCTTCCTGCCCTCGTACAGGTAAACCAATGTCCCCATCTCATCCCCTGCTGCCACAGGTGCATAGGCAAAAGGCGGCAATAGTACTTTCGTTTCGATGTCCTCCGGACACAACCCTGCCTGCACAGACTCTGCACTCAGCTCCACGCTGTCCTGCACACCGCCGGCAATTTTCTGTGTCACCTCCGGCACAGGCAGCTCCGTGAGACTGACTTTTGTGAATCCATAGTCATACAGTCTGCTGTGGTCATTCCAGTCATCCGGCGCATGCAGCGTCACACAGATCAGCATCACGCCATCCCGTTCACATGCTGACACCAGACAGCGTCCTGCTTCATCTGTAAAACCTGTCTTGATCCCGACCACACCATCATACATGCTCAACAGCTTGTTGGTGTTGTAAAGCGTGCGCTCATAGGGGGGATTGCCGAACGTGACCTTCGCCTGCTGCTGACAGCAGATGTTCCGGAAATCTTCATTCTGCATCGCTTCCCGGGCAAGCAGTGCCATGTCAAACGCCGATGCACCATGTCCCTCCCCCTCCAGTCCGGACGGGGTCACAAAGTAAGTCCTCGTCATGCCGATTTTTCTTGCCCGTGCATTCATCAGTTCTGCAAATGCCGGAATGCTTCCTGCCACCGCTACAGCCGCCGCATTTGCCGCATCATTTCCCGACGGCAGCAACATCCCATAGCAGAGGGCTCGCTTGGTCACGACATCATCCTCCTGCAAGCCCATGGACGAACCTTCGACATGAATTGCTGCATTGTCCACAGGAAACTGCACATCCAGCCCACCGCTTTCAAGCGTCAGAAGTGTGGTCATGATCTTTGTAGTGCTTGCCATGGAACGCTTCTCATAGGCATTCTTCTCATACAGCACCTTGCCTGTCACTGCTTCGATCAGGACACACGCCTGTGCCGAGACTTCCGGTTCTGCTGCACTTACCGGCAGAGAAAACAGCAGCAGGACTGCTGCTGTTATCATACAGACGATACGTTTCATTGCCCGTCCCCCTTAACAGATGATCTCACCACCATCCTATGGGGCAGACAGACAGATTATACCTTGTCAGTCTCTCCGTCAGCAGCCTTTTCAGGTTCTGCTTCACCCTTTCCCTTCTTACTGGGCAGCATTTCCTTGATCTTGTCAATCAAAGCCGGAAGTTTTTCAATCAGTACATTTTCCTTCGATGCCCCCATCGTGAGCTGCATAAGCTCCACTTCCCCATTGTGTACCACAAGGAATCCCACCGGCTTCACACTCATGCCGCCACCTGCACCGCCTGCAAAGTAGTCCTTGCTCGAACGTGAAGGCAGATCAGATCCACCCGATGCAAAACCGACACTGACCTTAGATACCGGAATGATCGTCGTTCCGTCACCGCAGGAGACAGGATCGCCCATCATGGTGTTGGCATCCACCAGACTGCGGATCTTCTCCATGCTGATACCCATAAATCCATTGATTGCATGTTCACTCATTGCTTTGCTCCTTCTGCGGCTTTGCCGCTGAGATTTGTTATAGTTTCTTGCCGGAGGTATCCCTGCCGGCGGTTATGCTGTCCATAAAATAACGCCACAGGAGTCCGATGCCAACCGCAAGCACCGTTCCTATCCGGATGCGGAATCTGCATGATGCATTCCACCGGCAGGTATCCTCCGTAAAATCGCAGACTATGGCGAGCTGCTTGCGTTTCACCCGCATGAAATTCCCGGATTCTGCCAACAACTGATGCAGAAGTGACTGCACTCCGCCATAGAGCAGTGCCGTAGCTGCCGCATCTTCTCCACCAATCAGGATATCCGTCTCGATCGCATACCATGTAATCCCCCGGAACAGCCGCTTTAACGGCGCAGACAATGCATAAAAAGCACTCCCTGCCATGTCAGCCTTCCCAACAAACTCCTGCATCGTTTTCCAGAGCTTGTCCATCAGGCAACAACCATCCTTTTTTGTCTCTTCCTGCTCGTCCCTTTCATCAGTGGGCAGCACAGTGCTGCCTTTCTCCGGATCCGGGACACTGTCTGTTTCCGGTGGGGAGATATCGCTGTCCGCAGCTTCCTGCTGCAAAGGAACTGCTTCGACATACTGCTCATTTTTTTCTTTCCATTTTTTCTTCGCCTTTGCCGGAGCAGATATACGGCTGCTGTCTTTCTCCTTATCCGGTTTCCGGGGTCTTGGCAGGATCCTGATGCCGCAGTAATGCACGCTCCATGTAAACTTACCATCCCAAAACCTGACGTGTACACTGGCAGCCGTCATGCATAAGATCACGATCAGTCCCGTCAGCACCAGAAGTACAATCAAAAATACACGCATTCCGTCACCTCCGCATCAGTCCGGCGGATGGGCATTTTCATCTGCAAGACAGTCCAGCTCGCCGGTAAATTCTTCATCCTCCGGCTTATGGTACACTGCCGGCAGATCTTCCAGTGAATGCAGACCAAACGCACGGAGAAACAGCGGTGTGGTCTGATATCCGATCGGGTGTCCCGGCACATCAATGCGTCCTGCTTCCTCCAGCAGACCCTTGTCCACCAGCGAATTGATGACCGACGAGCTGTCAACTCCACGCACCCGTTCCACAAAGCCCTTGCTTGCCGGCTGGTTATAGGCAATGATGGTCAGTGCCTCCATGGCGGCATTAGAAAGTGGCTGCATACGCTTACTCTCTAAAGCAGTACGGATGATGTCGGCGTATTCCTCCCGTGTGCCGAGCTGCCATGCCCTGGCAAGTTTCATGACCTTGACAGCACTGTTTACCCGTGCATAACGCTCCTGCAATGCCCCTAAAACGGGTGCGACCTCACTCTCCGGAATGCCGAGCGTCTGCGCAAGACGAAAGGTATCCACCGGCTCTCCGGCGGCAAAGAGTATGGCTTCCGCCTTTGTCACAAGCTCTTCCATCAGTGTTTTCCTTTCCGCTCACAGAGCATGAGCATGGTATTGTCCTCGCTGAGCCGTATCCTGCCGAACCTTGTCAGCTCCAGTACCGCAAGGAAAGTAGCCACCCTTGCGGAACGATCCGTCACGCCCTCATAGAGCGATGCCACCTCTACCGTATCGCCGCCAAACAGCCTGCGCAGTACATACACCACCTTGGATGTCACGGACACCACTCTGGTCTGTGTTACGGTATCTGTGATCTTTTCGGATAGTTCCTTGCCGTTCATCTTGCTTTTGCCGATACGGGCAAAGGTTTCAGCAAGCAGTTCGGGGGGATGGGTGAGCTGATAGGTCTGTTTCACTTTGCTGAGCTGCATGGGCTTACGCACGAAGATATCATCCGCAATAAACTGTTCCTTCAGCAGCATAGCTGCCTTCTGACAGAGAGAATACTCGATCAGGGCTCCTTGCAGCTCCTGTCTTGCACGCTCTGCCTCCTCGGGCTTCGGCAGCAGAGACACCGTCTTGATATACACAAGCCGTGCAGCCATCTCTAAAAATTCCCCGGCAAGCTCCAGATCCTGCTGCCTTGCTTCCTCCATGTAAAGCAGATATTGTTCAAGCAGTTTTGTGATCTCGATGTCGTTGATGTTGAGCTTGTGCTTGGAAATGAGGTGAAGCAGCAGGTCAAGAGGACCGGTAAAGACATCGAGCTTGAATTCCAGTACCGGCATATCAGAATATAGCCGGTATCCAGCCTGTCATGAGCAGCAGGATCCGGATCAGCAGTATCCGCACAAAGTATAGCGGCACATTCAGAATGCCTGTGAACATGAGAATGATCATGCCGACATAGAAGTATCTCTGGTTGCGCATCACCCAGAGTGCTGCCTTAGGCGGCAGCAGAAAAGTCAGCACCCTTGAGCCGTCCAGCGGCGGTATGGGGATCATATTGAAGATACAGAGCACAAGGTTGATAGAAATAAATTCTCCAAGCATCAGCATCAGATAGTCTTTTGACGAAGAAAGATTGACATAACCAATCAGCGTACCTATATATTGTGCGTCTGCTCCGCCGCAGAGCCGGAACACGATCATCCCTATCAATGCTGCGAGCAGGTTCATGGCAGGTCCTGCCACTGCCGTCACCATCATGCCGAAACGTGGATGCTTGAAATTAGTAGGCTTGACAGGTACAGGCTTTGCCCATCCGAAACCTGCCACCACGATGAGCAGTGCGCCCCATCCGTCCAGATGTGCCATAGGGTTGATGGTCATTCTGCCCATGTCTTTTGCGGTATCATCCCCCATCTTATGCGCCGTCCATGCATGGGCAAACTCATGCAGAGGGCTGACCAGAAACACCACCATCAGACGTGTAAAATATTGCAGCAGCAGTTCTGTATTCAGAAATGAATCCATACCTTCCCCTTTCCAATCGCATCTCATCAACATACTTACCTTTTTATTATACTACAAACCGGCAGGCATTGCAAGAGTTTTTCAGGAATTTCTTTCTATATGTACATCTTTTTCGTGATTTTCTGTCCCGGAATGACATCCTGAGAAAAAATTTTGAAAAAATGAAAAAAAGACTTGCTTTTTCTGAAAGAATCTGGTATAATATATATCATGAGTGTTTTTCACACATGTTGAAGGAGGTGTTTTCGATGGCAAAGTGTGCAGTTTGCGGCAAGGGTGTAACTTTCGGCAACAAGGTTTCTCATTCCCACAGAGCGACCAGCAGAACATGGAAGCCCAATGTACAGCGTGTCAAGGCAATCGTGAAGGGTTCTCCCTGCCACATCTATGTATGCTCCAGATGCCTGCGCTCCGGTAAGGTAGAGCGTGCGTAAGCAGACATACAGTAACAAAGGAATCAGGAGCAGCTGCTCCTGATTTTTTATACTGATACTTCATTCTGATAGACCTTTTCTATCAGAATGCAAAGGATCGGTATGTCTCTACCCCTCTATTTTAACAGGAAATTCGTAGGCTTCGGAGAAATATAAAAAATACTGTTGACTTTTGAAAAAAGCTATGGTATAATAATAAGTATACAAACCCCAGATCGGCAGGAGGCTGCTTTTGCCGGAAGAATGATAATGAGGTGAAAATATTGGCTGAAATCAAACAATCTCAGAGTCCTGTCATCAATCCCCAGTTGGTGCAGGCAATGACAAACATGAAAAAGGAGCGTAACCAGATCACAGAATCTGCTTTTGTCAACTCTTTGAAGGCAGCACGCTTCCTTGTTCCGGCAAATGTGGATACCATCCAGAAAGCACAGGCTAATTCCGATGGTACTGTTGAGCTGAAGGATCAGCCGCAGATCAAGTTTGTGCTGTTCAGTTCCCCAGACGGAAATCGGTACTTTCCACTCTTTACCGATGCACTCCAGTATCAGAAATGGGCTGACCACGACAAGCATCAGCTGACTGCCATTTCCTACTCCGATCTCTGTCAATTCATCCAGAGAGATCAGAATGCAAACAGCAATATTGTGGGGATCGTCATCAATCCTTATGAACACAATATCATGATACAGAAAGACTCCATGCTCCGTATCATGAATACGGAAGCTCTTGCTCCGGGTACGAAGATCCAGATAGGCGACTTTAAGGAACAGCCGCAGGAGTTGATTGACCTGCTCAAAGAGCATCTCAAGGGACATGAGGAGATCGAAAAGGCATATCTGCGGGTAATGAAGCGTGAGGACAAGCCGAATCCCAACTTTTTGCTGGTGCTTGATTTTGATGTGCAGGCATTGGGCAATGACGCTGTCAAAGCTTTGTTTGACGGTATTGCAGCTGCTGTCAGACCGCAGCTGCGTGGCGTGGAGTTGGCGATCGTTCCGGCATCCAACAATTTCGGCGTGGCTGCATTGAAAAATGCATCCCCCTTCTACGAAAAGTAATCTGACAGGCTGCATCGTAAGAATGCAGCCTGTTTCTATAAATTCACAGAAAATTCACAAACAATGTCCCATCCTGTGTTATAATAGATTTGTATTATGCTGATGAAAACAGAAAGGAAGATCTCTATGCAGAATTCTGATAAACTGAGCTTCACTACCCGTGCAATACATGCCGGAAATGCGGCTGACACGGCAACTGGTGCAATCGAACCGGCTGTCTATATGGCGAACAGCTTTGTACTCCCCTATGATGCCTCGCAGATGAACTGGTCGGCAAGTGAAGGCAATATCTACACCCGTAATGGCGGTGTCAATCAGGGAATGCTTGAAACAAAAATTGCTGACCTTGAGGGCGGTGAGGACTGCGTCGTGCTTGCAAGCGGCGTGGCTGCGCTCTCGGCACTCTTCTTTACAAAGCTGAAAAAGGGCGATCATGTCATTTTCTCTACTGTTACCTATATTGCCACCTATCGTATTTTCCATGAGCTATGGACGGAAAAATGGGGCATCGAAACTTCTATTGTGGACTGCACGGATGTGGAAAATATCCGGAATGCCATCCGTCCGAATACACGGCTCATTCACTTCGAGACACCCGGCAATCCGACACTCTGTATCTGCGATATTGAAGCAATTGTCAAGCTTGCCCATGAACATGGGATTCTGGTATCAGCAGACAACACTTTCTCCTCTCCTTACAATACCCGTCCGCTTGAATATGGTGTGGACTTCGTCGTGGAAAGCTTGACCAAGTATATCAATGGTCACGGTGATTCCATGGGCGGTGCAATCATCGGACCGCATGACGACATGGAACGCATCCGCTATGAAGCACAGGTCAACATCGGCGGCTGCATCAGCCCGTTCAATGCGTGGCTCATCCAGCGTGGCTGCACCACTTTTCCTCTCAGAATGCAGGTACATAATGACAATGCACTTGCCATCGCACAGTGGCTCGAACGTCAGCCCTGTGTGAGCTTCGTGGCATATCCGGGACTGGAGCGTCACAAAGGACACGAACTCGCTGTCAAGCAGATGGAGCATGGATTCGGCGGAGTGCTATGTTTCGGACTTCACGGAGAACACGATCTCTACAACAGAGTTATTACACATCTGCGCATCTTCACCTCTGCGGTGTCACTCGGGAATGCGGCAAGCCTCATCGTATTTCTGGGTGAGGATGATGAGAGAATGTACCTCTACCCGGAGGAATTCCACAACGGGTTCTATCGTGTGGCAATTGGCATTGAAGACAAGAATGACCTGATCCATGATTTACGGCAGGCATTCAATGCTGAAGGCTTGGAAACGGTTGACTAAGACTATCAACTGGAAAATGAATTGATAGAGAACCTGTAGAATAACACATAAAAAGGAGCTGCGTCGCAGCTCCTTTTTTTAATCATGTTGTACTTTTTACTGGAAGCGTGATAAGTTCAATACATGCTCTGAGAATGTTCAGACCATCATCCTGCGCAACATCACCGTCTAAATTGACATCAGCATTGATCAGTCCCTGCGGAGTCACCTCTTCACCAATCATCAGGTACTTGTTCAGCATAATCATGTCAACCATCTGTACTTCACCATTTCCGTCAACATCACCATACAATGTATCACCCGGCTCGGTCGCATCTGTAGATGGCTCACCGTCCTTCTTGATGTAAGCAGCTTTGATCTGTGCCTGTGTCAATTCGCCTTCCTCTGCGCCGATGCCGACATACCAGATCTGACCTGTAAACTCAGTCTGCTTCACGATAGCATCCTTCACGGCAGCAATGATGTCCTCATCTGTCACTTCTTCATCATCAAGCGTAACATTACGTAAGGACTTTGCAAGATCCACTTCGACCTCGCCTTCCTTATTTGCCTTCCATTCAATATTTGCCCAGTAATACTTGCCATCAACCTCGGCAACACAGCCCAGACCGCCCGTTACTGCGGTAACACCTTCATCGAATGCTACATCGAGATAAACCTTGTCAGCAGCTTCCGGCAGAACGATCTTATAATCACCTGTGGTTGCATCCTGTGTGACCTTGCCTTCCTCCTTGCCGTCAGACGGCTCAGACGGGTCAGTGACATCCTCGGATGGATCTGTTACATCTTCTCCAGAATCCTTCTTGACATAAGCATCCACAATGGAAACCAGTTCGGTATCAGCCGCATCTTCACCAATGCCTGCATACCAGATCTGTCCTTGGAAGGATTTCTGCTGGTTGAGCTGTTCCTTGACAGCATCAATGACCGGATCATCTTCATCCAGTACATCCGTGCCGAGGGATACATTGTACAGGTTTTTCACAAGGTCAACCTCTACGACACCGCTCTTCGTGGTTTCCCACTGCACGTTTGCCCAGTAATATTCCCCATCAACCTCGACCGAAACACCAAGACAACCGTTTGCGTAATTGATCGCATCATCTGCAAGCTCAATTTTCAGGCAGACCACATCACCCGGTTCCGGCAGGTCGATCTGATAGATATTGTTCTTGCTGTCAAAGGCAATGCTTGCATGTCCCTCTTCCGGCTCGGTCGGCTCAGTATTCTCGACAGGATTCGTAGCATCGGGGTCGATCTCAATCGTGCCGAAGTCCGGCAGCTCATCAAGCGTGATGCACATTTCGCTGTTGTACAGCTCCTTGAGGTCAGCCGGGTCATTGATATTCGGGTTGCTGACGAAATTGGTGCTTTCCTCACCACCGTCATACCACGGCATATAGTACAGCCATCCAGCCTGATCGCCCTCAATATTGGCAAGTGTCGGAATGGAGTCGCACTCAAACATAGCGACCATCTTTGCACTGTTGAAGCGATCCATGATGTTGTAGAACGTATCTGCGATCGAGCTGACATTGTGTGACTGTCCGCCGTTGCAGTTGTACTTGTCATAACCCATGATGTCCACATATTGATCGCCCGGGTACCAGTTAGCGGAAGTGCTGAAGTCATAGCTGTTCCACTCCCAGATAAGGTTGTGACAGCCCTTGACATTCGTCAGGTAGTCATACGTAAACTTCCACAGCTCCTTGTATGCCTTAGAACCCTCTCTGCCCCACCAGAACCAAGAGGTATTCTCACCGCCGTTGCCCTCTGCTTCGTGCAGCGGTCTCCAGAGAACTGTGATGTTCTTCTCCTGCAATTTCTGGAACTGTTCTGCTAAAACGTCCAGCGACTGTGTATAGTACTGGTTTTCTTTCGTGCCTTCCTCAGCAGCCTTTGCCGGAGAGAAATCTGTCTTTTCAGAATAGGTCGTCTTGTCAAAGGCAAGGGAAGAACCGATCTCATAGCTTGCGAAATCGACCGGCACGTTCAGGTGGAACGATGCGGTAACGATACCGCCTTTCTGTCCCCATTCCATGGCACGGCTAAAGCTGCCGTCATCGCTGCCGAAGCAGGGATTGCAGTAGTTGCCGAAGTCAAAGCCACGAATTGCAGGGAGTTTTCCGGTAGTTGCTTCGAGATACTTGAATTCGGTTTCTTCATCATGCGGACCGCCGTGATAGATCTCCTGCTGTCCGACAAGGAACTGCTTGCCGTAAATGCTTGCCAAGTATGCCATGACCTGCTTGGTACTTTCGATGGCATCGGGGTCGCAGGTATTGGTCTGTGTTGCCTTGATCTCCGGGCGTTCCGGTGCAACATAATCCGTCACCAGCACATAGTCAAGGTTTGTCCAGCCCCATGTACCAACAACGGCAATGGTATTTTCGCCAGCCTTGAGTGAAACTCTGCCCAGATCCAGCTCTGTGAATTCCTCGCATTCATCAAACTTAGCGGTTGTCAAGCCCTCACCATTGACCGTGACATTGCCCTGCTTGCTGCCATAGGGGGCTGAGTAAGCAATTTTCAGTGAATAATCGCCTGCCTCCTCTATGTCCACCGTTACGGAAGCTTCCGGGATATCCCCCTCATTGTTGCCGAGGAACACATATCCGGTGCCGGAATAGCCTTTCCCGTCTGTCTGAACGGTCGCATCATTCACCAATGTGCCGTCCTCGAACTCCACCTTGACATCAACTGCACCAACCGGAAGCGGAAGTGCAACAAGTGAGTTCACGAGCATTGCCGCAGCAACTGCACTGCCGGCAATCTTTCTTTTCTTCATAATAGTATCCTCCTCTTTTAGTAGAGTGCGGTCATGCAGTATCCGCATCCTACCCATATATCATCATTATAACATGAAAAAATTTATCATACAAGAGGAATCAAAGGCTTTTGTCTATTATTGCCTATTTTTTTGTGCAATCTGCACAATGTATAAAATAAAGAGGGCAGGAATCCTGCCCTCTTAAAATGATCTCTTATTCATCAATGGAGATAACAACGCCGGAACCAACAGTTCTGCCGCCCTCACGGATAGCAAAACGCAGATTCTGCTCGATTGCAATCGGAGTGATCAGCTCTACATGCATCTCAACGTTATCACCGGGACGGCACATCTCAACGCCCTCAGGCAGAGTGATAGAACCGGTAACGTCAGTTGTTCTGAAATAGAACTGCGGCTTGTACTTGTTGAAGAACGGTGTGTGACGACCGCCCTCATCCTTTGTCAGCACGTACACCTGACCGGTGAACTTTGTGTGCGGATGAATTGTGCCGGGCTTGCAGAGAACCTGTCCTCTCTCAACGTCCTTTCTCTGGATACCACGGAGCAGTGCGCCAACGTTGTCACCTGCTTCTGCATAGTCCAGAGACTTACGGAACATTTCAAGACCAGTTACAACTGTCTTTGTCTTCTCATCCTTCAGACCAACGATCTCTACTTCCTCGCCGACATTGAGCTTACCACGCTCTACACGACCGGTAACAACAGTACCACGACCGGAAATTGTCATGGTGTCCTCGATCGGCATCAGGAACGGCTTTGCATCGTCTCTCTCAGGAGTCGGAATATACTCATCAACTGCATCCATCAGCTCAATGATCGGAGCGTATGCCGGATCAGACAGATCGTCCGGAGCTTCCAGTGCCTTCAGTGCAGAACCCTTGATGATCGGAATGTCATCGCCGGGGAACTCATAGCTGGACAGCGTCTCACGAATATCCATCTCAACGAGCTCAAGCAGCTCTTCGTCATCGACCTGATCAGCCTTGTTCATGAAAACAACGATTGCCGGTACGCCTACCTGACGAGCGAGCAGGATGTGCTCCTTTGTCTGTGCCATAGGACCGTCAGATGCTGCTACGACCAGAATTGCGCCATCCATCTGTGCTGCACCGGTGATCATGTTCTTGACATAGTCAGCATGACCGGGGCAGTCAACGTGTGCATAGTGACGCTTGTCTGTCTCGTACTCAACGTGAGCGGTATTGATGGTAATACCACGCTCTCTCTCTTCCGGAGCCTTATCGATCATGTCGTAAGCCTCATACTTTGCCTGACCCTTCATAGCCAGTGTCTTTGTGATAGCTGCTGTCAGGGTGGTCTTGCCGTGGTCTACGTGACCGATGGTACCAATATTAACGTGCGGCTTGGTACGCTCAAATTTCTGCTTTGCCATTGGAATTTTCCTCCTTATTTTAGGTTTTGTGGTTTATCCGGCTGCTCGTCATGCAGCCTCTGATAACTGTATTATACCACATCTTCCAAGAAAATGCAAGTGTTTTTGAAAATTTTTCTGTCTCACGAGCATTTTCCGGTGATGTGAAAGGCATCAGCCCTTATTTCTGGATGTCATGATGCCTTCTGCGATGTTCTTCGGCACTTCCTTGTAGCTGTGCGGCTCCATGGAATACTGTCCACGACCTTGTGTGTTGGAACGCAGATTGTTGGAGTAGCCGAACATTTCAGACAGCGGTACGAGAGCATCGACCTGCACTGTACCCGGACGAGTCTCCTGACCGAGGATCTCACCACGGCGGGAGCTGAGGTCACCGATTATATTGCCCAGATAATCATCCGGCGCAATGACAGAAACCTTCATGATCGGTTCCATCAAAGTCGGCTGTGCCTTGCGCATTGCTTCCTTGAACGCCATAGAACCGGCGATCTTGAATGCCATTTCCGAAGAGTCAACTTCATGGTAAGAGCCATCATACAGCTCAACCTTCACGTCAACAACTTCATAGCCTGCCAGAATACCAGCCTGCATTGCACCCTTGATACCTGCATCGACAGCAGGAATATACTCTTTCGGGATCGCACCGCCGACAACAGAGTTGATAAATTCATAGCCTTTGCCGGATTCGTTGGGAGAGATACGGATCTTGACATGACCGTACTGACCGGAACCACCGGACTGCTTCTTGTACTTGTAATCCACATCGGCATTGCCCTTGATGGTTTCCTTATAGGATACCTGCGGTGCGCCGACATCTGCCTCGACCTTGAACTCACGCAGCAGTCTGTCCACGATGATGTCCAGATGCAGCTCACCCATGCCGGCAATGATGGTCTGACCAGTTTCCTCGTCTGTCCATGTCCGGAAGGTCGGGTCTTCCTCGGCAAGCTTTGCCAGAGCGATACCCATCTTCTCCTGACCGGCTTTTGTTTTCGGCTCGATAGCGAGATTGATAACCGGCTCTGGGAATTCCATGGATTCGAGGATGATCGGATGATTCTCGTCACAGAGCGTGTCGCCTGTGGTGGTCTGTTTCAGACCGATGGCAGCAGCAATATCGCCGGAGTACACCTTCTCAAGCTCCTTACGGGCATTGGCATGCATCTGTACGACACGACCAATTCTCTCGTGCTTGTCCTTGGTAGAATTGAGTACGCCAGAACCTGCTTCGAGAACACCGGAGTACACACGGAAGAAGGTCAGCTTACCAACAAACGGGTCAGTTGCGATCTTGAATGCCAATGCTGCAAACGGCTCGTCGTCCGAAGAAGGACGTGACTCCTCCTCACCGGTCTCCGGATTCACACCCTTGATCGCCGGTACATCAAGCGGAGAGGGCATATAGTCTACAATTGCATCGAGCAGCTTCTGCACACCCTTGTTCTTATAGGATGTACCGCAGGTAACAGGTACCATCGTATTGGCAAGGGTAGACTTTCTGATGCAGGACTTGATCTCCTCAATGGTGAGCTCTTCGCCTGCAAAATACTTCTCCATCAGTTCCTCGTCCTGCTCAGCCACATGCTCAAGCAGAGACTCATGGTATTCCTGTGCCTTTTCCTTCATATCATCCGGAATTTCTTCTACCCGGATATCCTTGCCGAGGTCATCATAGTAGACATACGCCTTCATCTCCACAAGGTCGATGATGCCCTTGAATGTCTCCTCAGCACCGATCGGAAGCTGGATCGGAACGGCATTGCACTTCAGACGGTCGTGCATCATGTCCACGACCCTGTAGAAGTCTGCACCCATGATGTCCATCTTATTGACATAAGCCATTCTCGGAACCTGATACTTATCTGCCTGACGCCATACAGTCTCAGACTGCGGCTCAACACCGCCCTTTGCGCAGAGAACAGTAACAGATCCGTCCAGTACACGCAGAGAACGCTCTACCTCAACAGTAAAGTCTACATGTCCGGGGGTGTCGATGATATTGATTCTGTGACCTGCCCAGTAAGCGGTCGTTGCAGCGGAGGTAATGGTGATACCTCTCTCCTGCTCCTGTGCCATCCAGTCCATAGTAGCTGCGCCCTCATGGGTCTCGCCGATCTTATGGTTGACACCGGTATAGAACAGGATACGCTCTGTGGTCGTGGTCTTGCCGGCATCGATGTGTGCCATGATGCCGATATTTCTGGTCATTTCCAGAGTACAATCTCTTGCCATAGTATTTCCTCCTTATACTGAAAGGAATTACCAGCGGTAGTGAGCAAACGCCTTGTTTGCTTCTGCCATCTTGTGGGTATCCTCACGCTTCTTGCAAGCACCGCCGGTGCCGTTCATTGCATCAAGGATCTCACCGGCAAGCCGTTCCTTCATGGTTCTTTCGTTACGCTCTCTGGAATACTTCGTGATCCATCTCAGACCAAGTGTCTGCCGACGCTCGGGGGATACCTCGATCGGCACCTGATAGGTCGCACCGCCCAGACGGCGTGCCTTGACCTCAAGCTGCGGCATGATGTTGTCCATTGCCTCTTCAAAAACTTCCAGTGCATCTCTGCCCGTCTTTTCAGCGACGATCTCGAATGCACCATAAACGATCTTCTGTGCGACGCCCTTCTTGCCGTCGAGCATCACATTGTTGATCAGACGTGTCACGATCTTGGAATTATATACCGGATCCTGTAATACGTCACGTTTTGCGACATTACCTCTTCTTGGCATTTCGCTTCCCTCCTTCACATTGGTTGTGCGGATATAGTCCGCAGTCGTGAATTCATAGGTACTCGTCCGGAATATTCCGGCACGTTCAGGACCAAGCAGAGATTTATCACATCTATATAAAACTCCACCAGTACCTGTGGTAAACAATGATTCACTTGAAAATGATCTGCTTCAGGCTTACTTCTTACCTGCCTTCGGCTTCTTTGCACCGTACTTGGAACGAGCCTGATTACGGTTGGCAACACCCTGTGCATCAAGTGCGCCACGGATGATGTGGTAACGCACGCCGGGGAGATCCTTGACACGTCCGCCACGGATCAGGACAACAGAGTGCTCCTGAAGGTTGTGACCGATACCGGGGATATAGGATGTTACCTCATAGCCGTTGGTCAGCTTGACTCTGGCGATCTTACGCATAGCAGAGTTAGGCTTCTTCGGTGTTGTGGTTTTTACGACAGTACACACGCCTCTCTTCTGTGGTGCGCTCTGGTCGATCTGAACCTTCTTCTTGGCATTGTAGCCCTTCTGGAGTGCAGGTGCAGTAGACTTGGACTGCTGTACCTTTCTGCCCTTGCGGACGAGCTGGTTGAATGTTGGCATTTGTTTTCCTCCTTTTTCAGATAGTTATACGGCAGAAGTGCCGCATACCTGAATATTATACACCATTCCGGAGGATTTGTCAAGCGTTTTTGAAATTTTTTCTATCGTTTTGCTGGCCGCTCATCGTGTTTGTAATACTTGTCGATTTTTCAAGATGTGATCATTTTTGATTTGTGTATTCTGACAAAGTTTTGTTTTACTCTTGACAACATATGTATAATATGGTATAATTTTAAAATGCATCATTGTGGCTTCTACGCCTCCGGGGCTAATAGTATACCACATTCGTTCTCATTTGTCAAGCCCCGGGATGAAAAAATTGCAAAATCTGCAAGGAGGTATTCCGCCTATGGTAAACGTAACCGCCAAACAGCTCGGAAAGAATGTCAGAATGAGCTTCGGCAAAATTCCAGAAGTACTGGATATGCCAAACCTCATCGAGATCCAGAAAAATTCTTATAAGTGGTTCCGTGAGGAAGGACTCAGTGAGGTGTTCAGGGACTTCTCTGCCACGGACTACAACGGCAATCTTGTTCTGACTTTTACTGGCTACCGCTTTGACGATGAACATCTGAAATACAAGACCATCGCTAAGGCAAAAGAGCATCAGGCTACCTATGCCACACCTCTGCGTGTGACTGCCAAGCTCTGGAACAAGGAGACAGGTGAAGTCAAGGAAAGCGAGATCTTCATGGGCGACTTCCCCCTGATGACGGAAAGCGGTACCTTCGTCATCAACGGCGCAGAGCGTGTTATCGTGTCCCAGCTCGTCCGCTCACCGGGCGTGTACTACGATATGGAAAAGGATAAGACCGGCAAGGAGCTGTTCAAATCCACCATCATCCCGAACCGGGGTGCATGGCTTGAGTACGAAATGGACTCTAATGACATCATTTACGTCCGCATTGATAAGAACCGCAAAATCCCGCTCACCACATTCCTGCGTGCCATCGGTCTTGGCTCTGATCAGGAGATCGAGGAAATGTTCGGGCATGATGAGCGGCTGTATGAGACAATCCTCCAGAAAGATACTGCCAAAACAGTCAATGACGGTCTTATCGAAGTCTATAAAAAGCTTCGTCCGGGCGAACCGCCGACCATCGAGAGCGCACAGGCACACCTCGATATGCTCTTCTTTGACCCGAGGCGGTATGACCTCTGCAAATTTGGTCGTTATAAATATAACAAAAAGCTCGGCATTGCCTCCCGTCTGACCGGCAGAAGAGCATCCCGTCCGATCGTGGACGAAAGGACTGGTGAGGTCTATGCAGAGGCAGGTGACATGATCACTTATGAAAAAGCAGCTGCCATCCAGCAAGCTGGTATCACGGAAGCATTCCTGACTGTCGAGTCCAAACAGTACTACACCAACGAAAACGGACAGAGTGCTGTCCGTATGGTCGAAAAGGAGATCAAAGTACTCAGCAACGGTATGGTCGATCTTGCCGGCTATGTGGACTTTGACCCGAAGGAGATCGGCATCAAGGAGCTGGTGTCTGTCCGTGTGCTTCGTGATATTCTGGAAAATACAGAACCCGCTGACCTCAAAGCTGTGTGCAGACGCAGGGCAGAAGAACTTGTGCCGAATCATATCACTCTCGATGATATCTTCGCATCTGTTTCTTACTTCCTGAATCTCTGCGAAGGTGTCGGCAATATTGATGACATTGACCACCTCGGCAACAGACGTATCCGCCGTGTCGGCGAGCTGCTCCAGAATACCATGCGCTCCGGTATGGCAAGGATGGAGCGTGGTATCCGTGAGAGAATGAATCTCCAGACACAGGATATGGATGTCATCACGCCGCAGGCTCTCGTCAATATCCGACCTGTGACCTCACAGGTCAAGGAATTCTTCTGCTCCTCTCCGCTGTCACAGTTCATGGATCAGAACAATCCCCTTGCAGAGCTGACTCACAAGCGTCGTCTTTCTGCACTCGGTCCCGGCGGTCTGTCCCGTGACCGTGCCGGATTTGAAGTGCGTGACGTACACTACTCACACTATGGCAGAATGTGTCCGATCGAGACTCCGGAAGGTCCGAACATCGGTCTGATCTCTTACCTTGCCACTTTCGCAAAGGTCAATGAGTACGGCTTCATTGAAGCCCCCTACCGGAAGGTCGATAAGTCTACCGGTATCGTTACCGATGAGGTCATTTATATGCCGGCAGATGTTGAGGATAACTTCATCGTTGCACAGGCAAATGAACCGCTGACTGAGGATGGCAGATTCGCCCGCTCCAAAGTCACAGCACGTTTCCGTGACAAGATCCTTGAATGCGATAACACGCAGGTGGACTACATGGACGTGTCCCCGAAAATGGTTGTCTCCGTTGCTACTGCAATGATCCCGTTCCTTGAAAATGACGATGCGAACCGTGCCCTCATGGGTGCAAACATGCAGCGTCAGGCTGTGCCGCTCCTGAAAACCGAGCGTCCATTCGTCGGCACAGGCATGGAATACAAGGCTGCTGTGGACTCCGGTGTCTGCGTCCTTTCGGAAACAGACGGCACGGTGACATTCGTTTCAGCGGATAAGATCGTTGTGCAGGACAGCATCGGTGTTGATCATCCCTATGAGCTGATCAAATTCCAGCGTTCCAATCAGGATACCTGTGTCAATCAACGTCCCATCGTCAGTGTAGGTGACACCATCCGCAAAGGACAGGTGCTTGCTGACGGTCCGGCTACGGCGGACGGTGAGATCTCCCTCGGTAAGAATGCCCTCATTGGCTTTATGACGTGGGAAGGCTATAACTATGAGGATGCCGTTCTGCTGAATGAACGTCTTGTGCGTGAGGATGTGTTCACTTCCATCCACATTGAAGAATATGAGCTTGAATGCCGTGACACCAAGCTCGGTCCGGAAGAAATTACCCGTGATATTCCGAATGTCGGCGAGGATGCGCTCAAAAACCTCGACGAACATGGCATCATCCGCATCGGTGCGGAAGTCACCGCCGGTGATATCCTCGTCGGCAAGGTCACACCAAAGGGTGAGACAGAACTGACCGCTGAAGAAAGGCTGCTGCGTGCCATCTTTGGCGAGAAGGCAAGAGAAGTCCGTGACAATTCCCTCAAGGTGCCGCACGGTGAAGGCGGTATCGTCATTGATGTAAAAATATTCAAGCGTGGCGAAAAAATTTCGGATGACACCAATGCGGAGATCTCTGAGCTTGGTACAGGTGTCAATATGCTTGTGCGGTGCTATATTGCACAGAAACGTAAGATCTCTGTCGGCGACAAGATGGCTGGACGGCACGGAAACAAGGGCGTTGTCTCCCGTATTCTGCCAGAAGAGGATATGCCTTTCCTGCCGGATGGTACTCCGCTTGATATCGTGCTGAATCCGTTGGGCGTGCCTTCCCGTATGAACATCGGGCAGGTACTTGAAGTACACCTCGGCATGAGTGCCAAGGCACTCGGATGGCATATTATGACACCTGTCTTTGACGGTGCGCATGAGGACGACATCCGTGCCTGCTTCCGGGAAGCAAACGAAAAGAATGCCCCCTATCGCCATGAACCCTTCGTCATAGGCAAGATGGATAAGGTCATCAATCCGAAGGCTTTAGACATGAACGAGGATGGTAAGTTCACCCTCTATGACGGCAGAACCGGCGAAAAGTTTGACAACCGTGTTACTGTCGGCTATATGTACTACCTGAAACTTCACCACCTTGTTGATGACAAGATCCACGCACGTTCGGTCGGACCGTATTCCCTCGTGACCCAGCAGCCTCTGGGCGGTAAGGCACAATTCGGAGGTCAGCGTTTCGGTGAGATGGAGGTATGGGCACTGGAGGCTTACGGTGCGGCATATACCTTGCAGGAGATCCTGACTGTCAAGTCGGATGATACGGTCGGTCGTGTCAACACCTATGAACACATCGTCAAGGGACAGAATGTGCCGAAGCCGGGTATCCCTGAATCCTTCAAGGTACTCATCAAAGAGATGCAGTCCCTCGGTCTGGATGTCAAGGTACTCGATGCCCAGCAGCAGGAAATTGACCTCAAGCAGCACTTCGAGGAGGACGATGACTTCCAGATGGCTGCGGTCGATCTGCCGGATGACTTCCGAGGCTCTGAGGATGAATTTGAACAGAATGGATTTTCCACAGGAGATGTGGAGGATATTGATAAGTTTGACGACGAGGACGATGATCTGTACGGTCCGGATAAAAGCTTTGCAGAAAGTGCCGACCCTGATCTGAGTGACGACACGTTCTTTGAGGATGAAGAGGATGATGATCGCTTCTGATCGGTATCCCACTGTAAACGTATAGCAAGGAGGTCAATGGTTTGGAATCTACTACTTTTGATTCGATACGGATAGGACTTGCCTCTCCCGAACGCATCCGGGAGTGGTCATACGGCGTGGTGGAACGTCCGGAAACTATCAATTACAGAACACAAAAACCGGAAATCGGCGGTCTGTACTGCGAACGCATCTTCGGTCCGACCAAGGACTGGGAATGTCATTGCGGAAAATTCAAGAAGATCCGCTTCAAAGGCAAGATCTGCGACCGCTGCGGCGTAGAAGTTACCCGTGCCAAAGTGCGCCGGGAACGTATGGGGCACATCGAGCTTGCTGCACCGGTATCGCATATCTGGTATTTCAAGGGAACACCCTCCCGTATCGGTCAGGTGCTTGAAATCTCACAGAAAAGACTTGAGGAGATCCTCTACTTCACGAAATACGTTGTTATTGAGCCGGGCGAAACTTCTCTGATCAAAAACCAGCTCATCAGCGAAAAGGAATATCAGGAAACTCTCGAACAGTATGGCGATGCCTTCATTGCAGAAATGGGGGCGGAGGCTGTCAAGTGGCTGCTTGATGAATACGATCCTGACAGCTATGTCAAATTCATGGAGAAACACCTCGACCTGTTCTCGCAGGTCATCGGACTCTCCGAACGGGAGATCCACAATTTTCTCCATAAGTTCACCTACTATGTGGAAAAGGGTGAAAATTCCGGCTATCAGGACGGCGATGTCGTGAACTATGCGGAATACAAGGAGATGATCCTCCCCTACAACCGCAAATGTGAGGACAATCCCTCCGACCAGCCTGCTGTTGTCAAGTCCGGTTTCCCCTATATGCTCGAACTTTTTGAGAAGAATTTTGATCCCACCAATGAGGAATTTGCAGAGATCAGACGGGAGAATTGGGTCAATGACCTCCAGTTTACTGCGGATTCCCTGAAAGAGGAGCTGAGAGGTCTGCCCAATGGACAGAAGAAGATCAAGCTTCTCAAACGGCTTGAGATCATCGAGGCATTCCTCCAGTCAGGCAATAAGCCGGCATGGATGGTTATGAATGTCATTCCGGTCATTCCGCCCGATCTGCGCCCGATGGTCATGCTTGATGGCGGCAGATACGCAACTTCTGACCTGAATGACCTCTATCGCCGTGTCATCAACCGCAACAACCGGTTGCAGCGGATGCTCAAACTCGAAGCACCCGATATTATCGTGCGCAACGAAAAGCGCATGTTGCAGGAGGCTGTGGATGCCCTCATCGACAACGGCAGACATGGCAGACCTGTTACCGGTCCGAATAACCGTGCCCTCAAATCTCTCTCCGATATGCTGAAAGGCAAGCAGGGACGTTTCCGCCAGAATCTGCTCGGTAAACGTGTGGACTACTCCGGTCGTTCGGTTATCGTCGTGGGTCCGGAACTGAAAATGTACCAGTGCGGTCTGCCGAAGGAAATGGCACTGGAGCTGTTCAAGCCATTTGTACTGAAAAGACTGGTAGACACTGAGGTCATCCCGAATATCAAAAGTGCAAGAAAGACTGTTGACCGTGCAACTGACAAACGTGTCTGGGATGCACTGGAACATGTCATCAAGTCCCATCCGGTACTGCTCAACCGTGCGCCTACTTTGCACCGCCTTGGTATTCAGGCGTTTGAGCCGATCCTTGTGGAAGGACGTGCGCTGAAGCTCCATCCGCTCGTATGCTCGGCGTTCAATGCAGACTTTGACGGAGATCAGATGGCTGTGCATCTGCCGCTTTCCGCAGAGGCGCAGGCAGAAGCCCGTTTTCTCATGCTCGCTGCCAACAATCTGCTGAAACCCTCTGACGGCTGCCCTGTGGCTGTTCCGTCACAGGACATGGTGCTTGGGTCGTACTACCTCACCATGCTCAAACCCAACGACAAGGGAGCAGGCAAGGTTTTCCGGGATGTAGACGAAGCAATGATGGCATACTATGAGGGCGATGTCACTCTCCATGCCCCCATCCGTGTCCGCATCACAAAGGATGTTGCCGAAAAACGACTTTCCAAAATCATCGACTGCACCATCGGCAGGCTTATCTTTAATGAAAACATTCCGCAGAATCTCGGTTATGTGGACAGAACCAATTCCGACAAGCAGTTCGATCTGGAAATTTCTTTCCTTGTCAAAAAAGGAAATCTGTCCCAGATCATTGACCGCTGTATCCGCATTCACGGTACGACCACGACTTCTGAGGTGCTTGACAAGATCAAGGCTCTCGGCTTCAAATTCTCTACCCGTTCCGGTATCACGACCGCTGTCTGCGATGCGACCATTCCACCGCAGAAAAAACAAATCCTTAAAGAGGCAGATTCCATCATTGAGGAGATCACTGACCAGTATGAGGCAGGCTATATCTCTGAGCTGGAAAAATCCCGTCTTGTCGTCAAGACATGGAATGATGCCACACAGAAGGTCACAGATGCCCTTCAGGACAACATGGATCCCTATAACCCCATCCAGATGATGGCAGACTCCGGTGCCCGTGGTTCAATCGCACAGCTGCGTCAGCTTGCCGGTATGCGTGGACTGATCAACAATACCTCCGGTACGACCATTGAGATTCCAATCCGTGCCAATTACCGTGAGGGTCTGAACATCATGGAATACTTCCTTTCCTCAAGAGGTGCCCGCAAAGGTCTGGCAGATACGGCACTGCGTACTGCTGACTCCGGTTATCTGACAAGACGTCTGGTCGATGTCTCTCAGGATGTCATCATCAGAGAACAGGACTGCGGCACGACAGATGGCATTGATGTCTATGAAATCAGCATGATCAACCGGCAGACAGAACGTGATGTGGAACTGACTCCGGATTCGGACATTTCGCTGCTGGAAGGCTATTATCTGACGGAAGATCTGCTCCATCCGGAAACCGGCGAATTACTTGCCAAAGCCGGCAAAGCTCTGAAAGCTGAACAGGCTAAGAAGATCATTGCAAGCGGTATCCCGACTCTCCATATCAGAGAGATCAACAAGGAAATGATCGAGTCGATGAAGGAACGCCTTGTGGGTCGTTTTCTCTGCAAGGAGCTGCGTGATCCGGAAACCGGCGAACTCATCATCAGCAAGGATAAGCTGCTGACTGAAAAGGATGCCAGCCGTATCGTGGATGCAGGTGTGGAACGTATCAAGATCCGGTCTGTACTCAAATGCTGTGCTAAGATCGGTGTCTGTGCAAAGTGCTATGGTGCAAACCTTGCCAATAACAATCTTGTTTCCGTCGGTGAGGCTGTCGGCATCATTGCGGCACAATCCATCGGTGAGCCGGGTACACAGTTGACCATGCGTACCTTCCACACGGGCGGTATCGCTTCCGGCGGTGAGGGCGATATCACACAGGGTCTGCCACGTGTCGAGGAGCTGTTTGAGGCAAGAAAGCCGAAGAATGCTGCCATGATCGCAAGTATCGACGGCACGGTGCATCTGCATGAAGAAAAGAATCTGCGTACCCTTATCATCCAGAATACCGATACCGGCGATACAGAAGAACTTAGCGTTCCCTATAACTACAAGTACTGTGCCAACATCACAGAAGGTGCAGTGGTCAAAAAGGGTGACCGCCTGACAGAGGGCAATATCTATCCGGCTCGTATTCTTGAAGTGCTGGATACCTCTGCGGTACAGGATTATATCATCATCGAAGTACAGAAGGTTTACCGGACGCAGGGTGTTGACATCAACGACAAGCATATCGAAGTCATTGTCCGCCAGATGCTGCGCAAACTGCGTGTTGAGGATGCAGGCTCCAGCCATGAACTGCCGGGTGTGGAATACTTCATCCCGGGTACACTCGTTGACAGACGCCATATTGAAGATATAAACGATGCCATTCAGGCAATGATCGACAGTGGACGCACCGATATGAAGCTCATCACTACAACTCCCGTTTTGCAGGGTATCACTAAGGCTGCCTCCAGCTCAGATTCATTCCTGTCTGCGGCATCCTTCCAAGAGACTACAAAGGCATTAACTGATGCTGCGATCCGTGGCAAGATTGATCCGCTGCAAGGTCTGAAAGAAAATGTCTGCATCGGTAAGCTCATCCCTGCCGGTACGGGTATGGATATCTACAACAATGTCCAGATCGTGCGCACGGTCAAGGGGGAAATGAACAATGAGCATCCCGTCAACTCCATGATCTGACAGTTGTCTGCAATAGGCTACAAAAAAACAACATCCTGCTCCTCCTCATGTGATGTGAGGAGGAGCAGGTTCATGTAGGAAACCCAATCACAATTTTGTACTGCTTTGCGGATACAGTATTCCCCTTCTGAAAATATTTTGAAAAAACACTTGACAAACAAATGGAACTGTGGTATAATTATATATGTTGAGCATATGGTGGGTATAGCGTAGCTGGTTAACGCGTCAGTTTGTGGCACTGAAGACCGTCGGTTCGAATCCGACTATCCACCCTATTGAAAAAGTCCGGAAAGCCGGACTTTTTTTCATTATGATATAATTCTCCGGAACATCCGTTGCCATATAGTTTACCGCATCCAGACTTACAGTAGCTTTGCCCCCTTTGCACGATGTGCAAAGGGGGCAATCATACTGATCAAGGTAAGATGATAGGAAATCAGCAGCAGTGAGAAAATGTTCTGCACAAACTATGAAATCCGTCTATCCCAAAATCATATGTATCGATGCTGAGATCACTCTGCCTTGCCTACGCTGCCGAACAGCTCCATCTTCTCCTTGACGGTTGCCTTGATGTTCTCAAAGCCCGGAGCAAGCAGCTTTCTTGGATCAAAACCTTTGCCCTGCAAGTCCTTGCCTTCTTCAATGTACTTTCTGGTAGCCTCCTGAAATGCAAGCTGGCACTCGGTGTTGACATTGATCTTTGCCACGCCCAGAGAGATCGCCTTCTTGATCTGGTCAGCCGGAATGCCTGTACCGCCGTGCAGGACAAGAGGCATATCGCCAGTCTTTTCCTTGATGGCAGCCAGTGTGTCAAAGGACAGTCCTTCCCAGTTCTCCGGATACTTGCCGTGGATGTTGCCAATGCCGGCAGCAAGCATGGTTACGCCCAGATCAGCGATGGTCTTGCACTCATCCGGATCTGCACACTCACCCTTGCCGACTACGCCGTCCTCTTCGCCGCCGATCGCACCGACCTCTGCCTCAAGAGACAGACCCAGTACATCACAGGTATGCTTGAGGATGGTGGTCTTTTCTACATTTTCATCAAACGGCAGATGAGAGCCGTCAAACATAACAGACGAGAAACCTGCGTTGATGCAAGCCTTTGCACCCTCAAACGAACCGTGATCAAGATGCAGAGCAACCGGAACGGTGATGTTCAGCTCCTCGATCATCCCCTTGACCATGCCGACGATGGTCTTATAACCGCACATATACTTGCCTGCACCCTCGGATACGCCGAGAATGACCGGAGACTGCAATTCCTGTGCGGTGAGCAGAATCGCCTTTGTCCATTCGAGATTGTTGATGTTGAACTGACCGACAGCATACTTGCCGTCACGAGCCTTGTTCAGCATTTCCTTCGCAGAAACTAATGCCATTGTCATGACCTCCTGAATTTTTGTTGTGGGACATTAACCCATCATTTCTATTATACCGCATTCAGGAACAAATTGCAAGCCCTTCCGAAAAAATTTATAAAAAATATGCATTTCTGACCCCTGATTTCGATATTTTGACGAAAAATTCCGGCTGTATCAAATAATACTTGACTTTTTTGTAAATTTCATTTACAATATAAGAGAAGGATATTCGCCCCGATCTGATTAAAGGAGGTTTCCCCTATGTGGACTAACAGTCTGCTGAAAAAAAATGCTCAGGATTCACTGAAAAATTATTATTGGCTTGCCTTTGCAGTTACACTTGTAGCAAGCTCTCTTGGAAGTTTAGGCAGCGGAGGAGGTGGATTCAGTTCAGGTTACTCTACCGCTATGTCCGATTCGGAATCATCATCTATGGATGTGGAAACGGCGTTCATGTTTCTGATCATACTGCTCGTCGTATTGGTAATCTCTTTTGCAATCAGTTTCTGCATCATGGCATTTCTGACCGGACCTATCCGCTGTGGACACTGTAAATTCTATGTCGAAGCCCGGAACGGCAACGCTAATTTTGGCAATCTCTTCTATAATTTCAAAAGCGGCAACTATATGTCAACAGTCAAGACCATGTTCTTTATGCAGCTTTATCTTTTTCTCTGGACAATGCTCTTTTACATTCCGGGAATTTATAAGTCTTATGAATACTTCCTTATTCCCTACCTTGTGGCAGAAAACCCAAAGCTTCCGAAAGAACGTGCCTTTGAGATTTCCAAAAAGACAATGGACGGCGAAAAAATGAACCTCTTCATTCTCCAGCTTTCCTTTATCGGATGGTTTCTGTTGGGATTTGTTGCATGCTGTGTCGGTATATACTTTGTTAACCCGTATTATCAAGCTACCTTGGCAGAATTCTATGTCTGCATGAGAGCAAAGATGATTTCCTACGGCTACACCACTGAGGAAGAACTGAGCGGTTCATTCGGCGGATTTGGAGGTGGCTTTGGCGGCGGTTCGGGTAACCCCTATGATACCGACCCCTATAGCAGCAACACCAGCTATAGCAGTTATTCTACCCCTCCCGTGAACAGCTACAACCCCTCTCCTACGCCAAATCCCTATGATGGCAATATGCCTGATGTAGGCAGCAGCTCGCCGGATATGACCAATTCCCCTAACCCCTATGACAATGATCCCTATCACACATAAACAGATGAGCCGCCCGGAAGGACGGCTCTTTGTTATACTCATTTCCTGTGACATACAATGATTGAGAAACACCTGTAAACAGCTATCGCTCTATTGACCAAGTCAATAGAGCGATAGCAAATCAATATGAGCGTCTCCATTACTGGATCGGCAAGTCGATCAAGCCAATGACAGATCTCAGGATATTCAGTCCATCGTCTGAAAGAACCTCGCCGTCTCTGTTGACATCAGCATTCTTCTTCCCCTGATCCGTGATGGAAGCACCGATCATAAGGTACTTGTTCAGCAGAATCATATCCACCATCTGCACTTTGCCGTCTTCATCAACATCACCATATACAACATTGCCTTCAGTGTTGGTTTCGCTGGGTGTTTCAGTCGGCTGGGGCGGATCGGTTTCTGTGGGAGCAGGTTCTGTTGTTTCCGGCTCTGTGGGATCTGTTCCGCCGGAACGCAGTATTTCGGCACTCTCAACAGATGCCTCTCTCGGCCAGTAGAACTCTACTACTACATTGGATGCATTATCCGAAAGCTCGACTTCAATATCAAATTTGCCGTTATCAGGCGTTAAATTCCATGTATCTTCTTTGATCTGGTTACCGGATTCATCATAGATCGTGTAACGTCCGTTAGCGTTTTGATCTGCGGTATTGGTCAGACCGTGAACGACCACTTTTTCGCTGTCCTTCACATCGACATTATATTTGTTGTCGCCTTCCTTTGTAACATCAGCCTGAACAAGACCGCCTGTCTGATTGCCGGTTGCAGGCTGTGTATCTTCTGTGGTATCCTGTGCATTGGAAGTGTTCTCGGTAGGTTCAGCGTTAGTTTCTGTCTCAGGCTGCGTCGGGATCACAGTTTCGCCGCCGCCAAAGCTATAGCCTTTCTTGATCTCGCTTGCATTGCTGACAATATTCTTCGCACCTGCATCTGATCCGCCGTACAGCCCGGCAAGCCCTGCACAGGCAAGCACAAAGCAGCCGTTATAGTCAAGTGCCGGTTCTGTATACTGATACTTGTCTGTCATGTCCTGATAGTTGCCGGAGGCATCAATACCACCGACAAGTGCGCCATACAGTGTGTACTTTGCTTCCGGATTCTGTGACGGGTCACCATTGCCGGGGTTGGCAGCACGGTGATGGTAGTGGGTAGGCCACTTGTTGCCATAGCCGATCAGGAAGCTGTAACCTGTGGGATTTTCGCCGAGGATGTAGTCCATCTGCCACTTGCCGGCTGTTGCATACTGGTTGGAAGCATCGCCGTTGGCAACCGCATAACCACTCATCTGCAAAGCACAGTTATACCGTGCAGCACCCCAGCCGTCACCATTGTAAGTGCCAACTCTCAGACCGCCTTGCTTGTCAATCTCGGTTTGCAGTTCCGTTGCCCACATACTGTCGCCGGTTGCCTTGTACATCAGTGCAGCATAGCCCTGAAATACCTTGTTCCAGCAATATCTGTAGCCGTCATATCCGGCATCACCGCTGTACTTGCCGCCGCCTTCCGGCACGAGTGTAGGCTTACTGCCTGCACCGCAGATCCAAAGCCATGCTTCTGCAACTGCGATCTCATCCTGATACTGTGCCTCTGTGTCATAGAAACCGCTAAGACCGCCCGACTCGTTGCCGACATGGTTTTTACCAAAATCGACCAGAGCCTTGGCATACTTGATGCAAGTCTCCGCATATGCCGGATCGGAATCCTTGACCACATAGGCAGTACCTGCCAGTGCGGCTGCCATTTCACCGCAGACAGCAGAGTTATTGCTTCCGGCAGTCAGCCAGTAGACCTGACGGGGATATGTCTGTACTTCAGGGGAAGACCACTCACTATGGTCTACATTGCCGTCCGCAACCACATGGGCGATCTTTTCCACGCTGTCGCCGTTGAGAATGGTAGTAGACATCAGATAATCCGCATTGCGCTTGAGGATGGAGATCAGGTGGTCTTTACAGCCTGCCTTCTCAAATACGCCCGGATTGAGGTAGTCAGCCATTGCCAGACTCGACCCTGCAAAGCCCATGGTCAGGTTGAACTTGATGTGGTCGCCGGCATCGTGATACCCGCCGGGGAATTCATCATATGTATGGCAGTCTCCTCTCCATGTCAGAGGACCGTCATCGACATCATTGCCGCAGGCATTGGCATCGTACATATACAGCGACAGTGCAAGTGCCTCATAGTAGTCATTACCGTCCGCAGCGGTAACGTTCGTCGGCAGCGAAAAAGTAACGGTAGATGTAAGCAGTGCAGCACTTACAACATTCGCCAGAAATCGCTTGCCAAATTTCTTCTTGAATTTCATGTTCTTCCTCCTTAAATTAACGATTCACGCATCCGGTACGTCTTACCGCCCGGCAATAAATGGGCTCACAGAGCCTACATTTATTCCTAACTATTATAACATATTTTGTGAAAAAAATCAATAGTCTTTTCATGCTCTCCGGGGATTTTAGAAATTATGACAAAATACAGGTGCCCTTATATGGTTCTTATGTGCATTTCAATCAGTTCTGTGTCACATAAACTGTATAACCATTCTCCGTCAATTCACCGATCGTCACCGTATAACCAGTATCAACGGACTCGCTCTCGTCCTCCGCATACCAATGGAATCCGGAGAAACTGCTGTCGATCATTTCGCCTGTCTGTAACACCTCTCCGCCTTCGTTCCAGTTTGCCATCCGTATGAGCCGGATGCCATCGTCATCGCCGTTGGTAAATTCCGAGCCGTTCTCATACTTGAGGAATGTCCACCAACCGTTATCCGCAAAGTCCGCACGGATGTGGTAAACACGTACCCCTGTCCCGACGGTCTGCCAATAGTTCAGGTCACGTCGGATGCCACTGTTCAGTCCATCAGGAGTGACAAATTCGAGCATCATATACTCTGAAAAATAATGTTCCTCCAGATCACCGCAAGGCAAAATGAGACAGTTTCCGGCATCGGTCTGGGCATTGGTAAGGGTGAAGGTCTGGCTGCTGCCGTTTGCCTTGTCAAAGACGGAAACCTGATCATCTCGGTACCAACCAAGCATGAGCTTGGAGAAGCAGCCGAAATCGGAATAGGCATCTGTATCCATCAGTTCCGTGCCGCCGTTTCCGGGCAACCCCTCGTAATCCTCGGATGTATACAGGTAGTAGTCCGGAAGTCCCATGCAGTGTCCCATCTCATGCAGATAGCTGCTGACAAAGTTCTTATGTTCCGTTTCTGACTCGATCTGTGCATTGCCTGTGATGATGTGACCAACTGCCTTGCCGTCCACACGGTAGTTGTCATCGCCGACCGGACCTGCACATGGCCACCAGTAATCGTCACCTGCGGCAGTTGGAACGGAGAAGATCGTCGCATCGATCACGCCGTCGCCGTCACCATCAAACTGACTGAAATCGACCTGCTCGTTGAAGGCATCATAACATTCCCGGACGAGCTTGTCCTTATCAATGTCGTAGGCAGACCGGTTTTCGGCTGTGGTGTAGCGGAATACCTGACCATTCAACTGCATTGCACCCTTTGATGAAGTTGTGTAGAAGGAGCGCATACTGTTGAAGGGATACTGTGTCCCGTCAGGGTCGGCATCCGTCCCGAAGCAGATGTCCGTCAGCTTCTCCATTGTCGGGTCATATTCATAGCGGCAGTCCGGGAAATCCACATAGAACACGACAAGCTCAGCATCACCTTGTGACGGCAGAGAGCTGAGAAGCATTTCTGCCGGTGGTGTCATAAAGGTAGGCGGATCTGTGGGAGTTGGCTCTGTGGTATCGGATTCTGTGGGAGCTGGTTCGGTGGGGTCGGGTTCTGTGGGAGTCGATTCAGTGGTATCGGGTTCTGTGGTGTCCGGCTCGGTGGGGTCGGGTTCTGTGGATATCCCATAGAGGACGGTTTTCTTCAGAAGCGCCAGATCATAGACATCGACCTTGTTGTTATTGTCCATGTCCGCTGTTCGCAGCACTGCAAGCGGTGCAATGTTGTGAAGATGCTGATACAGCCGGACAATATCCATGACATTGACCTTGCCATCCTGCGTCACATCGCCCTTGACATTCTCTGCCGCAGCAGTCAGTCCTGTGCATAGGGTGAGCATGAACGCAGACAGTCCGGCAAGCAGCATCCGGTAATGGTGTTTCAAGTGGATAACCTCCTGTCTTATACATAATGCTATAACTATAGTATATCATTTTTCTCCGCCGATTGCAAGCTTTTTTGTGAAAAATGTATTGCAGTCTGTGACAAAATTACTGTCAGCTTCATTCCGATAAACTCTGTCTAAAAAGATTGGTATGAAACTGTCTTGATGGGGACTGTGTTGTCGGCGATCATGTCGAGCATGAAGGGTATCGTCCTGCATGAGAATATTCCCATCCTGCATCAGTGCGAATCCATGCTCACCGCAGACAACATATCTCCCGTCCTCTGCGACCTGAATGCTGTTGTGGGTCACGATGTCGCCAGTGGAGCAGACTTCTGTCTCATAGCTGTCGTTTTCATACAGAAACACACCGGCATCATTCGTCTCGATCCAAAGCCGTCCCTGTGAGTCCTCAAACAGAGAGCGAATGGAGGAGGATGAGATCAGTCCGTCCGTACTGTAGTTGCGGAAAGAGCTTCCGTCATAGCGGATAAGACCGCCATAGCTGCCTATCCAGAGATAGCCGTCGGACGTCTGCAAGACGGTGTATGCTTCCCCAGTAGGCAGACCGTTCTGTTCGTTATAGATCGTCCTGACATAAGTCATCTCATCCTGTGCCGACACCTGCACAGGAAGAAAGAACGACAACAACACACCCACTGTCAGAATACACAACTGTTCTTTTCTCATTTTGCTCCTCCTTGCTGTTATGTCAGATCAATAATTCCTGCATTTTTTACTGATTTATTCTCATCCTGTCGGGGTAAAGTGACAGGAATTCTGTATAATGGTTACGTGCCACAAATTGTTACCCCTTGCAAGACAGTTCACTTCTTTTTTCGCAAGTCCCTGAAAAAATTGGTGAGGATGCGGCTGCATTCTTCTCTGAGAACGCCTTCTGTGATGAGAGGTCTGTAGTTATATGGCAGCGCAAACATCTGTTCAACCGAATGAACAGCTCCGCTCTTCGGGTCGGATGCACCATAGTACAATGCATCTATCCTTGCCTGAATGATCGCACCGCTGCACATCGGACATGGTTCGAGCGTAACAAACATGGCACAATCCGGCAGACGCCACCCACCTAATTTCCGGCATGCGGTATCGATCGCCATCAATTCTGCATGTGCGAGTGCATGTTTGTCTGTCTCACGGCGATTATATCCTTCGCCTACGATCTCTCCCGTGTTCCTCCTGACAATAACAGCGCCCACAGGTACTTCGCCTATGGACGCTGCAAACGCCGCAAGCTCCAAGGCACGGCGCATATAAACTTCTGTATCCATGATTCACTCCAGTATCACTGCAATTACCATAAGCAATACACAGATGATCGAAAAAATAGTCATCGGCATCGCAGTAAAAAATGCACTTGCCTGTTCCCAGAATCCAAGATAGGAACGGCTTTTGAAAAGATCCTCCGGGTGCTGTCTTCTGTCGATCAGCAGATAGATGACTGCGCCTGTCCCCATAATACACGGAATCAATACCAACAACCACCATTGCATAGAAAAGGCATCCGTGGCAACTTCCACATAATACAGGGCAAACATATAGATCTCATGGATCACATGCAGAAAAATAGCTGTCAGAAAACTGCCGGTCTGTACCATAAAATAGGAGATCACCAGTGTGATGACGCCGATTCTGATCGCATCCTGCATGTTATGTGTCAGCAGTGCTGCCAGAATTGTTGTCAGTATCACAGCAGTAAGATCACCGAATTGTCGCAGTACCTGAAATATACATCCATGCAGCAGCAATTCCATAAGGAGTGGTACAATAAAAAGGGTGATCAGCAGATAAAACAGCAGATTTCCATCCTGCATTCCAACAGAATCAGAGATCAACTGGTACTTTTCCAACTCATCCGACCTTGAAACTGTAAAACTGCCGATGCTTGTACTGATAAGCATCATCAGCATCATACCGGCAAGAAGCTGGCGAAAATTTGTCATCCGTATGGGAATGCTCACCCGGAGCGGCATGCGGAGTACAGCCAACAGCAGTATCGCCGGAAGCAGATATCTCAACAATGAAACAGCGGTCATCACCCAGAACAGGACATGTTCCTCACCAAACATCTGTATCTCTCCCCAGTAAAACATCTCGACCGGAAGTCCCAGACGGTTCAGCAGGAAGATCAGCACCTTATCTAACACATTCTCCATCACAAGGCATCCTATCAATGAATAGCCGATCAGTGTGCCAAGCTTGTGAAGTACTTTCTTTTCCGCAGCAGCAGGTGTTTCATCTACTACTGACTGATTTTCCGAGAAAGCGGTTTCCTTCGGATTTCTGGAAAAACGGAATGCATAGGGGTTCCTTTTTTTTCGTCTCCATTCACGGTAGGCTGTCCGGTAGGACGCAGTCTGGTGAGGACGGGTGAATTCTTCTACAACGTCAATCAGCTCATTATCCTTGTCAGACATCATCTCTCCCCTTTCCTATGTCTAAAGTTAAAACACATTATATTATAGCATATCAACAGACTGTAATCAAGCTGATTTGACAAAATATTCTGTGAATATAGTGTAAACAAATGTGTTGAACAAGCAGTGAATATTACAGGATGTAATATTCCGAAAACGTTGTCAATTTTGTATAGAAATGTAGAAATAATTTGAATAAAACAATTGTTATTTTACAAAAAATTCATTGACGAAACCGTTTGAAATGTGCTATAATGGAGAAAATGAAGATTTAACATATCGAATTGATACTGAATAGATAGGAGCTGATTCATATGAAAAAAAGTGTATCCGGAATTATGGCTGCTTGCCTGACATCTATGATGCTGCTCAATAATTATGTTGGATTCCGTCCAATGGCAGCACAGGCTGTCTCCCTGAATATTGCAAAGATCGAACTTGCAAAGACGGATGTGTCGGATGACCGGATTGTCAATGTGGATGTGAGAATCGACGACAATGATGCTGGATTCCTTGCTGCCGAGTTTGGGATTGTGTATGATGAACGACTCAAACTGGAGAATATCGTACAGGATTCTACACCCGGTAATACCTTCACATGGGTGAACAATGACGAGAAACATCTTACATGGTTCAGTGCAGCGTCTGGCAACAGTGACAGTACATCATCTGTCGGACGGCAGGCTCTCTTTACCTTGCAGTTTTCTCTGCCTGAGAATTATGATGAAGGTGATGTTTACCCCATCAATTATTCATGGAACAGTGCTGCCAACCGTGCTGCTTACTGGTATGCAGATCAGTGGGAGAATCAGATAGATTGGCTTAGCTCTCATGCTATTACCGGTTCTGTCAAGATTGAAGATACTAACGGTCCTTCCCTCTCATGCAGTGAGCTCTCCATGAATCAGAAGGAAACCAAGACGATTGATGTGCTGAATTATGAGGAAACATGTTACTGGTATACGGATCATCCGGATATCGCTTATTTTGGAAACGCAACAATAAATGAAGTGACTGCTCTCAGTCCCGGCACATGTACTGCATATTGCCTTGCCGGAAATACGCTTCTGACATGCGATATCACTGTAACAGCTACCTACTTCTATGATGTCAGCGATCCGTCTCCCATTGTCATCAGCGACCCTTCGCAGCAGGTAACTATTGCTTACCCGAATCCGGAAGGCACAGTGATGTGGATGAGTACAAATACAAATGTTGTCACTGTGTCGGAAGATGGTGTTCTGACACCGGTCGGAAACGGAAACTGCCAGATCATCGGCACAAGCAATGGTATCACCTATGCAAGACAGGTAATCGTGGATATGCCGGAAGAAACTACCACCACAGCCACAACTTATTCTTTGAACACGGCATCAGAGCAAACAACAGAAGAAACGACGACTGCTTCATCCGAAACGACAACGGAAGTAACGACAACACAGGAAACAAGCACAGAACCGGCAACAGAAAAAATCAATGATCCATCCTATCCCAACAGCAAGAACACGGAATCTGCACCTCCAGTCCGTTATGGTGATGTTGATATGAATGGAAAAGTGGAAATGGTGGATATGATCACGCTCAACAAGTACCTGATGATCGGAACAGCTATTTCTGAGGAAGGTCTGAAAGCGGCTGACGTAAATCAGGATGGGCAGATCCTTCCGGATGATGGTCTGGACATACTCAGATATGTGATCGATCTGATCCATGAGCTTCCGGTTCGTTCATAACACGGATGCAGTCAGATTTCCGGAGAAAGACTGACAAAGCTCAATGCAAACTGTGAGATAAAACGATGTAAAACAGCGGCTTTTACGCCGCTGTTTTACGTTTATAAGAATTGCCTTGCACAATTCTTCATCCATTGTATCCATGCTCAATCAATGAGTTCAAACATTCCCATCATCCCCGAAAGCTTCGTCCCGACATCACATCCCGGCGGCAGCAATGCCATTGCTACGGGAAACAGCTCCGGATCATCTACATCTGTCTGCCGCAGTTGGGCGTAGTCTCCCTGAATGTCCTCTATAATATAGGTATGCTGTTCCATGTGAAACTCCTTTCATCTTCCGAAAATGGATTTTTAACAATACTGATGGTCTGCGCAAAAAGTTTTTCCAACAGCTTATGACAGCACTTTCCGCAGTTCTTCACGGGCATTCTCACGCATCAGTTCACTGGGATTCTCACCACCCATGATACGTGCAATTTCCTCTGCACGCCCCTCAAAGTCAAGCAAATGTACCTGTGTCACAGTACGGTCATTTTCATCATGCTTTTCAATCATGAAATGTGTATCCGCCATCACAGCGATCTGTGACAGATGCGTCACACACAGCACCTGTCTGCTCCGGCTGATTTCACGCAGCTTGATGCCGATCTTCTGCGCCGCCTTGCCGCTGACTCCGGTGTCAATTTCATCAAAGATCAATGTCGGGATGCTATCCCGGTCAGCTATGACAGATTTAAGAGCCAACATGATTCTGGACAGCTCACCACCGGATGCGATTTTGGAGATGGGTCTGGGTGTTTCTCCTTTGTTAGCGGAAATGAGGAATGTCACCGTGTCCCGTCCGAGTATGGTCAACTTCCCCTTCTCCTGTTCCACGGTCAGTACCACATTCGGCATATCCAGAAACCGCAGCTCCTCCGTCACACGTTCCACAAATCGTTTCCCTGCTTCCTCCCGATAGTCGGACAATGCTTTCGCCTTTTCCGTCACCTCAGACAACAGTTCTGACTTCCGGGTTTCCAATGCCGTGATGCGGTCGTCATCCTCCTGCATGGTGTTCATTTCTTCCTGCGCATCGGCATAGAGCTTGCGCAGCTCATCAAAATCACAGAAAAACTGTTTCTTTGCTACGCTGATGGCATGATAACGGCTGCGGAGTTTCTGGGTGCGTTCTTCGTCCACCACTACATTCTCCGCCATGCCGGACAATTCTTCTGCAATGTCCTTGACTTCGATCAATGCCGCATTCAGCCGCTCCATGATCTCATCTGTCTCCGGATAGACATCTTCGATTTCCTGTAACTGGCGCATCGACTCCCGAATCAGATCTGTCACTGATTCCTCATCGCCGCCCAGAATCCCGGACGCTCCCGACAGTCCACCAAGTATGCGTTCTGCATTTTCTGCCTGCATCAGAGCAGATTCTAATGCTTCTTCCTCTCCCTCTTTCGGATTTAAGGCTCCGATCTCTGTAATTTGCTTTTGCAGGATGGCAGTGCGCTGTTTTCGCTGCTGATCCTCTTTTTTCAGCTTTCCAAGCTCTCTTGCCGTCATCTGTAATTCCCGGAATGCTTCCTGATAAGAGGTCAGGAATGAGGAGTCACCCCCAAATTCGTCCAGCACCTGCAAATGATGTTCAGGTGCAAGCAGGATCTGATTATCATGTTGTCCATGAATGGAGATCAGCAGTGTGCCAATTTCTCGGAGTGATGTAACAGATGCTGTTTTACCATTGATGCGCCCGATGCTGCCGCCGTCCGCCCGTATCTCACGTGTCAGCGTGACCTGTCGCTCCTCTGTGTCAACAGACATCCCGTTCAGCAGCTCCATTACCTCATCTGACAACTCTGTGAACAGAGCTGTCACTGTCGCCTTCTCACAGCCTGTGCGCACCCAGTCCTTTGAGACACGCTGCCCAAGAACTGCCTGAATGCCGTGGATCAGGATAGATTTACCTGCACCGGTTTCTCCGGTAAATACATGAAATGCGTTCCCGAAATCAATACATGCCTTTTCAATCACTGCAAGATTTTCAATATATAATTCTTCTAACATGCTCTCACCTGATCTTTTGTTTCAGTTCCGCCGTAAATCGTCTTGCCTGCTCCACTGTCCGGAGCAATGCGAATATCGTATCGTCTCCGGCAAGCGTTCCCACCACATCCGGATGCGGCATATTGTCCAGTACGGTACATACAGCCTGTGCTGTCCCGCTGCGGCAGCGGATCACAACCGTATTCCCGGCATGATCGACGGAAAGAATATTCCCGGCAAACAGGTCTGCATTCGGTACAGGTCTGTCTGGCAGCACATAATGATAGATACCGCTGCTGTCTGCCTTTTTAATGAGTTCCAGTTCCCGGATATCACGGGAAATGGTCGCCTGTGTCACGGGATAACCCCGCTCCTTCAGCAGTTCCTGCAATGTACCCTGACTGCTGACAGTATGCTGACGAATCAGCTCTATAATTTCTTGTTGCCTTGCGTTTTTCATGGATCCTCCAATCAACTGATGGACTCACTGAATCCTTTGATAGACTGCATCAACTTGCGGTTGACGGCATCATAAAAACTGCCGTGCTTCAGACTGATGAGTCGGATGGTATGCTCCGATTTCCGGATGTCCAGTCTGCATGTATTCGGAAAACTGATCGGTGCTTCACCATCTGCACTCAGAAAAATATGCCTGCTGCTGTCGGCAGTGTGTGTGATGGTGATCCTCCGTTCAGAGGATAACAGCAACGGTCGGTTAAACAGGGAATGCGGACAGATCAGTGCGATCTCAATGCAGCTCAGCTCCGGCTCCATAAGCGGTCCCCCTGCTGACAGAGCATAAGCTGTCGAACCTGTCGGCGTGGAACAGACCACCCCATCCGCACGATACCGCCCAATGACAGCATCATCGGCACAGACCGAAAAGTCAAAAACCTTTCCGTACATTCCCGAAATAGCAATATCATTGAGCGCAATGAAGCGTTTCTCCTGCCCGTCGCCGGTGAGTCTGCCTTCGATCATGATGCGCTTGGAGAGGAAGTATTCTCCGTGAAACAGTTTTTCCAGTTCATCCAGTTCATTCGTTTCCAGTCCTGCCATGAAACCCAGATGCCCTGTATTGATGCCAAGCAGCACGGCACTCGAATCGATCATCTGTTTGGCACACCTCAGCATCGTTCCGTCACCGCCGATGGCAATGACAATGTTCACGCTCCCTACAATGTCCTGAAACGGTGCATACCGGATATATGGCAGTTCGCCGAAATCCTTCCGCAATGCCCCGTCAAGGCAGATCTCTGCACCCGAGGCATGCAGTCTCCGACAGACTTCCATTGCACATGGAAGTGCATTTTTTTTCTGAAAATTTGGATAAATTGCGATTCTCAGCATGTACTCACCTGCTTTTCTGCCCCTGTACGGCAAGCTTCTGTACATCGGGAAATGGATAGGCTTCCTTACAACCTTTTTTCAGATATGCCAGATATTCCGTATTGCCATCGCCGCCCTGTATCGGCGAGACGCAGACACCAGCAACTGTAAAGCCTGTTTCCTGTGCAGTCCGCAGCACCTCCCGTAGTACCCGTTCATGTACCCTTGCCGAACGGACAATGCCGCCCTTGCCGACATCGGCTCTGCCTGCCTCAAACTGCGGCTTGACCAACACCACACACTCCGCTTTCTCCGCCAACAGTCCGAAAACCGCCGGAAGAATCAGCTTCAGTGAAATGAAAGACACATCAATGCTGCAAAAATCCGGCGTTTCCGGCAACTCTGCAAGCCTCCGGATGTCCGTTCCCTCCAGATTCACCACACGTGCATCTGTCCGAAGCGTTTCATCCAGCTGTCCGTGTCCCACATCTGCTGCATACACCTGTGCAGCACCATTTTGTAACATACAGTCCGTAAAACCGCCCGTTGAAGCACCTACATCCAGACAGATGCGACCTTTGAGACGAATCGGAAACGCTTGTAATGCGCCTTCCATTTTCATCCCTCCCCTGCCGACGTAGCGCATGCCTTCGGTCAGGGTAAGGGTATCCTCTGCTTGCACCATGGCAGACGGTTTTGACACTGGAATACCATTGCACAAAGCCTTGCCCTCTGCAATGAGTATCTTTGCCTGTGAACGGCTTCGGCACAATCCCCGTTCCATGAGTGCAAGATCAGCTCTTTGTGCCATACGCATAGATATACCGGCAGACAGCATGTGCGGAAAGGTCTGTCTTTTCCAGTAACGCAGGGATGGAGGCATGCTTCAGGAAATTATCCGCAGAAACACGCACATACCTGCCCCCGAACCCGTACTGCGACAAGAGTGAGCCGAATATGGTCGAAATGCCGCCATAACCGCTGCTTTCCTCAAAGAAGATGACGATCTTGTATTTCAGTGCCTTTTCCACGAGATCCTCATCCACAGGAAAAATACGGGTCAGTTTCAGAAGGCTTGTCTTGTAACCGCTTTTCTCACATGTATTGTGAGCATCCCAGATAGACTGGTACACCCTTCCATAAGAGATCAGCAGAATATCTGCATCTTCTTCAAGGTAGGTGTAATCTGTGTTCAGTGCCTCCTTCGGGAAATGCATGCCCTTGTCATTTCCTTTGGGATAACGGACAGCGGCAAGACCAGTATCCTCAAATATCGCACGCCGCATGCATAAATTCAGCTCCTCGTAGCAGGAAGGGGAATAAATAACTGTTCCCGGAATACAGGTCAGCATCGGCACATCAAACATGCCTTGGTGCGTCTCGCCGTCCTCACCGACAATACCTGCCCTGTCGATCGCCAGTACAACATGCAGTCCGCCAATCGCCACATCATGGATGAGCTGGTCATATGCACGCTGTAAAAAAGTGGAATACACTGCGAATACCGGAATCAACCCCGATGCTGCAAGACCTGCTGCAAATGTCACCGCATGCTGTTCGGCAATACCGACATCATAGAACCGATCCGGATGATCTGCCGCAAAATATTGCAGTCCTGTTCCAAACTCCATAGCTGCTGTGATGGCACAGATACGCTTGTCCTCATTGGCAAGCTTTGTCAGCTCCATGCCGAATTGGGTGGAATAGCAGTCATCTCCGGAAATTTCCGGATTTCCGGTCATCACATCAAATTTAGATACACCGTGAAACTGACTGGGATTCTTTTCTGCCGGAAGATAGCCCTTTCCCTTTACAGTCCGTACATGGATAAACACAGGTGTCTCATAACGCTTTGCCGTCCGCAGGACTTCCTCCAGCTCAAGCAGATTATGCCCATCCACTGGTCCAAGATAAACAAATCCCATCTGTTCAAACATGGTTGCCTGATTCATGACAACACGCTTAAAGCTGTCCTTTGTCTTTTTCAGAACCTTGATCGTGGGTTCGCCGACCTTCGGAGTATTACGCAGATTACGCTCCAACTCCTGCTTTCTGCGGACATAACGCTCACTCTCCCGTATTGACCGCAGATAACCGGAAAGTGCCCCGACATTGCCAGAAATCGACATATTGTTGTCGTTGAGAATGACGATCAGGTTTTTCAGCTTCTTCTTTCCGCCATTGTTCAGCCCTTCAAATGCCATGCCTCCGGTCATGGCACCATCTCCGATGATCGCAATGGCATGATGAGAGTCATTATTCATACGCATGGATTCTGCCATGCCGCATGCAATGGATATGGAATTGCTGCTGTGACCGCTGATACAGACATCATGCGGCGACTCAGATGGTTTCGGAAATCCGGAAATACCGTTCTCTGTCCGGATGGTACGGAACTGCTTGACTCTTCCGGTGAGAAGCTTGTGCGCATAGCATTGATGTCCTACATCCCAGATGAACTTGTCCTTCGGTGACTCGAACACCCTGTGAAGTGCCATGGTCAGCTCTACCACTCCCAGATTGGAGGCAAGATGCCCTCCGTTGTGAGAGATCGTGCGTATCATAATATCCCGCATTTCCTTTGCGAGTCTGCGGCACTGGTAATAATTCAGTTTTTTAAGATCTTCCGGCAGATGCAGCTCTGATAGCCGTATCTCTCTGATCTCCGTATTTTTATTCTGATCTTTCATAGCCATTACCTTTACTGCAAAGGAATCAGCGCACCGATCACGATGCCTAATACTGCACCGCAAAATACTTGTATCGGCGTATGCCCCAGTAATTCCTTGAATTCCTTTTCTTTTGTATTGTTATCCTGTGCGAGAAGGCGCATCATGATCTCGTTGAGCTGCTTGGCATGTTTTCCGGCTTCGAGACGGACATTGGCTGCATCATACATCGTGATCGCTGCCAGCACAAACATGATGGCGACCTCTGCACTGTCCCATCCGGCAGAACGCCCTGTGCTGATAAAAGCTGCACATACCAATGCGGAATGTGAACTTGGCATTCCGCCTGAGCCATAGAGCCGTTCGAGCTTGACACTTGCATTCTGGACAAAATAAAGAATGAATTTGATAAACTGCGCCGCTGCCCATCCGAGCACGCCGGCAACTAAGATCGGATTGTAAATCATTGGTTCACCGCCTTGTTATTGTACCCGGACAAGAAGCGCATCCGTCAGCGCATGGAGAAAATCGGTATTGGCAAAGAGGTCAAGCTGCCTGTGTGCAAGTGCTGTAAGCTCAGATGCCTTTTGGTTTGCCTTTTCAATGCCAAGCAATGTAACAAAGGTAGTCTTGTTTTCCTCCGCATCACTGCCGATGGGTTTTCCAAGCTGCTCTGCTGTACTGGTCACATCAAGGATATCATCAATGATCTGAAACGCAAGCCCGACATACTGCCCATACTTTCCGGCAGCCGTGATCTGTTCCTGTGTACCGCCGCCGCAGATACAGCCTATTTCACAGGAGGCACGCATGAGTGCGCCTGTTTTGCCAAGACACATCGTCTCCAGCTCCTCCGGTGTTACAGTCTCCTGTGTTTCAAACTGCATGTCCATCAACTGACCGCCGATCATGCCGTTTACACCCTCTCTGTCTGTGAGTGTCATTATGATACTGATCTGCTGCTCCGGTGTCAGAAGTTTCTCTCCGCAGAGAACGGTAATGGGTGCGCAGATCAGGGCAGCACCTGCCAAAATGGCTGTTGCTTCGCCGTATGCCTTATGGCAGGATGGCTTCCCACGGCGCAGATCATCATTATCCATTGCCGGAAGATCATCGAAGATCAGTGAGGAGGTATGTGTCATTTCCATTGCACACGCTGCCGCATCTGCAAGCTCCTGTGTACCGCCGCATGCCTCACAAAAGGCATAGATCAATGCCGGGCGTATCCTTTTACCGCCTGCGGAAAGGGAATGCCGCATTGCCGCATAAAGCTGCCCGATTTCCATCGTGCCGCTTTTCTGCTCCATTTCTGCTACCTTCCTGAGCATGTATTCTTCAATTCTCTCTGCATAGGCAGCAAGCTGCTTTTTGGTTTCCATCATTGTTCCTCCCCCGATCCGTGCTGCGGTACAGGAATATTCTGTACAGTCAGCACTGCATTTTCCAATATCGTATGACACTCTTCAGACAGCTTCATGCCCTCTGCATAGAGCTTTGAGGCTTCCTCCAATGAAAGCTGCTCCTGCTCCAGACGTTTGGTAATGTCTGCAAGCTGTTTCATTTTTTCTTCAAACTGCATTGATTTCCTCCACCCTTACTTTCATGCTGCCGTCATGCAGGCAGATGCGGAGCTGTTCTCCGTTCTGTGCATCCCTGACACCTGACAGCAAACTGTCATTTTCATGGTATACTGCTGCATATCCTCTTTGCAGAACACGGAGCGGATCGAGCTGTGTCAGTTTCTCCTGCATTGTTGTATATGCTGCAAGTTTCCGCTCCAGACAGAGCTGCATGCTCTTTTCTATCCGTTCTGTCATACGACGGCATTCTTCCATCTGAAGGCGGATACGGTAGTCCGGACGGCACTGTATCAGTCTGTGCTTCATCTGTGCGATCTGCTGCCGCCGACCGGCAAGGAAAGCTGTATAGTTCTGCCGCAACCGGTTTTCCATTATCTGTACCTGTTCGTGGAGATGTACCGTTTCCGGTACGGCAAGCTCTGCCGCTGCCGATGGTGTCGGCGCACGGCGGTCAGCAACGGCATCCGCAATGGTAAAGTCTGTCTCATGCCCGACTGCCGAGATCAGCGGCACGGGACAGTCATAGATGGCATAGGCAACATTTTCCGCATTGAAAGCATCCAGATCCTCTGCTGTTCCCCCACCCCTGCCAAGTATCAGCACATCACAGTTTTGTGTTCCTGCATAACGTATCGCCTCTGTTATGTTTGCTGCCGCCTGTGTTCCTTGCACAAGTACAGGAAATACTTTCACCTGTACGACCGGACAGCGTCTTTGCAGGATGTTCAGGATATCCTGCAATGCTGCGCCTGTACCGGAAGTAATAACGCCGACTGTCTGTGGAAATACAGGGAGCTGACGTTTGGCAGACTCATCAAATAGTCCTCCCTCACGCAGCTTTTTCTTTCGTTCTTCAAGCTGCTGCTGTACGGTACCCATACCTTCCGGAAGCATGTCCCATACATTTAATTGGTAGATACCGCCTGCCTCATAGACTGTGACACCGGCACTTATCATTACCTTCATTCCGTCTTCCGGTCGGAAACGCAGCCGTCCTGCCATTCCTCGGAACATGACTGCCTTTACGACACTGTTTCCATCCTTCACAGAAAAATAGAGATGTCCGGAGGTATGTGCCTTAAAATTGGAAATTTCTCCCCTCAGCCAGATATGCGTCAGGTTCTCATCTTTTTTGACAAGTTCTGCTACGTAATGATTCAGTTCTGTGACTGTAAATGTTCGCATGTTTCCCCCTGTTCTGCGCATACTGCTGCATAAATCGCTGTGCCGGCAGCATTGTCGCAGGAAAACTCCGGTGCTGCAAAATAACGGTTTTCCTTTTCCAACCGTCTCCGGATGAGCATATCCGACATGACACCGCCTGCATAGACCACAGGCAGCTCAGGATGCTGTGAAAGGACAGCATCCGTCATTTCCAGCACCACTTCGGAAATAGCCGTAAGACAGCGTTTTGCCACATTCTCCGGCGGTTCGCCTTTTTCATAGGCAGTCCGGCACTGGTTCTCCAGTCCCGACAGGCAGCAGTCTGCCCCCTTCATGGTAGGATGATAATGAAACACAGCGTCGCTCTGCATTGCCAGTTGTTCCAGTGCTGCGCCGCATGGAAACGACAGTCCCAGCATGACACCGACCCTGTCGATCACTTGTCCGGCTTTCAGGTCAAGGGAGGATGCCAATGGTATGATGTGCAGCAGCTCTGCTGCATCCGGCTCACACAGCACACAGTCTGTCGTCCCGCCGCTTACATGAAAGGCAATAAATGCCCCATGCAGCAGAGAAAGCTGCCCGGCAGAATAAAGAGCGGCAAGCACATGTCCGATCTGATGGCTTGTCCGGTATACAGGGACAGACAATGCCTGTCCCAGCACTCGTGCTGTACCCTCACCGCACAGAAAACATGGCATATAAGAACCGTCCGCATTCCTCGGACGAACAGACACCCCGATACCATCAATTGCCCCTTGCGGCAGGGAAAGTCCGGACAGTACCTCCGGGAGCTGTACTGTGTGGTGGAATACGGCATCACTCTGACGCAGCCCTCTCTCCCCCTGTCTGACCGGGAGCAGCTTCTTTGCCTGTGTGATGGTACCGGCTGCGCTGTCATACAGGGCAGCCGATGTGGTGTAGTTGCTTGTATCCAGTCCAAGATACAGTGCCATTATGTCTCCTCCTGTGACTGGAAAGGAAGGCTTCTGGTATACGTGCCGAGTACGCCATTGATGAAGGCAGTATCTTCCTGAAAGGCATATTTTTCCGAAAGACCGATCGCCTCACTGACTGCCACATTCACGGGTGTCTCCGGCTTATACCGGATCTCATAGATCGCCATCCGCAGCAGGATCAGGTTGACCCTTGCGATACGGGATACTGCCCGTTTCTTGCTGTAGGATGCGATCAGAGAATCCAGCTCATCGACATGGGCAAGCACCCCTTCCACAAAGTCCCGGACGTGCTGATCCACACTGATCTCCCCGGCTTCTTCAGCAACCTTATAAAGCTCCCCGATGTCGTCGTCCCGGAGGGATGCTTCAAATAGCAGCAAAAATACATTTTCTCTACGTTCATGCTTTGTCATGACTTCCTATCCTTTCTGTCCGGCATGCTGTCTTACACGTCAGTCTCCATACCGCTGACTTCCACATGGACATGGACTGCTGTGACACCTGTCATGTCCTGAATCCCCTGCTTGACAGCTTTCTGCACCTGTTTGGCAACAGCAGCGGCACGAGAACCATTCTCAATGATGATGCTCACCTTTACAGAGATCGCACCGCCCAGATTGCGGATCAGCACAGGCTTTGCCAGAAGATTCCGGAGTGTCCGCTCCCCACAGAGTCTTGCTACGCCTGCAACATCCTCTGCTGCAAGTGCAGCCACCCTGCAAAGCACCTCGTCAGAAATGTTGACAGTTCTGCCGGCAGATTTTACTTGATCCATAATAGAACATCCTTTCTTGGTCAGTATATGGCATATATTCCATATACTGGTAAATATGTACGTTTTTTTCTTAAAAATAGCGTCCTCATTACTATTATACCAAATTTTTCAGAAAAGTACAACTACTTTACTTCAAAAATTCTGATATTTTCTGAAGAAATTGAAACTTCTCCTAAAATGATGTCTTTGATGAGTGCCGCATCTGCTGCTTCCAGCCCATCGGAGCGCACAACGACCTTCGCTGAATCGCCGTCAAGATAGACCACGCAGTCCTCAAAACCCTGTGAACAGATAAGAGATTCGATATTCCCTTCGCTTTCGATCAGGCTGGACAGCTCCACTGCATCGAGTGCGGTCGTGACTGCCTCGTCCTCTGTGATATCTCCGCCGCCCATGATCATCTGAAGTGTCTGGACTGCCTCGTCACGATTGGTTGTTTTTTCCAGACGTGCCTTTGCAAAATAGTCGGCAGCAGGATCAGCTTCGGCATTGACCGGTTCTTCTTCCGGCTCGGCATTGACAAATTCTGTGTCTCCGTAATGTGTCCCGGAAGAGTCGATCTCCGTGACAGGAGTCGTCAGCTCCTCTGTCCGGGAGAGAGAATAGTTGATATAAACTGCGATCGCCAGCATGGCAGTCAGACAGGACAGGATGATCTGACGCTTTCCAATGATAACAGATGGCTTTTTCATAAGATAGACTCCTTTCAGCTTGCAAGCTTTGTGACATAGATCTGTGTGGTGGACAATCCACACGCAACCCCGACAGCTTTATATACCGCTTCCTGTACAGATATGTCTGCCCCCCCTTCACAGGCGACCACGACACCTGTGATCGCCGGATGTGCAACAGATTCCAGCAGCGGTTCACGGCTGCTTCCTCCGACTGTGACATAGCTCGTGCTGCTGCGTACCTGATCGCCTGAAACAGAGCGGTCATCGGTTCTGGCATAGCGGTACTCCTCACTGCCGCCAAGGGTCACGAGTACCTCTGCTTTTCCGACACCGGAGATCGAACCGAGCATCGCCGTCAACTGCGTTTCAAGGGAAAGACGGTATTCCTCCTGCGAGACAGAGGTATCCTCTGTCTCCGGCTGTACCGGTTCCGATTTTCCGAAGGAAGATAACAGAATGAAGCCCATGCCAACTAACCCTAAAATAACAATGCTGTGCAGCAGCAGATCTTTCTTCCCGAGTTCAGGAAAGAACTTCCGTAACACGGATGTTCACCTCCTCTCCCAATACCTCCTCCAGCACGGCACATGCACCGGCAAAGTCGTCGCACTCTGCTTCGATGTCACTACAATATATGCATTCTTCCTCATCAATATACAATGTTGCTTTCATTTTCGTACAACTGATTCCCTCAGATGCCAATTTTTCAATGAGTGCCTGTTCCGTGCAATGAGTCACTTCTTTCAGGAGCTGCTCCTCCATACCGGCTGTCAGCATTTCTTCATGCTGCTGCGCCTGTTCCTCTGCAAATACACCAAGATCTGACGGAAATTCGATCTGCATGACTGGTGCTGCAAGACAGATGACAAATAAAATGGAAACCAGAAACCGTATCTGCCGCTCCAATGCTTTGCCGGGTCGTATCAGGCTGATGATGCCGACTGCTGCACTCAGCATACAGGCACTGAGTACGGCTGTTTTCATCTGCTCCATGCCATTCCCCCTATCCGGTTGAAACATTGCCGCCAAGCAGCATCATGACGGCTGTGGAAAAGATAAACATAACAGAAAAGCTGACTGCGGCTGAAAATCCCGTTGCCAGCACACACTCCATGTTCCGGAATAGTTTTGTCAGATGTGATGAGGCAAACAGCTCCGCTGCTGCCGCTGCCACTGATGTCAGCATACGGTAAATGCCAAGCTTGAGTAACACCGGCAGCAGGAGCGATGCCATCGCCAGAATACCGATCATGCCTACCCCTGACCGCAGTACATTCATACTTCCAAGCACTGCCGTGTAGGCATCCGATACCGCACCGCCGATAAATGGCACTAAACCGGATATCATGTACTTTGCCGCCTTTGTCGTGGCTCTGTCGGCAGAAACAGCAACCATGCTCTGGATCGAAAGCAGTCCCAGAAACAGTGCCATCAGCAATCCGAGGATCCATGCGGCAACCTTCTGGATACATCTGATGACCCCTGCCAGAGAAATCGAAGGATTGACAGCATCCACGATGCTCATCGCAAGACACATACTCAGCAATGGAAACAGCAGTCTGGTCGCTGCCTCCATCGCCAGCTCACAGAGAAGGGCAATGCTGCTGCGATAGACGGCTGCTGTTGTGATGCCGCCGCTGACGGTGAGGATGCTTCCGAAAACAGCGGAATAAGTCAGCGTAAAATCCGCTGTATGCTCAAGTACTGATGCCGATTGCAAGAATGCGCAGATGACCGGCTCTGACACGATGCCAACTGCACACAGAACACATACCGTCTCATACACACTGCCCACTGCATCTTCTGCCCCACGAAAGCTGTCTGCGAGGGCAGACAGTAAAATGACACCCATCAGCAATGCAAGCGTTGTCAGCGGTTCTGATAATTCCTCTGTAAACATCTTCCAGACCTGATGCAGTACATCTTTGGGAGACAGAGAGGTCAGTGCGGATGGGTCGGACAGGTCATATTCCTCCGGCAGAAATTCCGTCAGCTCGTCCGCTCCGCTTGCTGAAAACAGCTCTGACAAAGTATCATCATATGTATACTCTGCGTGGGCGGTCAGATGCGTGAAGGTCAGACAGCATAAAAGAACCGTCAGAAGTGTTGCCAGATGCTTCATCCGATCACCCCCAACACAGTTTCAGCCAGTGTCACAAACAGTGGAAGTGCCAGTGCTACCAGACAGATCCTGCCGCAAAGCGTGATAGCTGTGCCGATCGCATGTTCTCCACAGTCCTTGCAGGTGTCAGCACCAAGCTGTGTCAGATAGGAGATCCCGATCGCCTTGCAGATAACGGTAAAATATTCCGGTGCAAGACTGCTCTGGGCATAAAGACCGGATGCTGTTGTGATGATGCGGCTCAGCTCCGGTACTGCCCCGATCAGCAGCACAATGCAGATCGCTGCTCCGAGCAGTGCAGCCTGTGGTCTGTGGTAGTCACGCAGAACCAGACACAGGATGCATCCGATGATACACACAGCCGTCGTTGTCTGCATATTCACAAGCCAAACACCGCCTTTACTGTATCAAACAATGTTCCGATCTGGTCGATAATAAGCATCAGCACAACCACAAGTCCGGCAAGCGTCGTCATCATCGCCTGCTCATCCCGCTCTGCCTTTTTCAGTACGATGTTCAGCACAGCGACAATGATGCCTGTCCCGGCAATCTTGAATATGAGGTCGATATCCATTTCTTTTTACCCTCCCTGCCGTTGTGATACGGATCTTCCTGATTTTCGCAGACATACTCTGCCGCTGTTTCATACTGATTCTCTGTCGACAAAGTCAATAGAACGATAGCCGACGCAGAGAATCACAGCCTGCAAAGCAGGCATTCTCCTATCTTCCTATCGGGGTAGGGTAATAGGAAGTGCATATCAGAAATCGATATTATAGGAGCAGCACTGCGATCATTGCTCCGCCAAGTATTCCCAATGCCCTGTAAAGCTTGCCCTGCCGCCGGTAACGTTCTCTTGATTCGGATGCGGCTCTCTGTAAACGTGAGCTGTGCAGAGCAATTGCAGAAAGCTGTCCGGAGATATCCGTCGTACCAAGCACCTCCCCAAGACTGCACAGGATCTCCTTTGCTCCCTTCGGCACAGATGCATCCGCATAGACTGCATCACTCCAGATTCCCGATGGCGGTATTCCGGGTGACAGCCTTTCACATACTGCCCGCAAAAAATCAAACTGTCTGAAAGATGGCTGCGCAGACAGCGTGTACAGCAGCTCGTCCAGTTCCGGACTCTGACAGCGGATATAGGCTGAACAGCTCTCTGTCAGGGAGAGCAGCCGTTCATATGCTATGACCTCGCAGCGCAGCTTTGCGGCTGCATACATACCAGCACCGGTACATGCCAGTATGATGCAGATGATTCCTGTCAGCTTCATGGCGTCTGCAAACGGCGCAGCGTCCCCACCCTTCCGCTTCCTGCCAACAGCACACAGTACCGGAACACATCCGCCTCAAGCAACGGCTGCAAAACCGTGCGGTGTTTCAGATCATCAATACTGCCTGCATGTATGGATGCCGCAAATTCTACTCCGCACCCATTTGCCCTGAGTATGGCTTCAGCATCATCTATTGTACTGATCTCATCGGTAATGATATAGTCCGGCGATAACACACGCACTGCTGTCAGAATGCCGGCAGCTCTCGGATAACCATCCAGAACATCCGTCATCACTCCCACATCATTCTGTGGAATGCCACGCATCACTGCTGCCAGTTCCCCACGCTCATCTATCAGCGAGGTACGGTACATATTGCCGATCAGTCTGCTCAGATCACGCAGAAAGGTGGTTTTTCCGCTGCCAACAGGTCCTGCAACAAGAATACTCCCTGCCTGTCCGATCTGCCGCCAGACAGCAGATGCCGTTCCGGGATACTCTCCGGCTATGCGGAAATTCAAGCCGCTGATATTCCGCAGATTCTGGATGCGCTCCATCTGTCTTACCGCTGTCCCGCAGATACCCACACGGCATCCGCCCCGGATCGTTACAAATCCCTCTGCAACATCCTGTTCATGGCTGTAGACAGAATAGGAAACAACTGCCTGAAATGATCTTGCGATGTCATCCTGACTGATTGTCAGTGCAGCGGATGGCTGGGTGGTGAGGCTGCCGTTCGGGGTGAGGAACTGTTCCCTTCCGTTCTCAGCAATACCCACCGGTCGGTTGCTGCGCAGACGGATCTCCTGAACCCGGGCAAGCCGGCTTTCCGGCAGATTTTGCAGATTGCGCCGCACCGACTGCGGCAGATATTCCAACACTGCCTTCAGATTATCCAATGCTTTCATGACCGGCACTTCCTTTCCAATGTTTCTGCTTCATACTATGCCGGTGTGACGGGATTTATGCAAATGCTGGAAAATTAAAAAAATGGTAAGCGCCAACCAATCCCGTGGGTAAAAAAATAGAGCCGAGGTTAAACTCGGCTCAAAAGGTATGAGGTAATCT